>JBBDSH010000048.1:4031-30763 GCA_040905045.1 Gammaproteobacteria bacterium | reverse complement strand
TACTTATAACCTGCTTAATATATCCATCTACCATCATATTACCTGACGGGGGAAACATGGGCGTGATACATGACGCCGGCAGCTTTTACGACGATATCGAACATGCCGGCATCGACGACCTGCGCAGCCTCCAGTTGCAGAGAATGAAACAGAGCCTGCGGCACGCCTGGGACAACTCACCCGTTTATAAAAAGAAATTTGACGACCACGGCGTTCATCCCGATGACCTGCAATCCCTGGAAGACCTGAGCAAATTCCCGTTCACCACCAAGGACGATCTGCGTGAGAACTATCCCTTCGGCCTGTTCGCCGTACCCATGGAACAGGTAGTGCGCATTCACGCCTCCAGCGGTACCACCGGCAAGCCCACCGTCGTCGGTTATACACAAAACGATATTGATGTCTGGTCTCACGTGGTGGCCCGATCCATCGTCGCCGCCGGCGGACACGCCGGCGACAAGGTCCACGTCGCCTACGGCTACGGCCTGTTTACCGGCGGACTCGGCGCCCACTATGGCGCCGAGAAGTTGGGCTGCACGGTTATTCCCATGTCCGGCGGCCAGACCCAGAAGCAGGTACAGCTGATTCGGGACTTCCGTCCCGACATAATTATGGTCACCCCCTCCTACATGCTGAACCTGGCCGACGAAATGGAACGCCAGGGTCTGACACGGGACGAGCTGTCATTACGCGTGGGCCTGTTCGGTGCCGAGCCCTGGACCGAGGCCATGCGCGGGGAGATCGAGGATCGCCTGGGCATCCATGCCGTGGATATTTACGGCCTGTCTGAGGTAATGGGACCTGGCGTCGCCCAGGAATGCGTGGAAACCAAGGACGGCCCCACCATCTGGGAGGATCATTTCTATCCGGAGATCATCGACCCCGATACCGGCAACCCACTGCCGGACGGCGAGGAAGGCGAACTGGTTTTCACCAGCCTGACCAAGGAAGCCATGCCCGTGATCCGTTACCGCACCCGCGACCTGACCCGCCTGCTGCCCGGCACGGCCCGGACCATGCGCCGCATGGACAAGATCACCGGCCGCACTGACGACATGCTCATCATCCGCGGCGTCAATGTCTACCCCACCCAGATCGAGGAACAGATCCTGTCCGTTCCCGAACTGGCGCCCCACTACCAGATCGAACTCAGCAAGCGGGGGCATCTGGATCAGGTTACTATCTCCGTGGAATACGTTTCCGCGATCAGCCCGGAAGGAAAAACAGAGAAATGGAGCCGGCAACTGAGTGAAAGGATCAAAATGCATATCGGCATTTCGGCGGAGGTCGAGATCGCCCCGCCCGGCAGCTTGCCCCGTTCCGAAGGCAAGGCAAAACGGGTCATCGACAAACGCAATAACGATTAGGTGAAAATTTTGCATTTCAAAAATACCTGTTGGCGTTATCCTGCTCGCCAAGCCCTGTCCTGGACCCCGATCCAGGAACGCAAAATTCGCAAAGAGGTGAAAGTCCATAAATCCTTTGCGGGCTTGGCGATCCCCGGAACAAGTCCGGGGCAGGCTTGGCGAGATTCACTATGAACCCTTCCGATATCCACAAAATTTGCCGATGAGACAAAAATCAGGAATCTCAGTAATGACAACAAGCAACGATCTCCAATACCTCACCGGCTTCGGCAACGAACACGAAACCGAAGCTCTGGAAGGCGCCCTGCCGGCGGGCCGCTTCAGTCCGCAGAAAGTCAATTACGGACTGTACGCGGAACAATTCAGCAGCACCGCCTTCACCGCCCCGCGCGAACACAACCGGCGCAACTGGTACTACCGCATCCGGCCGTCCGTGGCCCAGGGCCGTTACCGTCCCGTGGATCACGGTCTGGTCCGCACCGCGCCGATCACGGAAATACCGGCGCCGCCGGAACAACTGCGCTGGGACCCGCTTGATATACCAAAAAAGCCCACCGACTTCATCGACGGCTTGGTCACCTTCGCCGCCAACGGCGACGCCCGCATGCAGACCGGCATCGGGATCCATGTCTATCTGGCCAACCGCTCCATGCAGAACCGCTTTTTCTACAACGCCGACGGCGAACTGCTCATCGTGCCGCAATCCGGGGCCCTGATGATGCACACCGAGTGCGGACAACTCATGGTTTCACCCGGCGAAATATGTGTCATCCCCCGCGGCATGAAATTCCGCGTCGAACTGCCGGAAGAGTCCGCACGCGGTTACATTTGCGAAAATTACGGCGCCATGCTGGAACTGCCCGAGCGGGGCCCGGTGGGTGCCAACGGCTTTGCCAATGATCGGGATTTTCTCTATCCCGTGGCCGCCTACGACGATCGTGAGGGCGAGTTCCAGATGCTGTGCAAATTCCAGGGCCGGTTTTACGCTGTCGATCTGGATCATTCGCCCCTGGACGTAGTCGCCTGGGTCGGCACCTCCGGACCTTATAAATACGATCTCGCGCGTTTCAACGTCATCGGCAGCATCAG
The DNA here is from genome assembly GCA_040905045.1 of Gammaproteobacteria bacterium. Classification (GTDB taxonomy): domain Bacteria; phylum Pseudomonadota; class Gammaproteobacteria; order Eutrophobiales; family Eutrophobiaceae; genus JBBDSH01. The sequence goes on along the minus strand of JBBDSH010000048.1, from coordinate 28,307 downwards.
CTTCGATCACCCTGATCCGTCCATTTACACGGTACTGACATCCAAATCGGACACGCCCGGCACGGCCAACATGGATTTCGTTATCTTCCCGCCCCGTTGGATGGTGGCGGAGGATACCTTCCGGCCGCCCTGGTATCACCGCAATATCATGAGCGAATTCATGGGCCTGATTCACGGCGTCTACGACGCCCGCGAGGAAGGCTTCGTCCCCGGCGGCGCCAGCCTGCACAATTCCATGTCGCCCCATGGCCCGGATGCGGCCGTGTTCGAAAAGGCCAGCAACGCGGAACTGAAACCGGAACGCTATCGCGATACACTGGCCTTCATGTTCGAATCCCGCTACGTTATCGCGCCGACGCAGTTCGCCATGGAAACACCGGCACGGCAGGAGGACTATCAGGACTGCTGGCAGGGCATACAAAAATACTTTACAGGCAAGCAATAACCGACATGAAACTGGCATCACTGAAAAACGGCCGCGACGGCAAACTGGTAGTGGTCTCCCGCGATCTGAAACGCGCGGCGACAGTCCCACCCGAACTGCCGCAGACCCTGCAGGGGGCACTGGACAACTGGCGCGAGGTGGAACCCGTCCTGCAGGAACTTTATCAGGATCTGGAAGCAGGCAGCCTGTCCGGCGCCTTCAATTTCGATCCCGCCGCGGTGGACGCCCCCCTGCCCCGGTCCTATCACTGGGCCGACGGCAGCGCCTACGTCACCCACGTGGAACTGGTGCGCAAGGCGCGCGGCGCGGAACTGCCGGACTCCTTCTGGACCGATCCGCTCATGTACATGGGCGCCTCGGATGCCTTCATCGGTCCCCGCGACGACATCCTTGCGGAATCGGAGGACTGGGGCATCGACTTTGAATCGGAAGTGGTGGTGATTACCGACGATGTGCCCGCCGGCATCAAACCGCAACAGGCCGCCGAGCACATCAAGCTCATCGCCCTGGTCAACGACGTGTCCCTGCGCAATCTCATTCCCGCGGAACTGGCCAAGCAATTCGGCTTTTACCAGTCCAAGCCGTGGACCTCGTTCACGCCGGTGGCGGTGACGCCGGACGAACTGGGTGAGGCCTGGGACGGGGAAAAACTGCACCTGCCGCTGCATTCTATCCTCAACGGCAACAAGATCGGCTCGCCCAATGCCGGCGTCGACATGACCTTCAGTTTCACGCAATTGATCAGCCATGCCGCCAAGACCCGCGACCTCATGGCCGGTACGGTGATAGGCTCGGGCACGGTGGCCAACAAGGGCAGCAAGGACGGCTCCAGCTGCCTGGCCGAGGTGCGTTGTCTGGAAACCATCGCCGACGGCAAGCCGTCGACGCCGTTCATGCGTTTCGACGATCGCATCGAGATTGAGATGTTCGACGAGGGCGGTGATTCCATCTTCGGCCGCATCGACCAGGTGGTAAAAAAATACACACCGTCCGAATGATGGCATGATCCTGTACAGCTACTGGCGTTCCACCGCCGCCTATCGCATCCGAATCGCCCTGAATCTTCTGGGCATCGACTATGAACTGCGTTCGGTCAATCTGGTCAAGGATGGCGGCGAACAACACAAGGACGAATACAAATCCCTGAATCCCCAGGGACTGGTGCCGACATTAATCGACGGAAATGTGACACTGACGCAATCCCTGGCCATTCTGGAATACTTGGCCGAAACACAGCCGTCCCCGCCCCTGTTGCCCGCCGCCCCGGCGGACCGGGCAAAGGCCCGTCAACTCGCCACCATCATCTGTACGGACATTCATCCGCTCAACAACCTGCGGGTCCTGCAATACCTGAAACACCAACTGAACATTGATGATGACGGCCGCAACATCTGGTATGAACACTGGGTTCGGGAAGGCTTTCGGGCCCTGGAAACATTGCTGTCCGGCACGACAACCGGACCCTATTGCCTGGGAAAAGATGTCAGCATCGCGGATATCTGTCTGGTCCCGCAGATCTACAACGCTCACCGATTCGAGATCCCGCTGGATGAGTATCCCACACTGATCGCCATCGAGGCCGAATGTCTGAAACTGGACGCCTTCGACAAAGCCCGGCCGGAAAACCAGCCCGATGCGCCCGGCGAGTGAGGCGTAAGGGGTAAGGAGTGAGGAGCAAAAACAAGAACATTTGATCTTGCCAAGGCGCCAAGAAAACCCGTATCTAACAATACCCTATTCCTTTACGTCTTGGCGAGTTCCAAAGTTGTTAGCCAAAGATTGAGTAAAACATAGACATCTCGCAAAGCCCGCCAAGGGCGCTAAGAAAACAGATCATCTTTCCTTGGCGTTCTTGGCGCCTTTGCGAGATCCCGATTGAAACCAATAAATCATTTCGACAAATGTGATTGACAATGACTCGACCCGCTAGTCGTAATTCATCGCTGTACTTCGATTATCCACACTATCCCTTCGTGCGGCCGCCGGAACTGGACGGCGAAACCATCCGTCATCCGGTCATCATCGTCGGCGCCGGCCCGGTGGGCGTCACTGCCGCCCTGGAGCTGGCCCGCCACGGCATCCGCTCAGTGGTCCTTGATGATAAAGACAGCGTCAATGACGGCAGCCGCGCCATCTGTATCGCCCGTCACAGTTTCGAGATACTGCAGCAACTGGGACTCTCGGATCGATTCGTGAACAAGGCTCTGGGCTGGACCCACGGTACATCTTACTACCGCATGCAACCGGTCTTCCGGCTGGAGATGCCGCACAGCGAGGACGAACGCTTCTATCCCATGTACAACATCCAGCAACAGTTCATTGAGCAATTCCTCATCGACAAGGCGATGGAAGAAGCCCTGATCGAACTGCGCTGGCAGAGCCGTCTGGAACACATTGAACTCCATGAAGACTGTGCAATACTGACAATCGACACACCGGAAGGTGACTATAAAACCGAAAGTGAGTACGTCATCGCCGCCGACGGCGCCCGCAGCGCGGTGCGCAAGAGCCTGGGCCTGAAACTGCGCGGTGATGCTTACGAAGGCAAGTACGTCATCGTCGATATTCAAATGCAATCCGATTACCCCACCGAGCGGCGCGCCTTCTTCGATCCCCCCGCCAATCCCGGTTCCACCGTGCTGGTGCACAAGCAGCCGGACAACATCTGGCGTGTGGATTATCAACTGCAGGATGGCGAAGACGAGGAAACCGCCCTTCAGGAAGACAACATCCGCAAACGCGTCGGTGCCATCGTCGACATGATCGGCGAACCGGGCCCCTGGGAACTGGAATGGTGGAGCCTGTACAAGGCCTATACCCTGGCCCTGGACGATTACCGTCATGAACGGGTTTTCTTCACCGGCGACGCCGCCCACCTGGTTCCCATCTTCGGCGTGCGCGGCCTCAATTCCGGGTTCGCCGACGCCGCCAACATTGGCTGGAAGCTGGCGTACGCCCTGAAGGGCAACGCGCCCGATGCCCTGTTGGACAGCTATTCGCCGGAACGGCGCGGTGCCACCATGGAGATCTTCGACAACGCCACCAAGAGCACCCGCTTCATGACGCCGCCGACGCGGGGTTATGCATTGATGCGCGAAGCGGCGCTGTCCCTGTCCATCAGTCAGCAATTCTCCCGGCCCCTGATCAACCCGCGCCAGTCGCAACCGTATACCTATGTCGACAGTCCGTTGACTGCGTTTCCGGAACGGAACGCCGAATTTGATAGCGGGCCCGGTGCCGGGTCACCCCTGGTCAACCGCCGCATCGGTGAAGATGATTATCTGCTCGATCATCTCGGCCACGGCTTCTCGGGATTGTATTTCAACAAATCCGGGGCCCTGCCCGACGATCTTGACGATTTGTTCAGCAAACTCGACACAGACAGCGAACCCTTCACGCCGATCATAATCAGTACGGTTCAACTAAACAGAGATGATTTGACAGTATTACAGGATCGGGAAGAACGGATCTTCGACTTCTACGGCGCGGACGACGGCACGTTTTACCTTGTCCGTCCAGATCGCCACATCACCGCCCGCTGGCGCGGGATACAACCCGACGAAGTCCTGCAAGCCTTCAAGCAAGCGCTGGGAGAACAATCATCATGAGTAAACAACTGACCACCGAGGCACTGGAACGGATCTACGACCAACTGGCCGAGGTCGTCGACAAGGCCGGCCCGGAAAAGGAAGCGCTACTTCTGTCCAAACTGTGCCTGCTGCTGGCCCAACAACTGGGCGATGAAGAAACCATCCGGGAATGCATCGACATCGCCGCCAGGGATTTATCCTGAACAGAAACAGGATTTGCCACAGAGTAACACAGAGTTAAAAACCCGCCGTCATGCCGGTGGACACCGGCATCCAGTCGATTGAATCATTCATTATGCTGTTATAACCAATGTTCTATCAGAACCGTAAGGTAGACAGAGAGCTTGTAGCCCGGATGCAGCGTAGCGTAAGCCGGGAAAATTTTTTATAAGCCGCAGAGGGAAACACAGAGAGCACAGAGTATCGACTTTCAGCTTTTCTCTGTGTCCTCCGTGTCCTCTGTGGCTGCATATATAAAATGATGATGCCTCTATGCTGCCATGGCATGCAGACCAAGGCGGTGGCCCCATTCCTGAAAAGGGAAGCGTCCCCTTTTAATCTACTAGTATGACGAGGCCGGGTTTAGGCTTTTGCGGTATGGCGTACCGGGGCGTTTACTCCTTACGCCTCACTCTTCACTCCTTGCTGTTACGCAGTTGTTCCATCAGTCTTCGCCGGTGGTCTTCCACTTCCAGCAGCGGGTCTTGCCGTAGCTGTGCCACTTCGGTCTCGGTATAGGGATGGAAGTCGGCGGGGATGCTGTCTTCGCCGTATTCGAGGATCATCCAGTTGAGGACTTCGGCGAGTTGTGCGTCATTCAGTACGGAACCGGCGGAGCCCGGTACACGAACCAGGTATTCGCGTCCCTCCTGGAGCCGCAGAAAGTTTCCCACGTGGCCCTTGATACGGGGCACGGAGTCGATGCCGAGTCCCTCCGGAGTGTGGCAACCCTGGCAGTAGAGCATGTAATTATAATGCGCCCGTTGCGCATTGACCTCTTCGGCGCCGGCCGTAAGAACGAACACCGACAGAAGCGCGGCGACGACAACTTTAATCATTCCTTTTCGACGGCCACACCCACGACGATGGCGGTGGAGCAGTGATAGATGGCGCTTTCCGTGCCCAGGCACCAGTTGATGTCGTTGGATTTGTCGGCGCGGTAGACCGGCCGGTCGCCTTCGTCGCGCATGCACAGGCAGGCGCCGCAGCTGGTCTTACCGCAGCAGTCGTTGTAGGAGATGACGTAATTGCGGCCGTCCACCGGGTTGCGGCAGGTGCCGATCCAGGTGATGGGCGACATTTCCGTGCCCGGCGGACAGGTGTTGTAGGTGCCGCCGCAGCAATGACAGAGGAAGCCGTCGATGGCGCAGTAACGCCAGTAATCGCAGCTGCCCGGATCGCCCTCTTCCCTCGGCATTTTCGCATTACCGTTATCCGCCGCGCGCGCCACCGGCAGGAGCGGGATTGCGGCCGAGCCTACCAGCACCCCGCCCAGGCGTTTGAGCATACTCCGCCGGGAGGTGCTTCGGGCCAGATGCCGGGATCGCTGTTCAAAGAAACGATCGAAGAAGTTCATGAGTGGTTCGCCTCCTGAGGGTTGCCCGCGCCGCCGCGCTGTTTCATGTAATCCTGGATCGAGGCTACCGTATGTTCCTTGGCCTCGAACAGGCTTTCCAGATGCTCCCGGGAGTTGATGATACCCAGGGACGCGATGCGGCCTTGTTCGTTGATCAATACGGCATAGGGCAGCTTGCTCACGCCGTAGGTCTTGCCCAGCAATTCCGACACCACATAGGGAAAGGATGCCACACCTTTCTCCTGTATATAGCGGCTGTGATCCTGTTCCTCGCCGTCGCTGGCCAGGATCACGTCCAGCCAGTTGCGCTCCGCGGCGGCGGTGGACTTGAGAACGGGCAGCAGACTGCCGCAGACCGGGCAGTCCGGTGACACGAAGAACAACAGGGTGGATTTGTTTTCTTTCGCCGGCACACCGATCTTGAAGCGATTGCCGTCGATGTCCTGCACGTCGATGGGCGGCGCCTCGTCCCCTACCTTGAGGTTGTTATTCAGCATCAAGGCGCCGGCCGGCGCGATGCGTTCATAAAGAATGCCGACCTGGCGGATCAGCGCCAGATTGATGATCAGCATGATCACAAACCCGATCCACAGGGCGATGTTGGAGATCACCAGCCAGTCCATGATCACCCCCAACTTTCCCGGAAACGTTGTGCATTGAGCATAAGCTGTTCCGTGCACAGATACACGCCGATCAGAAACAGGCCGATCAATACCGCGTTAAAATAAAAACCGATCCCCGCAGCCATATCAACCACCGGCACGGTGCCCGCCATGGCCAGCAGAACCAACACACCGTTGCGCCCGATCAGGACCGGGCTGATGCGCAGATCCGACTCCGGTCCGGCGCAGCCGCAACGGCTGTCGGCATCGCCCTTGAGCAACTGGCGCAGCATAGCCAGCAGATAAACGGCCAGAAGCAGCGCGGTGAAAAGAAACGCGGCCTGCCGCAGGGGGAAAGCGGCAAGGGCCGCGGCCAGGCCGATCTCCAACCCGGCAATCAGTGTCACAGGAACCGACAGCGCCGGCAGATAGCTCCGCAACCGTTCCCGGTAATAAACCGGATGCCGCAGCTTGTGCCACGCCGCCGCGGCCAGCAGCCAGATGAAGAACAGCACCAACGCGTCATGCAGGAGCAGCGGCATTATTTTATCCCGTGCAGCATCAACGGCGTCTCCTGGCCGATGCCGTCGATAGTGCGAAGGTGTTCGCCGGACGCCACCCGGTAGACATCCAGGGCCATGGTCTCATTGGTGACCATCATCAGGGGCTCTTCCCCGCCGCCGACGGCAATGGACAATCCCCAATTGGCCAGTTCAATGCGCGATACGCGCTTTTTCGCCGCCGGATCGAAGACCCAGACCTCGGTGCCGCCGGCGTTGTGGGTGCCGTCGCCGCCGTCCGGGTGCATGAGTATGTAAAAACGGCCGTTGCTGTCTTTATCGATCATGCCGATGCCGCCGGGGCGCCAGTTCTCGCCGCGCTCGGCTTCCGGCACCAGATGCCAGGCCTCGCCGACGCGGGCGACGTTGCCTTTCAGGTTGATCGGATGCAGCCGCCCGTCGAAGCTGGGGAAGTAGGCCATGCCGTCGATCACCGCTGCCCGTTCGAAGATGGGCGAGGTGTCGGAACTGAAAAACGGTTTCACCCGGGTCTGCTCGGCAATGGTGCCATCGGCCTTCAATTGCGTGGACATCAGGCCGCCGTTGGAGCAGATCGAAGTAAAACCGCGTTCGCCGGTGGGATAAATGAGACTGCAGCCGGGAGTGGCCACTTCATTGAGAACCTTGCGCGCTTCCACATCGAAGACCGTCACCGAGGTGGCCGGATCCAGGTTGAACGCCAGCAGCAGTCGATCATTATCGATCAGCGTCAGGGCATAGCGCTGCGGCATGCCGTTATACCGCTTCGGCTTGGGCCAGACGATTTCATCGACGGGTTCGAGGGTGGCGGTGTCGTAGATGGTGACGACGTCCGTGCGCGTACCGCGGTTGCCGCGCGTGTAAAAGGTTTCGGCGGCGTAGAGTTCGTTACGCAGATCGGAACGGGCGATGCTGCCGCCGAAGGAGACATTGAAACTGCCCTTGAACTGCTCCGGAATGGATTTGCCCAGGGCGTCCACGACAATCGTCCGGCCTTCCAGCATGTGGAAAAAAGCCAGGTCGAAGACCAGGAACCAATGCTCGGGGTAATCCGCAGGGAGGGTTTCCACCCGGCCCATCTCTTCCGTTTTCAGCGGCGGCTGTTTTGCATTCGGTTCGGCCGGCTGCTCCGCTGAAGAGGATGTCTCCTCCTTCTGTGCAACAGCCGTAACCCCGGATGCGTCGTCATCACCACAGGCATTCAATACAAAGGCAAGACCGATAATCAGAAACAGTCTGCCGAAGATAGTTCGGGTCATCACTCCGTCCCCACGTTGTTTTCATTGATTCGCGGCGTGGGCGCCGCTCCCACAACCAGGGTTTCTCTCCGGTTGAAACCGTGGTTGTGGGAGGCACGACTCCGGGCCGAAAGTCGCGGCGGGGCTCCTGCGTCCAGGGTTCTACTCCGGTACAAAACCATGGCCGCAGGAGGCGCGCCCTCGCGCCGAATAATTCGATTGTTATCGAATGTTACCAGTTATAGCTCAAAGTGCCGCCGATCTGCCTGGGTGGTGCATAGACCTGCTCGATGAAACCGAGCAGCCCCAGGTCCAGGTTGTACAAGCGATATTCCGTATCGGTAAAGTTCTTGGCCCAGACGGCGGCGCTCCAGGAACCGTCCGCCGCTGTGTAGGAGATGCGGGCGTTCCAGACATCGTAGGCCTCTTCAAAGGAGACGCCGGAATTGGACCCCTCCAGGAACTGATCGTCGTTCCAGTTGCCGTCGATCTGCACCGCCATGCGGCCGTTCATGACCGGCCACTCGTAGCGGCCCAACCAGTTAAGACTGACACTGGGGGCATTGGGGAATTCCGCCTGTACCGTGCCGCCGAAGACGTCAGGCACCGCGTCCACCTCGGAATCAATGAAGGCGGCACCGAACATCAGGTCCAGTCCGTCGATGGGGGAAGTGATGACCTCGATTTCACCGCCGAAGGATTCGGCGTCGGAATTGGCCACCTGAGGTGTCAGACCGGCAATCGAGAAAGCCTGATAATCGTCGTAGTCATAATAGTAGGCCGAGGCGTTCAAGCGCGTCAGGCCGTTAAACAATGAGGTTTTCAGGCCCAGTTCGTAGGCGTGCAGCACTTCTTCATCATGTTTGAGATTCGCGGGCGAAGTTGCGGCGATGCTGCCCAACGGATCAAGCGACCAGTTGCCGCCCTTGATGCCGCGACTGAAGGAAGCATACACCAGTGTTTCTTCGGTGGGTTTCCAGTTGATCTGCGCCCGCGCCGCCACGTCGTCGTAATCAATCCTGTCAATTCCCGGGATCGCGACATCCGTGGCTACATTGAGTACCTGGGTACGTGGAATGCCCTGGCCGGAATCGGTAAAGAACTGGGTCATATTCAGGTTCTTGTCATCTCGTGAATAGCGCAAACCGCCGATCAGGGTCCATTGCGGCGCGATGTCGTATTCCACCTGACCGAATACGGAAATATTCAACGAATCCACCAGGCCGAAGGTCTCGGTAAAGGCAGCGTTGGTGATAGGTGAACCTGGTCCACCACCGTGGATAGCCGCGCCTTCCACACTCTGGAAAGTATCCCAGGTCATGTCCAGGTAATAAGCGCCAACCTGCCAGCGCATGCGATCCGTGCTGCCGGAAAAGCGCAGTTCCTGGGAAAACTGGGTGTAATCGTTGACGGTGTTGTACGGGAAAAAGACCAGACCGCCGCCGGCATCCTCCAGATAGAACTTGTTCATGGTCATCCAGTTGGTGATGCCGACAAACTCTATGCCGTTATCCATCTCGGCGGTCAGCTGGGCGCTGATCGATGTGGTCTTCCGCTCGTAGAAAGTATCTTCATCGGAGAAATGCTTGTGCACGTCACCGGTAATGGTTTCCTTGGGAAAGACGGCGGGCGTGCCCGTTGCCGGATCGATGCCGTCAAAAGTGCCCAGTCCGGTTGCCGGATCGAAGCCGGCCAGGGAGACAATATATTGTCCCGTCGGCACGTCATCATCCTCGGCATGGGAAACCGTCAGATCCAGAGTGGCGCTATTGGTAACGTCAATCTGCAGGTTGCCCCGCAGGGAGAAACCGTTGGAGCCGTAAGTGTCGCGTCCGGCTGCCGTCGGTGCACCGAATGCGGAACCCGCCTCGGTATAACCATCGTCGGTTTCCCAGCGGCCGGCGAGACGGCCGCGAACCCGGTCGGTCAGGGCGCCGCCGGCCGCCGCTTCGACACTGTATTTTTCCAATCCGGTGGTTTCATAACTGCCGACACTGCCCTGTATGTAGCCGTTGAATTCCTCGTCCGTCGCCTTGCGCGTAATATAATGTACCAGGCCGCCGGTGGTATTGCGGCCGTACAGGGTGCCCTGCGGCCCGCGCAGCACCTCGACACGCTCCATATCAAAGAGCTGGGTATTGATGGCGTTCATGCTGGCCACGTAGGCACCGTCCATGTAGACGGCCACGGGCGCTTCCAGGTTATCCTGGAAATTATTCTGGGAGACGCCGCGCAGGCTGAACACGGTGAACGCCGGCGAGAAGGTAAACAACTGCATGCCGGGGATCTGCTGGGTAATGTCTACGGTGTTGGTCACGCCCAGGTTCTCCAGTTGCTCCCCGGAGAAGGCGGAGACTGAGATACCCACGTCCTGCAGGCTTTGTTCGCGTTTCTGGGCCGTAACCACGACTTCCTCAAGTACGGCCGCCGATACATTCAATCCCGTTAACCCCAGCACCGCACACATCGCCGTACCGATAAACTTATGATATGTCGCTATTCTCACTGGCCTGCCCTCCCATGAAGTTTTTATTACTTCGGCACAATATAATACAAAAAAAAGCCTTACTCCAAGCTTTTTGTATCAAATACGTATCGATCCAGCCCACATGTTGTATGCAGGCTACACGGACTCCAGCACCTGCCGCACGGCCCGCTCACCCTCGTGTATCGCCGTTTCCCACATCTGCGTCCCCTCCAGTTCCGAGTGGGCGAAGCGGATGCGGCCGTAGCCCTCGCGCACCACGTCCCGGGGCGCCGGTTGACCGTTTTTACCAAAGTAGAAATGCGGCGGGCAGACCACGTAGGCATGCCCCCAGCGATTGGCGACGATACCGGCGATGTCGCGGTCCGCATTGAAACCGTAATCGGCGAACATTTTCGTGAACTGATCGCGCACGGCCCGTTCGATATCGGCGAAGGACATGGAAAACAGTTTCATGCGCGCCGCCACCGTCTGCTGCGCCGGCGCCAGGCCGGGCATGCAGAAGGAGTTATACATTGTCAACACGATGGGCTTGTCCGGATCCAGCGGCATGGGTTCCTCGCCGTCGATGATCATCTGCCGGCGCAGACTGAAGAACCAGCCGAATTCGCCGAACCAGCGCACGGCCGACACGCCCAGTTTCTCCAGAAACTTCCAGTTACGCAGGGCCACATTCACCGTGCAGATGGGCGCGTGCATGAACGCATCCATAGCCTCGGCCATGTGACCCGGCAGATCGCTGACAATACGCTTGTTGGAATGCTGCTGGCCGGCTGCGATGACTTTCTTCGCCCTCACCCGCCGCAATTTGCCGTCCTTCATATAGGTTACACGGACATGCTGTGCCTTCTCCGGCGAACCCTCGTGACGGACGTCCACCACCATGGACGAGAGACGCATGCGCACCGGCTGATTGGGCCGATCCAGGTTCTGCCATTGCACCGGGCCGAAGAGAACGTCCTTTAATTCCATACCGCCGGGGAAGGCGCCGGGAATGATGTTCTTGACAATGTAGCGCAGCTGGCCGGTATTGCCGCCGGGCCAGCTGGCCAGCCAGATCTGATCCGAAAGGTCCCCCACTCCCTGGTAGCGATCATAGGCATTCACGCCCGGCTGCATGAAACTGTAGGCGGAATAGGCTGAAGCCACGTCCGTACCCATGCCGCAACCCATGGCCGCCATCTGCGGATTGAGATAACTCGCTACGTCGCTCTTGATACCCATGATCTTCTCCAGGAAGCGCTGGTAGGTCATGGAATCCAGCCACTGCCGCCAGTCGTCCCGCCGCGGCGGCTGCCGGAAGACCTCCATCCAGATGAGATCTTGCTTCATTTGCTCCGGTATGGGCGCTTCCCTGAAGCGGTTCTTCCACGGGTTGATGACGAAACCGTGATCGTCGTAAAAGAACCCCTGGTCGGCGCTCTCCCAGGAAATGTGCATGGGACTATAGACGTCATAGGGGATACGGATGTCTTTGGAAAGATTTTTTGCATCCTGCCAGGTGAATTCCTCCGGCAGTCCCAGTTCCCGCCACAGCGGCGCTCCCCAGCCGCTGTCCAGGGCCTTCTTGATGGGATAGACATTGCCGTTGGAACCCTGCGGTCCCCAGAGGCGATGGCCGTCCACCTCGAATTCATTCTGTTTGGCCTCGCCGCCGAAGATGGCGTGCATGTCGAAGAGCAATACGGAATCATCCGGACACTCCTTATTATAACGATAGGCCGACCCCAGACCGGCGAAACCGGCGCCAACAATGACAAGATCGTATGTCTCGCCGGTATCCTCGGCGGCATCCACCATTTTGCCGAAGTTGCGGTTGCGCATTTGATGCGCGGCGTTGACGACCTCATGGGTGTTGCCGTTGGCATCAGCGTAATCACCGATGCCGCCCGGCCCGGTCCACTCGGGGCCCAGACCGGTCAGGGGATGGGGCACCGTCTTCCCCAGTTCAAACTCCCGCGCCTGGGCACTGCGGATCAGGCCCGGCGCCTTCATGCTCAACAGGGCGGCACCGGATCCGATCAGTGTCGAGCCAATGAAGTCGCGGCGCGTGATGCGGGGATTCAATCCGGAGTTATCCCCCTGGTTTGAGTTACCGCCTGACATCCCGTTCACCGCTTCTATTAACTAATGTGTTCAGAATTCCGCTACCCATGCCGTTACCGGGATCACGCAAGGGCGGGCCGTAGTGTTTCCGCTCCCCGGGCCATCCCTGGCCCGGTCCCGCGCTCGTCCATGGCGCTAGTCGCTCCAACACTACGGCCCGCCCTTGTTCCATGAAGCTCAGTGCTCATCGTTTTGTTCGAATCGGCCGAGCACATACATGTCGCCCTTGCTCCACCATTCGCCGTTCACCTTTTCCCACAGGAAAAGGATCTTGAAGCTGAACGGTTCCACCTCGCTGTCCGGATCCTTGGGCGTGACGTGGAAGTTGGCCCAGTCCCAGCCGGCATCGCCGTTCACGTGGGTATACACCGATTCGATTTTGGCGTTGAATGCCGCGGTGACTTCCTCGTACAGGGGCCGTAATTCTTCCCGGCCCACATGCGTGTTGCCTTCGTTATCGGTGGAGATCACGTCTTCGGAATAGAAGCGGTCAACGACCAGATCGGCATCGCCGGCGGCGAAGGCCTGTTCCTTGAGATCGTACTTGGCGCGGATGGCCTGCTTGAATGCGGCGGCTTCCGAATCATCCGCCAGAGCCGGTCCCGCTACCGCCCCCATCAGAATTATCAATATGCACTTCAGCAGAGTTGCCTTCATAGTCGTATTACTCGTGGTGTATCGATGGCAGCGGGTTTCTCCTCTCCGCTATCACTTCCGGATTCTGATACCATGAACCGTCCATGACGCATGAATGATTTGGTGTATTGACCAATAAATTATTAGGTAGATTGACCCAATTGTCAATCGAACGGGGCGGGCGCATGAGTATGGAACGGAAAACCGTGCAGGAGTTTGATTTTGAAGGGCTAATTCAGACCGGCAAGCGATTGAGCCGGGCCGGTCGCGCTACCGTACTACGGATCCTGGAGGCCGCCTTCGAGATACTGCGCACGGAGGGCTACGAACACTTTTCCATGCAGGCAATCGGCCGGCGCCTTGATATGCGGCTGAGCAACGTACAGTACTATTTCAAATCCCGCGGCGATCTCATCAGGGCTCTGATGTGTTACGTACAGCAGTCCTATATCCGTCGTTACCGGGAGCTGTTGCACCAGGCCGGGGATTCACCCGAAGGCCGTTTCCGGGCACTGCTGGAGTTCAACTTCGAGGACATCGGCGACGACGATACCCGCCATTTTTTCATCCAGCTGTGGCCCCTGCTCAGTTCCACCGACGATTACACCGGCGAACTCATGCAGCAGCTCTATGAAACCCAGCTGCAGTATCTGAGTGAGCGCATCCACGAGATGGTGCCGGATATTTCGTTGGACGAGGCGAGGATCCGCGCCGAGATCATTGCCGCCATGTTCGAGGGATTCATGGTAACCGCACCCGCCAGCGTGGATACTGAGAAACACAGACGCACATTGAAAGAGGCGGTTATTCGCACGGCATTCTCCATTGCAAGGGGTGGCGCGGACTGAATCGACCCGGCAATCGCAAAACGGCGGTCTTTATAATTGAAGGAAAGCATGTACCGTGATAAAAAAGTGTCCGGTACATGGAATTCTGTACAGGACAGGGACGACTTTTCCATAAACGGGGGGATTCATTGATGATTAATCTATCCAGTATTGTCCGCGCCTTCGGCGCCGGCGCCATCGGCGGCGCCGCCAATGTTCTGGCTCTGGTGATTATCTGGCAGTTCATGCCGGGACCGGAGTTGACCCAGGACTTTCTCAAAAGCTTTCTTTACCGGCAGATGACCTGGGGCGGGATATGGGGTTTCGCTTTTCTGATCCCGGTCATGACCAACAACTGGATCCTGCGCGGCATTGTCTGGGGCGCCATCGCCACGGCGGTGGCCCTGTTCGTCTTCAAGGTGGTGCCCGTGTCGTTGACCAGCGTGATCATCGGTCTGGTGGTCAATGCCGGCGCCTGGGGACAGGTGTCTTCCTGGCTGTATTACAAATCCGGGCCGACACAAACCGGATAAAACAGTCTCGGCCCCGGATTACGCTGTGCTCAATCCAGTCGTAAGGGGAAGATCCTGTATTCGGCGCGTGGTCGCGCCTCCCACAACCACGGTTTTACCACGGAGTGTGGCCCTGGTTGCGGGAGCGGCGCCCTCGCCGCGAATAGGCATCCCGAAATTATGGAGAAATACGCGAATCTCTGAAGCGGGGGAATTGCTATGAATAATACGGCTCACTTCGATGATATACCGGCACAGGCGTCACAGGTGCAAAAAGTCACGTTCCTGCAGCCGGTCGAATGGATCCGCATGGGCTGGGAAGACCTGAAGCACCATCGTGCAGCCAGTATTGCCTATGGTTTCCTCGTTGCGGGTCTGGGCCTGGTAATCCTGCTCTTCACGACGACCCATATCTATCTCATGGCCGCTGCCGTATCCGGATTTCTGCTCATCGGTCCGATTATGGCCACGGGGCTGTGCGAACTGTCCAGGCGGCGCGGTCTGAATGCGTCCATCAGCTTCGACGACTCACTGGAAGGACTGGGGCGCAATTACCGGGCGCTTTGGCGTTTTGCCGCCGCCCTGCTGGCCATCAGTCTGATCTGGTTTCTGTTTGCGGGCCTGCTCCTGCAGTCTCTGTTTCAACAGTCCACACCCACACTCGCGGAAATGGCCTATGGAGGCGTGCTCGAAAATTTGACTATACTGCAGCTTGTATTTTACATATCCGCGGGCGGTGTACTGGCGTTTCTGGTTTTCGCTCTGTCGGTGGTCTCGGTTCCCGCTATTATCGATCAAACCACCCTGACCGCCGGGGAAGCAATGAAACTCAGTATCCGCGTGGTTGCCGCCAATATTCCCGCCATGGTGATGTGGGCGGCTTTGATCGTCGGCTTGACCGCGATTGGTTTTCTGACTGTTCTGCTGGGTCTCATTATCATTTACCCGCTTCTTGGCCACGCTACCTGGTATGCTTATCGTGATCTGGTGAGATGACAGGGAATATCTCCAGGATTTCTCCCACTGGTCGAAATGACATCGCCTTATCATCTCGAATGGCAGTATTCAGTCAAGGTTTTTGAATACGAATTTATGATCTCGCCAAGATCGCAGCCTCGTAGCCCGGATGGAGCAAAGCGGAATCCGGGAAATCTGGTGAGTCACGATTCCTAATTAGCGAGAACAGTCCGACATTCACAAGTAACCAAGCACGAGTTACTTGTCGGCCCCGGATTCCGCTGCGCTCCATCCAGGCTACCCGTTACTTTGCCTGCTCCGCGAGAAGCAAGTCTCGTAATCGGAATCTTCGGTCTTGAATATCCGAATCAGCAGGTGGAGTGAAACAGCCCGCCGACAGCTTCACCTTTTTCCGCCAGTTCATTATAGATGCGGACCGCCCTTTTGGTTTCGGCGATATGAACGGCGACGTCTTTTGTTTCAAGTTCATCCAGCGTCTCCCGGCAGGTTTGCAGGCACAGCAGCATGCCCCGGCTCAGGACGACGGTTTTACAACCGTTCTTTATCAGTTCTTCCACATCGGCCGGCTGGATACCGGGAACGTGACGGGTACCGGTTTCCCGCCAGTCCCATGGCCGGCCGCCGCCGGGCCAGAGTTTATAGTCTTTGCCCTCGCCGATGCCTTCGACATCCATACGGCCCCAGGCCAGATGACGGATCAGCGGCGATGGCGGATGTGTCGAAGACACGATTCAAATCACCCTAAATAAGTGTTCCGAATTCCAGTCCAGATACTGTTGAAATATGGAGATTAAGAGATTGGGCTGGCTACAGGGCGGGGTCATGGTGTTGGAGCGACTAGCGCCATGGACGAGCGCGGGACCGAGCCAGGGAGGCAGCGAGGGGAGCGATAACACCATAACCCCGCCCTGTAGCCGAGCCGGGCTGTAACTGGACTGGAATTCGGAACATCTATTTAGTGGATTTTTTTTACCAGAACCCGTGATTTGCGCTGATAGTTGTACAACTGCTTCTTCTCCACCGGCAGATCGTTGATGGAAGACTCTTCAAAACCGTTTTCCCGGAACCAGTGCCGCGCCTGCGTGGTCAGCACGAAGAGCTGCTTGAGACCGACTCCGGCCGCCTCGTTTTCGATAGCCTCAAGAAGCTGCTCTCCCCGGCCGTTATCGTGGTATTCCGGCTGCACGGCCAGGCAGGCCAGTTCGCCGGAGGTTTCCGACGGAAACGGATACAAGGCGGCGCAGCCAATGATCACATCGTCCCGGGACATGACGGTAAAGTGCTCGATTTCCAGTTCCAGCTTTTCCCTTGAACGGGGCACCAGCACGCCTTCTCGTTCCAGCGGCGCGATTATATCCAGGATACCGGCGATATCATCGACGGTCGCCTTGCGGACGACATCGTAGGATGCCCGGCTGATCATGGTGCCGGCGCCGTCCCGGGTAAACAGTTCCTGAAGAACGGCGCCGTCGACACTCCGTTCCAGCAGATGTACCCGGCCGACGCCGCCGGCACAGGCGTCGATGGCGTGGCCAAGATAGTATTTCGCGGCGTCGTCCTCGAGATTCTTCAGGAAGACTTCCGCTTCCATTTGCGTCATCTGGGAGACGGGTTGTCCATCCCCGTCTTTCAGCGTCCCGCACTCCATGAGATAGATCAGCTTGTCCGCCGCCAGGGCCACCGCCAGTTTCGATGCCAGCGCACCGGCACTGAGATTGAAGGTCTCGCCGGTGACCGAATATCCCAGGGGCGGGATAAGTACGATTTCATGGCCATCCAGTTTTGCCTTGATGGCATCCACATCGGCGCTGCGAAACTCGCCCGTGTACTGGTAATCGACCCCGTCTATCACACCAAGCGGCCGGGCGGCGATAAAATTACCGGACACAACCCGCACATCGGCATCGGACATGGGCGTATTGCCCAGACCCATGGAAAGCCGCGCCTCGATTTCGATGCGCAGCTTGCCGGCGGCATCCGTGACGTATTGCATGGCCTCGGCATCCGTAACCCGCATGCCGTGGTGATATCGGGATTCGATCCGGTGATCCTGCAGGCGCACCTCGATGGAATGCCGCGTGCTGTAGACCAGGACCAGACGTATTCCCAGGCTGTTCAGCAGGGCGAGATCGTGCACCAGATCCGTGAAGCCGTCCGAGTGGACCGCATCATCGTCGATCTGGATCACGAAGGTCTTGCCGCCATGCACCCGGATATAGGGTGACGCCGAGCGAAACCAGTGAATGAATTTTTCCGAATCGTCCGCCATTAGCCTGGTTCAATACAGAATTTGGCAACCGTCTGTTGAATGATTTGTTTCATGGGCTCGATACGGTCCAGGGCCAGATATTCGTTGGCCTGATGGGCCTGCTCGATATCGCCCGGCCCCAGGATCACGGTATTCATGCCCATGGCGTTCAGATACGGCCCTTCCGTGGCAAAGGCCACCGTCCCCGCCTCTTCACCGGTCAGCTCCTCGGCATAGCGTACAATCGCGGCATTCCTGTCGGTATCCATCCCCGGCGTGCCGGGGAATATACAGTCAAACGCCACACCCATGCCAGTTCCGTCCACGGTTTCCATCACCCTCTGCCGCAGCGACGCCCGCGTTGCCTCGATATCCATGTGCGGCAGCAGGCGTACATCCAGGGTCAATTCGCACTCGGCGCAAATACGGTTGGGATTGTCGCCGCCGTGAATGCGTCCGAAATTCAGCGTCGGAGTCGGTACCCGGAAATCGGGGTTGCTCTCCCGCTCCTGTAATTCGTCACGCCAGCGGATGAGGCTGTTGATCACGGCATTCATGCCTTCCAGGGCGTTCAGTCCCCGGGCCGGGTCGCTGGAATGGCCCGAGCGCCCGGTGATCCGTATGGATTCGAACATCACCCCTTTGTGCATGCGGATAGGTTTCAGCCCCGTGGGCTCGCCGATAAGTGCATAACGGCCGAGACTACGACCCGAGTCGGCCAGGGCCTTGGCACCGGTCATGGCGCTCTCCTCGTCGCAGGTGCCGAGAATGAACAGCGGCTGTTTCAGATTGCGGATATCCACCTCCGCCAGGGCATCCATGATGATGGGAAAAAAACTTTTCATGTCGGAAGTGCCCAGACCGTAGTAACGACCGTCCCTTTCCGTCAGGGTAAAGGGGTCCTGATCCCACTTGTCTTCATTATAGGGAACGGTATCGGTGTGGCCCGAAAGCACGAGTCCGCCGCTTCCCTCGCCCGCTCGGGCGATCAGGTTCACCTTCTCCGGGTTGTCGCTGACCGGCATGAGGTCAACGTCAAATCCGCGATCACCCAGCCAGTTCGCCAACAGATCGATGACCGGCCGGTTGCTCTGATCCAGCGACGGATCGAGACAACTCACCGAGGGCGCCGCAATGAGACGGCTGAATGCTTCCAGGAATCCGGGTTGTTTTGACGACATGATGGGGATTTTCCGCTCCGTCACTGACAAATATGAATGGTCTGGTGTATTCTAACGCACCTTTTCCACAACATATATTTCCAAACACTCAATGGCTGACAAGAAACTGAACCGCTACAGTTCCCGCATCACGGAACGGCAATCCCAGGGCGCCTCCCAGGCCATGCTCTACGGCACCGGCCTGACACCGGATGACATGCACAAACCCCAGATCGGCATCTCCAGCATGTGGTTCGAGGGCAATACCTGCAACATGCATCTGCTGAAACTCGCCGACAAGGTTAAGGAAGGTGTCGAGGCGGCGGGCATGATCGGCATGCGCTTCAATACCATCGGCGTCAGCGACGGCATTTCCATGGGCACCTCCGGCATGAGTTATTCCCTGCAGTCGCGGGATCTCATCGCCGATTCCATCGAAACGGTCATGAGCGCCCAGTGGTACGATGCCAATATCTCCCTGCCCGGGTGTGACAAGAACATGCCCGGCTGTCTGATTGCCATGGGCCGACTGAACCGACCGTCCATCATGGTCTACGGCGGCACCATCAAACCGGGCCACCGCGATGACAAGCCCATCGATATCATCTCCGCCTTCCAGAGCTACGGCGAGTTCCTCAGCGGCAGCATTGATGACGAGGCGCGCCAGGACATCGTCCGCCACGCCTGTCCCGGCGCCGGCGCCTGCGGCGGCATGTACACCGCCAACACCATGGCCTCGGCCATCGAGGCGCTGGGCATGTCCCTGCCCTACAGTTCCTGCATCCCGGCGGAAGATCCGGCCAAGCTGGACGAATGCCTGCGCACCGGCGCCGCCATGAAAAATCTGCTGGAGCTGGATCTGAAACCGGCGGACATCATGACCCGCGAGGCGTTTGAGAATGCCATGGTCCTGGTAACCGTTCTCGGCGGCTCCACCAACGCGGTGCTGCACCTGATTGCCATGGCCCGCGCCGTCGGCGTTGAACTGACCATCGACGATTTCGAAAAAGTCGCCGACAAAACACCGATGCTGGCGGACTTCAAACCCAGCGGCCGTTACGTCATGGAGGATTTATATAATGTCGGCGGCACGCCCGCGGTGATGAAATACCTGCTCGCCAACGACATGCTCATCGGCGATTGCGTAACCGTGACCGGCAAAACCCTGGCGGAAAACCTCGCCGACGTGCCCGATCTGCAGCAAGGTCAGCCCATCGTCCATACCCTGGATGATCCCATCAAGAAAACCGGCCATATCCGCATTCTCAAGGGTAACCTGGCGCCCGGCGGCGCCGTGGCCAAGATCACCGGCAAGGAAGGCGAAGCCTTCACCGGGCCGGCACGGGTGTTCGACTCCGAGGAAGACATGCTGCAGGCCGTGGAGAACAACCAGGTCGGCAAGGGTGACGTGGTCGTTATTCGCTACGAGGGCCCCAAAGGCGGACCGGGCATGCCGGAAATGCTGACGCCCACCTCCGTCATCATGGGTGCCGGACTCGGCAACGACGTGGCCATGATCACCGACGGTCGTTTTTCCGGCGGTTCCCACGGATTCATCATCGGCCACGTGGTGCCCGAGGCCCAGGAAGGCGGCCCCATCGCCCTGATCGAGAACGGCGATACCATTACCATCGACGCGGTGAATAACACCATCAACGTCGACATCAACGACACGGAAATGGAAAAGCGCCGCAAAAGCTGGACCATGCCGCCCTACAAGGTCCGGCACGGCACCCTGATGAAATACATCAAGACGGTGAAATCCGCCTCCGAGGGCTGCGTTACGGATGAGTAAGGGGTAAGGAGTGAGAAGTAACGAAACCACGAATTTATATCACGCCTAACTCCTAACTCCTTAATCGAAATCATAGACAAGATTGAGGGAATAGACCGTATCCAGTTCCTCGATGCCCGGTCGCGGTTGACTGTCATACTGATTGCGCAGGTTCAACCGCAGTTTCCAGCTCTCCGTGTTGCCTATGGGCATCTGCGCCGCAAGATTGCTGACCAGGCGATAGTCGTCCGCGGGCGAGGTGATCGACGGGAAATAGGTCAGCTTGTGCAGCAGTTCCAGCCATTCGTTGTAGTGGTAATTCAGATTGAAATGATGGCCTCGTCCTCGACGCTGTTATCCGTAAACGTCTCATGCTGGTAACCGGCGCCCACCAGGGCCTTCCAGGTAAAGGCTTCGCTGCGGGCCAGGAAATAACCGATACCGACATTGCCCAGGGCACGTAGTTCCAGATCCTCGAATTCATCCTTTTCGAAATCCACGCCGCCGAAGGCGAACCAGTCGCGGTTGATATCCCGCTCCAGCGAGCCGCCCGCCAGCATCTCGTTGGCCGTGGTGACGCTGTTCTCTTCCTGCAGCGTGCCCTCGATGTACAGCATCAGGCGATCGTCGTTGGTGGCCCGCCGCGCTTCAGTTTCCGGACCTCTCCCGGCTGGGCTGCCGCTGCCGCATCCTTATCGGCATCGGTGATCGCTACCAGATACAAATCCTCCGAAAGCGCAATATCTCCCAGCAGGGTTCCCGTCACTCGCTGCCCATCTTCCGGTGAATAACGCAGTATGCCATTGAGACGATCACCGCTGTTCAATGTCACCAGTGCCTTATCGTCCAGATCGATGCCGCTGACACGGGCGGCGTCGATTTCCATACGACCGGCAAAGGCAGTGTCGATTACCAGGATTTGATCCCGCAAATCCAGAACATCGCCGACCAGACGGCTGCCGTCGTCGAGATAAACCTGATCGGCAAGGGCCGGCGAGGCAATGAGAACAAGACAAAACGACAGGCGGGCGAACAGGCCTCGCCCTGTTATTTTCATAATGGGTGATTTCAACATGACGTATTCCGGACTTTTTTTGGAAAATGAATGAACAGCGCAGACCAATGCATGAATCAAGGAATCTTCAGGTTCTCTTACCCGAATAGTACTTAGTGGATACCGGCGTCCTGTAGGAGAAGTGCGCTTTCAGCGCTCATTCCCGGCATGTTGCAGGCCGGAGACGACAGATGTTAGTAGCCTGTTTCCTGGGTTTCGGCCTTAAGTAAATGCTATTCTTCTTTGACCCATTGATTGGGAGATTTACTGATACGATTCCAGCAGACTGGCCATGTCGTCGGCGTGTTCTTCCTCCACGGCCAGAATGCCTTCAAGCATGTTGCGGGTCGTCGGATCCCGGTCACCCAGGTACTGTATCATTTCACGATAGGAATCAATGGCAATCCGTTCCGCCACCAGATCCTCCTGGATCATTTCCTTGAGAGTGTCACCTTCCACATATTCGGAATGGCTGCGGCTGGCCAGGCCGTCCGGAGAGAAATCCGGTTCTCCGCCCAGCTGCGTGATCCGTACGGCGATCTGATCGGCATGATCCTGTTCCTGTTGGGCGTGTTCCAGGAATTCGTTGGCGACCATTTCCGAGGCAATACCATCGGCCATGTAATAATGGCGTTTGTAACGCAATACGCAGACCAGTTCAGTAGCCAGCGCCTCGTTCAGTATCTTGATGACCGTTTCGCGATCCGCCTGATAGCTTCCGGTAACGGCACCTTGTTCCATATGTTTGCGGGCACGATCCCGCAGTGTCTTGACGTCGGTGAAAAACGGTTTGTCAGTCATAACTTATACCTTTCAGATTTTAAGATGATTCCGGGGAGGGCCGCAGCGGGAATGCTTCGCCTGCCTGACACCTCGCGGCGGCCGGAAAAGATATCGTGGCGGACGCTATTCCGTCCGTACCATTCAAATGACCCGGACAGGGCGTAAATGTTCCGTAAAATTCAGGAATTGGGATCACGGTACTGCCGGTAGTACTCGATTACCTTGGTGACGTAATTCTGTGTTTCCGTGAACGGGGGTATCTTGTAGCCGTGGCGCTTGACGGCATTCTCTCCGGCGTTATAGGCGGCCAGCGCCAGGGCAAGATTGTTGTCGAACATCAGCAACAAATCCCGCAGATAACGCGTGCCGCCATACAGGTTGTCCACGGGATTACGGCGGTTCTGCACACCGTAGCGGCGCGCCGTTTCCGGCATCAGCTGCATCAGTCCCACTGCACCCATTCGGGATACGGCATGGGGATCATAAGCGGACTCCGCTGTGATGACGGCATGTAACAGGGGGCTCGGCAAACCGTAACGATCGGCAAATTCGTTGATGGTCGGCGTGTGCAACTTGCGGTTTTTATGAAAATCCTCCAGGGCGATCCGGCTTTTCGCCTCCTCCCAACCCTTCCAGGTCTTGACCAGCAGTTTGTAGTTGTTGTTTTGCGGTTTGTCGGTAAGAGTGACGCGGCCGTATTTGTCCACATACTTGTAGATATCGGCCTGGGCGCCGGGCAGAAAACCAGCCACGGCCAGAAACAGCAACAGTCTTCCTGAATAAAACGGTTTCATTCCGGATGTGCCCCGTACTTTTAAAGTTCGTTCTATTAAGACAGGCTAACTGTATAAAGTATATGGATTATTTGCAAGAATATCCAGCTGTAAACGGCGGCGATGAGGTCGTCGATCATGATACCCATGCCGCCCTTCATGCGCTTATCCACAAGCCTCACCGGCCAGGGTTTCCAGATATCAAACAAGCGGAACAGAAGGAATCCCGACACTATCCATATCCAGCCGGAGGGCGCCAGCAGCATGGTGGCCAGATAACCGACGATCTCGTCCCAGACGATGGCCGGGTGATCATGGCTTTCCAGGGCTCCCGCCGTCTCGCCGCACAAGTAGATACCGGCCAGGAACAGGAGTGCAACGACCGCCGCATATGCAGGCCAGGCCAGATATTGCAGCGGCAGATAAAACAGGACACCCACCAGCGTTCCGACGGTGCCGGGCGCGTACTTCGAGCAGCCGACTCCGAACCCCAGTGCCGGAGAGTAGACGGGATGCAGCAAAAACTTGACTGGAATAGTTTGCATGGTAACAAGTATGTCATAAAGACGGTTTTACCGTGAAAAGCATCCCTCTGTGAAAGCAGGCTGGGTAACAAGGCCTTTACTCACTATAATGTCGGAAATGGATCAAGACTTGCAGGAAGCCGGATTTCCTACAATAAACAATATCGAGAGAACAATGACAATCTGGTACGGAACGCCTTCGCTGGAGGCAATGAACGAACGCTCCCGCAACTCCCTGGCGGAAACCCTCGGCATCCGCTTTACGGAAATCGGCGACGACTACCTCACCGGAACCATGCCCGTGGACAACCGCACACGCCAGCCCAGGGGTTACCTGCACGGCGGCGCCAGTGTCGCCCTGGCCGAAACCGTCGGCAGCTTCGCGGCCGCCCTGTGCGTGGATATCGACAACAAAATCCTGTTCGG
>JBBDSH010000048.1:1331-3931 GCA_040905045.1 Gammaproteobacteria bacterium | reverse complement strand
GGCACCCAGCCCGAGGCGGGTGCGCATATTCCTGGCCGAGAAAGGCGTGGAAGTGAAAACCGTGCCGGTGAACCTGAGGGAAATGGAAAACCTGAAAGAAGAATTCCTGCGCATCAATCCCCGCGGCGTGGTGCCGGTGCTGGAACTGGATGACGGCACCCGCATCGACGAATCCGTCGCCATCTGCCGCTATATTGAAGAAGTCTATCCCGACCCGCCGCTCATGGGGACCGATGCCTTGAGCCGGGCGAGGATCGAGTCCTGGCAGCGGCACGTGGAATTCGACGGCTATCTTGCCGCCGTATCGGTACTCCGTAACAGTGTCCCCGCCTTCAAGGACCGCGGGCTGCCCGGCCTGCCGCCGGAATTCCCCGCCATTCCGGATCTGGTGGAACGCGGCCGTCGCCAGTACGATTATTTCCTGGAACAACTGAACAAGCGGCTCGGGGAAAGCGAATATGTCGGTGATGACAGCTACAGTATCGCCGATATCACCGCGCTGGTGACGGTGGATTTCGCCGCCCGCGCGAAAATGGCGATCCCCGAAACCTGCGCCAACATACACCACTGGTACGGACAGGTATCGTCCCGGCCGAGTGCCGATGCATAATCAAAGGATGAGGAAAATCATGAACCGTATATTTCTCTGTATAAAATCGATTCCGGTCATATTGGCGCTGGCGGCGGGATTACCGACACAAGCCGCCGATGCGGAAGCATTACTGGATCGGGCGCTGACCGGCGATCACCGCGAATCCGGAAACGTAAAACGCGACCCATACCGGCACCCGAAAGAGACACTGATGTTTTTCGGCATGAGGCCGGACATGACCGTCCTGGAAATCCTGCCGGGCGGCGGCTGGTATACGGAAGTCCTGGCCCCCTACCTGCGCGACGAAGGCCGGCTTCTTGTTGCGACTCGGCCCATGGAAGAACTGGATCATGATTATTTCCGCAACCGTCTCAAAGGCTATTTCGCCAAACTGGATGCCCGCCCGGATGTCTACGACAACGTGGAACGTATCCACTATGTCAGGGGCGGGGAATACCTGCCGGACACAACCGACAACTCCGTGGACATGATTCTGGTTTCCCGCGCCACCCATAACATGATCCGCTTTGGCGGCCTGCACGAGGCTTACAGTGCGTTTTATCGCGTGTTGAAACCCGGCGGCATTCTGGCGGTCGTGCAGCACCGGGCCACCCCGGGTGGTGCTCACGAGGAAACCGCCCAGAACGGTTACGTGCCGCAGAACTATGTCATTGGTTTCGCCGAAGGTATCGGCTTCGAGCTGGCGGGGCGTTCCGAAGTCAATGCCAACCCGAAAGACACCCGGGATCACCCCGAGGGTGTCTGGACGCTGCCGCCCGGATTCCGCCTCGGTGACAAGGACCGCGAAAAATACCGCGCCATCGGCGAAAGCGATCGCATGACACTGAAATTCGTCAAGCCCGAGTAAAAACCCGCGTTCCTGGAACGCGGATTTTTTATTACGAATACAATTTGGTTCTTCGGCAGTATTTGTGGGTATCTGGAAAGGCGATGGTGGATCTCGCCAAGCACGCAAAGCACGCAAAGGTATCGTGGATTTTTACCTCTTTGCGAACTTGGCGTGCTTGGCGAGATCCTTTTGAAAAACCAACCCTGAAAACCGGATTCGATTTCGCGCGAAGCGAACGCAAAAAATTCCTGTCTATCATAGAGTTGGCACTCATGGCGAGCAGGATAACGCCCATAGATTCTTCTGATGAGCCTACAATTTTAGTAAGGAGGAGATAATGCAGGTTCGTCCGCTTGGTAAAACCGGATTACGAGTCAGTCCCCTGTGCCTGGGCGCCATGATGTTCGGCGAAATGGGCAATACCGATCATGATGACTGTATAAAGATCATCCACCGGGCCCTGGATGCCGGCATCAACTTCATTGACACCGCCGACGTTTATTCCCGCGGCGAATCCGAGGAAATCGTCGGCAAGGCCCTGAAGGGCAAACGCGATGACGTCATCCTGGCAACGAAATTCTTCGGCCCCATGGACGAGGATCCCAACCACCGGGGTGGATCGCGCCGCTGGATCATGCAGGAAGTCGACAACAGCCTGAAACGGCTGGGCACGGATTACATCGACCTCTACCAGATCCATCGCTTCGACGAACACACCGACATGGAGGAGATCCTGTTCACACTCACGGAACTGGTGCGCCAGGGCAAGATCCGCTATTTCGGCTCCTCCATGTTCCCGCCGGATCGCATCGTCGAGGCCCAGTGGACGGCGGAACGGCGCGGCCTGCTGCGATTCCGCTGCGAGCAACCCTGGTACTCCATTTTCGCGCGGGACATCGAACGCTTCGTCCTGCCCGCCTGCCAACGCTACGGCATGGGCGTCATTGTCTGGAGTCCCCTGGACGGCGGCTTCCTGGCCGGTAAATACCGCAAGACCGCCGATCTCACCGAGGACACCCGCATTGCAAAATTCACGCGCCGCTTCACCGGCAGTTTCGATCCTGAAGCAGACCTGTTCAGGCATAAGATCGAACTGGTGGAACAACTGGACGGTATCGCACAAGAAGCCGGCCTGACGCTGCCGGGGATGTCGGTGGC
>JBBDSH010000048.1:0-1231 GCA_040905045.1 Gammaproteobacteria bacterium | reverse complement strand
GGGAACACATTTTCGAGGACACAGAGATCACAGAGGAGAGGTAAAAGGGAATCGGCTGAACCTCCCGCTACCGATAATCCGGATTAGGGTGGTCGAAACGGCAGCCTGCCTGCCAGGCGCTCCGTTGGTTGCCGTGGGCGGGGATGCCGCCGGCCTGTTTCAAGAGTCGCGCCAGGTGCATCAGGTTCCAGGCCATGAAGGTGGTATTGCGCTGGGTAAAATCATTATCCGGGCCGCCCGAATCCTCGTCAGCGTAAGAGGGCCCGGGACCGGCTTCGCCGATCCAGCCGGCATCGGCCTGTGGCGGTATGGTGTAACCCAGATGTTGCAGAGCGTAAAAAATCGTCATGGCGCAATGTTTGATGCCGTCTTCGTTGCCGGTGACGACACAGCCGCCGACCCGGCCATAATAGATCGACTGATCCTTTTCATTGAGTTTGCCTGACTCCCCGTAAAGGCGCTCGATGACCCGCCGGCACACGGAACTTTCTTCTCCCAGCCAGATGGGTGTGGCAAGGATGAGAATATCGGCGGCCATCACTTTTTTGCATAATCCCGGCCATTCGTCCGTGGAGAATCCGTGGTCCCGCATGTCGGGATAGACGCCGGGCGGGATGTCAAAATCCACCGGTCTCAGCATATCGACAGTGACGCCGTTGGTTTTCATGATCTCATAGGGAACCCTGAGCAAATGCTCGGTATGGGACAGTGTGCCGGTGGGTTTCAAAGTACAGTTGAGGAACAGGGCAGAAAGGCCGGTAAAATCAAAATCGTGGCTGTCGCATAGTGCCTGCTGCTTTTTATTCAATGTCATGGGGCCTCCTTCTCATAATATCCAGTTGTCAAGGTTCACTGGTTGCGTGCGCCCTGGAGCTGTTGAACTGCCAGGTCCGCTGCATCGACCAGATTGGCAGCCCGGTGGTCGGGGCTGTCCATCAGGGGATGGTAGATCGAGTCCTGGCGTTGAACCCAGATACCATGGAACCCGGCACGGATGGCGCCGTGAACATCCCAGGCATGGGCCGCCACCAGCAGCGCATTCCCCGGATCGCATGAATGTTTCCGTACAGCCTGGTGGTAAAGTGCCGGTTGCGGTTTCCAGATTTTGAAATCCTCCACCGATACAATATCGTCAACCAGGTGTTCGATGCCGTTGTCCCGCACCAGCTTTTCCGTATTGGCCCGTGAGCCGTTGGTGAGCAGGACGGCCTGACAATCTGAATGTTTCACT
>JBBDSH010000047.1:35354-38776 GCA_040905045.1 Gammaproteobacteria bacterium | reverse complement strand
GGAAAGGCCCTGGACCGGCGCTGAATTCATCATAATTCCTGTGTCGAGGTACTAATCTGTTCATAATGACCGGTTACCGATGAAACTGTTTATCGATTTTTTCCCCGCCCTGGCGTTCCTGATTGCCTTGTTTATTCCCCAAAACGGCCAGGAATCCATCTACTTCGCCACCAGGGTTCTGATAGCGGCGACCGCGCTGCAACTGGCCGCTTCCTGGCTCATCACCCGGCGGATAGAAAGGCAATATCTGATTATTCTCGTTGTTGTCGTCGTACTTGGTGCGGCAACACTGCTCCTGCAGGATGAACGTTTCATCAAATGGAAACCGACCATCGTCTTCTGGATTTTCTCGATCATCTGCCTGGCCAGTGAATTCATCGGTTCTAAAAATATCGCCCGCCGTTTTCTGGGAAGTATGTTCGACGCACCGGATCTCATCTGGTTCCGGGTCAATCTCAGTTTCATCCTGTTTTTCCTGGTGCTGGGGTTGATCAATCTTTTTGTCGCCTATAATTTTGATACCGAAACATGGGCATTCTTCAAGGTTTTCGGTTTCATGGGTATCAATTTTATATTCATTCTCGCCCTGGTTCTTTACCTGTCACGGTATATGATTGAGCCTGACGAAAACAAGGAGTAGATGATGTTGTATGCCATCATAAGCGAAGACGTGGAAGAAAGCCTGGAAATGCGCAAACCGGCACGACCGCGGCACCTGGAACGCCTGCGGCAATTGCAGGATCAGGGACGGCTTGTCTTTGCCGGGCCGCATCCGGCCATCGACAGTGAAGACCCGGGGCCGGCCGGCTTTACCGGCAGCCTCGTCATTGCCGAGTTTGAATCGCTGGCAGAGGCGCAGCATTTCGCCGACAGCGACCCATACGTGGAAGCCGGTGTTTACAGCAGCGTCATCGTCAAACCCGTAAAACAGATCTTTCCGGATTAATAATGTCAGATCGCATTCAGGCCATTCGCGACCGCCTCGAAACCGGCCTGGAACCGGTCAGCCTCGATATAACCGATGAATCACACCTGCACATCGGCCATCCCGGCGCTGCCGGTGGAGCGGGTCATTTCTCCGTCCGCATCGTTTCCCCGAAATTCAGCGGTCAGAGTCTCCTGGAAAGACACCGTATGGTCTATGCGGCTGTCGAAGACCTGATGCAAACCGAAATCCACGCCCTGAGCATCAAGGCGGACACACCGGAAGAAGAGTCATAGAAGACAAACCCTTAAAACCCTTTCTGAAATGGCCCGGAGGAAAATTCCGCCTGATAGATCGGATACGCGCGACCTTCGGCCGTGGAAACCGTCTCATCGAACCGTTTACCGGCTCGGCCGCCGTCTTCCTGAATACCGAATTCGAACACTATATCCTGGCCGACAGTAATCCTGACCTCATTCAGCTTTTTGTACAATTAGCGGACGAAGGCGATGATTTCATTCATTACTGCCGCTCCTTCTTCATGCCGGCCAACAATACTCCGGACCGCTATTATGCATTACGCGAGGAATTCAACCGGAGCGAAGACAGCCGCGGCAAATCGGCACTGTTTCTTTATCTGAACCGGCACTGTTATAACGGCCTGTGCCGCTATAACAGCCGTGGCGAATTCAATACGCCCTTCGGCCGCTATAGCCGCCCCTATTTCCCGGAAAAAGAGATGCGCCGCTTTATCCATGCCGCCGGACGTGCCGAATTCCTGCATGCGACATTCGCCGACAGTATGAAACTCGGCAGGGCGGGAGACATTGTTTATTGCGATCCTCCCTATGCGCCCCTGAGCACCACCGCCTACTTTACCGATTACCATTCCGGCGGATTCAAATGGGAGGATCAGCAATTGCTGGCGCAGACCGCCGCCGAACTGGCCGGGCGGGGTGCGCGCGTCGTCATCTCCAACCACGATACCAAACAGGTCCGTGATCTGTACCGGCAGGCGGGTGCCAGGCTTAAACGATTCCAGGTCCGGCGTAACATCAGCTGTAACGCGAACAAACGCGGCAAGGTGGGAGAGTTGCTGGCCGTATTCGGCTGACGCGCCTGTCCTGGCCGTTCCAAGATCTTTTACAGTTTTCGGTTCCTTTAAAGATCCTTTATTCACCACGGAGAGCACGGAGAACACGGAGACGTCAGTAACCGTAGCCCGGATGAAGGCTGGAGGCCGGAATCCGGGATTTCATTCATCATACCGCATTCCGCTGCGCTTCATGCGGGCTACATATTACTCACCTATGAGGCGTCCGTTTTTTGGTACCATGCCGTAATTTATTGACCCGGAATCTCTGAACGTGACCATCGAACTTGCCTGTGAATTGATACAACGCTCTTCCGTCACGCCGGAAGACGCCGGCTGCCAGCATTTACTGGCGGAACGCCTGCGCGCCAGCGGCTGCACGGCCACGTCGCTGCGCTTTGAGGAAGTGGATAATCTCTGGGTCACCCACGGCAACGGCGAACCGGTACTGGCATTCCTGGGGCATACGGATGTGGTGCCGGCCGGCCCGCCGGATGAATGGCACAGCGACCCTTTCCGGCCAGACATGCGGGACGGATACCTGTACGGCCGCGGCGCCGCCGACATGAAAGGCAGTGTCGCCGCCATGGTCACGGCCATGGAACGATTCCTGGAACAGTATCCGGACCATGCCGGCACCCTGGCGCTGATCCTCACCAGTGACGAGGAAGGCCCTTCCATTAACGGCACCCGGCGCGTGGCGGAATACCTGCAGGAACACGGCATACGCATACAGTGGTGCGTGGTCGGCGAGCCTTCCAGCAGCGACACCCTCGGCGATGTCATCAAGAACGGCCGCCGGGGCTCATTGACCGGGCGCCTGCTTATCCACGGCGTCCAGGGTCACGTGGCCTATCCGGACTTTGCCGAAAACCCCGTCCACGCCGCGGCACCGGCCCTGAAGGAACTGTGCGAAGCGGTCTGGGACAACGGCAATGACCACTACCCGCCTACCGGTCTCCAGATATCCAGTATCCATGCCGGTACCGGGGCGGACAACATAATTCCCGGGTCGCTGGAAATCCGCTTCAATTTCCGCTATTCAACGGAAGTCACTGAAGAATTACTGATGGAAAGGGTCAACGAAATCCTGTCACGCAACCGTCTCCGCTTCGACCTGGACTGGCTGCCGTCCAGCAAACCCTTCCTGACCACGGAGGGACGGCTCATAGAGGTGACATGTGCCGCCGTGGCGGAGGAAACAGGACGGGAACCGCAACTCTCCACCGCCGGCGGCACTTCCGACGGCCGCTTTATCGCCCCCAGCGGCGCCGAGGTCATCGAACTGGGGCCGCTGAACGCCACCATTCACAAGGTGAATGAATGCGTCAGTGTCGCGGACCTGGAAGCCCTGTCGAGGATTTACGAGTCCATCATGAAGAGATTATTGGTTGATTGATCTCG
>JBBDSH010000047.1:0-35254 GCA_040905045.1 Gammaproteobacteria bacterium | reverse complement strand
CGGAGCACGCGGAGCACGCGGAGCACGCGGAGCACGCGGAGCACGCGGAGCACGCGGAGCACGCAGGGTAAAGAATGTCATATTGTTCACTGCGATCTCTGCGTCCCTTGCGAGATCATCAATATTTCTTGGCGTTCTTGGCGATCTTTGCGAGATCCAATACATATAACCATTGATCAGGAAAGGCAAAAATAATCTCGCCAAGCCCGCAAAGAACGCAAAGGACTACTAATATTTAATTTCTTTCCCTTTGCGAGATCCATTCGCCACACACCTCACTCCTCACTCCTAACTCCCAACTGCTCTTGCATACGGGCAAGGCGAAATTCGCCGCGGTTGGACTCCCGGCCGTCAAACCAGAGCAGTAATTCCAGCAGAATATCGGCGGTCAACCCCCAGACATAGCCGCCTTCCCATTCAAAGGCGTGGGAGTGATGCGTGCGGCCGTCCCGTTCGAGACTGTGACGGCGGGCCGTTTCCGGATGACCCAGCGTGATTAAATCCGCAATAATGACCTCGGCCACCTCGCCGGGATCCGGCCGTATATCCGGGCGGCCCTCCAGCCAGCCCACATAGGGCACCACATGATGCCCCTGAAAGCTCCAGGCATCGTCCAGCCGTCCCATGACGGTAATCGATGAAGCAGGAATGCCGAGTTCCTCGTCGGCCTCCCGCAGGGCGGTCCTTTCCAGGCTCTCGTCCCGCGGGTGTCGCCTGCCCCCGGGAAAGGAAACCTGGCCGCGGTGCGTCGGCAAGAAGTCCGTACGTTTGGTAAAGGCGATCTCCACACCGCCGTCGGCTGTCGGCCAGAGAGGAATCAATACAGCGGCGGGGCGGCAGTCCTGTGGAAGCAGATGCGGCGGGAATTCCTGGATCTCCCTGTCGGCCAGGGCCAGGAGGCGCTGAAAACAATGATCCCGGTATGACATGTTCGAGCTTCCGGCATAACCTCTCTGCTACGGTAGATCGAATCATACCAGAGTGTGAATGAGGAGTTAGGAGTAAGGCGTGAGGTGTACAACACAAAATTCACCCTCACTCCTCACTCCCAGCCCCTTCCACCTCACTACTCCGCGGCGGCGCTGTCGAACTGGTCCTCTTCCGTGGAACCTTTCAGTGCCGCTACGGACGACTGTCCGCCCTGAATGACATTGGTCACTTCGTCGAAGTAACCGGCGCCCACTTCCTGCTGGTGACTGGCGAAAGTGTAACCTCGATCGGCGGCGGCGAATTCCGGCTCCTGCACTTTTTCCACGTAGGCCGTCATGCCCTTCTGCACATACTCGTGGGCCAGATCGAACATGTTGTACCACATGCTGTGAATACCGGCGAGGGTAATGAACTGGTACTTGTAACCCATGGCACCCAGTTCGCGCTGGAATTTGGCGATGGTGGCGTCGTCCAGATTTTTCCTCCAGTTGAAGGACGGGGAACAGTTGTAGGCCAGCATCTGATCCGGATGTTCCTTCCTGATGGCCTCGGCGAATCGTTTCGCCTCGTCCAGATCCGGCACCGCGGTTTCACACCAGAGCAGATCGGCGAACGGCGCATAGGCGAGACCGCGGGCGATGGCCTGATCCAGGCCGGGATTGGTTCGATAGAACCCTTCCGCGGTGCGCTCGTCGGTGATGAACTCATGATCGCGCTCGTCTATATCGGAGGTCAGCAGGGCCGCGGCATTGGCGTCGGTGCGGGCCAGCACCAGGGTCGGCACGCCTGCGACGTCGGCGGCAAAACGGGCGGCAATCAGTTTCTGCACAGCTTCCTGGGTAGGCACCAGCACCTTGCCGCCCATATGGCCGCATTTCTTCACCGATGCCAGCTGATCCTCGAAGTGAACGCCGGCGGCGCCCGCCTCGATCATGCCCTTCATGAGCTCAAAGGCATTGAGGACGCCGCCGAAACCGGCCTCGGCGTCGGCGACAATGGGCGCATAATAATCAATATCGTCGCGACCCTTGGACCACTGAATCTCGTCGGCGCGCCTGAAGGCATTGTTGATGCGCCGGATCATGACCGGCACGGAATTGACCGCGTACAGGGACTGGTCCGGATACATGGTTTCCGAGGTATTGCCGTCGGCGGCCACCTGCCAGCCGGACAGGTAAATGGCCTTGACGCCGGCCTTGACCTGCTGCACCGCCTGGCCGCCGGTTACGGCGCCGAGGCAATTGATATAGTCTTCTTCATGGAGGAGCTTCCAGAGCTTTTCCGCGCCGCGCCGCGCCAGGGTATGCTCGATGTGCAGGCTACCCTGCAGGCGCACCACATCTTCCGCGGTATAATCGCGTTTTACGCCTTTCCAGCGCGGATTCCCGGCCCAGTCCTGTTCCAGCTTGCTGGTGCGTTCCTGAATAGTCATACAAAACCCTCCTCTTGTAAGGCACATACATAGCGCCCGGCGCCTGTGGCCTGTTTAATGAAAAACCTGGTGGAAAATCGTTCTGTAAGGGAGAAGAAGTGTTCGGCGTCCCCGGTACGCGCTCAACTGCCCTCAAAACCGTGTCAGTGACCACGGAGATGGGCATTGACCTTACTTTGATGGCTATCATTTGACAAACTAATTATGTCAATATTAAATATTGATATTGTTAATAATTGAGGCATACCCTCGTGAGGACCCCACGTTTCTACTACAAACAGAACCGGCTCAAGCAGTTACGGGCCTTTTGCCATACGGCCCAGACGCAAAGCATGTCCCGGGCCGCGGAATTGATGTTTCTCAGCCAGCCAACGGTATCCCTGTTGATACAGGCCCTGGAAAAGGACATGGGAACCGCCCTGTTCGAGCGTCACGGCCCCAGGATTCAATTGACCACGGAAGGCAAGATCCTGTTCGACCTGTCCCTGCCGCTGGTGGAAGGACTGGAAGCGCTGGGCGAGACATTTCAGGAGCGCTGCAGTAACCAGGTCAGCGGCAGTCTGCATATCGCCGCCGGCGAGTCCACCACGCTGTATCTGCTGCCCGAGGTGGTCAATCGTTTCGTCGATCTGTATCCGGAGATCCGGGTCAAGATCCACAACGTGCCCGGCCTCAGCGGGCTGCAGTTACTGCGCTCCGGTGAAGTGGATTTTTCCGTCGGTCCCATGCTGCAGGTGCCGGAAGATTTCTGGTATACGCCGCTGCTGTCCTACAAGCCCATACTGATTACACCGCCCGGCCATCCACTGGCGGAAAAAAAGCGCATCACCCTGCAGGATATCAACCAGTACGGCCTGATATTGCCGCCGCCCAACATGTCCACTCGAAATACCATTGACACGGTCTTCCAGCAGCACAACGTGGAATACAACGTCCGCATGGAAGCCGGCGGCTGGGAAGTCATCAAGCGATACGTGGAAATGGGCCTCGGGGTCTCCATCGTCACCAGTATCTGTCTGACCGGAGAGGAAAATCTGCTGCAGATCCCGCTGCCGAATTATTTTCCCGAGCGCAGTTACGGCCTGGTGCTGCGGCGGGGCAAATTCATCTCCCCGGCGGCGCGCCGCTTTATTGAACTGCTGGCACCGGATACCCTGAAGAATCTCGGGGAAACCAACACCGCGCCTGCGGCCGCACAGGAGTCCGCACGGCCCGTATGAAACATTTGCTTCAATTCCCTGAAAATTCTCATGCTTGACTGGAAATTTTCCAGATCATGTATACTCTAAATAACAACCTAACCCGGAATTCTGGTAAACACGGTATTTGCAAAAGATGTCAGAAAAGCCTGGCAAGCAGCATGATGACGGCCTGGCTCTTCAGGAAGCCAGGCCGCGCCTTAAACGTCCGCCTCTGTACAAGGTCGTATTGATCAATGATGACTACACGCCCATGGATTTTGTTGTGCATATCATTGAGATATTCTTTGGTCAGGACAGGGAGACGGCGACGCGGATCATGCTGGAGGTCCATACGCGCGGCAAGGGAGTCTGCGGGATTTACACACACGAAATCGCGGAAACCAAGGTATCGCAAGTCAACAGCTATGCTCGTGAAAACCAACACCCACTCCTGTGTACGATGGAGAAGGCCTGATTATGCTTGATAAAGAACTCGAACAGACACTGAACGACGCCTTCAAGAGAGCGCGGGAGGAACGGCATGAATTCATGACCGTGGAACACCTGCTGTTCGCCCTGCTGGACAACCCATCCGCGGTCCGGGTGCTCAGGGCCTGCGGCGCCAACCTGAATATCCTGCACGACGATCTCAGCCGCTTCATTCAGGAAAACTCGCCGATACTCTCCGACGACGACGAACGAGAGACCCAGCCGACCCTGGGTTTCCAGCGCGTACTCCAGCGTGCGGTCTTTCACGTGCAATCTTCCGGCCGCAAGGAAGTCACCGGCGCCAATGTCCTGGTCGCCATCTTCGGAGAGCGCGAATCCCACGCCGCCTATTTCCTGAGCAAGCAGAACGTGGCGCGGCTGGACGTGGTCAATTATATCTCCCACGGCATCGCCAAGGTACCGGACGAGGAACAGAACGAACAGCCGGATGCCGCCGCCGACGAAGACGGCCGCGCCGAGGAAAACGGCAGCAATCCGCTGCAGGCCTATGCCACCAACCTGAACGAGCAGGCGGAACTGGGCAAGATCGATCCCCTTATCGGCCGTGAACAGGAAGTCCAGCGCACCATCCAAATCCTGTGCCGGCGGCGCAAGAACAATCCCCTCTATGTCGGCGAGGCCGGTGTCGGCAAGACCGCCATTGCCGAGGGACTGGCGAAGAAGATCGTCGACGGCCAAGTGCCGCAGGTACTGGAGAACTCCACCATTTATGCTCTGGACCTGGGTGCCCTGCTGGCGGGCACCAAGTACCGGGGTGATTTCGAGAAGCGACTCAAGGCGGTCATTGCCCAGCTGAAAAAAACAGAGGGTTCCATACTCTTCATTGATGAAATCCATACCATCATCGGTGCCGGCGCCGCATCCGGCGGCGTCATGGATGCGTCCAATATCATCAAGCCGGTACTGGCGTCGGGTGACCTGAAATGCATCGGTTCGACGACGTATCAGGAATACCGCGGTATTTTCGAAAAGGATCGGGCGCTGTCACGACGGTTTCAGAAGATCGACGTCAGCGAACCGTCCGCGGATGAAACCGTCAAGATACTGCAGGGACTGAAATCCCGGTTCGAGGAACACCACCAGGTCAAATATACGAATCAGGCCCTGCGCTCGGCGGTGGAACTGACGGAACGTTACATCAACGACCGCCATCTGCCCGACAAGGCCATCGACATTATCGACGAAGCGGGCGCGTCCCAGCGGCTGGTACCGCCGTCACGCCGCAAGAAGACCATCGGCGTCACGGATATCGAGAACATCGTCGCCAGGATCGCGCGTATTCCGCCGAAGACCGTCAATACCTCCGACAAGGACATCATGAAGAACCTGGAACGCAACCTGAAGATGGTGGTATTCGGACAGGATCCGGCTATCAGTACGCTGGCCACCGCCATCAAGATGTCGCGCTCGGGCCTGGGTAATCCGCAGACCCCCATCGGCGCGTTTCTGTTTTCCGGTCCGACCGGCGTGGGAAAAACGGAAGTCACCCGACAACTGGCCAGGATCATGGGCATCGAACTGGTCCGCTTCGACATGTCCGAATACATGGAGCGGCACACCGTATCCCGGCTGATCGGTGCCCCGCCGGGATACGTGGGCTTCGATCAGGGAGGCCTGCTCACCGATTCCATCAACAAACAGCCGCACTGTGTCCTGTTGCTGGACGAGATCGAGAAGGCGCACCCGGACGTATTCAATCTCATGCTGCAGGTCATGGACCACGGCACGTTGACGGATACCAACGGCCGCAAGACCGATTTTCGTAACGTCATCATCATCATGACCACCAACGCCGGCGCCGAACGTATCAGCCGGCCGACCATGGGTTTCACACCGCAGGATCACAGTTCCGATGCCATGGAGGTGATCAAGAGAACCTTCACTCCGGAATTCCGTAACCGGCTGGATGCCATCATTGAATTCAATCCGCTGGATGAGGAAACGGTGCAGAGCGTGGTCGACAAATTCCTGGTTGAGCTGCAGGCGCAACTGGATGACAAGAAGGTCACCATGGAAGTGGACGAATCGGCGCGCCTGTGGCTGGGCCGGCACGGCCATGACAAAGTCATGGGGGCGCGTCCCATGGCGCGGCTGATACAGGAAAAGATCAAAAAGGCGCTGGCGGAAGAACTGTTGTTCGGAAAACTGGTCCACGGCGGGCATATCATCGTCTCCGAAGTAAACGACGATCTGAAGATCGATATCCTGGAAGAAGAGGCCGAGAATATCGTTTCCTGATATCCGGAAGTTCACCCTCCGCGACGGGATTACCACAGGCCGTAATCCGGCCGGATTGCCGTCGGATTCAAGAAAAAACGGCAGAAATCAGTTGACCGAACGCCGACACGCACTCAACCTTGAGAAGAACAGTGGATTCAACAGCCGACAGTTCCACCGGACGCGTTAAGCAAACCGGACAACCTGATTCTATTCAATCCGCTTCAGCCCGTGCCGAACGCCGGATCGAGGCCATTCGTCAAGCGGCGACCCGTGTTTTCCTGGAAAACGGTTACGCACACACCAGCGTTGATAAAATCGTCCGGGAAGCCGGCGGCTCCAAGGCGACCATCTATAAGTATTTTAAAAACAAACGTGAACTCTTCAATGCCGTCATCGACCGCATCGTTACCCACCGCTCCCAGACCGATATCGATATTGACGACCCGAACCCCGAGAACGCCCTCCTCGACTTCGCCCGTCGCCGTGTCGATGTTGTATTCTCTCCCGAACACATCGCGCTGATGCGGCTGGTGATCGCCGAGGGGCCGAATTCCCCGGAGGTCGCCGAGGCCTACTACGAACACGGCCCTGCCCAGAGCTACCGTACCCTGTCACGCTACTTCCGAATACAGAACGAACGGGGAAAACTGAACATTGACGACCCCGATGAAGCGGCCTACCACTTCTCCGCCCTGCTCATGCACCGCTGGTACTTGAGAAAACTGACCGGTTACACAAAGGTGCCGAGCCGAAAGGAAATGGAACGGAATATTCAATCTACTGTAAAAGCATTCCTGAAGTTGTATATATAATCCAGACGGCCACATCACTATCACTTCACCTCTGCCCGCCCGCAACACAGTTTTATTCCGCCTATCCCCGGCCGCAAAACCGTCCATGCAACTGGATCCCGGCCAATCCCCCGGATCGGGGTCCGGGGCAGGCTCTGGCCGGGATGACGGCTTCGGACAGGACATGGCCGATATGAGGGCTTCTTCGCCTTACTGAAACAATGTGCAGAAGAGGCAGGACTTGATCCGGGGGATGTATTCACAGCGTGTTCCACCGAGGAATGTCGGGATACTTATAACCTGCTAAATAACAATACATCATTCCTGCCTGTTGTATTTTTCTGCGTACTCTGCGCTCTCCGCGAGAATTCAATAGCAGTCAGAATAATAGCTTCAGTCGGCAATCAGGTATTGCCGCGGTAACGCAGATAATCCGGAGTCAGCTCTCCGACGGAACGGCAACCGACCAGCTTCATGGCCAGCAGAAATTCATCCCGCAGTATCGTCAATGCACGATCGACACCCGCCCTGCCCCCGGAACCGAGGCCGTACAGATAAGGACGGCCGATCATACAGGCGCTGGCTCCCAGGGCCAGAGCCTTGACCACATCCGTGCCCCGGCGCACACCGCCGTCCAGCATGACGTCGGCCCGGCCTTCGACGGCAGCCACGATCTCCGGCAGAACGTCGATAGGCGCGGGGGAATGATCCAGCTGCCGGCCGCCGTGATTGGAGACAATAATGCCCGTCGCTCCGGTCTCAACCGCTTTCACGGCATCCTCGGCACAGGTGACACCCTTGATGGCAAACGGCCCGCCCCACTCTTCTATCATCCAGGTCATGTCTTCCCAGGTAACCGAGGAATCCATCTGCTCATGGAAGTAGGCCGTCAATGAAGTGGCGTCATTCTGTTCCCCGCTCTTGCCCACCACATTGGCCAGTGTCATGGACGGCGTGGTAAGCACGTGCCACCACCAGTAGGGATGCATCGCTATATCCGCCATGGTGCTGAAAGTCAGTTTTGGCGGCATGGTCATGCCGTTATGCAGATCCCGTTCGCGTTTGCCGAAAGCAGCCAGATCCACCGTCAGACACAGGGCATGGTAGCCGCTGTCCCGGCATCGCTGAATGAATTCCCGAACCAGGCTGCGATCCTTCCAGACATAGATCTGGAACCATTTCGGTCCCGTCGTGGCCCGACCGACGGTTTCGATATCGTAACTGGACATGGAGGAAAGGGAGTAGATGGTTCCTGACTCAGCCGCCACAGGCGCGACGTCCAGTTCACCGCGATGGTGAAACAGACGGTTCAGGCCGGTGGGTGCCAGGATCACCGGCCAATCCACGGCCTGTCCCATTACGCGGGTGCGTGTATCAATTTCCGAGACATCCACCAGTGTTCTGGGCAGCAATTCCCAGGCGCCAAAACCGGCACTGTTGCGATACAGGGTGACCTCATCGTCGGATCCGCCGTCCATGTAATCGAACGCCATCCGCGGCAGACGCTTCTTCGCCAGCTTCCTTAAATCGGCAATGGAATGGCACCGTTGCAGTTTTTTTGATCGATTAAACATTTTTTATTTTTTTATATCAAACCACGGATAAGCACGTAAGACGTGAGGAGTAAGGGGTAAGGAGTATAACAATGCCACCCACTTACTCCTTAACTCCTCACTCCTTACTCCTTACTCCTTACTCCTCACCCCTCACCCCTTACTCGCACCCGCGAAACCGGCGCGGTAGGGGGCGGCACGCCGGCCGGAACCGCGCCGCGGCAGCCACGGCATTTCGAATCCCTGCTGCCAGGCGGCGCGGACGATCAACACGTATTTCCACCCTACGCCCACGGCCAGTACAGCCAATGCAGCGGCAACGGCAACAACCGTTGCCATGCCGGATTCAGCCTGTTGACCGGCGACGGCGATGAACGCCGCCACGGGCAGGGCGTGGCCGACAACGGTGACCACCGGTGAAATACGATCAATCACCTTGCGGGCCAGGGGCGGGATACCGTTACGCCGGGCGGTAACGCGATAAGCGATCCAGAGCGCTCCCGTAATAATAGCAAGCACGGCCATAACCGCCGTCAGGTTGGTCAGGGAAGCCGTCATCGGGTTACCCAGCACGAAATCAGCCAGCAGCAACAGGGCGGCTCCCTCCAGCAGTCCGGTAAAGAACAACAGCCACGGCACCAGCGGCGCCCGCCAGGCGGGAATGCCCTTGCCTTCATAGAGAATTCGCGCCTGGCAGATCAAAAAACCCAGGGCGGCCGCGCCCACCAGGACATGCAGCCAGGGCCGCGGCCAGATCCAGTCCGCCAGCAAGGCCGGGTAAAACAGGGCGACAAAATACGTTTCCCGGGTCATCCATGAAGATTGCGGCCGCAGAAGTACGTATAGAAAACGCAGCTTGCGGCCGATCTTCAAAAAGACAAAGAACAGGCCCACGGCCATGAAGGCGGCGGCGCCAATATACATGTTCAACAATGCAGGTTCCGGCAGGTAACCCTGCAGATGCAGCAGCAGGGCCATGCAGGCCAGGCCCGATCCCATGCCGCCGAGAATGAAGTTCATGGCGGCGCGGATATCCCAGAAAGTCTGCAATTCACCCGTTAATGGATTGGACGGATCCGCCAGTTCTTCTTCCTCTTCTTCCTCTTGCCCGTGTTCCCGGCCGGGCACCGCGGGCGTTTCATACAGATACTTGATCTGGGGATCGGTACCCAGTTGTTCGTGCATCTGGAAAGCGGCATTCTCCGCCAGCAATTGCGAGACGTTGCTTTGCGGATTGTTGAAATCCCCGAAATGAATGGCCGAGGCAATGCAGGAGGCGGAACAGGCCGGCGTGTAATCCAGGTCCAAGCCGGGGACGTAACCGGCCTCCAGTCCCTCGTCCACCCGTTCAACGCAGAAAGTGCATTTCTGGGCGACACCGATGCGTTCCTCGTGCTCCACCGCCTTTTCCTGCACGGTTTCCTCGCCGTAAAACCATTCCTGATCATGGACGATGGTGCGTGCCTGGTAGGGACAGGCCACGGCGCAGTAGGCGCAACCGATGCAGGTATCGTAATCCATGGTCACCAGGCCATCAAAGCGCTGTTTCGTGGCGCCGGTGGGACACACCGGCACGCAGGGTGGCTCGGCGCAGTGCTGGCAGCCGGTGACCAGGAATTCCCGCTGCACGTCGGGGAACGTGCCCTGCTCCACGTCCAGGACCTTGCGCCACTGTACACCAGGCGGCGTATCGTTGGTGTGCTTGCAGGCGATGGTGCAGGTCTGGCAGCCGACGCAGCGGTTCAGATCCACCACCATGCCCCAGCGCGGGGTATGCTGCTGTGCTTCACTCATGATTTCACCGCTTCTTCGGCCTTGCGTATGTTGACTCTCGCCAGATCGGCGCTGCTGCCGGTGCTGTCGGTCAGAGACAGGGCGATGGACGAGAGGGAATTGAGACTGGGCAGTTTCAGATCCTTGGCATAAGGCGTAATCCAGTGGTCGAACTGGCCTATCATCAGCAATGTGTCCGGCCGGATACCCTCGCGCAGTACCGCCTTGCCCTCGGTATGACCCGTCGCCGATTCAATAATCACCGGATCGCCTTCGTTGATACCCAGTTCCCGCGCCCGTGTGCGGTTCATGATCACCCCCTTGTGGCCGGCAACATTCCGGGCAACCTCGTTGATCATGGGAATACCGGCGTTGCTGCCCCAGGAATACTGCATGCTTCGGGACGTCAGCGCCCAGAACGGAAAGTCTTTCGGATCGCAGCCCACCTCGGTGGCGTAATTGACCCAGATATCAGGAAAGGATTCGTAGCCGGGCATGGCCTCGTACTCTTCCAGCTGCTTGTCCCACCAGGCGATGCCGGTTTCGTGCAGGCGCCTTGCCAGCTGCACACCGTGCCGCAGGATGCGTTCCTGGTACGGCAGCTCATAACGCAACCCGCGTTCCAGCATGGTGGGATGCAGATACCACTGGATCTGCGGGTAGGGACGCAGCAGGTAACCGTTTTCCTTGAACCAGTCGATGCCGTGCACTTCCTCGCCGCCGGTGAGTCCGTGGCTGGCGGCCTTGGCCACGGCATCCCAGATTTCCTCGCGATCATGCGTCCGGTTTACATCCAGGCTGTAATCATAGTCATTCTTGGCCAGACTGCAGCCGGCGGCGCCCTTGTTGATGGCGGTATTGTATTCCTCCAGGATGCCGACACGCCGCGCCAGTTCCGTGGCGATCTCGGTCATATCCTTGCAGTCCACCACCGGTTCGCCCACGGGCTGGCGGACGGTCCAGCCGGCATGCTGCCAGTACTGCTCCACGGTCTTGGTAGTGCCCACGCGCATCAATTGCAGTCCCTCCAGATCGGTGGCGTCGGGCAGCAGCACATCGGCCATGTAATTGGTCTCGTCCAGGGTATAGGCAAACGCCACCGTAAACGGGAACTGCGCCAGGTCTTCACGAATGGTCGGCGTGTCCAGTGACGAAATAGCAGGGTTGGTGCGATAACAGATCCAGACGTCCGGCAACGTGGTGCGCGGCAGGTGTTCCGGCGTCTTCTTCTGGAACAGCCACGGCAGATGCGCCGGTCCCAGGGCCGGTGACCAGGGCGAGTCCGCCACCAGCGGCACCAGCATGCGATAGGCATTGCGGATGCCGGGATGATCCTGCCATTTCTCCTTTGATGTGTCGTTGAACGGATACTCCATGAGTCCATCCCGATCCGGGATGGCACTGAGGTGCCGATCATTGGCGGGCCGATTCAGCTTGACCATGGTGCCCAGCAGACCACCGGGGACTTCCAGGGCGCCCACCAATACGGCCAGCAGGGTGCGCGCCCAGCAGCACTGGTAACCGCCCCAGCCGTTGTTCACACCCTTGCCCAGCATGATGGCCACGGGCCGGTACGGCAGGGTAACGCCCTCGATCTCCATGGTCTCGCCGACACAGGCGTGATCCATGTATTCATCGGCAATGCGGCGGATGGTTTCCGCCGGGACCTCGCATTCTCCGGACGCCCAATCGGGATCGTACGGCTGCATATGATCCAGCAGGGCCTGGAAGGCGGGCTTCACTTTGACATCAGTGTGTTCCCAGCGATCCTCATCGGCGCCCAGTTCCACGCCCGAGGTGGTGAACTCCCCTTCCAGGGCCGCCTCGCCGATATCTTCGTCAAACGGCCGCGCGCGGTTGGCCGCCGCGTCCCAGACCAGCGGCTTGTGGGTTTCGAAATCGCGCAGATAAAAACCGTTTGGAGCAACCAGGTAAGGCGAACTGGTGCGATCACGTATGAACGCAACATCACAGAGATCGCGCCAGTCACGCTCAATCAATATACGATGGATCATGGCGAACAGAAAGGCGGGGTCGGTCTTGGGTTTGACCGGTACCCATTCCGCCGACAGCGCGCCGCTGACGGACAGGTGCGGTTCCACGTGCACCCGCTTCATGCCGCGCACGCGGGCGTCGGCGTGGCGCCAGATGCCGCAGACACCGCCGGAGGCGTCCACATTGTGTCCGAAGTTGATCAGGTAATTGCAATACGGCGTGTCCGGCGCGACGA
This sequence comes from Gammaproteobacteria bacterium, assembly GCA_040905045.1. Classification (GTDB taxonomy): domain Bacteria; phylum Pseudomonadota; class Gammaproteobacteria; order Eutrophobiales; family Eutrophobiaceae; genus JBBDSH01. The sequence continues at coordinate 22,634 of JBBDSH010000047.1, read as the reverse complement.
TGAAGGCTCGGTGCCAGAGTTCCCCGTATAAATGTTCGGAGTGATAGCATTTCAATCCCTGACCGCTGCCGATCCCCTGATCCACCCGGCCCCAGGCGCCGAGGAACGCCGGCCAGGTGCCCATGTACTGCACCGAGGTGCCGCCGCCGCCGGCGCTGAAGGCCAGCCGCGGATAACCGTTTTCATCATCCACGCCTTTCGCGCGCGCCTCGCGCAGTTTTCCCGCTACCAGGTCCAGGGCCTCGTCCCAGGAGATGGGTTCGAAGCCGGGATCCTCGTTTTGTCCCTTTTTCGGATTGGTCCGCCTCATGGGCTGCTTGATGCGGTTGGGGTTGTAGGTTTTCTGGATCAGGCCGTAGGCCTTGACGCAGACGCGACCGCCGCCGGGATGGGCGTCCTTGATGCCATAGTTGGATTCGATGCGGGTGGCGACACCGTCCTCCACTTCGACCCGCATGAGATCCGGGCCGGCCACGCACTGGTTGCAGTACACCGGCACCATCTTGCGGTCACGGATTTTCTTTTTTGCAACGGCCATACTCATTCACCTCGCATCTTTTCGGCCTTGTCCTGAAGACGCTGCTTGAGTTTCGATTTCTCGACAACAAAACGGCCGTGCTCGGCACGGGCCAGTTCTTCCACCTCGTCGCGCACGATCACTTCGAAGGTGACTGCACGGCGATCCACCGCCGAAACTTTCGCCGTAAGCGTCACCCTCGCCCCTTCCAGCGTCGGCGCCAGGTGCTTCAGATTGACATAGGTCCCGACGGTCGATTGATTCTCGTCCAGGTGTTCCTGCAACAGATTGTGACAAACCCGTTCAATATCCCTGAGCAGAAAGGGCGTGCCGTAGACGCCCAGGTCATCACCCATGTGCCGTGTGACACGGGCATCATCCACGTCAAACTGCTGTGTCGTTTCCAGACCGGGTTGTATGGTGTCGTTCATTGGATTCAGCCTTTTACCTGAGTGTCCTCAAGCGGCTCCGTATCCCTGTGTGGGACCGTCGGCCGCATAGCCTGCCCCGGACTTGATCCGGGGGATGTATTCACAGCGTGTTCCATACAGGGATACGGAGCCGCTCGATCCGGGGTTGTATTTGCAAACCATAGTACCTTCATATCACAACCTGTGGTCATCAATTCGCCGCGCCGCCATATTCATCGCGTAGCTGATGTTTCAACACCTTGCCCATGGCACTCTTGGGCAGGGCTTCCATAAACGCCATGCGCCGCGGTATCTTGTAGCCGCCGATATGCCGGCGGCAGTGCTCTATAATCGCATCCCTGTCCAGTTCTTGGCCTTGTTCCGGGACAATGGCCGCGAACACCGCCTCGCCCCATTTCTCATCCGGCACGCCGACCACGGCCACTTCACTGACTCCTGGATACTTGTAAAGGACCGACTCCACCTCGGCGCAATAAACATTTTCACCACCGGTAATGATCATGTCCTTCTTGCGATCCACAAGGAACAGGTTGTATTGATCGTCCAGCCGCCCCATGTCTCCGGTATGAAACCAGCCGTCACGAAAGGCGTGGCCGGTCTCTTCCTCCAGCCCCAGATAACCGCGTGTGACATTGGGGCCGCGCACCACCACCTCACCGACTTCACCCTGCGGCAGTTCATTATCGTCTTCATCGACAATGCGCAGGTCCACATGCACCAGCGGCTTGCCCACGGAACGCAGCAATTCCGTGCGGCCGCTTCTCAACGCATAGTCGTGCTGCTCCGGAGTCAACGATGTCAGGATGGGCGAGGTTTCGGTCAGGCCGTAGGTCTGCTGCAGGGCGACGTTGGGAAACTTATCCATGGTCCGTTCCACCCATTCCTTGGCCATAGGTGCCGAACCGTAGTTCATGCGCCGGACGCTGCTGATGTCGTAGTTGTCGAAATCCGGATCCTGCAGCAGCACGATGATCATGGTCGGTCCCATGCTGAGCATGGTAATGCGAAAATCCTGGATCATCTGCAGCATGCCTTTGGGCGTGAACTCGGCCAGATAGGCGTGGGCGGCGCCGGTCAGGGTAAAGGCCGTGCCGATGAAATCGGCGGAGTGAAACATGGGCAGGGAATGCAGGAAACGATCATCCTCGTAAACCCGGTAGGCCAGGGCCACCTGCACGCCGTTGCTGATGAGATTACCGTGGGTCAGCGGGACGCCCTTGCTGCGGCCGGTGGTGCCGCCGGTATAGATCAGGATGGCGTCGTCGTCCTGCCCGGATTCATGCATGGGCGCCGCTTCCATGCCGTTCAATAATGTTTCGTACTGCGGCCAGGCCATGTCCTTTTCCAGCCGCGGCGAAATATACAACGTCTTGTCACGCCAGGGTTCCAGTTCGGCATGATCCAGAAAAGCACTGCCGTGACTGTCGACGGCCAGCAGCCGGCAATCGGCATTATCGAGAATATAACGTATTTCCGGGGCGGCCAGCCGGTAGTTGATGGGGACGGGGACGATACCGCTCCAGTAACCGGCATGGATGAGTTCGGCCTGGCGAAAGGAATTGTGACTGATAATGCCGAAACGATCGCCCTGTTTCAGACCCAGTTCCGCCAGCACCCCGGCGGCGCGGACAATGCGATCCACATAATCGGACCAGGTAAGGTTGCCTTCCGCATCGAGGATGGCTGTTCGACCGCCAAACAGGGCGCCGGCCCGCTTGATCGCAGTCGCCATGGTCAGCTGATTTCCTGCCGGCAAAGTCATGCGATTATCGGACCCCCTTCAAAGTTCGGATCAATCCGGATCAATTGTTGAATCACCGACGATGATAACTTCCACCAGGGTGGGTCGGTCGGATTGCAGTGCCTGTTCAAGCGTACCGGCCAACGCGGCCGCCTCTTCAACACGATGGGCCCGGCAACCCTGTGCCCGCGCCAGACCGCAGAAATCGATACCGGGCAGTTGCGTACCGATTATATCATCCAGACCGAAATGCCGGCCGAAGTCCACCAGGGCATCGTAACTGCTGTTGTTGAGAATAACGAAGGTCACGGGCAGATTCAGTTGCGCCGCCGACCACAGGGCCTGAATGGAATACATGCTGGATCCGTCACCCAGCAGGCCGATGACACGGACACCCGGCCGGCCCAGTGCCACACCCACCGCAGCCGGCATGCCGTGCCCCAGCCCGCCGCTGGCACAGGTATAAAAACCGTCGGCTTCGGTAATGGGCAATAAGTCGTGCATGGCCTCGCGGGCGCTGGGGGCTTCCTCGACAATGACACTGCCGGCGGGACGCACGCGCGCCAGTTCCTGCAGAACGTATTCCTGTGTCAGTCTTGAGGAATCCACCGGTGCCGGACAGCTGCGCGGTGCCGGCGCCGGCCGCGACGGCGGCCGCGGCCCGTCGAGCAGTTCGGCCAGGCCCGGCTTCAGATCGGCCACCACCGAATCGCCCGCAGCCGCGCGGGCGGCTGCCTCGGGATCCGAGGTAATCTGGAACAACTGTGAATCCGCCGGGATATGCGGGCCGAAACCTTCCACGTGATAAGTAAACACCGGGGCACCCAGAACCAGGATCAGATCGTGCCCGGACAGCGACTCGACAATGCCTTCACGACGGGCCGGCAGAAACCCGGCAAAGAGGGGATGACCCTCGGGGAAACTGTTGCGCGCGGACATGGGACTGACCCATACCGATGCATTATGCCGCTCGGCCAGGATGATCACTTCCTCCCAGGCCTCGTCCAGCGCCACTTCGGCGCCGACCACGAAGACCGGCTGCCGTGCATCGACCAGTGCATCGGCAATGCGCTTGAGCTTCTCCGGATCGCCCTGCGCCCTGGAACCGGTATCACGAAAAGCAACGACTTCGGCTGGCTGGTCCCAGTCATCCACCGGCACCGAGATAAACACCGGGCCGCGCGGTGCCTGCATGGCGGTGTAATAAGCCCTGGCCACGGCTCGGGGCACATCCTGCGCCCGTGCCGGCTCGCAGCTCCATTTCACATAGGGACGGGGAAACTCGGTGGCCTCTTTCGCCGCAAGAAAGGGATCGAAAGGCAGAATGGAACGGGCCTGTTGGCCGGCGATGATCAGCAGCGGCGATTTGTTCTTCCAGGCCGTGAAAATATTCCCCAGGGCGTGGCCGACACCGGCGGCGGAATGCAGGCTTACCACGGCGGCGTTGCGCGTCGCCTGGGCGTAACCGTCCGCCATGCCGGCGGCGACGGATTCCTGCAGAGCGAGGACATAACGAAAGTCCGCCGGGAAATCCCTGAGCATGGGTAATTCCGTGGAACCGGGATTGCCGAAAAGCGTGGTTACACCGGCCGATCGAAGAAACCCGTAGAACGCGTCCCGGACGGTAACGATTTCTGTAGCTGTTTCCGAGTCCAAAATGACACCTTTATTAATGGGTGTTGTATGTATTTATCTTACTCCGGCCAAGCCATGCAGGATATTGAATAATTTAAATTAAGTCATTACTATCAGTTATGACTTTTGATCCACGCCTCCTCCGGCATTTTACCGCCGTGGCCCGGGAGGGCAGTCTCGGCCGTGCCGCCGAGACCCTGTCCTGCACCCAGCCGGCCCTGAGCCGGGCCATTCAGCGTCTCGAGGAACAGCTGGGCGCCGTCCTGTTCGAACGACGCACCACCGGCATGGTCCTGACACCGTTCGGCCAGGCTCTGCTGCCCTACGCCAATCTGCTGGAAACCGAAAGCCGCCATGCCATGGACGAGATCGCCGCCCTCCAGGGCCTCAACAGGGGCCGGGTCCGTATCGGCGCGGTGGCCAGCGCCGCGGTCAGCCTGGTACCCGGCGCGGTGCAACAGTTGTTGCGGCAGTGGCCGGGCATCCAGGTATCCATCATGGAAGATGTTGTCGAGCGCCTCACAACGGCACTGGCGGCCAATGAAATCGACCTGGTCATCGCCAGCAACATGCCGCCCGCCGATGAAGTGGAAAAAGTGTTCGACTGCGGCCGGGGCGATACCAGTCTGGTCATCGCCCGGCCCGGCCATCCTGTTCTTGAACAACCGGAAGTATCGCTGCAATCACTGCTGCAATGGCATTGGATCATGCCCGGCCCCGGCACTGGTCCGCGCCGTTATTTCGACACGGCATTCGAGCAACGCGGATGGAAACCTTCCATTGCCGTGGAAACGCGGTCTCTGGAAGTCATGAAATCACTGATTGCGGGAACCGATCTGCTGGGCTGGCTGCCGGAGCCCATCATTGAAGCGGAACGCTCCGTCGGCCGGCTCGCCACGTTACCGGTCCCCGAACTGAGCCAGCATCGTCTCTTTTCCGTGTACCGCCGGAAACGCGGTTTCATGGCGCCGGCCATCAACCGGTTTCTGAATGAATTGAAGAAAATGCCCGACGACTCATCGTGAGCCGCGATTCAGGTACATCATTACCACAAAACCCCCAACGATGAATACCCAGAGAAAATACCAGAGGTTCACACCGGTGGTTACCAAAGCCATCCCCAAAGCGCCTGCGGCAAGAACATAGTAGGCCATCGGGATCAGTGTTTTCCGAATCAAGTCTCCTTCCCTGCCAATAAGACCAACGGTAGCGGATGCGGCAACGACATTATGTACACAGATCATATTGCCCGCTGCTCCGCCCACCGCCTGTAACGCAACCACTACGGCGGCACCGCGCGCATCCAGCCCGATGCTTTCCGCCGTGGCGAATTGAAACAGGGAAAACATCATGTTGCTGATAGTGTTGGAACCGGCGATAAACGCGCCGAGAGCACCGATTAACGGTGAAAACAGAGGCCATAATCCGCCTGACAGTGCAGATACACCCTGCGCCAGAACATGCGGCATCCCGGCATGGACAGACCCCTCTCCCGAGTGAAGAAACACTTGCACCATAGGAACCGCAAACAACAAAGCAAGACCGGCGGTTACCATAACCGTGAAAGAACGCTTCCAGGCTCTGACATAAGAACCGGGTTCACGATCCATACGATGCAGAGCATAAGTAATCAACGAAGTGGTTAATAATACAAAGCCAGGCAAATACAAAGGCTGAGACGATGTAGTAATCCCCGTTCCAAAGATATCTGTCCATGAAAACGTCAATGCCGGTGAACGAAGAAAATCCGTGACCGGTTCCACTGTCCGGCTGATTACCAGCAGTATGACTACGATCACGTAAGGCATAAAGGATTGCATAATAGTAATATCCGCACCATTTCGAACCGGTTCGGCTTCATCCTGGATCGGACTTGCCCAACCCGCTTCCCAGCGATCACGCGGTTCGAAATCGAAAGTATCCGGAGGAGTCATGAAACCCTTTCTGGCTGCTGTAATGATAATTGGCAACCCGACCAGACTACCTACCAAAGAAGGAAATTCCGGGCCCAGCATATACGCGGCGGCAAGATATGGAAGCGTGAAGGCTATACCGGCCAATAAAGCAAACCGCCATGCCTTAAGTCCTTCCCTGAAAGATCGCTGCGCACCAAAAAAGCGAGTCAGCATACCCACCATGATCAATGGGATGAGAAATCCGACCAGGGCATGCAATAAACCGATATAGGCGGTGATTTGTAACAGATACTCCGGAAAGGCAGTATCGCCGATATGAGTTTCAACCAGCGCTTGGCCCGATAATCCCGTGTATACCCCGACCAGTACCGGCGTGCCAACTGCGCCGAATGAAACACAGGTGGACTGTATAATGAGAGCGGAGATCACCGCGGCCATGGCTGGAAATCCTATTGCCATCATCAACGGCGCGGCCACGGCTGCGGGCGTACCAAAACCGGCCGCTCCCTCAATCAATGCTCCGAACAGCCAGGCGATGATAATGGCCTGGATACGTCGATCCGGCGAAATTGTCATGAAGCTCAGGCGCAGTGTCCGGATGGCCCCGCTCTCCCGTAACGTATACAGCAGGAGTATGGCACCAAAAATAATAAACAGGATATTCAATGCGGTTACTACGCCGTGAACCGTAGCCGCGGCGACCACTTCAAATTCCGTTCCCCACAACCATAATGTAGTAACCGCTGTAACCAGATAGGCAATCGGCATGGCATATCCGGCAGGCCAGCGCAAAACCACCAGAAATCCGAATACGGTTATTACCGGCATCAACGCTAAGACAAACAAGACAGACTGGCTCATCACTCCCTCTGATGTTTATTATTCCTGTCAAGATCGCTTAATCACATCATGAACACAACTCCAGCAAGTGGAGTAAATTTCACACAGTCAAGAGTGTCGCAAGTCCTTCTTATCCGATCTTTTTATTTCAGTATCAGATTGAAAAGGAACCGAATTCCCACATTGTGTGGAGACTCCAAATTAGCAATCGAAGAATTTTGACAAATACCATTTGCCGGTTATATTGTTTAATCTTACACTGAATATCCTGGATAGAGATTATCATGAAATGTGGTGTCATCGGGCTGGGTGCCATGGGTTCCGGCATGGCCCTGAACCTGCATAAATCCGGCCATCTATACAAGATATGGAATCGGACACAGGAAAAAGCGAAGACGCTGGCATGCGAACTCAGCATTGATACAGCTGAGTCCGTCCAGAAAATGGCCGCGGAATGCGATCTGATCGTTACCTGTGTATCCCGCGACGGAGATGTTGTCGAGGTGATTGAAAAGATAGCTGAAACCGCCCGTGTGGATACCATCGTCGCCGATACTTCCACCGTCAGCAGCGAAACCGCCAAACGCGCCGCGGAAATATTAAAGCCCAAGGGCGTCGCCTTTCTGGACTGCCCCGTTTCCGGCGGCGTGGAAGGCGCCAGAAACGGCACCCTCTCCATGATGGTCGGCGGCGATGAAACGATACTGGAGAATATCCGTCCGATTCTGTCCGCCATCGCTTCCAACATCGTGTATATCGGAAGCACCGGTTCCGGACAGGCTTGCAAGGCGGTCAATCAGATCATGTGTGCGGGAATCAACCAGGCGGTGACTGAAGCACTTGCTTTCGGTGAAGACATGAACCTTAATATGGATCGTGTATTGGAAGTGGTTACTAAAGGTGCCGCCGGCAACTGGTTCCTGGACCACCGGGGCCGCACCATGCTGGCGGGTTCATACGACACAGGCTTCAAGGTCAACCTGCATCACAAGGATCTGGAAATCTGTCTTGAAATGGCCGAACAGAATTCCAGAGCAGCACTCCCTCTGGTGGAGCAGACTGTCAACGATTATGAAACGCTCATGGAACAGGGATACGGCGACGAGGACATTTCCTCCCTGTATCGTTTGAAACGCCCAAAAGAAAAATACTAATCTGACTGTAAGTAGCCCGACATCGTTCTATAGAACACGCTGTAAATACATCCCTGTACGCTCGACGGCCGCATCCATGCGGCCGACGGTTCCATAGAACGATGTCGGGCTACTTAATATCTCTTTAGTAACTAAACGCGCCAGAGACGTGAGAGCATCCTTCACCTATCAACCAAACCCGTACAACCTCTCCGGATTTTCCACCAGCAGCTTGCGCTGCATGGCCTCGTCCGGCGCCATCAGCGGGATCAGGTCCACCAAATCGCCGTCATTGGGCATGTGTTTCTTGATATTGGGATGCGGCCAGTCGGTTCCCCAGAGAACACGGTCCGGAGCCACATCGATAATGGCCTTTGCAAAAGGAATGGCGTCGGTAAACGGCGGCCCTTCCGAGGATATGCGTTCCGCGCCGCAGACCTTGATCCAGCAGGCCTCGTGTTCCGCCAGTTTCAAAAGCTGCTGAAACGGTTCCTGCTTCAGACCGTCCTTCGTCGGCACCCGGCCCATGTGATCGATAATGAACGGCACCGGCAGATTCAGGAGCAGATCCTTGAATTCCACCACGTCGGCGGCGTCGAAATGCAATACCACATGCCAGCCCAGATGACTGATGCGATCCAGTATGCGGTGAAAGACATCCATGTCCGGCATGCCGCCGAGATGACGGACGAAATTGAAACGCACGCCTCGAATACCGCCTTCGTGCAGTTGTTCGAAATCCTTGTCTATAAATGTATCGTCGACGTTGGCCACGCCGCGGTACCGGCCGTTGCTCGCGGCGATGGCGTCCAGAATCACGGTGTTGTCGGTGCCGTGACAGCTGGCATTGACCAGCACGGCCCGCTCCAGACCCAGAGTCTTCTGCAACTCCCTGAAGCGTTCCAGGGGCGCGTCCGGCGGTGTGTAACTGCGGTCCGGCGCGTAGGGATACTTGTCACCCGGACCGAAGATATGGCAATGGGCGTCGCAGGCATTGGGCGGCGCCTTGTACTTCGGCGTTCTGGTATCCGGGTCCGGCGCCATACATACGGGGATGCTGCTCATGTTCCATCTTCCTGTTATTGATTCGTTGACAGGATACACGATGAACAGTGCCCGTAGAAGTGAGGCGTGAGGCGTGAGGCGTGAGGAGTAAGGAGTAAGGAGTAAGGAGTAAGGAGTTAAAGGTTCCCGATTGTGTCACTCCTTACTCCTTACTCCTTACTCCTCACCGGGATCAGGCAGCGTTTTCCAGTAGTAACAAACCGGCGGCGGTATTGGAAATGGGAATATGGTAGTTGCTGTGCAGCTTGCTGACCTTGCCTGTCAGGGCGCCGCGCATGATCAGCCAGAGTATGAATTCGGCCCCCTGCGCACCGGCCTCCCTGACCAGATCCCGTATCGTTAGTTTCGCCAGTTGCTCCGGATCAGTGACGATTTTCTCCATGCACATGAGATCGAATTCCTTATTGATAAAACCGGCCCGTGTGCCGTCCAGTTGGTGGGACATGCCGCCGGTGCCGATGACGACCACCTTGACATCTTCAGGCCAGGCTTCGATGGCACGGCCGATAGCCTTGCCCAGTTTAAAGCAGCGCGCCGGCGTCGGTATCGGGTGCTGGACTGTATTCACTTCCACAGGGATGGTTCGAACCGGCAGCGGTGACTGATCCGGCCACAACAGCGACATGGGCACGGTAAAGCCGTGATCCACCACCATGTCCTGGCACATGGCGATATCGAACTCATCATTGACCAGGGATTCAATCAGGTGCCAGGAAAATTCCGGATCTCCGGGAAACGGCGGCAGGGTTTTCAGGCCCCAGCCTTCGTCCTCGTTGCGGTATTCTTTGGCGGCGCCTATGGCGAATGTGGGCACATTATCAAGAAAGAAATTAAGACCGTGATCGTTATAGACAACAATGGCGATATCCGGCCTGACCACGTTCAGCCACTCATGTACTCTCGGGTAACCGTCGAAGAACGGCTTCCAGTAGGGTTCACCCTGCAGTCCCTGTGAAATGGCATTACCGATAGCCGGTATATGCGATGTCGTGATGCCGCCTGCAATTGTAGCCATGATTATTCTCCCGCCTTTCGCAGCATGGCATTAAAATCTTCAACGCTCATGCCGGTTTGCTGTGCCCCGACATCCTGGACGCTGAGTCCGAGGATGCCGGCGAATTTGGCCAGGTAATAAATATTGCCGCCCGCTTCAATCAAACCCAGTACGTCGCGATCTCGTATGGCCCTGATCTGATCCTCATTGAGTCCATACTTGCGGCAATAAGCCTCCTCACCCCTCTTGAATTCTTCCCGGTTTTCGGCGCGGTTGAATGAATAACACATCTTGTTCAGGGCATAGCCCTTCATGGCCTGATGCCCGTCAAAGAACGTGGTTCCGGGAATCTCTTCGCTTGTCTTTTCATTCATGACTGCAGCCATGGTTACCTCCACCCGTCGTTTCCGGCCGCCGGCCGGATAAATTGATATCAGTCATTTCTTATAATGAATTCTAGGGCCGTCGGCGGGAAAGCCAAGGAAACCCGGGGGAAGGCTTGATATAGATCAAATGATTCGGGGGTCGGGGATCGACAAAATGTATGCCGACCTTTTTTCTAAATAAGTGTCCCAAATCCGTATTCAATTCGGGAACATAACGCGGACACGCGGTAAATACTTCCCCCGGATCAAGTCCGGGGCAGGCTCTGTAGCTCGAATGCGGCCTCCCTGCCGCATACGGTCCGCTTATATGCCCCCGAATTGAACACGGATTTGGAACAGATATATAGAACCTCGAAGCACGAATTTCGAGCCACGAAAAAGGGGCCTCGCGGCCCCTTCTCGGCGGATACATACCGGATTACTTCAGTGCCTTCTCCAGCCGATCCAGCGTTTCCATGGCAGGCAGAACCTGGGCCACACTGGAATTGGGCTCACGGCCCTCCTGAATGGCGGAGACGAATTCGCGGTCCTGCAATTCAATGCCGTTCATGGACACATCCACCTTGGACAGATCAACCTGTTTTTCATAACCGTCCACCAGTTCATCATAACGGGCCATGTAGGTGCCGTTATCACAGATATAACGGAACCAGGTTCCAAGCGGACCGTCGTTGTTGAAGGACAGGGCCAGGGTGCAGACAGCACCGGATTTGGTTTTCATGCCGATGCTCATGTCCATGGCTATTTTCAGTTCCGGATGATGCGGTCCTTCCATCGCATGCACTTCCACTACTTCCTCGCCGGTCTGATACTGGAACAGATCCACCGTGTGACAGGCGTGGTGCCAGAGCAGGTGATCGGTCCAGCTGCGCGGCTTACCCTCGGCGTTCTTGTTCTCGCGGCGGAAGAAGAAAGTCTGCACGACCATATGCTGAATGTTCAGTTCGCCGGCCGTAATCCTGTTATGCACCCACTGGTGAGAAGGATTGAAACGGCGGGTATGACCGGCCATGGCTATCAGGCCGGTTTCCTTCTGCACCTTGTCGATGCGTTGTGCATCGGCCAGATTGTCGGCAATGGGGATTTCGACCTCCACGTGTTTGCCGGCGCGCATGACCTGCTCGGCCTGATCGGCATGGACCTGTGTGGGAGAAGTCAGGATCGCTGCCTCGATGCCCGGCTGGGACAGTGCCTCGTCCAGATCCGTGGTCCAGTGGGGAATACCGTATTCCTTCGCCACTTTCTCGGTGGAATCCGCGCTGCCGCCGGCGATGGAGGCGACCTCCACACCTTCAATATTCTTGATACCATCCAGGTGTTTTTTCGCAAAAGCGCCCTGACCTACCATGCATATCTTCATGGGATTCCTCCTTACGATTTCTTCAGACTATCATTATCGGTAATCCGGTCGGAACCGGTATTTTTTTAAGTATACCATCGGGACGCCGTTCCGGCCATTCCCTGTAACATTAACACATTGAATATAAAACAGTTTGAATGTCCCTCCCCTGGACGCTGCAAGCCTGCCCATGATAGTTTTATACTTGCTTGACCGGGCGGCTCGCCGCTTGTCTCGCGATCCTTAACCCCGAACGAATGCACTCCCTATCACCGAGGAACTCACGATGGCCACGCAACAGGCAGACACCGCAACCGGCCCGCAGAGCAACTTCAGCCATTTGATTGACGGCAAGGCCGTCACCGGCGACGAGTGGATGGATGTCATCAATCCCGCTACCGGCGAAGTCTTCGCCCGTTGCCCCAGGGCAGGGAAAAAAGAGCTGGACCGGGCCGTGGCCGCCGCCGGCAAGGCTTTCAAGAGCTGGAGCCGGACCGGTTACGGCGAACGCGCCGAACTGTTGCGCAAGATGTCGGAGGCGCTGGAAGAGAACGCGGACTGGATGGGCGAGATCCTGACCCGGGAACAGGGCAAGCCCATTGGCCAGGCCCGTGCCGAGATCGGCCGGGGGCGAGGTCAGCTGGACGGCCTGTCCAGCATCGAGATTCCCGACGAGGTGCTGGTGGATGACGATGACCGTCATATCGAACTGCGCTACCGACCCCTTGGAGTTACCGGCATCATTACGCCCTGGAATGCCCCCATCAATCTGGCCCTGGGGCCCATTGCCTCGGCCCTGTATACCGGCAATACCATCGTCCTGAAACCCTCGCCCTATACCCCGCTGACCACCCTGAAGCTGGGCGAACTCATGGGCAAAATCTTTCCGCCGGGCGTGGTCAATGTTATCGCCGGGGGAGACGAACTGGGACAATTGATGACCGAACATCCGGATATCCGGAAGATCTCTTTTACCGGTTCCGTGGAAACCGGCAAGAAGGTCATGGCCTCCTGCTCCGCGACGCTGAAACGCATTACCCTGGAACTGGGCGGCAACGATCCGGCCATTGTGCTGGATGACGTCGATCCGAAGGAAGTCGCGAAAAAACTGTTCTTCGCCGGCACCGTCAATTCCGGTCAGGTCTGCATGGCGGTCAAGCGCATTTACGCCCATGAAAAAATCCATGATGCCCTGTGCGACGCCCTGGCCGAGGAAGCGAAAAACGCGAAACTGGGTGACGGTATGGATCCGGATACCCAACTGGGCCCGCTGCAGAACAAAATGCAATACGAGAAGGTCAAGGCGTTTCTGGAAGATACGAAGAAAACCGGCGCCCGCATACTTGCCGGCGGCGAGGTGCCGGAGGGCTCCGGATATTACGTCACGCCCACCATCGTCGCCGACATCGATGAAAACGCCCGGCTGGTACGCGAGGAACAGTTCGGCCCGGTCCTGCCGGTGCTGAAATTCTCGGATATTGATGACGCCATCGATCGTGCCAATAATACCGACTACGGCTTATGCGGATCCGTCTGGACCCGCGACCTGAAAAAAGGCGCGGAACTGGCCGCACGCCTTGAAGTGGGCACGGCCTGGGTCAATCACCACCGGGAAACCAAACCCACCGTCCCATTCGGCGGTGCCAAGCAGTCCGGCCTCGGACGGCAGTATTCCATTATCGGGCTCAAGGGATATATGGAGCCGTTGGTGATCAGTGTCGCAAAAAAGTGAGGAGTGAGGGGTAAGGAGTAACTGCCCGTTGCCGCAATGTCAGCTTCATCGACACCCCACCCTTTGCACCTCACTCTTTCAACTTTCCACTTTCTACTTAACCGATACCGGCAAACTCAGGAATCCCCGAAAACGGGTGCGTTGATCGCGCACGGGTTTGCCATTCAGTATCAGGCCGGGATATCGGCTGACCATTTCCCCGATGGCAATCCGCGCCTCCAGCCGCGCCACATTGAGCCCAGCGCAGGTATGGATGCCGCCGCCGAAGGCCAGATGATCCTGGGGATTGCGGGAGATGTCGAAACGGTCCGGCTCCGGGTACATTTCCGGATCGCGGTTCGCCGCACCGATGCATAACGTCAGGATGGTCCCTTCGGGAATACGAACATCGCCGAAATCCACATCAGCGGTGGTGATCCGGTTACCCAACTGGACCGGGCTTTCATAGCGCAGCATTTCTTCCACTGCGGAGTTGATCAACTCCGGCTGTTCGCGCAGCTTTTGCATCTCGTCCGGATTCCTCAACAGATCATGGATGCCGTTGCCGATAAGATTGGTGGTGGTTTCGTGTCCGGCGTTGAGCAGGAAGATACATTGATGGTACAGCTGCGTATTCGACAGTCTGAAACCGTCGGACTCCCAGCGGATCAGGCGGCTGAGGATATCGTCATAATCATCGGAGAGGTTCTTGCGGCGGTCCGCCACCAGGCCTTCCAGATAGTCGAGGAATTCCGCCACGCTGCGATTGCCCGCTTCGAAGCGTTCCTCGGTCAGGTTGAATTCCAGTGCTCCGAGAATGTCCATTGACCATTGACGCAACGGACCCCGCTCCTCATGGGGAACGCGCAGCAGGTTACCGATCACTTCCACCGGAATGACGCTGGCGAAATCATTGATCAAATCAAATTCACGCTTTTCATCAATTTCCGCCAGCAGTCTTTCCACCAGCGCCCGCACATCCGCTTCCATGGCAATAATGGCCTTGGCCGAAAGCGCACTGCCGAAGGCCTTGCGTACATGAGTGTGCAGAGGTGGATCATTGAAGACCAGACTGGTGGTATGGTGTTCATAAAGCAGTGAATCACCAAACATGGGCTTGAACTGGACGTGCTTGTCGGAACTGAAGGTTTTCGGGTCCCGGTAGATGCGGTGCAGATCATCGTAACGGGTCAGAAAATAACTGCCGTTCGGACAGCGATGCACCGGATCATGCTCGCGCAGGGCATGATAAACCGGATAGGGATTGTCATAACATTCCGGAGGCGGATTTGCTGGATCAAAATCACTCACAAAATCAGGCGCTTGCCCCGATCTACTATTGGAACTCTTCATAAACTGCAACCTTGTTTAGAATATATACTTTAATTGGATAAGCTCGCAAAGCCTGCCCCGGACTGGATCCGGGGATCGCCAAAGGTGCCAGGTAAGTTAAAAATTCTTATACCTTTGCGAGCTCTGCGTTCTCCGCGAGAGATCATTTTTCCCACTCTCCTGCGTTGGCCGAACGTTTCAGAAATTCAGACGGCTTCCAGTAATGATCCCCGAAGCGTTCGCGATAACCTTCGATACGCTGCAGCGCCCTGTCCAGTCCGGTTTGCCGTGCATAAAACATCGGGCCGCCACGGTAACGCGGGAAACCGTAACCGTTGATCCAGATCACGTCCAGATCGCCGGCACTCCGTGCGATATCCTCTTCCAGAATTCGCGCGCCCTCATTAATCAGCGCATCGATCATGCGATTCTGAATTTCTTCCTCGGATATCGTCCGCTGTTCCACTCCCAGGGATCCCGCCTCGCGGCGTATGAGTTCGGTTACTTCCGGATCTTCATGTTTGTCCCCGGTTTTCAGATCATAACGGTAAAAACCGGCACCGCTCTTGCGGCCGATGCGATCCATTTCCACCAGCATATCGGCGGGTCGGAAATACAATGGATCTTCGGGCCTGTCCGGATTCTGTTTCCGTGCCTTGTAACTGATATCCAGCCCGGACATGTCCAGTACCGACATGGGCCCCATGGCCATGCCCCAGTTCTCCATGGCGGCATCGATCTGCACCGGTGTCGCTCCCTCCAGCAACAGCATCTGCCCTTCCCGGCCGTAACAGGCGTACATGCGGTTGCCGGCAAAGCCGTAACAATGACCCACCGGCACCGGTATCTTGCCGATGCGTTTACCCATTGTAATAACAGTGGCCATGGACCGGTCGTCGGTCCGGTCCGCCCGGACTACTTCCAGCAGCTTCATCACATCAGCGGGACTGAAGAAGTGCATGCCCAACACCCGTTCCGGATGAATGACGGCATCGGCAATCCGGTTGATGTCCAGGTAGGACGTATTCGTGGCCAGTATGGCATCTTCCCTGGTTATTTCGCCGAGCCGGGAAAAAATCTCCTGTTTGACCTGCATGTTTTCAAAGGCCGCTTCAATGACCAGATCCACATCACCCAGATCGGCGTAGTCGCAGGTGCC
Organism: Gammaproteobacteria bacterium; assembly: GCA_040905045.1. Classification (GTDB taxonomy): domain Bacteria; phylum Pseudomonadota; class Gammaproteobacteria; order Eutrophobiales; family Eutrophobiaceae; genus JBBDSH01. Next base: position 6,435 of record JBBDSH010000047.1, on the reverse strand, counting down.
CCGGATCAGGTCACGGCGTTCCCGGCTCTGCGCCTCATTAATGCGTCCCTGTTTGACATTCCGGTCCAGACGGGAATGAATGGCATCCAGCCCCCGCTGAAGATTGTCCCAGTCCGCCTCAAGCAACACCACCGGTATTCCGGCCGCGGCAAGACACAGGGCAATACCGGACCCCATAGTGCCGGCGCCGACAATACCCGCCGAGCGTATCTCAACGGGTTCTTCTGCATACTCATCCGCACGTACTGCCTCGCGTTCGGCAAAGAAGGCATGGCGCAGAGCGCGAGACTGCTCCGATCCCCGGCATTCCAGGAACATCTCGCGTTCCTTCTTCAGACCTTCCTCAAACGGCAGCAACAGGGCATTTTCAATGGCATCAATGCAACAGCGAGGCGATATCTGGCCGCGGTATTTTTTTGCAATCTTCTCGCGCCATTGCCGAAACAATCCTTCCTGATCAGCCGGCTTGTCGACTTCCCGCCCGCTGATGCTGACAGTCCGGCTTTCCGGAGCCTCAAGCAAGGCTTGCGCAAAGGAACGTGTCGCTTCGCGCAAGCCGTCATCGACAATACGATCAACAATGCCGGACAGGTCCTCGACCCGCCGCGGTTTGCCGGAGGTGATCATGTCCAGGGCCGTTTCCACGTCGACAATGCGCGGCAGCCGCTGGGTACCGCCGGCACCGGGGATCAGGCCCAGGGTGACTTCCGGAAAACCGACCTTAGTGCCCCGCGACGCCACGCGATAATGACAGGCCAAGGCCGTTTCAAAACCGCCGCCCAGGGTCGTCCCGTGCAGGGCTGCGATGATCGGTTTGGACGCTTCATCCAGCCGGCGCAGCACATCGGGCAGATGCGGTTCCAGGGGCGGCTTGTCGAACTCGGAGATATCCGCACCGGCGATGAAAGTACGGCCTTCGCAGGCAATGACGATTGCTTCGACATCATCGTCACCGAGTGCCGCATCCAGGCATTCCACCAGTCCTTGCCGCACTGCCTGTGACAGGGCGTTCACCGGCGGATTGTCAATAATGACCAGGCCGATGCTGTCTTCTTTATGTAAGGTGACGGGTAAAGCCATATGCTTCTTTCCAACCAAAGGTCATCTATTTCATGTGTTGCCCGGCGACTTTACTAATCTTGTCGTTAGTAACCCGACATCGCTCTTTTGAGCCTGCCGGGCGTAAAATCGAACCCGGTTTTCGGGAGTGGTTTTCAAAAGGTTCTCGCCAAGCGCGCAAAGTTCGCAAAGAGGTCAAAGTTCATGATTCCTTTGCGTCCTTGGCGATCCCCGGAGCAAGCCCGGGGCAGGCTTGGCGAGATCTATCATTACCTTTCCAGATACCCACGAATTTTGCCGAAGAGCCCTCTTTTCTTTATCGATGGTTCATAGTGCGCACTCCCAGCCGCCTTCAGGAATCATCCCGAAAGCGCCGGTGATAGGATGGCCGTGCTTTGGGCAAAAAGCCTTCCGCCGCTTCGAGCCGGGTTTGCAGGTATTCCTCCGCACCCGGACCCAGAATATGGTAAAGATTGGCGGTCAGGTGCTGGGCACTGAGACCGGCCCAGCCCGAAGGCAGAAGCTCGGCCGGCAGGTCCGTGTCCTTGAGAAGAATGCGTCGATATTCATGGATTAACAGCGTCCGCAACTGGAAAGACACCGCCGGATCGATGCTGTCCATCTTTTCCATGCTCTGGAGTATCGGCCGAAATACGGCCAGGAAACGGCTGTATTCCTGCTCCAGTACATCCAGTCCCCAGCGGGTTTGCGCAAGCTGTTTCATTGCCCTGGCGGATGTAACGTGCTTCGTTGCGGCATTCATTATAATGACATCTTCAAACAGGCTCATTTCCTGCAGGGTCTCGTCCAGGGATTGTTCATTGGATTTGGGATGGGCAAACAGATCCGGCGCCAGCTGGCCGAAGCCCTGCCAGTGCAGGTTATTGCGCAGTTCATCCTTCTTCTCCGCGGGAACCGTGGCCAGGAAAACCAGGGTCCATTCCCCGTCCCAATCCGGCCGTTCCGCACTGTAAATACGCCGGTCGGCCTTTTCGAACTGGCGCTTGCCGGCCTCGGTCAGATTGTAATAACTGCGCCGGCCGATACGAGTCACATCCAGCCAGCCTTCCTGCACCAGCCGGTAAACGGAGGTCCGCACCAGCCGTTCGTTGATTCCCAGCGGCGCCATGGCCTCGATCAGACTGCCCAGCCAGATACTGCCGCCGTGCGGTGAAATGGAATCACCGAAGACGGTGATCACCAGGGAGGTACCACGCAGGGATCGCGTCCGGGTAATCTCCGCCAGCAGTTTATTGACCATATCACGCTGGGTCATGGCTGTTCCGTATCTATCATTCCATACATCCTGTTGAATCCGTGATGGTAATATTGATTCTTCTATATGTGTTTCAGCCATCGAAATCCACAACAACTTTGTCCGATACAGGGTGTGCCTGACAGGTCAATATCATTCCGGCATCCACTTCCTTCCCGCTCAGCGCATGATTGAGATCCATATCCACCTCGCCTTCAACCAGCCTGGCCTTGCACGTGGCGCAGACGCCACCCTTGCAGGAGAAGGGAAGATCCGCGCCGTGACTCATGGCAGCGTCGAGAATGTTTTCACCATCGGCGGACAATTCGAAACTGATGGAACGGCCGTCCGCTTTGACGACCACCTCGCTGATCTTGCCGGCGTACTGCATTACCCGCGCATGATGCTTCTCGATAACCGCCTGGGCATCCTCCGCCGATGAGTAAAACAGCTCATAATGGATACAGGATTCATCAATACCTTCGGCGCGCAGTCCCCGGGAGACTTCCGAAATCATCGATTCCGGCCCGCACAGAAAGAATTCATCGGTGGAACCGATATCGATAAGATGCTTCTGCTGCAACTCGCCGCCCTTGCGGTTGTTGATACGCCCATGCAGGACTTCCGCGTCCTGTTCTTCCCGGCTCAATACATTAATCCAGTTGAAACGATCCATATAGCGGTTTTTCAGGAAACCGAGCCGGTCCCGGAACATGATGGATGAAGTACGGCGGTTGCCGTAAATCAGCGTGACCCGGCTTTCGGGTTCGGTGGATAGAATACTTTTGATGATGGAAAGCACGGGCGTAATACCACTGCCCGCCGCGATGCACATGTAATTTTTTGTCTGCTTCGGGTCCAGCTCCGTATAAAACGTGCCCCTGGGCGGCATCACCTCGAGCGTGTCCCCGGCTGCTAGTTCATCATTGGCGTAAGTGGAAAACAGCCCGCCGGGCATTTTTTTTATCGCCACCTCCAGGACACCGTCATCGACGCCGGAACAGATGGAATAGGAACGCCGCACTTCCCGGCCGTCCAGCATGGTTCGCAGGGTCAGATATTGTCCCTGTTTGAAACGGAACCGGTCTGCAAGTTCGTCCGGCACATGAAAACGGATGCATACCGCCTCATCTGTCTCCGGTGTTACCTGGGCGACACGCAATGGGTAAAAACCCGTATCGGCCGTGAGTCCGTCATCTATGTCCGGGCTTTCTGTCTGCATCAGATGCATTTGAAATGGTCGAAAGGCTCGCGGCAATCATCGCACTGATAGAGTGCCTTGCAGGCCGTGGAGCCGAACTGACTGACGAGATGCGTCGATTCGGAACCGCAATGCGGGCAGGCAACGCGTCTATCGGGATCATGAATGCTTTTTGGCGGCGCAATGCCATACTCCCGCAACGCACGTTTACCCTCCTCCGTCATGTGCTCGGTGGACCATGCCGGCGACAGTTCGGTTACCACACGCACGTTATAATCCGTATGCCTGGCCAGGGTATTGTGAATTTCCTTTTCGATCTCCTTCATGGCCGGGCAGCCGGAATACGTGGGTGTAATCACGACCACAACGGTATCGTCTTCCCGCCTTACGTCCTTGAGAATACCCAGATCCCAGATGGAAATGACCGGGATTTCGGGATCCCTGACCTGATCCAGCAACTGCCAGAGATCCGGACAACCGGATTTTTCACGGCGGCGCTGCCGTTCGGACAGTTCATCAGGCAATACCGTAGCGGCCTGCATGGCGCCTACCACTGCAGGCCGGGATAGGCCCGCTGCATGAATTGCATCTCGGCCAGCAGGTAACCCAGGTGTTCGGTATGAATACCCCCGCGCCCGCCGCCTATGGACCAGTCGTCCCGCGGCTTCGTCAGTGTGGCTTCATCGAGGATGCCTGTGACTGTATTAAACCAGCGGTCCCGCAACCGGGCCCGGTCCACGGCGATGCCCGCCTGCACAAGCTGCTGCTCTGCTTCATCCATTTCGAACAGTTCGCAGGTATAACCCCAGAGCTCGTCAACGGCGGCCTGCATACGGGCATGAGATTCTTCCGTGCCGTCACCGAGGCGCAGTGCCCAGTCATGGCTGCGGCGCAGGTGATAACGCGTTTCCTTGATGGCCTTGGCGGCGATGTCTGCCAGCATGGTATCGGAGGATTCCAGCAGACCTTCCAGGAAATCCCGGAAGAATACATCCAGAAACAACTGGCGCACTGTGGTAAAGGCGAAATCCCCGCGCGGCAATTCGGTAATGAGAAAGTTGCGGAACTCGCGGCAGTCGCGCAGAAAGGCCAGATCGTCTTCCGACCTGCCCTCTCCCTCCAGTTCCGCCGCGTAACCGTAAAACAGCCGCGCACGACCGATGTAATCCAGGGCGACATTGCTCAGCGCCAGATCCTCTTCCAGGAACGGACCGTTGCGGCACCACTCCGCCAGGCGCTGCCCCAGCACCAGCGAGTCATCGCCCAGTGCCAGAACATAGTGGAATAGCGCCTTGTTGTTTTTTGCTTCTGTCATGTCTCTCTGCTGCTCTAACAGTGAGGCGTAAGGAGTCAGGAGTAAGGGGTAAATAAACAATGCCGCTGTTACTCCTAACTCCTGACTCCTGACTCCTTACATATTTTTTACTTCTTCCGGCAATTGATAATGCGTCGCATGCCGATAAGGCTTATCGTCCATGGGATCATAAAAACTGGCGGCGTCCTCTTCCTGGGAAGCGACAATATCGCCGGATCTCACGACCCAGATGCTGACGCCCTCGCTGCGCCGGGTATAACAATCGCGCGCGTAGATCAGCGCCTGTTCGTGATCCTCGGCATGGAGACTGCCCACGTGCTTGTGGTCCAGCCCGCGCCTGGAGCGGACAAAGACCTCGAACAAAGGCAGTTCTTTATGTTCCGTCATGGTATGTCTCCTGGGCTAAATATGGGTTCCGGATTCCGCTACAGTTACTGTCACCAGGTTGAACGTAAGGGCGGGGGCAAGGTGTTTCCGCTCCTTGAGCCATCCCTGGCTCGGTCCCGCGCTCGTCCATGGCGCTAGTCGCACCAACACCCTGACCCCATCCTTGATTGTATTCGGAACAACTATTCAGGCCGCCCGGGCCTTGTGTTTCTGATCATAGGCATGCATGGCCTCACGCACCCAGGCGCCGTCGTCGTGTGCCTTCTTGTGATGGTCGATGCGCTGCCGGTTGCAGGGCCCGTTGCCGCTGATGACGCGGTTGAATTCCTCCCAGTCGATTTCGCCGAAATCGTAATGACCGCGTTCCTCGTTCCACTTCAGATCCGGATCGGGAATCGTCAGGCCCAGGTACTCGGCCTGGGGCACGGTCTGGTCGACAAATCTCTGACGCAGATCGTCATTACTTTCGCGCTTGATCTTCCAGAGCATGGACTGGGCGCTGTGCGCGGATTCGGAATCGTGGGGCCCGAACATCATCAATGTCGGCCACCACCATCGGTTGAGAGAATCCTGAGCCATGGCCTTCTGTTCTTCATTGCCGTTAACCAGGACCATGAGGCTCTCGTAACCCTGGCGTTGATGAAAACTCTCTTCCTTGCAGATACGCACCATGGCGCGCGCATAGGGGCCGTAGGAAGTACGCTGCAATGAGATCTGGTTGACGATGGCGGCGCCGTCCACCAGCCAGCCGATCGTGCCCACGTCGGCCCAGGTCAGGGTGGGATAATTGAAAATGGAGGCGTACTTGGCCTGACCGTTTTGCAGGGCCTCGATCATCTCTTCCCGGGTTGCGCCCAGGGTCTCGGCGGCGCTGTACAGATACAGGCCATGGCCGCCCTCGTCCTGGACCTTGGCCAGCAGGATGGCCTTGCGCCGCAGGGACGGCGCCCGGGTGATCCAGTTGCCCTCCGGCTGCATGCCGATAACCTCCGAATGAGCATGCTGGGAGATCTGGCGGATGAGATTGCGGCGATACTTGTCCGGCATCCAGTCGCGAGGCTCGATTTTCTGTTCCTCGTCGACCCGCTGCTGGAAACGGCGTTCCAGTTCACCGTTGTCTACTGCGTACTCGGTCATGCCGGGATCTCCCCCTGATTGAACTGTTTTTATGATACTATTTGATATTTCTAAGTCAAATATTTGTATCACTTTTGCCTG
>JBBDSH010000046.1:11215-39435 GCA_040905045.1 Gammaproteobacteria bacterium | reverse complement strand
GTCCAGCGTCTCGGCGATGATGTCCGGGTCTGTCTCGCCAATGGAATCCAGCCAGCGGCGGATTGCGGCTTCCTCGGCCTTCGTCAGGGGAGTATCAGGGACTTCTGCCGGTGGTGCCTGATATGGGGCAGCACTGACGGCGCCGGAGCGCTCCGTGACAACCTCCGCCGGGGTTGCCGGCCCGTTCCAAGTGCGGACGGTGCGGTCGTCGGGGAAGGTCACCTGCCAGTCATGGGCCGTGAAAATTTCAGGAGGACTGCCCCCCGACCGTTCAAAACCATCAAAACCGGGTTTTGCAGGTTTTGTAGGGCTGCCCCCGGGGGCTTTTTTAATTTTTTTCAGGCGGGCAACCGTATCCAAATAACTCATGACTGCCCCCTTATCGCCGGATGGATGTGCCAGAGCGTACTGGGACGGCCGCCCGCAGCGCCGGGCTGTTCAGCCACGGCATATACCCGGCCCAAGTCGGCCAGGTACTCAAGGGCGTTTTCCGTCCCGGTTCGATCCAGCAGACGCCAACCTTTCAGGTACACGTCACGGGCGCGGAACGGGCTGGACAAGTCGCCGGCCTGTATGTGCCGATCCAGCTCCCGGGCGGCTTGCAAGGCCGGATCCAGGGTCGGGGCGTAAAGGCGGCGGGCATGGGCCTCCAGAAACTCGCCCCAAGCGATAGCCGTCAATAGGGCTGTTTCGGAGACCTCGCCCCCTTCGGGGCTATCGGCTAAGTGAATGAGCAGCGCGATAGAGGGGATCAGAGACCGGTATTTCGCCAAGACGGCCTCGAAGGCCGGATGTTCGTCTTCTTCTCGCAGACGGCGCTCCAGGTTGTGCCGCCATTCCACAAATAATTCATAAGCGGCCGCATCCAGACGCAAATAAGGAATGCTGTCTTCATCCTCCCGTTCGGCTGATAGGGCTTCGGGATTGATCTGGTCCAGCCGCTCGAAGACACCCCAGGCCGTGCGCCGGGCCTCAGTATCGGGCCAGCGGTCCACGTCTCGCCAGAATTTAGGCGGATCGGGCCAGGCCACCAACTGAAGGCGCTGCAACAGGCCGTCATCGCCGGCCCCGCCGCTCATTGCTTCGTTCAGATACGCGCTCAGCGGCCCCGGCTGGATACTGCCCAGGACAGAAACACAAGCAGCCTCGATGTCGATGGTGCCCCGGCCTATTCGGTCGTAAGTGTAGCGCCCGGTCCCGTTCCAAGCCTCAAGATAGAATGCCCGGCTGCCCTCACGTCCTTCGCGGTCCATATCCCGGAGCCAGCCGGTCAGCTCGTCGCGGTAGACAAGGATACCGCGAGGATTAGCGGACAACAGCACGCCCAGGGCCTCGACGGTGCTATCCGAAGTCACATACCGCCTCCGTTGCGGTGTGTTAGCCTCGTCTTCGGCCACTGATAACGCCAATCTGTGGGCTTTCTCCGTGTCGCCATCCTTGACTGCTTTAGCGATATCCTTTTCTCGTTGCTTGGCGGTGGCCTTGTTGACGGCCTTCTCCGCTTCGTAGTCGCGCTGCTCCTGCTTGTGCTGTTCCCGTGCCCGCGCTTCGAGGCGGTGCAAGGGCCGCATCACTTCAGTCAGGGCCGGTGTCTTGAGCAGGCCGGGACGGCCCACGATAGCGCCCCAGAGATTCGCCACAACAGTCCAGTCGTCGTGTCGGCGGGGCCTTATCCCGATTTGGCGGCCCACAGTGGCGGCCAGGGAAATCATGCCGCCGATGGCCGGGTATTCCAGCGGACATTGGATCCGTTCGGCGATATCCTTAATCCAGGGACGCAACGCTTCCGGCAACAGTACCGGATCTAATTCCGGCACATCCGGCAGGCCGTCGGGCAGCGGCTGAGGCTCAGGCCAATCTTCAGAAAGGGCCGGGGCCGGACCCTTCAAAACCTTCAAAACTTCCGCCACCTCAATGCCTTTCCTTACGGCCTCCGCTCCCTGCTGGTTATAAACGTCATTCCAATCATCATTGGCCTGTGCAGGTATCGCTAACTTGCCGCCTATAGCCTCGACGGCCTCCCTGGCCCTTTTTTGCCCGATTTCTGACTCGTCGTTGTCCCCCGTTATCACGATCTCAATATCAGGGAACTTGTTCCGCAACGCCACGGCCACTGGCTGAAGGTTGCCGGCATCAAACGCCACGGCCACGGCGTACCCGGTCGCCTCGTAAATGCTGGCCGCAGTTGCAAAGCCTTCAGCGATACAAACAACGCTGTCAGGCTGGCCTATAGCGTAGTAACAACCCTTTTTCCGTCCGCCCGGAAGGAAACGTTTTTCGCCGCTGGTGTCTATGAATTCAAGGGAGTAGAGCGCACCGCTGGAATCCCTCATAGGGATGAGCAAGCAATCCTCATGGACGCGGGCACCGTGGGATTGGATACCTTTGGTCTGCAGGTAGGGGTGATGATCAGGGGCCGGTTCTGCCCCATCCCATATCTTGCGGGCCTGGTCTGCTGCTTTTGCCTGACGTTCCTGGCGTCCCTTTTCCGCCTGTTTCTTGGCCTCCCGGATCCGGCGGTCCTGCTCGGCAAGCTCGGCCGGGCTCAGGGCATCGCGCCGGCGGGCGCTCCAGGTCTCGGAAATACCGGCCCGCCAGCAACCATACGCGCCGGCAGGAACATCACCGTCATAGGCGACATACCACCCCGCATCGTCTCCCGGTCGGCCAGTTGATGAAAATCGGTGTATCCGGCCATCCGGTATGATGTTATGAGGTGGTCTGAGACCAGAGTCCATGATTGCTGTGCGCAGATCATCCATAGGTCTGCTTCCGTGTTATATCTGTTGAGTCTATTTCATCAATGAGCTTCAGAATATCTTTTACACGCCACAAGGTGACACCGTAATGACGTATCGGGGTCGGGTATCTACCCGATTTCACACCGGCCCACCATGTAGATTTTTTTACTGGAATAATTGGAAGTACTGGTGGATCTGCTTTTGGATCACCAATTATTTGCTTTAAACGAAGATATCCTGTTTCAGGTAAATTGTGCATAGCAGTCCAACTTTATCCAAGGTGATAAAGTTATACTGCAAAGGGTTGGGATTTTTCAAAGGCAGGAGAGAACTATGCTAGTTAAGCACCCACTGAGCTAGCTAGGTTCTAACTTCGAATTCCCATTCACGACACCAATCTTCTATTTTTCTCTGGCTTATCAGGTGCTCGCATTTATTAAGCATATCCCTAGCAAATGATGCTTTTGACTTATATCTGGTAGGTTTTTTCTGCCACTCTAACCAGCAGTCTTTCACGAATGCCTTTTCTTTCTGTTTCGGATCGTGCTTTAGTCTTGCTTCTGCAGCTCTAACAGCTTGATCCCTTCTGGCCTGTTGTAATGTCTCATTTCCCATTTCAATAGACATTGCATTTGCTAATGCATTAGTTGCATTAACTGCATTAGCAATAGCACCGTGAGAGCCTTCATCCACCTCTAGAGAGACAAGCGCATTTTCAACTTCCCAAAGCGCATATAATAAAAATAGTTCAGTAAATGCCTGCTTTATCTCTTTGGGACTGGCACATTGCTTTATAGAGTAAATCTGCCAGAGGATATTCATTATTCGTTCTGAAGGAAGATCTTCCCAATCTTGATCTGAAAGTTTTTCTAATTCTGTACCATTATCTACTGATACATTGGTTCTATTTTCGCGATCCATTTCCTGGAATGTATTTCTGAAAGCATCAATATAAACCCAGATATGAGAAAACGCATCATCGAAATCCTCTTTAGACTCCGCTTCAGGAAGATAGCTGTAGGCTTCTTTAGCTAAAAAAAACAGCGGCGCTGTGTCAGAGTTCAGTGGCTTACTCTGCTTTCCATTAGGCCTTATAAACGTGCTGTTATGTGGATCTGAAAATGTTAAATAAGGGTGGTAGGCTAGAAATTTTTGTATCATCGTTTCACGTTTGCATTATTAATTGCACTAAAACATTTATACGCTCGATAATGGATACAGGCCCAACTCCGATAATATTATGATTTTTGGTTTTGTCAGCTCTTTTCGAAAATGACCCGCATTAAGTAAGTGAGGTAGCCGCGATCCGGGAGCGTCTTAGGCACGACAAGATATTTCATCTGTTTCCCCGTGTCAGTTCAATCTCTGCGAATCGGTCCTTGCCATACCCCACTTTCCACTGGTCCACGGCTACCTGCACCGCCAGTCAGGTTCAGGAGTTACTCCCAGCAACTTCGCCAGCCGGGCCGCTATCTCGGAGGTGCAGGCGCCCTTCTCGTGCAACAATTCGCTGAAGGTTAGACGGGAGACATCCAGGCGCTGGGCAAATTCAGCCTGGGTCATGTCGAGCGCCGGCAGTACGTCCTCTAGCGACACGGCACCGGGGTGGGTCTGTTTGCGGTTAGAGTTTCTCAGGCTCTTGATCATCAATGATAATCCTCAAGGTTCACGTCAACGGCATATTTACCCTTTGCTACCGCACGACTTCATCGCTACGACCTTTGTATCACCGGCCTTGAGCGTATCCAGATAATCCGCCCACCATTGCATCATTCTTCGTCTCTCTTCTAAGTAATTTGCTTGATTATAACTAGCTCTGACTTTGTTACGCTCTGTATGTGCCAACTGGCGTTCGATTACATCTGGTCGAAATCCTGTTTCATTCAGTATCGTTGAACCAGTTGACCTTATGCCATGTGGAGAAAATCTTTCTTTGTACCCCATGCTAGCAATCATCTTCCATAACACACCATGAGAACAAGGCTTATGGTAGTTACTCCGGTTCGGGAATAAATATGGTGAATTTCCGGTTACAACTTTCAGGTTGTTTAGTGTTTCAATCGCTTGGGATGGAAGCGGTACTAAATGGTGATCACGCATCTTCATACGTTCGGCAGGGATCGTCCACTGCAGCTGTTCAAAGTCAAACTCATCCCATTTGGCCCTCAAAACTTCAGACGTGCGCGCCAAGGTTAACAGCATAAGACGAAGCGCTATTCTGTTACTGTAATGCCCAGGGTACCTGTCAAGCGAATTGATCAAATCAGCTAACTCAGCCCTACTTAGTGGCATTGAATGCTGCACCTTTCGACGTTTCAGTGATCCTTGAATGGGTTGTGTAGGATCATGTTCAGTTCTTAGTGTGCTAATACCATGCCGACAGATTGCTCCTATAGCTTGTTTCCCGATCACAGCCATAGATGGTGCCCTTTTCTCGATACGTTGAACGATAGACAAGACATGGGCTGAGGTAACCTGACGAAGCGGCAGTGCACCTATCTCTGGAAAAATATCGCGTTTCAAGATTCTCTCACGTTGCTGGTATGTCTTAGCCGTCCAATAGTCGGCATTATTGGCTAGCCACTCCCGAGCGACTGTTTCAAACGTATTGGCGTGCTCATTCTCGTTGCGAAGGCGCTCCAATTTCCGGTGACGGGCTGGGTTGATGCCCTTCTTGATTAGCTTCTTCGCGGCAGTTCTTTCTTCACGAGCCTCAGCAAGCCCTTTTTCCGGATATGGCCCAATGGCATATACGTTCTCTTTACCCGCTAACCGATACCTCAGCCGCCATAGCTTTGCACCGTTTGGTCGGACCTCCAGATATAAGCCTCCGCCATCTCTGAGCTTATAGGGTTTCTCTGAAGCCTTTGCGTTTCGGATGCGGGTATCAGATAGGTGCATGCGGGTATCACTCACTTCAGGTTAGATTTAAAATAACCCATATATTCCTTATAAAATAAAGTGCGGGTATCAGTTAATGAGCAAGGGAAGATTATTATTCACGATACCCACAATAATACCCGCATATAAGCTGGATGCCAATGGATAATACTGGACATGTTGGAATAAACAAATGTCTATAAATCAGTATATTATGTTTTATTTTGGACCTTGTTGGACTTTCTTGGAAATGGGGAGCGATCTTCGCTCATAACCACCCCTCCGGCGTGGCCGAGCCCTCCGGGGCCGATCGCGCCATCACCCGGCGCCTGCGGGAGGCCCTGGGGCTGGTGGACATCCGCGTGCTGGATCATTTCGTTATCGGCGACGGCGAGGTGGTGTCCTTCGCCGAGCGGGGCCTGCTGTGACCGGCCTGCGGCCGTTCAGCGAGACGTGTGGAGCACGGAGCAGGGAGTGAGGCGCGGTAAATCCCCGAAATCGCCTTTACTCCTTACTCCTCACCGGATCAGGTACTTGGCGGGACGAGCCTTTACGGGTAGAATGCGCTCCCTTATCCACAAGCTGCATGGAACAAAGTCATGTCACGAGTATGCCAGGTAACCGGGAAACGCCCGTTGACGGGAAACAACGTCTCCCACGCCAACAATAAGAGCAAGCGGCGGTTTCTGCCCAATCTGCAGTCACGCCGGTTCTGGGTGGAAAGCGAAAGCCGCTGGGTACGCCTGCGCGTCAGCAAGAAGGGGCTGCGCATGATCGACAAAAACGGGATTGAACAGGTCCTGACAAGCATCCGCGCGCGCGGCGTCAAGGTCTAGGAGACGGCACCATGGCTAAGGCAATACGTGAAAAGATCCGGCTGGTGTCCTCCGCGGGAACCGGCCATTTCTATACCACCACCAAGAACAAGCGCAATATGCCGGACAAGATGGAGATCAGGAAATTCGACCCCGTTATCCGGCAGCACGTCATCTACAAGGAAGCCAAGATTAAATAACCGGTTTTGCGCCTGCATAAAAAAGCCCGCTTCATGCGGGCTTTTTTGATCGGGAAAACTATCCCGTATCAGGCCGGTGCCGGCGCCAGGGTATAGGCGCGCAGGGAACGGGCGAAATCCTCCAGTGCCTTGATGCCTGTCTGTTCCGCCTGCCGGCACCAATCCTGCAAGGCATGAAGCAGATACTCCTGGCTCAGGGAGCGCTGCCGCCACAAGTCCTGCAGCCGCTGGCTGTATTCATACACCACCTGCAGCGAAGGGCTTCCGGCCAGGACCGTCTCCAGATGCTGCCTCGATCGTTCGTCCAGGAGGGCTTCATTCCGGGTCAACAGGCCTTTGCTGCGTTTCAGTAACCTTCTGTATGCACTGTCGGCGCGGGTTTTTTCCTCCTTGTAAACCCGCTTGACCACGTCCCGCGTGTAATGGGACATGACATGGAAGCGATTGCTGACGACGGCGCGAACAGTGTCGAGATCGACGCCGGTCTTGTTCCGGTCAAAAGCGGGGCGCGGTGCCAGGCGCCGTACCCGGGCCAGGCCCAGGGCCTGCATCAGCCGGATGTAATACCAGCCCAGATCCACTTCATACCAGCGGCAGGAAAACCGGGCCGAACCGGCAAAGGCATGATGGTTGTTATGCAGTTCCTCGCCGCCGATAAGGGCGCCGAAAGGAATGATATTGGTGGAGCCGTCGGCCGGCTCGAAATTGCGATACCCCCACCAGTGCCCGAGACCATTGATGACACCGGCGGCGAAGAAGGGGATCCAGATCATTTGTACCGCCCATATGGTGAGGCCGATGGCCCCGAATAAAGCGAGGTCAACGGCCAGCATCAGCACAATGCCGTAACTGGAGAAACGATGGTAGAGATTGCGCTCCAGCCAGTCGTCCGGCGTGCCGTGACCATACTGCGCCAGTGTTTCCGGGTTGTAGGCCTGCAGGCGATAGAGTTCGGTTCCTCGCCAGAGTACCTCATTGATGCCCTTGACCCGGGGGCTGTGGGGATCCTCCTCGCTCTCCACCCAGGCATGGTGCTTGCGATGCGTAGCTACCCAGCCCTTCGTCGTCATGCCCGTGGTCAGCCACAGCCAGAAACGGAAAAAATGACTGACCAGCGGGTGCAGGTCCAGGGCACGATGGGCCTGGTGGCGATGCAGAAAAACGGTGACGGCGACGATAGTGATGTGAGTCAGGGCCAGCGTGATGAGAATATAAGCCCAGACGGGCAGATCGGCGAATATCATGTGAATACCTCGAACGGTTATGGAATGATCGTACCCGGGATCGCGGCGCCGGTCTAACGAAACCTGTATCAGTATTATTGAGACTTTCAGAATTAGTGAACGGTAACGGCGAGTGGGCGGCGGGCTTGCACGGTTCCCGGACCGTTATTCATCATTTATGTAATACTTAATAGATGGAGCGCCGCAACTGAAGGTTGCCGAAACCATCGATCCGCACCTGCCAGCCCGGCGCGATCCAGCTGCTGGCAACGGCATCGGTAATGAGGACGGGGCCGTCGATGGGCCGGTTTACCGGCAGCGTATCGCGCCGGTAAACGGGCACACGATCAGCAATGCCGACAACGGTTTCGTATTCAGCCGGTGACAGAGTGTCGCCCGCCGCCAGCCGCGGCATGCGCAATTCCCGCCGGGTCGTTCGCAGGCTCAGGCGTACATTGACCAGTTCGACAGGCTGCTCCAGGCGGTGACCGAAGCGCCGTTCATGGGCGTCGTGAAAACGGGATGCGACTTCCTCCGGATCACTTCCCGGCAGCGTCAGCGACAGTGTCTGACCGCGGTAACAGAGATCCAGGGCCGGTTCGACCCTGACCTCTTTTTCGCTGATGCCTTCCTCCTTCAGCGCCGCCATGCCCTGAGCCCGCAGTTGTTCGATCTCGGCCGCAATGGCCGCCGCGTCTGTTTCATCCAGCAGGCGCCCCTGACTGCGTGACAATTGCCGCCCGCCGGGGGCCGCCAGCATGCCCAGGGCCGATAATACGCCGGCCGCACCCGGAATGATGGCCCGGCTCATGTCCAGCGCCTCCGCCAGGGCACAGACGTGCATGCCGCCAGCGCCGCCGAAAGCGAACAGCACAAAGTCCCGCGGATCGATGCCTTTTTGCACGGAGATGACCCGCAGCGCCCGGGCCATGTGTTCGTTGGCGATGCGGATTACGCCGCGGGCGGCCTCCTCTACGGAGGCGAGCTCCATATCCCCGGCCAATTTCTGTATCACTTGCCGCGCCCGCTCCGGCTGTACCCGCATGCCGCCCGCGAGAACCGCCGTGGCGGGTAAATGCCCCAGGACCAGATTGGCGTCGGTGACCGTCGGCCGCTCTCCGCCGGCGCCGTAACAGGCCGGCCCGGGACTGGCGCCGGCGGATTCCGGCCCCACTTGCAATACGCCGCCGCTGTCCACGTAGGCGATGGAGCCGCCGCCGGCGCCGATGGTATGCATGTCCACCATGGGAACGCCCACCGGATACGGCCCCATAC
Source organism: Gammaproteobacteria bacterium (assembly GCA_040905045.1). Classification (GTDB taxonomy): domain Bacteria; phylum Pseudomonadota; class Gammaproteobacteria; order Eutrophobiales; family Eutrophobiaceae; genus JBBDSH01. The sequence continues at coordinate 30,301 of JBBDSH010000046.1, read as the reverse complement.
GACCCTCGCCGGTAAGACGGATATCACCGTCAATGAGGGCCACATCCGTTGAGGTTCCGCCCATATCGAAGGTCAGGATGCGCGACTCGCCCGCCTGCTCGCCGATGAAACGGGCGCCGTTGAGGCCGCCGGCGGGACCGGACAAAAGAAGATGCACCGCTTCACTGCCCGCCTGTGCCGCCGAACAGGTATCACCGGAACTGCGCATGACCGAGATCCGGCCCGGTGCCAGGCCCTCTTCCAGGCGCGCCAGATAACCCTGTACGCGCGGTCCGAGACAGGCATTGAGCCAGGTGGTGATACCGCGTTCGTATTCCCGGAATTCGGGCAGCACCCTGGAAGACAGGGACACGAATATCCCCTCCGGCACGATCGCCGCGATGCGCCGTTCGAAGCGATCATCCAGGAAGGAGAAAAGCAGGTTTACGGCCACCGCGTCCGGCTGCAGCCGTTCCATGGCATGGCGCAGTTCTTCCAGATCGGAGTCGGTGAGATCCTCCAGCACCTCGCCCTGCGCGGACAGGCGGCCGCCGGTCTCCAGACAAAGCTCTGCAGGGACCGGCGCGGGGATCGGCTGCGGCTGCAGGTTGTAAAGCTCCCGCCGCGCCTGGCGGCCGATGGTAAGCACATCGCCCAGGCCGCGGTTGGTCACGTAAACCGTTCTGGCGCCCTTGCCTTCCAGCGCCGCATTGGTGGCGATGGTGGAACCATGCACGACGCGCAGGCCGGTACAATCGATGCCCATTTCCTCGACACCCTTGAGTATGGCCCGCTCCGGTGCCTCCGGCGTCGACAGCACCTTGTGGGTTCGCAGGGTCTCGCCGTCGTAATGAACGAAATCGGTGAACGTGCCGCCGGTATCGATACCCAGGAGATTCATCTTCATGGGATCATGATAAAAGATTAATAGCCACAGAGGACACAGAGAAACACAGAGGAATACTGCCGGACACCGGCAGTCTAAATAAGTGTTCCGAATCCGTGTACAGATCAGGAACATATAAGCAGACCGTATGCGGCAGGGATGCCGCATTCGAGCCACAGAGCCTGCCCCGGACTTGATCCGGGGGAGGTATTCACTGCGTGTCTGAGTTATGTTCCTGATCTGTACACGGATTCGGAACAGCTATATAGAGTTGCTTCCAGGTACAACTCCAACAAGTTTGCCACGCATTATCTTCAGAATATTGCGTATATCGACGCGCTGCCAGATGTACATATATGTATAATCACAGACTTTGCATTATTACAACTCTGTGATCTCTGTGTCCCCTGATCAAGCCTGTCCCGTACTTGATACGGGATCCGGGGCAGGCTCTCTGTGGCAAGGTTTTTCCTGTTGAAGTTATAGTTTAAGGTTAGAACCAGCAAAACGGAAAAAACAAGCACTGTATGATGAATATGGAAACCTTGGTCAATGTGGAGTCGGTGTGCCGCGACTACGGCGGCTTTCGTGCCGTGGACGACATCAGCTTCAGCGTCCACCGCGGCGAGGTGCTGGGTTTTCTCGGGCCCAATGGCGCCGGCAAGTCCACCACCATGCGCATCATCTGCGGCGTGCTGGCGGCCACTCACGGCTCGGTTTCCATCGCCGGACACGATATCGTCGACGAGCCCCTCCCGGCCAAGCGCCACCTCGGTTTTCTGCCGGAGCAGCCGCCGCTGTACCGGGACTCCAGTGTCGACGACTATCTTTATTATTGTGCCGGTCTGCGCCGGACGCCCGGAGCAAAGCTGAAAAATGCTACGGAAAACGCCAAGCAACGTTGCGGACTGGAGTCGGTCGGACATCGCCTGATCGGCAACCTGTCCAAGGGTTTCCAGCAACGCGTCGGCATCGCCCAGGCCATCATTCATTCACCGGCCGTCATCGTCCTCGACGAACCCACGGCGGGCCTGGACCCCAACCAGATCATTGAAATCCGTCAGCTCGTCCGTGAACTGAGCGAGGATCACAGTGTCATCCTGTCCACCCATATACTGCCGGAAGTACAGACCACCTGTGACCGGGTGCTGATTATCAATAACGGCCGGCTGGTACTGGACGAGGCCCTTTCGACCCTGCACCAGAACGATAAAACACAATGTCTCAGCCTGGCGCTGCATCGTCCGCCGCTGCTGGAAGAACTGGAACAGATTGAAGGTGTCAGCGAGGTCACGCCCTTGGATCGGTACCGTTTCCGTATCGTTTATCAAAGCAGCATCGATATTCCCGCGGTGCTGGCGGAAATCGCCGTATCGCGGGACTGGGGCCTGTTTGAAATGATCCCGCAGGGTGACTCGCTGGAGCAAACCTTCGTCCAGCTCACGCGCGGTGATGTCATGATCCACCCGGAAGCTGCTTCGCCCGTATGATTGTCTTCACGATTGCCGGTTATGAATTGCGCCGCCTGTTCGGTTCGCCGCAGGCATGGATCGTCCTGGCCGTAATTCAGTTCCTGTCGGCCATGTTTTTCTACATCCTCCTGTCCCGCTATCTGGAAGCGCCCCAGGCCCAGGGCGAACGCGGCATGACGCAAATGGTCGCGGCGGGAACATTGCAGATCGCCGGCATAATACTGCTTATGGTTACGCCCTTTCTGACCATGCGCCTGTTCAGCGACGAGCAGCGCAGCGGTACTATTCAACTGCTGTTTTCCTCGCCCGTATCCCTGACCGACCTGGTGCTGGGTAAATACCTCGGTATTGTACTGTTCCTGTTTCTGGCCCTGATCCTGATCGCGCTTATGCCCCTGTCGCTGTTGCCGGGCACGAACCTGGATCTGGGTCTGCTGGCGGCGGGTCTGCTGGGCCTGGCCCTGCTGGTGTTGACCTTTGCCGCTGTCGGATTGTTTATCTCCACTTTGACGGCACAACCCGGTGTTGCGGCCATACTGACGTTCGCCGTGTTATTCCTGCTCTGGATCGTCCACATAGCCGGCAGCACCACCACGGGACCCGCCGCGGAGGTGTTTAGCTATCTATCACTGCTGCAGCACTTCAATACCCTGCTGCAGGGAATGGTCAACAGTGTCGATGTCGTGTTTTTCCTGATCATGAGCAGTCTTTTCATACTCCTCAGTATCTGGCGGCTGGACGCCGTGCGTACACATCACTGGTAAGCCGGCTTATGGCAGACAGCAGAAAACAACGTCGTTACCGGCTCAACAGCGTCCTTACCATCACGCTGCTGATGACACTGGCCGTGCTGCTGGCCTGGCTCAGTACACGCTACCCGCTGCAATCGGACTGGACGCGCAGCGGCCGGCACACCCTGTCGGAAGCGAGCATCGCCATACTGGATCGGGCGACGGAAGAACTGGAAGTCAGCGCCTACGCCCGTGAACAGACGGAACTGCGCCAGGCCATTCGCCGTTTCATCGATAAGTATCAGCGAATAAAAACGGATATTTCGCTGCATTTCGTCAACCCCGATGCCGTGCCCAATGAAGTCCGCCGTCTCGGCATCCAGGTAAACGGCGAACTGGTATTGCATTACCAGGGCCGCAGTGAACACGTGCGTAATGCCAGTGAGCGCGAATTCACCCACGCCGTACAACGGTTAATCCGCGGCGGTGAACGCTGGATTGCCTTTGTTGAAGGTCACGGCGAACGCGATCCCTTGGGCAAGGCCAACCACGATATCGGCGAATGGGCCCAGCAATTGCGATCCCGGGGTTTCAAGTTCCAGTCCCTGAACCTGAGCGAGACCAGTGTCATTCCCGACAACACCGCCGTCATGGTTATTGCCAGTCCACTGGTGGAATACCTGCCGGGCGAGGTCGAAATCATTCGACAATACCTGCAATCCGGCGGCAATTTATTATGGTTGCGTGATCCGGACGACAGGAGCGGCCTGGAAAACCTGGCGCATTACCTGGAAATTGAATTCGGCCGGGGCACCATCATGGATTACGCCGGACAACTCATCGGCGTCAATGATCCCACCATGACTCTCGTTACGCCGCGTCTGTACGGCGACCATTCGGCAGTGAACGATTTTGACCTGACTACACTGTTTCCCGCCGCCGTATCATTGCAGCACAACGGCGACCGCTGGCGTGCTTCCCGCCTGTTAAACAGCGGCGATCACACCTGGCTTGAAACTGGAGAAGTGCGCGGCGAGGTCACCTTCGATGACGGCACCGATATACAAGGTCCCCTTACACTCGGCCTGGCACTGGAACGCGATACGGAAGGCGATGGCTGGACACAACGGGTCATCGTCGTCGGCGACGGCGACTTTCTCGCCAATACCTATATCGGCAATGCCGGCAACCTGGAGATCGGCATGCGTTTCATTAACTGGCTCAGCAGCGACGACGACCTTATAGATATCCCGGCCTACACGGCGGAGGACACCCGCCTGCAGATGTCGCCCATGCTGGCCGGCGGCACCGGCCTGTTTTTCCTTATTCTGCTGCCGCTGCTTTTCCTCGCCACCGGCGGCGTGATCTGGTGGCGACGAAAGAAACGCTGATTACGCTGATGCCGGCACGCAATCTGGTCAATCCCGTCCTCGGCGCCCTTATCCTTGCAGCCGCGGCACTGCTGCTGTTCACGGAATACGAATCACAACCGCAACAACAACCCGTCTCCGATCTCGATACTGCCGGCGTCGACAGAATCATTGTGGAACGCGGCGACGGATCCGATCTGATATTCAGGAAGGACGGCGGTGACTGGTTCCTGATCGAACCCGTTCACATCCGCGCCAGACCGGCACGCGTTGAGGCCGTGCTGCACCTGCCGGCGACCGTCAGCCGGGAACGCATTGCCGCTGCTGAAGCGGACCTGGCAGCCATGCATCTGGCGCCGCCCTTGCTGAAGGTGCGTATCGGTGAACAATCATTTCATCTCGGCGGCACCGATCCCATCAACAATCACCGTTATATCCTTGAAGGGCGGACCGTGCATTTGATCGACGACCGCCTCTTTCATCAGCTGACGCAGCCGGTTTCTTTCTATACCCATGTTCAGCTCCTGCCTGGCGATGCGGTCATCACGCAGATCACCTACCCGAATCACACCATTCTGCTGGACGGCAACCGCTGGCACAGCAGTCCGGGTGCTGTACTGCCGGGAACGGAGACGGCCGTGCTGGTGGAAAACTGGCGTCAGGCCGAGGCGCAACGGGTACTGCCCTACAGAAATATCAAGGCGGCAGGGAAGGTAATCATCAAGACAACCGGCAAGGTCATGGTTTTTGATATCGTCAGCGCCAACCACGGCCTGCTGCTGGCCCGGCGCGATCTGGGCATCCAGTACCAGCTGTCCGCGGACACTGCCTCAAGCCTCGGCCTCAGCGATTATCTTCGTGAATAAGGCACCCACTCCACTTGTAACTTATAATTTGTCACTTGTGACTTGATTTAATGCCTGAACTCCCCGAAGTGGAAACCACCCGCCGAGGAACCGCGCCTCATGTGCGTGGCAGGGTTATCGAAGCTGTCACCGTGCGCAACCGGCAACTGCGCTGGCCAGTCCCCCGTGGCCTGGCAAAGACCCTGATCGGCCAACGCATCAGGGATGTGGACCGGCGCGGCAAGTATCTTTTGTTCAGGCTTGATGAAGGCACGCTTATCCTGCATCTGGGCATGTCCGGGAGCCTGCGCATCGTCGCCGCCGGAACAGCCCACGAGAAACACGACCATGTGGATATCGATTTCGATAACCGTATCTGCCTGCGCTTTCGCGATCCGCGCCGGTTCGGATCCATTCATTACACTCGTGAAGACCCATGCAGGCACCCGTTGCTGGCGTCCCTGGGGCCGGAGCCGCTGGATGACGGCTTCGACGGTGAATATCTACATGCCCGCTCCCGCAATCGCAAACAGGCGGTCAAAACATTCCTCATGGACAGCCGTGTCGTTACCGGCGTCGGCAACATCTACGCCAGCGAGGCGTTGTTCCTGGCCGGCATACACCCGAAACGGCCGGCTGGAAGGATTTCACTGCAGCGCTACAGGGCCCTGGCGGACGCCGCCAAACTGGTTTTGACACTGGCCATAGAAAAGGGCGGCACCACCCTGAGGGACTTTACCAGCGGCGAGGGCAATCCCGGTTATTTCCGGCAGGAGCTGAATGTCTATGACCGTGAAAGCGAAGACTGCAGGCTGTGCGGCTCGACGGTTCGCCAGATGCGGATCGGGCAGCGCTCATCCTATTACTGTAGTCGCTGCCAGACATGATGGTCGGGGACAAGGGACAAGGTACAAGTCAAAAGGGGCGTGATCATTATTTAACCATCTATATATCTGTTCCAAATCCGTGTTCAATTCGAGGACATATAAGCAGACCGTATGCGGCAGGGACGCCGCATTCGAGCTACATGGACGACATACATGGACGTATTAGTGTCGCGGGAGGACAGGAGTCCGGAGCGACCGTATTTACCGCGTGTCTGCGTTATGTTCTCGAATTGAACACGGATTTGGAACACTTATTTAGCCCGCATACTGCACGAGGGATCGCGGCAGTGTGGTAAAGGTTGCCATCTATTTGCTGTCCGGCGTATATCCCTTGCGGTTGTAGATACGGACTATTTTGACAGGCACGCTGAACCCCAACGGTTTTAACTCCAGTTCCGCGCGGAGTTGATTGCCGTTCGCCATCAATGAGTAGACTTCCCGGGTGCGCCCGCCGTCGCGGGGCACGGATTCCACAAAGAGCTTTTCTTCACCCCAGTCGGCAAAGGAATAATCCGTGCTCATGCCCTTCGCGCTGACGGAACGGCCGCGGCCGTCGGTATAAAACGTGCGTCTGTAACCGTCTGCATAGGTAAAAGTGATTTCCGGCGAATCAATACCGATACTCAGGACATTATCGTAGGAGGCACGATCATAAAGCTCGTGCTCTTCCGGGCCGCCCCGGTACCGCCCCTTGCCTTTTCTGCCGCCGCTGTCCGGCTTCCCGCCCGCGGCCCGAATCGCGTCCTCAACAGCCTCGTCCGTATCCTCGCTCAGTTCCTCATTGATGACCCAATCTCCCTCAAGCCCAGTGATGACCTCGCCGGCGGAAAGGGATACCGGCAGCACGAGCGACAGCGCAACAAGAATCCGGGAAACAGACTGAATGACAAAAAGCGGATACTGATTCATATCGCCAAGACTAACGTGCCCGCCCGCCCATGGCCAGAAATTAACGATCCACGCCCGCCGGCGCCTTATCTTTCGAAGGGATGCATCGTATACTTGTTCGGGAAATTTACCCATACTCGGCAATAGAATACGGTAATTAAAGGGGGAGTCAGGCCCTGCCTGGCGAAAGCGCATGCGACGACAGACAGATTGTTCCGGAATTACGGCCAGCTTCGCCGCTGTTGAGTCAGCGTTAAAACAATATCTGTTGCGTTTTTTCGTCCGAAATCAGGATATTGAGGATGTCTTGCAGGAGACTTTCCTGCGGGCCTGGGAGAGTGAGCGATCGCAGACCATCCATTCTCCGCGCTCTTTTCTGTTCAAGGTTGCAAAAAATATTGCCCTTTCGGAAATCAATCGCAAGGCCAATAAGCTCAATTGCTATATGGGGGATATTGAAGAGTTAAATGTCTTAGATAATACACCCACCGTTGAGGAGGGTCTGGATACCCATAGAAAACTGGAGGCCCTGTCCGGCATAGTCGAGTCACTGCCGCCGCAATGCCGGCGCGTTCTGATTATGCGTAAAGTGCTGGGCTTCTCGCACAAGGAAATAGCCAGGCGTTTGAATATATCCACGCGTACTGTGGAAAAGCACCTGACCCGGGGATTGCAACGCTGCCAGGAAGCAGGCCGGCATGGGGAGACACCAGTGAATCACGATGCACAACAGGAACGGGTCTTCTCCGCCACGGGAGTCGATGATGACTAACATAATCAACATTCCGGATCGAGAACCGCAGGACCGACGGGCTATCGAGGATGAGGCGCGTGCCTGGCTCGTGCAACTGGACGGCACCAGACCGTCACCGGAAGACCTGGCCGAATTTCAGGACTGGCTGGCGCGAAGTCCGGTTCATCGTGAGTCTTTCCGGCATGCCGCCGAGGCCTGGCAACGGCTGGATGCCCTGGCCGGTATACTGGACCGGACATACACAGCCGATGAACACAATGCACAGGCCGGCGAAGGCATCACCCCCGGACTCCTCGGCCGGCTTTGCTCACGGCCCGCAGCGGCCGTATTGCTGTTTCTCGTCACTTTGTCGGGAGTACTGGCGATCTACTTGCACGCCCCCGAACCTGTTCCTCATACATCGGCATTCACCGCCGAATACGTCACAGATATTGGAGAAATGCGCTCTGTGACATTGCCGGACGGTTCCGAGATTCGCATGAATACCGACAGTCGTATGGAAATCGCCTATCGTAACGACGCCCGCATCATCCGTCTGGCGAAGGGCGAGGCATGGTTTGATGTATTTCACGACTCCGACAGGCCGTTTCTGGTCCACGCCGGCCGGATTATGGTGCGGGCGGTGGGAACCGCATTTTCAGTTTTTGTGCGCGACGACAGAATCGATCTCACCATCACCGACGGCCGTGTCGAAGCGGTTTCCCTGGATGAAGAGGCCATTTCCCTGTCGGAATTGGACCCGGATTTCCCGGCCAGGGCGTTGTCGCGGATACCGCTGGCGCAGGGGCAGCACGTGGTTTTCGATGACGAAATCGAGCTGATACAGAGAGTCGAGCCGGCGGAGATTGAGAAACGACTCGCCTGGCGTGACGGCATGCTGTTGTTTGACAACGACCCTCTGGAAGAGGTGGTCAACAAAATCAACCGCTATACACCCGTCAAAATCGTTATTTCGGATTCGGATATCCGGGACATGCGCTTCGGTGGTTATTTTCGTACCAGCGACGTAGACTCGATCCTTGCGACCCTTGAAGAGGGCTTCGGCATCCGCGCGGAAAGGATTAATCCAAACCTGGTGTATCTGTCACAACGCCGGGATCATGGTGTTGGAGCAAGTACCTCGACCCGGGGAGCGGAAACACCATGATCCCGGCCTTTCTTCCGGCCAATGTCTCATACTCCATATTCTAACGACAAGTGTACTGGAGTTCGGAATATCTATTTCGTAGCTTGATACAGGGATTATGATGAATTCAGCGAATAACTAATTATGACTTGCCCAATCTCCATAAAACCGAAATTTTTGCTCCCCTTGTAGGGGATTTTTGCTCCTCATATGTCTTTATTGTTCAAGGCCGGACAAAACCAATCCGCCGGGAGGCGATTTTGCATTCATGGACCGGTCCTCATTAGGCTGAGATCGAGAAGGAAAAGGGGGGCGCTCTGCCGGATTCTGGTGATGGCCGCATGCATTTTCTCAGTGCCGGCGCTTACGGCGGGGACAGAGTACGAATTCCGAATCCCCGCGACCGATGCAAGCACGGGTCTGAACCTGTTTGCCAAGCAGTCGAATACCCCCCTGCTGTTCCTTAATGAACGGGTACGTGACCGGCAGACCAATCGTGTCTTCGGCACCTATACCATTGAGGAAGCGCTCGAATTGCTGCTCAGGGACACGGGCATCATGGCCTCAATTAACCAGAACGGTGTTCTTACCGTTTCAGAAGCCGTAACCGAGGAACCAAACGGGGGGAAAGAAATGAAAAAAGGCACACAAGGCATTTTTGCAAAACTGGCAACGCTTCTGGTTGCCGTAACCGGCCTGAACACGGCCCCGGCCCCGGTCGCGGCCCAGACCGGGACGAAAGTCCTTGAAGAAGTGGTAGTCACCGCGCAAAAACGCGAGGAAAGCATCCAGGACGTGGGCATTGCCATTACGGCGCTGGATGAGAACCGGCTTGTGGACGCCCGGGTGAACAATATTCAGGACTTGCAGAATATGGCGCCCGGGTTAACAATTGGAGAGAGTTTCGGGTTCTCACAAATCATGATCCGCGGCGTCGGCACGGACAATCCGTTTGCCGGCGGCGATCCGTCCGTGGCCATGCACGTGGACGGCGTGGTCACCGGCCAGTCCTCGGCCCAGCTCGGTTCGCTGTTCGACATGCAACGCATCGAAGTACTGCGCGGCCCCCAGGGCACCCTCTACGGGCGTAATACCACCGGGGGTTCCATCAATGTCATCACCAACAAACCCACCGAGGAACTCAGCGGTTACGCCCGCCTCACCGGCGGCAACCATGAACTGTTCCAGTTTGAGGGCGCCGTCGGCGGTCCCCTGACGGATCAACTGCGCGGTCGCATCGCCACCCGCATCGTGGAGCGCGGTGGTTACGGCGAGAACCTGGCCGACGGCAGCGATATCGACGATGCCAGCCAGCAGTCGGTACGCGGTCATCTGCAGTGGCTGGCCACACCGGACCTGGACGTCCTGCTGTCCATGGAATATCACCGTGAGGACGATCGCAACTATACGCCGAAATTCCGAGCCGGTTCCTATCCGAATGCACCGGTCCCGGCCCTGGAGCCCCAGCCCATCGGCGCCAACCGCGCTGCTGACCCCAGGGACATCTACTCGGACGTTTCTCTGCAGAACAAGCGCGAACAATGGTCCATAACCGGCACGGTAAACTGGCAAATTAACAATGCCTATAAATTGACATCGATTTCCAACTTTCAAACCTTTGAGAAGATCCCGCATCAGGACTTTGATATGACCGACACCGCTTTCTACACACAGTCGGAGCAGTTTGAAACCGATCAGTTCAGCCAGGAGTTGCAATTGCATTATGACGGTAATCGTATTAACGGCCTGGTGGGATTATATTACTACAACGAGGAGATCAAGTCGGACAACCGCCTGCATCAGGCTATACCGGTACCGCCTTGCGGGCCGGCGACCAGTACCGTTCTCGACTATGATATCGACGATCTGTGCTTCCATTTCCGCGGTGCGGTTAATGCCGAGGCGGCCGCCGTTTTCGCCAATTTCAATTTTGCCTTTACCGACAATGTCACCATCAACCTGGGCGGCCGCTACAGCTATGAAACCCGCAAGGGTTTCACCGACCGTTGGTTTGTGCCGGGCATGTTCGATCCCAGCACCTTCGATCCCGTTACCGGCACCTTCGATCCCGCACCGATTACCTTTGCGGACGAAGGCAGCTTCAACGACTTCACGCCCAGGGTCGGGATCGAATGGAACGCCACGGAAGACCTCATGGTCTATGCCACTTACACGGAAGGCTTCAAGAGCGGCATTCTGCTGTCGGGCCAGACTACGCCGTTACTGGAACCGGAAACCGTGGAGGCCTTCGAGCTGGGTATGAAGGGACAGTTTTTCAACAACCGTGTGCAGCTGAACGCCGCCGCCTTTACCTACAATTACAGCGACCTGCAACTGGGTCGCGCCGTCCCGGCCGGCGCCACCGGCTTCACCCTGGTGTATGAGAACGCGGCCCAGGCCGAAGTCGAGGGTTTCGAACTGGAGACTTCCTGGCTGGTCACGGATCAGTTCCGCATCGACGGTTCCGTCACCTATCTGGATGCGGTCTTCACGGATTACGTCACCACCGATCCGTTTGATACCGTCTTCTTCCAGTTGGGGCTTGCAGGTCCGCCGCCGGGTGAACAACTGAGCGGCAACCGCCTGATACAGGCGCCGGAATGGGCCTGGACGCTGCGCGGCGTGTACGACTTCGCCCTGCCCTACAACGGCTGGACCGGCCAGGCGGCCCTGGAAGCGGCCTTCAAGGATGACGTTTACTTTACCCAGTTCAACCATGACGCCCTGGGCCAGGACAGCGTCACTACCCTCAACGCCAATATGAAGTTCGTTTCCGGTGACGGGACCTGGTCCCTGAACCTGTGGGGCAAGAATCTCACCGATGAAGAAATCTACACCGGTACTTTCATCATCAACGGTTCCCGGACCAATGCCGGCATGCTTCGGCCACCGCGCACCTTCGGCGCGACAGTGGGTTACAACTTTTAATACCTTAATACCGGAAACACTCAACACCGGCGCATAAAAAAGGCGGGTTGCCGATAAGGAATCGGCAACCCGCCTGTTTTTTTACCGTGATAAGGTAACTAGAACCTATCTCAAAATTCTACGTGGCCGCTCAGGCCTTGCCGGTGCGCCAGCCCTCCGCGTATGCCTTGCGCGCCATTTCCGAATAGGGCACCGGGCTGACGATGGCCCGTATATCGATCTGCTTGTGTCGTTCGACGGTGATCTTCTTCGTGCCGCCGTTCTCCTCGCCCCAGGTAACCGTAACCTCGTTGCCAAGCTCCACATCCGGGTCAATGGTCGCCAGGGACAGCATGCTTCGCTCATTATAGCTATAGCCGGTGAACATGGAAAAACCGACCGTGTGATCCCCGGCCTTCACCTCGTCGTAGTTGGCCGAGGCGTAATTCGACAGAGGCAGATCGATGTATTTGTAATGTTCCTCTCCGGGGTTGAGCATGGAGGCGAATACCTTGGCGACATCATCGCCGTTCCAGGCGAGCGTTACCTTGCGGCGCATGGATTTCGGATCCATTTTCTCCAGGGCGTCACGACCGATAAAGTCATGGTCGAATTTGATGAAAGGACCGTAACCCAGTTCATAAGGCGTCAGATAGTAGTCCTCGATATTATTGGAGACAAAACTGCCACCGATGGATCCGACGGCTTCATAACTGTCGGCCCCCAGCCATTCACGGTAGGGTTTCATCTTCTCACCGGTATACACAGCCGGCAGAGGTGACGGTATCCAGCCCGATTCCAGCGTGTTAGTGGCGTAAGCCCGCGCACCGACCTGATACAGACCGAATTCCCGGCCCGCCTCAATAATGGTTTCACGCACTTCCTCGCGCTCCTCGTAAGGACCCCATATTTCCAGACCGGGGGCGCCGGCCATGCCGTGGCGCAGACAGCGAACACGACGATTGCCGATGTTGATGGCATCCATGTTGAAAAACTTCACTTCCGGCGGCGGCCCGCCATTGAGTTTTTCGATCAAATCCCAAGCATTGGGGCCCTGTATCTGATAACGATAGCTGATGCGATTCACCGCCTTGCCCTTGGGATTGCCGGGGGAACGGTCATCCTTCACTATAGACGCGTCATAACCGCCGGTTTCGGCATGGAACTGGATCCAGTTGGCGCAGGGCGCTCGACCGACAAAGACGAGCTTGTTTTGCTCAAGATGAAACAGGATGCCGTCACCGATGACATAACCGTCATAATTGCAGGGCACGTACTGCTTGGCCTTGTCGACCGGGAAGTTGGCAAAACTGTTGATGGCCGTTTCCGACAGCAGCTTGATGGCGTCCGGACCCTCGATATAAAGGTCCACCATGTGATGGGACTGATCGAACAGGACGCAGGTCTCCCGCCAGGCACGCTGTTCATCACGCCAGTTGCTGAATTCCCCGGGCACCACCGGATAAACATAGGCACCCAGCTGTGAATTACGCAACATATCCACCGGATTCCCGGCGCTTTTCAATACCTCTTCCAGATTCTTCCCGCTCATTGACAGAGCCTCCCCCTAAAAATTAAATATTTCCTGATCAATGTAAAGAACCATTTTTTATACACTCTCGATGACTGTTTTACAAGGATATGGAAGCTTCCGGCATGGGAATGAAAGCAAATTTCAGGGGAATTTCGCGTCTTCTGGAGCCCATCGTCCGAACATATGTTCCCGATTCCACTCCAGTCAGTATTGCAGTATGGAGAATGAGAGATTGATACAGAATACAAAGCAGGGGCAGGGTGTTGGAGTGACTAACTATGTGTTCCGAATTCCGCTCCAGTTGCGGTTACCGTATGGAGGAGACGACATTGCATCGAGGAGGCAAGGCCGGGGCGTGGTGTTTCCGCTCCCCGAGCCATCCCTGGCTCGCTCCCGCGCTCGTCCATGGCGCTAGTCGCTCCAACACCACGCCCCGGCCTTGCTCTCAACCAGTGTGCAGTAACTGGAGCGGAATTCGGAATACTTATCTAGAGATGCAGCATGCGCCGGACGATGCCGTCATTGCGGAAGGCGTGGTACAACGCGCCGCTGATATGGACGGCCACAATCGCCAGCAGAATCCAGCAGGTCCAGAGATGAATATCGGAATAGAACATGTTCAGTTCTTCATCCTTCCGCCCCCAATCGGGCAGGTCAACCAGCCACCACAATCTCGTGCCCCAGCCGCTGTAGGAGGAGGACAGATAACCGCTCAGGCAACAGGCAAAAATCGTTACATAAATAATAATATGATCGAGTACTGCCAGCCTGTGCATCCACGGCTTCATGTGTTCCGAAGACGGCGGCGCGGGCCGGTGCTTGAAGCGCACATACAGTAGCAGCAACAGCACGAAAACCAGGGTGATGCCCAGGTTCTTGTGCAGCTGGAACGGGAATTCCCGGAAGCGGTACTCCGACGAAGGCAGGGGCAGGCCCAGCATCCACCAGCTGGACAGGAACAGGAAAAAGATGGATACCGCCATCAGCCAGTGCAGTAATACCGCGGTTCTGCTGTAAGTCTGTCGTTGCATATTCGAATCCACCTGCTCAGCCATGCCCGTTGCCGGTTGCCGGCATCCCGTCCCGCTCCATCTCGCGACCGGTAAATGCCGCCACCGTCATAACGATATGAATGAAAAACCACAGCAGCGTACTCCAGAGATACATCTGCCGGATCAGCGGCCCGGTATTAACCACACCCATGAAGGAAGCTATATCGACAACAGCGAGAGCACCGAATGTGAGGAACGCAGCGGACGGCGCCCAGCGCCGGTAATCCACAAGCGCAATACCGACCAATATGGAGATCAAGGCGATAACAAAGCCGGCAAAGGACACCATCATATGGAAACCGCGGAACCAGTCCGGCGCGGAAATACTGATGTCATGCACGCTCAGGGCAAGTTGCCGGCATTCGGCCAGCGTCAGCCCTTCCTCCTCCATCTCATCCTCATCACAGGCAGGTTCCGGCATATCGGCCACCGAAAACGGCGGATCACCGACGATGGACAGCTTCATCCATTCATTGGCGTGCCAGCATGCCAGCAATACACCCAGCAGCACGGCGACGACACCCAGCCAACTGGCCCAGGCCGGTCCGTCCGAATTATTCAGTGTCGTGGTTTCCATAAAGGTTTTCTTTACCTGTTCTCCGAAAATGCAGGCCAATGAGGCTGGTGATCGGCGCAGTCGGGCTTATCTCGCGCCGCACAGATCACGATGCCTATAAATTCAGGCTCTTCGCGTGATCGTGTGGGTGGATTTCATGGTTTTACAACGGCGGCAAGGTACAAGTCAGGATTTTGAGGCGAAGGTATTCTTCATCTCGAATCCCGTAGGCGCGCCGTTGGATCACCCGGATCTTGTTGTTCAATCCTTCCACATAACCAAGCGAGACCTTGTTTCCCGGTTGGCAGTACGCCGCGATCCCGTCCCAATGCCGGTCAATCATATCAGCGAACGCCTCGTAGGGTTTCAGCCGTTGCCATTTCAGGCTGGTGCGCCAGTTTTCGAAGAAACGTCGCGCCCAACCCTCGCGCTGATAGTCCCAAAGCTGCCCGAAGGATTCTTTCAGCAGGTAGGCGGTATTGAGCCGTTTGTTTGCCGCGAGCAGGGTCTTGAGCGCCTGCCGGCCTTCCAGCGTCAGGTTCTCTCGATTCGACAGCAAGGTGTATTTTTGTCCCTTGATGTAAGCGCGGTCTTTGCCCTTGAGCCGGGCGTATTCGGTCTTGCGCACCTGGTCCAGCGCCTCGCCCAGATGACGCATGATATGAAACTTGTCGAACAGGATAGCCGCTTGCGGGGCATGAGCCTGGGTGGCGTTGCGAAACGGTTTCCACATATCCATCACCGCCAGACGAATGCGTTGGACCTTGTTTTCCCCCAGCCATTCGTAAAATTGTGCCAGACTTGCCTCCGAGCGGTCCTGCCCGCCGAACCAGATCGGTCGACCGCGGATGAGGTCGCTGACCACGATGCGATAGGTGTGGCGCTTGCGCACCGAGATCTCGTCGATACCGATGGCTTTCGGCGCCGGCGTCCCGGCTTTCGCCAGCTGCGCCCGCATGTACTGTTTCTCCAGTTCCTTGACCGTATGCCAGTCGAGCTTGAGTTCTTCGGCTACGGACTTGATCGAGGCGCTTGCACAACGTCGTCCCACATACCAGGCAAAGCGCTTCGTATAGAACGGATTGTCCGCCAGCCAATCCAACCCCTCGCGTTTCACCTTGCCGCAACGCCGGCACGACACGCGCCGGATCTCGAGGTCCAGATACACCCGCGTATCGCCGCAGGACAGGTCGCGAATGCGCCGTCGTTTGCGGTCGTACCAACTGAAATGCGCCGTACCGCAGACACCGCACAGCGTTTTTTTGAGCGCCGAACCAGGGTAACGATACGGGCTTTCGGATCGCCGAAAATCCCGCGCACCGTCGCCTGCGGGCGGAAACCGGGGAAGGCATATGTGTCGGATAACCGACGAAGGGGTTTGTGTGATTTGGCCATGGGGATATCATGCCAAAAATCCGGCCCCTTGCAATCGGCCTTAAATCCAATACCGGCGCGGTTTGCAGCATGATCAGTACCTGGAATTTACCCACACGTTTTCACGAAGACCCTAAATTCAATTAAAACATGCCCTTAGATTTAATCCAACGGGAATTTTTCCTGTTATTGTGATCTTGTGTGTCGGTTTCTTGATTCGAGATGTTCGTTCAAGGCTGCTGCCGATAATACAGGGCCAGCTGTTCATAGACTCGGGGACACTCCCTCTGCAACACACGGGGAGATGTAAAAAATGCCTCACTGGCCACCGCAAAGAACTCCGCCGGGCTGGTTGAAGCATATTCATCAAGACCGGTCCCGCGGCCCGCCTCAATGTTCGCAGTGAGATTATCAAAAGCCTCGCTGAAGGCCGCCGTCCACTGCCGCCGCTGCATGTCGGCGTGAATGGGCGGATAACCGTTCGCCACGCCGTCCAGCAGATCCAGTTTGTGCGCCATCTCGTGTATAACCACGTTATAGCCGTCACGAGCCGAGACCACATCGTCCCAGGACAGAATCACCGGGCCCCGGGCCCAGGCCTCGCCGGCACGTGCTTCCGGCTGAGAATGAACCACGCCCGCATCATCCTGATAGTAATCCCGCGAAACAAATGCTTCCGCATAAACAATGACCGAATACCATGGGCGATAATAATCCAGTCCCAGATTGAGTACAGGCAGGGCGGCGAGGCAGCCGATCCGCGCCTTCATGGCGTCGGTAATCTCAAAACCCCGTGCCGACTCAATGGATTTTTCATACAAAAACAGGCTTGCCAGATCCCGCAGACGTTTCAGATCGGCATCGGCGAGATGCCGGATGCTGCGCTCTTCATGCATCACGGATCCCCAAAGCGCATCCGGTATACGATAACCGCGAAGGATACGGCGGACCCGCCAGTTTTTATAGAATGAAAACATGGATCAAGGATTGCGGTATATAGCCACAATATTTCGGGTTCATACGCTTACCGAAGCCCTGCCCCGGACCCTATTATGCATCGGCAGGAGATACGACAAGGAAGTTAATATCAAAAAATCACATATTACCGCATGACCGTATCAACGGCTCCAGCGACCGCGGCCGCGCTGCTTGGCGCGGTACAATGCCTGATCGGCGGCCTTGTACAGAGAATCTAAATCCCGGGCGTCCTCGGGGAAGACGGCGATACCGACGCTTAACCCCGGGGAAACGGTGGTGTTGTCCACCAGTAACGGTTTGCGGACTTCCGCGATGACGCGCCCGGCAACATCTTCCGTGCTGCGGCCGGTTACCTTGTCGTCGATGATAATGCAGAATTCATCGCCCCCCAGGCGACAAACAAAATCCTCATCCCTGACGGCGCGCCGCAGCCGTTCGGCCACGGTCTGCAATACCATGTCGCCACAGTCATGGCCATGTTCATCGTTCAGAGGCTTGAATTCATCCAGGTCCAGGAGCAGCAGAGCGACAGCCGTCTGCCTGCGCCGCGCCCGCGACAGACTGCTTTTCAGAGCGTTCTCAAAGGCACGCCGGTTGCCCAGTCCGGTCAGGGGATCTTCCATGGCCTGCTGTTGAACACGCTCCTCGGCTTCCTTGCGTTCGGTAATATCGGAAAAGATGGCCAGCGCCCAGCTTTCGTGGGGCAGGATCATGCCGCTCAATAATGTCGTCTTTACATCGCCATTCTTGCACAGGACATCCACCTCCACCTGCTCGATTTCGAACGGGACGATTGCCGTGGTTTCGAAATGCGGCGCCCACATGTTCATGGCACGTTCGACCTGTTTCGGGTCCGGATAAGTCTGCTTGATCCAATCCTCCACGGTCGCATGATCGCCCAGATCGTACCCGAACATTTCATGGAATTTCTTGTTTATAAAGATGATCTTCCCGGTTCGGAGTTCGGCCCAGGAAACGGCGACGGGCATGCCGTTCAATACCGCTTCCAGCCGGTCCTGAACCCGGGAATCAAGCTGCTTTTCGAATGACTGGTTCGGATCTTTGTTCATGTGCTCATGTGCCGGCAACCTTTCAGGCAGGCCCCATACCGGCAATAATGATGGATATATTTTCTTCGCGCTGACATACCGTATACGGAATCTAGGCCAATCAAAACCATAAGGCAACCGCGGCAAAGCCTGTAACCATTCATCCCTGAATTCCGGGGCCCGAACCCGGCCCGTCTACTGCACGAGGAGCGCGGATGTTACATGCATAGTTCCAACGGCACGTCCCCGCGCCACGCCTGGCGCCGCTCCGGAGCGATTTGCAATGCCCGTGATTCTCAAATACCGATCACTACTTTACCGAAGTGTTTGCCGGCGTGTTCATAGCGCAACGCTTCAATGGCTTCCTCGAAGGGGAAGACCTTGTCCACCACCGGTTTGATGCCGTTTACCGTGACGGCCTCGTTCATCTCTTCCAGCATGGCCCGGTTACCGACCATGATTCCGGTGATCCTGGCCCACTTGCCCATCAAACCAAACGGCGCCGTCTCGCCTTCGGGCCCGGCCAGGAAGCCGATGACGGCGACATTGCCGCCGGCACCCACCGACTTGATGGACCGTGCCAGTGAACCGACACCGCCGATCTCGATGACGTGATCCACGCCGGCACCATTGGTCAATTCCAGTACCGCCTGGTCCCATTCCGGTGTCTTCTTGTAATTGATGACATCATCGGCACC
>JBBDSH010000046.1:0-11115 GCA_040905045.1 Gammaproteobacteria bacterium | reverse complement strand
CGGCACCGGTACCGCGTTCTGTTCATTGAAGACCACATACTCCGCCAGCACGCCGTCGACGCCACTCTGCCCCAGCGCTTCGGCGCGGGCGGGCCAGGGAGGCAGTCCCTCGACAAAATCGCGGAAGAAGGCGCCCAGGACACGGTCCCCTTTTTTGAATCGGGCGACATTCGCACCGGCCTCAACCACTTCACCGGCGCCGTCGGACAAGGCGATCGTGTCTTCGGCCACCTCCTGGCCGAAATACTGTCCGGAATAGACCAGATGATCGCGATAATTGATGGAGGCGGCGCGCATGCGCACCAGGATTTCACCGGGACCGGGTTCCGGCTCCGGCTTCTCGACCGGCGTTACACCCTCCAGGCCTTTACTGCCTTTACGGACTACATATGCCTTCATTACTTTCCTCTTTATTAAACTTTATTAATCAGCCACAGAGAACATGAGTCAGCGGCAAGGCGGGAGGGTGGGTAGTAAGGCGAAAACAGGCCCTGGCTTACACTCCTCACCCCTTACTCCTTACTCTTTATATGAAAGACGCGTTCGGCGTTCTTATGGTAGATCTTCTCCCGCTCTTCCCCGGAAATCGGCGCGCTGTCCATGAACTCAACCGCCGGCGTGGTCGGCTGATAAGGGTAATCGATGGCCCAGAGAACATTGTCCGCGCCCAGTTGTTTGATGGAAAAGTCCAGGGCCGGATGTGATTCCTGCCCGCTGGTGGTAATGACGAAGTTGCGCCTGAAATACTCGCTGGGTTTGAGCTTGAGTTTCGGTGCCTGGCCGGTCTCCTGTCCGCGCCGGCTCATGAAATCAATCCGCCACAGCCAGAAGTGCACGGCCTCGCCCATATGCCCGATGCAGATCTTCAGGTTCGGGAATCGATCGAAGACGCCGCTGAGTATCAGGCGCACGGCATGGGTGCTCACCTCGACACCGTAGGACCACAGGGCGGCGTGCATGTTGTAATCGCGCATGGGTCCGGCCAGACC
This sequence comes from Gammaproteobacteria bacterium, assembly GCA_040905045.1. Taxonomy (GTDB): domain Bacteria; phylum Pseudomonadota; class Gammaproteobacteria; order Eutrophobiales; family Eutrophobiaceae; genus JBBDSH01. Next base: position 10,126 of record JBBDSH010000046.1, on the reverse strand, counting down.
GTCCGAGGCCGCTCGCGGATGAATATAGATACAGGCATCCAGCGCCTCGGCCGCCTCCAGTATCGGCCAGTATTTCGGATAATCCAGGTATTCATTATGGGTATGGGAATTGACCACGAAGCCGTTCAGCTTCAGTTTCTTGATGGCCCGTTCCATTTCCGCGGCGGCGCGTTTGGGCGATTGCGGTGCGAAACTGGCCAGGCCGGCGAAACGATCCGGATGACGACCGATGACCTCGGCCAGTCGATCGTTGGCCAATGCGGCCAGTTCCGTCGCCGTGTCGGCATCGAACATCTGTACACCGGGTGCGGTCAGCGACAAAAGATGCACGTCGACACCGTTTTCATCCATGACGCGGAGTCGCTGCTCTTCCAGATCCAGCAGGTTGTCCAGAAAACCGCCGCCGTCCTCGGAATCGTAGATGGCCCGGACCAGTTCCAGGTCCAGGCTGTTGCCCGGCGACCGGGCCACGTTGCGCAGTTCCGCCGCGACTTCCGGGATACTGAAAGCCTCTTCCGTCGCAATGCGTCGGATGGTTTGTTCCTCGACCATATTCTCCCCCTTAAATTATTATGCTCGGCAGTCTTGTGAAGCTGCGGATTTCGTGGCTCGTGGCTCGCAATTCGAGTCTGACCGCTAACTCATCACGAGTCACGATTAATGATTCACGACCGCCGCCTCTCCCTCGCCGCGAGGATCCGAGGCGGCGGAAACCTCACCCCGCTTTCTGTCCCAGAGAATGGCATGCATATCGCCGTACCGCCGGTTAATCTCGCGCAGTTTATGTCCGCGTTCCCGCAGCTTCTCCTGTTCGTAATGGCCGAGCCCGTTCTTTTCATACTGTACGGCATCGGGCAAATATTGATGATGGTAGCGCTCCCGTCCGACCCAGGAATCGGGTCCGAAACCATCGGCAAAATCGAGGATCCCCAGCAGGACCATGCTAATGATGCGCGAGCCGCCCGGCGTACCGAGAATGCCGATGCGATCCCCGGTCTCCACGAAGGTGGGTGACATGCTGGACAGCGGCCGCTTGCCCGGCGCAACGGCGTTGGCCTCGTCGCCCACCAGGCCGTAGGCATTGGGCCGGTGCGGTTTGATGGCGAAGTCGTCCATCTCGTCGTTGAGCAGAACCCCGGTGCCGGGCGGAACAAACCCGGAACCGAACGGCAGGTTGATACTCAGTGTCGCGGCGACGCGGTTGCCGTCGCTGTCGATGATGGAAAAGTGAGTGGTCGATGTGCCGCTCTGATCCAGCTGCGGCGTATCCCCCAGTTCCGCGCTGGGCGTGGCCCGTGCCGGATCGATGGTGATGGCCAGGCCGTCCAGGTAATCTTCATTGAAGAGTCGATCGACCGGTATATGGACATGATCCGGATCGCCCAGAAACACGGCCCGGTCGCGAAAGGCGCGCCGCATGGCCTCGATAACGTGGTGTTTACGATCGACGCTGTTCATGGCCTGAAGATCGAAGTGCTCCAGGATTTTCAGGGCCTGACCGATGACAATGCCGCCGGAAGAAGGCGGCGAGGCGGAAACCACGCGCAGGCCCCGGTATTCGGTGATAATGGGCTTTCGCTCAACGACACGGTACTCGGCAAGATCCTGAAGAGACCAGATGCCGTCGGCGGCCTGCACGCCCTGGACCAGCCTGCGTGCCGTCTCGCCACCGTAAAACGCAGACTTTCCCTGCACGGCCATGCGCTCCAGAAGCCGCGCCAGATTTTCCTGTGCCAAGACGAACCCCGGCTCCGGAACCTTGCCGTCCTGCAGGAAGATGGCGGCCGCCGCCGGTGAAGTATTGAGGACATCGGTGCGGAACGATGCCATGCGCCGGTAGTGATCCGAAACGGCGAAACCTTCCCTGGCATAACGGATGGCCGGCGCCAGGGACTGTTTCAGGGACAGTCGCCCGTAATTCGCCGACAGATAATCCAGCCCCGCGGGGATCCCGGGAATCCCGGCCGCCAGGGGGCCGTTCAGGGAGAGACCCTTGTTGACCTCACCGTTCTTGTCCAGGTACATCTGCCGATGAGCCGCTTTCGGGGCCCGTTCGCGCCCGTCGATCATGACCTGCTTGCCGTCGCCGGCTCGGTGCAGCAGCCAGAATCCACCGCCGCCAAGGCCGGAGCTGAACGGCTCCACCACGGCCAGCGCGGCGGTCACGGCGACGGCGGCGTCGAAGGCGTTACCGCCCTGCTCAAGGATCTCGATACCCGCTTTGGTCGCCAGGGGATGGGCGCTGGCGACGGCGTCCGCCGGCGGCACATCCCCGGCCCGCAGCGGCGCCACAACGATTAACAAGCACAGCGCCAGCGCGTTTGCAGAACTTCCTGACTTTAGAAAAGATTTAATCACGAATCACCGTTGACTTAATTTCTGCCACAGAGGACACGGATCACAGCAGTCACAAGTTATAAGTCATAAGTATAAAGTGCAATTTTAAACCTTTGCTGCTGGCGACCTTCTTGTAACTTGTGACTTATAACTTGTAACTGCTGTAATCCTCTGCGGCTATATGTTTTTTTAATTATCCCCCGTGGCTTCCGTCAGGCGCAGATATTTTTCATGCAATTGCTCGCGGGTTTCCCTGCGTTCGGGATCCAGGGGAATGCAGTCCACCGGGCACAGGGACACGCATTGCGGCTCATCATAATGGCCGACGCATTCGGTGCAACGGTCGGGATTGATCTGATAATACTCTTCCCCCTCGAAAATGGCTTCGTTGGGACACGCCGGGGCGCAGACATCACAGTTAATACATTCGTCGGTGATCATCAAAGCCATGCTATCAAACCCCTGATCGCATCTTGCATGAGGATCAACTGGCGAGGCGATCCCGAAGCGCAAGCACGACGTCCGGGTGAACGAAGGGACTGACGTCGCCGCCCAGGGAAGCGATTTCGCGCACCAGGCTGGATGAAATGTAATTGAGATGTTCGGCCGGGGTAAGAAAGACCGTCTCCGCCCCGTCGTAAAGCTGCCGGTTCATGCTCGACATCTGGAATTCGTATTCAAAATCCGATACGGCACGCAGGCCCCGGACAATGTACCGGGCGCCATGCTCACGCGCAAACGCCGTCACCAGGCCGTCGAAACTGCAGACCTCGACATTATCCATTCCGGCCAGGGTGTTTTTCGCCATCTCGACGCGCTCGTCGATGGTGAAGGCCGTGGTTTTACTGGTACTTTTGGCAACACCGACCAGGACGCGGTCAAACAACCCGGACGCGCGCAGTACGATATCCGCATGGCCGTTGGTGATGGGATCAAAGGTTCCCGGATAGATGGCTGTTCTCGTCATTATTGGAAAGTTTTTTGAATTTCAGCAGCCGGTATTGTACCTGACCGGCGCGCCCCTGCCTGATTTTTTCCAGCTGCGGCAGGTCCTCCGGCGGGGTGTCGCCGCTCTCCATATAGACCAGGGCGCCGTCGGCGAGCAGGCGTCTTTCAAGCAGGCGGGCGCAGGCCCGTCCGAGCAGGTTGTCCGAATACGGCGGATCCAGAAAGACAATATCAAAAGGCGTGGATTCGCCGTTCAGCCAGGCCAGTGCATCGGCATGGACAACCCGTGCCGATTCCGCCTCAAGCCGCACCGCCTGTTCCCGCAACAACGCGGCAAGGGACGGATTACTTTCCACCAGGACGACGCTACCGGCCCCGCGTGAAAGGGCCTCGAAACCCAGGGCGCCGCTGCCGGCAAACAGATCCAGACAGCGGGAACCTGCCACTACCGGCTGCAGCCAGTTAAACAGGGTCTCGCGCACCCGGTCCGGTGTCGGCCGCGACCCTTCACCCTCCCCCACCTTCAGTTTACGACCGCGCCAGCGTCCGCCGATGATGCGCACCTGCTGCGGCGGCCCCTCATTACGGCGTCGTTTACTTTTCCGTATCACCGGTGTTTAAAGGCCCGACCTTGACGGTAATCATGTGATCCGGATCCAGCCGGCGCCGGAATGCCTCGCGGATCTGTTCCACGGTCACGGCCTCGACCCTGTCTTTGAATGTATCCAGGTAATCCAGCGGCAACCCGTAGAATCCGATCATGGCGACATAGCCGAGGATGTCGCTGTTGCTGTCGATGCGCAGGGGAAAACCGCCGGTGATGTTCTTCTTCGCCGCCATCAGTTCCTTTTCACTCGGGCCCTCCTGAATATATCGTCGGATATTGTCGCGCAGGACCCGCAGGGCTTCATCGGCCTGATCGGCCCGGGTCTGCACGGCGGCGGTAAACGGTCCGGACCGGCGGCGCGGAAAAAAGTAACTGTAGGTACTGTAGGCCAGACCGCGCTCGCCGCGTATTTCCTTGAACAGCCGCGATACCAGGCCGCTGCCGCCGAGGACGTGATTGCCGACGTACAAGGAGAAATAATCCGTATCGCCGCGCTCGATCCCGGGCTGGCCCAGCAGAATGTGCGTCTGCGCCGAAGGATGATCTACCTCCAGCGTCTTCGCTGCATCCAGCCCCGCCACTTCCGGCAGGGGTGCCGGCGCCGCACCCGTATCCAGGGCCTGTGTTATCCGGTCGGCGACTTCCTCGGCGCGGCGGCGATCCAGATCGCCGACGATGGTGACCACCGCGTTGGCGGCCACGTAGTAGCGGTCGTGAAAGGCGGACACATCACTGCGTTGCAGATCGCGGACGGAGTCCGCCGTACCCTCCTTCGGGGACGCATAGGGGTGATCCCCGTAGACAGCGGACTGGAAGGCATCGTCGGCGACAGCCCCGGGCGACTGCTGCTTGCGTTGTATCGCAACGAGCAGCCGTTTCTTCTGCCGCGCCAGCGCCTCCTCCGGAAAATCCGGTTCGCCGAGAACCCGGGAAAGGTTATCCAGGGCCGGTCGCAGCTTGTCCGCATCGGACAGGGAACGCAGCGACACCGAGCCGGAATCATAGCCCGCGTCGGCGCTGTATTGGGCGCCCAGCCGTTCAAACTCGAAACTGACGGCGTTGGCGTCCATGCCGCCGGCGCCTTCGTCCAGAAGACTGTTGGTCAGCATCGCCAGGCCTTCCCCGCCGTTCGGATCACGCGCACTGCCGGCATCGAAGGCCACCTGCACATCGACGATGGGCAGTTCCTTCAGCTGGACGAAATAGACCCGCGCGCCGGCGGCGGTTTGCCAATGCTGGATATCCGGAACGGCCGCGGCCGTCAACGGCAAAAACAGCAAAGCCAGGAGTAACACTCTTTTATTAATGGACATGGCCGGCCCCTCCCTGTGTCGATTGTGGACGTGGCAGCGCATTGTCTCGCGGCAACGGCACCAGTTCGGCAACAGTCAGTCCGTCATCGTTGAAATATTTTTCCGCCACCTGCCGGATTTGTTCCGGCGTCACCGCGTCGATGCGCTCCACGTATTCATCGGCCAGCCGCCAGGGCAGGCCCACGGTTTCCAGCCGTCCCAGCACCATGGCCTGATAAAATACCGAATCCTTCTCATAGACATCGCTGGATATCACCTGGGCCTTGACCCGGTCCAGCTCTTCCCGTGTTACCGGCGATTCCTGCAGTGCGGCAATCTGCTCGCGAATGGCGGCTTCCAGTTCGGCGGCGCTGCGCCCCTGTGCCGGCGTGCCATTAACAAGGAAGGCGCTGTCGAGGCGATCATAAAGCCCGTACCGGGCATTGGCCGAGGCGGCCACCTCCCGGCCCCGGATGAGTTCCCTGGCAAAGCGGGCGCTTCCGCCGCCGCTGAGGATCCCGGCCAGCACTTCCAGCGCATAGGGCTCCCATTCCTCCGTGCCCGATCCGTCCGCCAAGGCGGTTTTCAGTACCGGGGTTTTCCAGATCATGAACAACTCCGCCACCTCGGCGGAACGTTTCACCGTAACGCGTTTGATGCCCTGCTGTTCCACTTCCGGCCTGTGCGGCGGCGCTTCGACGGTCTCGGGACGAAGATCGCCGAAATGTTCTTTGGCCATGCTCAGCACCCGGTCCGGATCCACATCACCGACAACCACCACCGCGGCGTTATTGGGTGCGTACCAGCGTTGATACCAGCGTTCCAGATCGCCGATTTCCATGGCTTCGAGATCCGCCATCCAGCCGATGATGGGCTGGCGATAGGGGCTGGTCTGAAACGCCGTCGCCATGGCCGCTTCATACGTATAGGAACCGGGCTTGTCCTCCGTGCGCATGCGCCGTTCTTCCATGACCACCTGGACCTCCTTTTTGAATTCCTCTTCCGACAGGGTCAGGTTTCGCATGCGATCCGCCTCGAGGCGAAAACTGATGGGCAGGCGCGAGGCTTCCAGGGTCTGGAAGTAGGCGGTGTAATCGTCGCCGGTAAAGGCGTTCTCGCGGCCGCCGTTTTCGGCAATGATGCGCGAGAACTCACCGTCCGGGTATTCCTCCGTGCCCTTGAACATCATGTGCTCCAGCACATGGGACACGCCGGTAATGCCGTCGTGCTCATAACTGGCCCCGACCTTGTACCAGACCTGTGACACCACCACCGGAGCGCGGTGGTCTTCCTTGATGAGAAGCTTGAGGCCGTTGTCGAGTTCATACTCGTGAACGCCGGCGGCGTAAACAGGGCAGAAAATGAGCAACAGAAGGCCCTTCAAAATAATTTTCAAAATGCTCTCCCGGGAAATGGAATAATTTGTTTGATTTTGGACCAGCCGGCGGTTTAACAGTTCTTCAGCGGCTAAATACGTACTCCGAAATCGTATCCAGGCCGGTTTCCGCCAGGGCTGTGACAGACCGTGTGCCGCAGGGATAGCGGCACTCGAGCGTACAAGGACGTATTTACAGCGTGTCTGTCACAGCCCTGGCGGAAACCGGCTTTAAACTGGTCAAGAATTCGGAACATTTATTTAGATCCTGTCTCAATATACTCCGTGAGCCGCTCCCGGATCGGGGTCCGGGATGACGTTGTTACTGGCCGAAATACGTGGCGGCAAGGCACACCGCGCCCTGAAGCCAAAGCGCCACGCTCGCGGTCACGCAGTACTTTGAGACAGATTCTGATGATAGGATACGACATCTTGCCATAAACCTTGAACCGAAAGCATGTTGTTTGGAAAAAAGAACAAAGCGCCGGACGGGGACCGCCCCGGCCTCTGGCAACGGCTGCGCAAGGGCCTGGCCAAAACACGCTCGGGGATCTTCAGCGGCATGCCCGGTCTTATCGCCGGCAAGAGCATCGACGCCGCGACCCTGGAAGAGATAGAAGATCGCCTGCTCATGGCGGACGTGGGCATGGAATCCACCGCACGCATTATCGATTCCCTGCAACAGGCGGCACGCAGCGGCACGATAAAAAACGATGCGGACCTGATGGGCATCCTGCGCGAGCGGATGCAGCAGGAATTAAGCAGGATTGAAGCGCCGCTGGCGATCCATGGCAAGAAACCCTTCGTCATTCTGGTTATCGGCGTCAACGGCGTCGGCAAGACCACCACCATCGGCAAACTGACTCATGTTCTGAAAAATCAGGGTCATGATATCCTCATCGCTGCCGGAGATACCTTCCGGGCCGCCGCCATCGAACAGGTTCAGGCCTGGGGCGAGCGCAACCGGGTACCGGTCATCGCCCAGCAACAGGGCGCGGATGCCGCCGCAGTCATCTACGACGCCCTGGCCGCCGCCCGCGCCCGCGACTGTGACATACTGATTGCCGATACGGCCGGCCGCCTGCATAACAAGGCCAACCTCATGGCCGAAATGACCAAGATCCACCGCACCATCGCCAAATTCGATCCGGAACTGCCCGTGGAGAACCTGCTGGTACTGGATGCCGGCACCGGCCAGAACGCCGTTTCCCAGGCGCGGCAGTTCGATGACGCGGTCGGCGTCACCGGCATGGTCCTGACCAAGCTGGACGGCAGCGCCCGCGGCGGCATTGTCTTCGCCCTGGCGGAGAAACTCGGCAAACCGTTGCGCTTCATCGGTGTCGGCGAACAGCTGGAAGACCTGCAGCCGTTCTCCGCCGAAGCGTTTGTCGATGCCTTGCTGACGACGGAATCATGATTCGTTTTACCGACGTCTTTATGCAATACCCGGGCGGCCAGGAAGCGCTGAAACGGATCAATCTTTTTATCGAGCAGGGCGCCATGGCCTTTGTCACCGGCCGTTCCGGTGCCGGCAAGACCTCATTACTGCGGCTCATCGCCCTGATCGAACGCCAGTCACGCGGGCAGATCATCGTCAACGGCCAGAATCTGGAACGGGTCACGGGCCGGCGCGTGCCCCTGTACCGACGCAACATCGGCTTCATGTTCCAGGATCACCGCCTGCTCAACGACAGGAATGTCTTTGATAATGTCGCCCTGCCGCTGGTGGTGGCCGGTTACCGTTACCAGGAAATCCGTCGGCGCGTGCACGCCGCCCTGGACAAGGTGGGCCTCTTGTCCAGGGAAAAGCAGCTGCCCGTCGCCCTGTCCGGCGGCGAACAACAGCGGGTCGGCATCGCCCGGGCCGTGGTCCACAGGCCGGCCCTGCTGCTGGCCGACGAACCCACGGGCAACCTGGATCCGGCCCTGTCCTGGGAATGCATGCAGCTGTTCAAACAGTTCAACCAGGTGGGCGTCACCGTGCTCATTGCCAGCCACGATCTGGGCATGATCCAGAAACTGAAAAAACGCATCATCACCCTGCGCGACGGCCGCCTGCTGACCAACATCGGCCAGACCCTGTCGGAAGAATGAGCACCAAACCGAAATCCCGCCGTTCACGGCATTCTTTAAGCCGCATGTTCAATGTCTGGCTGTCCCAGCACGGTCAGGCATTCTTTTCCAGCCTCGGCGATTTTTTCCGCAGCCCGGTGAGCAGCCTGTTGCTCACCGCGGTCATCGGCATTTCACTGGCCCTGCCGACAGCGTTTTATCTAATCCTGGATAATGCCCAGCGCGTCATGGACACATGGCAGGGCAGCGTGCGCATCGCCCTGTACCTGAAACCCTCCGTCAGCGAGGAACAGGCGCGCACGCTGGCCGGCACTCTTGAAGAGGACGCGGCCGTTGAATCCGTCCGCTTTATCAGTCGTGAGGAGGCATTGCAGGAATACCGGCAAATGTCCGGCTTCGACGACGTACTGGAAGCCCTGGAGGAGAATCCGCTGCCTCCCGTCCTGGTGATCACCCCCGGTTTCGATTCCCTGGCCTCCGGCGGCGAGGCAATGCTGGATCGTCTCAACAACCTGGAACAGGTGGACATGGCCCAGTACGACAGCCGCTGGATCAAGCGTCTGCTGGCGATACTGGAGATACTGCAGCGGGGCGTGCTGATCCTGTCCGCGCTGCTGGCCGTGGCCGTGGCCCTGATTATCGGCAACTCCATCCGCCTCACCATCAACAACCGCCGCACGGAGATCGAGGTCAACAAGCTGTTCGGCGCCACCAACGCCTTCGTCCAGCGGCCGTTCCTCTACAGCGGCCTCATTCACGGCGTCGGCGGCGGCCTGCTGGCGTGGATCCTGGTGGCAGCGGCGCTGATGCTGCTGGACACCCCCATTGAACGTCTGGCCGGGCTCTACCACAGCGATTTCCGCCTGCACGGCCTGCACTGGCGTGAATTCGGCCTGCTGCTTCTGGCCGGGGCCGTGCTCGGCATCAGCGGCTCCTGGCTCGCCGTACAGCGCCAGCTTCGCGAGCTTGACCTCTTTTAACCCTCTGTTTTTGATGGATTATTTCCCGTGCGTGGCACGGAACCAGAAACCGGATTAGCACTCTAATGATACGACTGCTAAACTTGATTAATAAAACAACGGTTTTGAGGGGTATGAACATGAATCTACAGCTGGCGACACCAACCGGATCACTGGAGGCCTATGTACAGGCCGTCCATCAGATCCCCATAATCAGCGCCGAGCGCGAGCGTGAACTGGCGACACGGTTCCGCCGCGACGACGACCTGGAGGCGGCCCGCGAACTGGTGATGGCGCACCTGCGCTTCGTCGTGCGCGTGGCGCGCGGTTACAACGGTTACGGACTGCCGCAGGCGGACCTTATCCAGGAGGGCAACATCGGCCTCATGAAAGCGGTCAAGCGCTTCGACCCGGAGGTGGGCGTGCGACTGGTGTCCTTCGCCGTGCACTGGATCCGCGCTGAAATCCATGAATACATCCTGCGCAACTGGCGCATCGTCAAGGTGGCCACCACCAAGGCGCAGCGCAAACTGTT
>JBBDSH010000045.1:17500-39554 GCA_040905045.1 Gammaproteobacteria bacterium | reverse complement strand
TGCCTGCGAGAAAACGCCTTGCACTGGCCGCTTTTGGATTGACTGAACTCATCATCATCCCTGTGTCGAGGTACTAGATTCTGTACAATCCCTGTACAGAATGACGTTCTTTTTGCTTTCAACGGTAAATGTGTAGAAGGATCAGGAATCATACCCGGGGCAGGCCTGGCCGGTATCACGGCCTTTACTCTCCACTGAAGCGTAAAAACAGCCCCAATCGCACCTGTAACCGCAACCCTATATCCCTTATACTTTCATGTTTTTATGACCGACATCATGGTAGCAGACATTGGACAGCGAATTTCCCAGAATTAAACGTCTTCCCCCCTACGTATTCAACATCGTCAACGACCTGAAGATGGAGGAGCGGCGCCGGGGCGAGGATATCATCGACTTCGGCATGGGCAACCCGGACCAGCCCTCGCCGCAGCATGTAGTGGACAAGCTGGTGGAGGTGTCCCGGCGCCGGGATACCCACCGCTATTCCGTCTCGCGCGGCATTCCGCGCCTGCGCCGGGCCATCTGCAACTGGTACAAGGACCGTTACGACGTGGATCTGGACCCGGAAACCGAGGCCATTGTCACCCTGGGTTCCAAGGAGGGGCTGGCGCATCTGGCCCTGGCCATTATCGAGCGTGGCGACCAGGTGCTGGTGCCGAATCCGTCCTATCCCATCCACCCGTTCGGCTTCATCATCGCCGGCGCCGACGTGCGCCATGTGCCCATCGGCCCGGACGTGGATTTCTTCGCTGAACTGGAAGCGGCGGTGAAAAACAGCTGGCCGAAACCCAAGGCGCTGGTGCTGAATTTCCCCAGCAATCCCACGGCTCAGTGCGTGGAGCTGAATTTCTTCGAGAAGGTGGTGGCCTTCGCCCGCGAACACGAGATATGGGTGATCCAGGATCTGGCTTACGCCGACATCGTCTTCGACGGCTACACGGCGCCGTCCATCATGCAGGTGGAAGGGGCCCGGGACGTGGCGGTGGAGTTCTTTTCCCTGTCCAAAAGCTACAACATGCCGGGCTGGCGCGTCGGCTTCATGGTGGGATCGAAGGAGCTGGTGCATGCCCTGGCGCGGCTTAAATCCTATCTGGACTATGGCATGTTCACGCCCATCCAGGTGGCCGCCATTTCCGCCCTGGAAGGCGACCAGCAATGCGTCGAAGACATCCGCGAGATGTATTGCCGCCGCCGCGACACCCTCTGCGAGGGGCTGGACGCCGCCGGCTGGGAAGTGGATAAGCCGCGCGGCAGCATGTTCGTCTGGGCGCCGATACCGGAACCGTACAAGCACATGGGATCGCTGGAATTCGCCAAGCATCTTCTGCTGCAGGCCAAGGTGGCGGTGTCGCCGGGTATCGGTTTCGGTGAGTACGGTGACGACCATGTGCGCTTCGCTCTCATCGAAAACGAGCATCGCACGCGCCAGGCTCTGCGCGGCATCCGCCAGATGTTTCGCCAGGACAGCCCGGCCGCGGCCGCCGGCGGCGCCTGAACATCAAGGAATTTCTGAATAAGTTGTCATTTCGACCAGCGGGAGAAACCTTTTGTTAAACAAGAATTCGTTCAGATTATGAAACCTGTAAAAGTAGGATTATTGGGTCTGGGTACCGTCGGAGGCGGTACCGTCAGTGTCTTGAGCCGCAACGCGGACGAGATCTTCCGCCGCGCCGGGCGCGGTATCGTGATCAGTCACGCCGCGGCCAAGGACTACAACGCTGACGCCATCGAGGGGCTGGATAAGATCGGGAAAATTACCGACGACGCCTTCGCCGTGGTGAACGACCCGGAAGTGGATGTCATTATCGAACTCATCGGCGGTTACCAGCCGGCCCTGGAACTGGTTCTCAAGGCCATCGATAACGGCAAGCACGTGGTCACCGCCAACAAGGCGCTGATCGCCACCCACGGCAACGAGATCTTCGCCGCCGCCCATGACAAGGGTGTCACCGTGGCCTTCGAGGCGGCGGTGGCCGGCGGTATTCCCATCATCAAGGCGGTGCGCGAAGGACTGGCCGCCAACCAGATCGAATGGGTGGCCGGGATCATCAACGGCACCGGCAATTATATTCTGACGGAGATGCGCGAGAACGGCCGCGCCTTTGAGGATGTATTGAAAGAGGCACAGGCCCTGGGTTACGCCGAGGCGGACCCCACCTTCGACGTGGAAGGCATCGACGCGGCCCATAAGATCACCATCCTCAGCGCCATCGCCTTCGGCATTCCGCTGCAGTTCGATCGCGCCTATACCGAGGGTATTACCAAAATCGAACGTCAGGACGTGCAGTACGCCGAGGAACTGGGTTACCGCATCAAGCATTTAGGGATAACCCGGCAGAACAACGGCGGTATCGAACTGCGCGTGCATCCCACACTGATTCCGGAAAGCCGGCTCATCGCCAACGTCAACGGCGTTATGAACGCGGTGCTGGTCATGGCCGACGCCGTGGGACCGACACTTTATTACGGCGCCGGCGCCGGTTCCCAGCCCACGGCCTCGGCGGTGGTGGCGGACGTGATTGACGTGGTGCGGGCCCTGACCACCGATCCCAACAACCGAGTACCGCATCTGGCGTTCCAGGCCGATTCCCTGTCCGACACGCGGGTGCTGCCCATCGAGGAAGTGGAGACCGCCTATTACCTGCGCATGAAGGCGGTGGATCGTTCGGGCGTATTGGCCGAGGTGACGCGTATCCTGGGTGATCTGGACATCAGCATCGAGGCCATCCTGCAGAAGGAACCGGAACCGGAAGCGAAACACGTCCCCGTCATCTTCCTGACCCAGCGCGTGATGGAGAAGAACATGAACGAGGCGATAAAGCAGATTGAAGCGCTGGAGCATATCGAGGGTGAAGTGACGCGCATCCGTGTCGAGACGCTGCGGTAAGACGTGTGGCTCGTGGCTCGTGGTTCGTGGCTCGAGCCACCAGCCACGAGCCACGAACCACCCGTTACCGACTACTCATAGTGATTAAATAAATGACCGAACTTAACAAAGGGCTAATCGAACGCTACCGCGATCGGCTGCCCGTTACCGACGATAAAAATATCATTTCCCTGGGCGAGGGCAACACGCCCCTGATCCGGTTGCGGAACCTGCCCGATGAAATCGGTTTCGACGGCGAGATACACGTCAAGTTCGAGGGCATGAACCCCACCGGCTCCTTCAAGGATCGCGGCATGACCATGGCCGTGACCCGCGCCGTGGAAGAGGGATCGAAGGCCATCATCTGCGCCTCCACCGGCAACACCTCCGCCTCGGCGGCGGCCTACGCCGCGCGCGCCGGCATCACCGCGTTTGTATTGATCCCGGAAGGCAAGATTGCCCTGGGCAAACTGGCCCAGGCTATGGTGGAAGGCGCCGTGGTGCTGCAGATCACCGGCAACTTCGACGACGGCATGCGGCTGGTGCGGCAAGTGGGCGAGGATACGCCGGTGACTATCGTTAATTCCATCAATCCCTACCGGCTGCAGGGCCAGAAGACGGCGGCCTTCGAGATCATCGACGCCCTGGGCAGGGCGCCGGATTATCACTGCATTCCGGTGGGCAATGCCGGCAATATCACCGCCCACTGGATCGGCTACAGCGAGTACGCCGGGATGAAAACGGCGGCGGATAATTTTCCCCATGAAAAGCCCTTCAAGCAGAAGGCCGTGACGGACAGGCGCCCGGTCATGCTTGGCTACCAGGCCAGCGGCGCGGCGCCGTTCTTGCGCGGACACATGGTCGACAATCCGGAAACCGTGGCCACGGCCATTCGTATCGGCCATCCCCAGTCCTGGGACCTGGCCTGGCATGTGAATAAAGAATCGCAAGGCTGGTTCGATGAATTCGACGACGAGGACATCCTCGCGGCGCAGAAACTGCTGGCGGAGAAGGAGGGCGTGTTCTGCGAGCCCGCCTCGGCGGCGTCCGTGGCCGGGGCCATGCGCGATATCCGTTCCGGCAAGATCCCGTCCGGCAGTTGTGTTGTCTGCACCCTGACCGGACACGGCCTCAAGGATCCGGATACCGCCATTGAGCAGAGCACCGAAGTCATCCGCGTGGAGGCAAATCTGGACGATGTGAGCGCCGCGATCAGGAAGCGGATTTGATTTTTTTGATTATAGCCACAGAGGCATTAACAGTGAGGGGTAAGGCGTGAGGCGTGAGGTTCGCGGCCGGGTGGCCGCTCCTACAGGCAAGGTTTTGGCGCTAAAGATAAACGGAGTTTGTGGGAGGCCCGACCCCGGGCCGAATGATATGTGTTTTCAGGTATGACATTGGTATTACTCCTTACTCCTGACCCCTCACTCCTCACGCTGGTTGATGCGTAGCTTAACACTATTCATTCCCGGTCTGGCCGGGCCGCGCGTGCCGCTGTCCCGCGAGGATCTGCCGTCGCTGCCGGCACAGGAATTCATTCTGGGGCGTGCCCGTCGGCGGAAGCATAACGACCTGGGCTATTGCGCCATGATGAGCGAACTCATGGGCGTGGCGGTACCGGAAGGCAGGGACGTGCCCGTGGCGCCGGTGACGCGCCTGCTGGACAGTGAGGAACATCCGGAAGGGATCTGGATGCGCGCCGATCCCGTTCATCTCAGTCCGGATCGCGACCGGTTGTTATTACTGGAGTCTTCCACCTTCCCGTTGACGCAGCATGATGCCCTGGCCATCGCCACCGAGGTGCAGAAGGTACTGGATGCCGATGCCTGGCGCCTGGAAGTGCCGTTCCGGGATCGCTGGTACATCAAGCTGGCCGGTTTGCCTGATATCACCACCACCGAACTGACCGAAACGGCCGGAAAGGATATCGATCCCTGCCTGCCGCGGGGACCCGAGGCCACCGCCTGGCATCGTCTTCTCAATGAAATACAGATGCAGCTGCATGAATGCGATATCAACCTGGAACGGCAGGCACGGGGCGAACTGCCCGTCAACAGTCTCTGGTTCTGGGGCGTCGGTGAGTTGCCGGATATCCCGCCGCGCCTCTGGTCCGTGGTCTACAGCGACGACTGCTTTCTGCGCGGCCTGGCCGTGTCGTCCATGACGCCGTATGAGGAAAGCGCCGGCGGTGTATCGGCGGTGCTCGACGAAATGCCGGATCGCGCCCGGGTCCTGCTGCACCTGGATCATTGCCGGCGGGCATCGCGTTACGCCGATCTTCGCATGTGGCAGGAGGCGCTGCTGGAACTGGAGGCGGAATGGTTCGAGCCTTTGCTGCGGGCCTTGCGGGAAGATGAACTTCAATACCTGGAAATCCGCACCGAAGGCTATGGGTTCACGCTGACCCGATTGGGAATGAAAAAATTCTGGCGCAGACCGCGATCAGCAATAAATTTTGCTATGCCTGAATGATTAAAAAACATTTGCCACAGAGAGCCTGCCCCGGACCCCGATCCGGGGACACAGAGAGTACCCGTAGTACCCGTAGCCCGGATGAAGGCCGGGGGGCCGGAATCCGGGATTGCTTACATCGTCCCGCATTCCGCTGTGCTCCATGCGGGCTACAGATATTAAAAATTTTCTACAGAGGACACAGAGAGTATAAAAATATGTCATTTCGAGCGGAGCGAGAAATCCTGTTTTATGAAACAAATCTATCCTACTGGATGCTGGTATTCACCAGCATGACGGTTCTTTTTAATGATTCGGCATGGTGAAACGTACTATGGATACCGGCTCTCATGAACGACATTCAGCCGGTATGACGGTGTTTTTACTCCTCACTCCTCACGCCTTACTCCTGACTGCTGATATTCTGTGGCTAATTAAATATGATCAATGCTTCACATAACATCAAACGCCGTTCGCCGGGCAAGACCGATACCCTGCCGGACGATATACACCCGTTATTGAAACGGGTGCTGGCGGCGCGCGACGTGCGCAGTAAAAAGGAACTGGATTATTCCCTGTCCAACCTGCATTCCTTTGAATCCCTGGGCGGAACCACGGAAGCGGCGCAATTGCTGGCGGATCTCATCGCCGCCGACGCGAAGCTCTTGATTATTGCCGATTACGATGTGGACGGCGCCACGTCCTGCGCCCTGGCACAGCGTGCCTTACGGGCCATGGGCGCGAAACACGTCGCCTACATGGTGCCGGATCGGTTCGTGCACGGTTACGGCCTGAGCCCGGATATCGCTGAAATCGCCATTGGTGTGGAACCGGATGTGGTCATGACCGTGGACAACGGCATTGCCAGTGTTGAAGGCGTGGCGATGTTAAGGGAACACGATATCGAGGTGTTGATTACCGATCATCATTTGCCCGGTGAAACGCTGCCGGATGCCAGCGGGATCGTGAACCCCAATCTGCCCGGCGACCGCTTTCCCAGCAAAAACCTGGCCGGCGTCGGCGTCATGTTCTATATCCTGGCGGCCTTGCGGGCCGAATTGCGGCAGCGGGGCTGGTTCGAGGAGCAGGGTCTGGCCGATCCCAACCTGGCCACGTTTCTGGACCTGGTGGCTCTGGGCACGGTGGCCGACGTGGTGCCGCTGGATTACAACAACCGCATCCTGGTCTCCCACGGCCTGTCCCTGATCCGGTCCGGCCGCTGCGTGCCGGGCATCACGGCGCTGCTGAACGTAGCCAATCGATCCGCGGCCAACCTGTCCGCTTCGGATCTGGGTTTCAGTATCGCGCCGCGCCTCAATGCCGCCGGCCGGCTCACCGACATGCGTCTCGGTATCGAGATACTGAGCAGCGATTCCGAAGATGACGTTCTGCAGATGGCGAAGCAACTGGATGAACTCAACCGGGAACGGCGCGATATCCAGGCCGAGATGCACGAACAGGCGCAGGCGGATCTGAAACGCATGGACTTGTCTGAAAAGGAGGACCTGCCGTTCGGCTTATGTTTGTACAAGGAGACCTGGCATCAGGGTGTTGTCGGTATCCTGGCATCCAGGATCAAGGATCAGGTGCAGCGGCCGGTGATCGCCTTTGCCCGGGAAGAGGGCGATCTGCTGAAGGGATCGGCGCGTTCGGTACACGGGCTGCATATCAAGGATCTGCTGGACCGGATCGCCACCGGGCATCCGGACCTGATCCACAAGTACGGCGGTCATGCCATGGCCGCCGGCCTGACGCTGGAGAAGGACAACCTGGACACCTTCAGCCGTCTGTACGATGAAGAAGTCCGGCGGCATGTGGAGGAATACGGTTATCCGGACACGCTGGTGACGGACGGTGAACTGGCGGCGAGTGAATTTACCCTGCAGATGGCGGAAATCCTGCGCAACGCCGGCCCCTGGGGGCAGGGTTTTCCGGAACCGGCTTTCGACGGTGAATTCCAGATCGTCGATCGCAGAATCGTCGGCGAGCGGCATTTGAAGCTGCAGCTTCAGGCCGAGGGCAACAAGTACCCGGTCGATGCCATTGCCTTTAACGTTACGGATACGCACTGGCCGGCCAATGCGCGCCGTGTCTATACGGTGTACAAACTGGATGTGAATGAATTCGCCGGCCGGAAAAGGCTGCAACTTCTGGTGGAATACATCGAGCCTATAACAGGCTGATTGGGTTTAGGAAGATGAATCTCGCAGAGCCGCGAAGACGCCAGGAACGCATAGCAAAATATAATTCCTGGCATCTTTGCGTCTTGGCGAGAGTTTTTTTCATACAAGCCTGAATCACCCGACAGTTTAAAGATATTCCAGTATGTAAAGAGGCTGTAACAGGTGCCGGCATTCAGGTAGAATGCCGCCATCCAAATTTCCCATATCAAAGTTGAGACAACATGCTTGAAGTCACTTCCATTGCCGCACACATCAAGGATATCAAAGGCCGTATCGAGGCCTTGAGGAGGTATCTTTGAATACGATCGTAAATCCGAACGTCTCGAAGAAGTAAACCGTGAAATGGAAAATCCCGCCATGTGGGAGGATCCGGAACGCGCCCAGGCACTGGGCAAGGAACGGGTCGCCCTGGAGCGGGTTGTCGGTACACTGGAGCGCCTGTCTGCCGGTATAAAAGACGCCGATGAGCTGTTCGAAATGGCGCGCGAGGAAGGCGACGATTCGACCATCGAGGCAGTGGAATCCGATCTGGACGCCATGGAAAAGGAACTGGCGGAGATGGAGTTCCGGCGCATGTTCTCCGGTGAGATGGACGATACGAACGCCTTTCTCGATATCCAGGCGGGTTCCGGCGGCACCGAAGCCCAGGACTGGGCGGAGATGCTGCTGCGCATGTACCTGCGCTGGGGCGAGGATCACGACTTCAAGACGGAGATCGTGGAAGTCTCCGAAGGGGACGTGGCCGGCATCAAGAGTGCCACCATTCGTTTCGAGGGCGATTACGCCTACGGCTGGCTGCGTACCGAGACCGGCGTGCACCGCCTGGTAAGAAAATCGCCCTTCGATTCCGGCAACCGGCGGCATACGTCCTTTGCCTCGGTGTTTGTCTCGCCGGAGGTGGAAGACGATATCGAGATCGATATCAATCCGGCGGATCTGCGCGTCGATACCTACCGGGCCAGCGGCGCCGGCGGACAGCACGTCAACAAGACCGATTCGGCGATACGGCTGACGCATATGCCCTCGGGCATTGTGGTACAGTGCCAGAGCGGCCGTTCCCAGCACCAGAACCGGGACCAGGCCATGAAACAGTTGCGCGCCAGGCTCTATGAAATGGAACTGCAGGAAAGGAACAAGGAAAAACAGGCGCTGGAGGATTCCAAGTCGGATATCGGCTGGGGCAGTCAGATCCGATCCTATGTACTGGATCAATCGCGTATCAAGGATCTGCGCACCGATGTGGAACGGACCGATACCCAGCGGGTGCTGGACGGCGACCTGGATGAATTTATCCAGGCCAGCCTGAAGGCCGGCATATAAAGTTACAAGTTACAAGTTATAAGTTATAAGTCATAAGAAGTAGGGTGGGTTAGCCCGCTGTACAGGGCATAACCCACCATTGATTATTTCGAATTGTTCTGGTGGGTTACGCTTCGCTAACCCACCCTACATTACGAGCCACGAGCCACGAGCCACGAGCCACGAGCCACGAGCCACGAGCCACGAGCCACGAGTCACGAACCACGAACCACGAACCACGAATTACGAATTACGAATTACGAACCATGGACCACGACGACGACAACGAACTGATCAAACAGCGGCGCGACGACCTGGAGGCGCTGCGTGCGAAGGGCAACGCCTACCCCAATGACTTCAAGCGAGATTCGCTGGCGGCGCCGCTGCACGACAAGTACGGCCATCTGGAAAACGACGAGCTGGAGAAAGAAAACATACGCGTCAGGGTTGCCGGCCGTCTCATGAGTCGGCGTGTCATGGGCAAGGTGTCATTCGCTCATCTGCAGGATATGTCCGGCCGCATTCAGCTCTACGTCAAGCGCGACAATCTGCCGGAAGGTCTGTATGCGGAATTCAAGCAATGGGATATCGGCGATATCATCGCCGCGGAAGGAAATCTCTTCAAAACCAAAACCGGTGAACTTTCCGTTAATGTCGAGAGTATTCGACTTTTGACCAAGTCCCTGCGGCCGCTGCCGGAGAAATTCCACGGTCTTACCGACCAGGAAACCCGCTACCGGCAGCGTTATCTTGATCTGATCATTAACGAGGAATCCCGCCGCTTGTTCATGGTGCGTTCCCGTATTATTGATTTCATGCGCAGTTACCTCGGGCGCTGTGGTTTTATCGAGGTGGAAACGCCCATGATGCATGTGATACCGGGCGGTGCCACGGCCAGACCGTTCGTGACTCATCACAATGCCCTGGACATGACCCTGTACCTGCGCGTGGCGCCGGAGTTGTATCTGAAGCGGTTGGTGGTGGGCGGCATGGAAAAGGTCTACGAGATCAACCGCAGTTTTCGCAATGAAGGTCTGTCGACGCGGCATAACCCGGAATTCAGCATGCTGGAATGCTACCAGGCCTATGCCGATTATGAAGACATGATGAACCTGAGCGAAAACATGCTTCGATCTCTGGTTATGGAAATCAACGGCAGCGCCGAGGTTGAATACCAGGGCGAACGTTACGACCTGGGACAACCGTTCCGTCGAATGACATTCCTGGATGCCATTCTGGAATACAATCCCGATATTAATAAGGAATCGTTATCCGATATACAGACCCTTCGTAGCGTGGCCGATCAACTCGGAATACCGCTGGAAGAGGACTACGGTAAGGGAAAGATCCTGCTGGAGATCTTCGAGAAGACCGTAGAGGCGAAAATCAAGGAGCCCACGTTCATTATCACCTATCCCACCGAGGTTTCACCGCTGGCGCGGCGCTTTGACGATAATCCGGATTTCGCCGAGCGGTTTGAGTTGTTCATAGGCGGGCGCGAACTGGCCAACGGCTTCTCAGAACTCAACGATCCCGACGATCAGGCGGCGCGTTTCCGCGAACAGGCGGCCGACAAGGACGCCGGCGATGAAGAGGCCATGCATTACGACGAGGATTACATCACCGCGCTGGAATACGGCATGCCGCCCACGGCCGGTGAGGGTATTGGCATCGACAGGCTGGTGATGCTGTTGACCGATTCCCCGTCGATCCGTGACGTCATTCTCTTTCCTCATATGCGTCCGGTCAGATAAAGCCGCCGGGCCACGCTGCGAGCGGCGCCATCATCCGTGATCCTCGTGCACAGTATACGGGCTGGCCTGCCTGTCATATTGACCGTAAGTTATTGAAATAAAAGTCTTTCCCTGCACCGACGGAGTGATGCGCGAATGGAGGCAATTGATGTTAACCATCGGTATAGTCGCATTTGTAACATACGTATTGTTACCGCATCCAAAGGGCATATGCATTGTGATGGTGCAATGAAATCAGGTATCCGGTTGCTCCGTGTAATACTTTTATGAACCGGTACCGGTGTATTCTGTCAATAGCATAAGGTGATTCGCGGACCGCGTGCACCGACGGTGATGTAATCAACAACCCCTGGAGGAAATATTAATGTCAAACAATAATCGCTTGAAACCTGTCTCCGCCATCCTTGGCACTACTTTCGTTGTTTCTCTTTCCGCAAGCCCCCTGGCCAATGCCGCGGAAAACCCCTTCAACACAACCGAGTTGTCCGGCGGTTACATGGTTGCCGATGCCCATGGTGAAGGTAAATGCGGCGAAGGAAAATGTGGTGAAAAGGAAGGCGAAGGAAAGTGTGGTGAGAAAAAAGGAGAAGGCAAGTGCGGTGAAAAGGAAGGTGAAGGCAAATGCGGCGAGAAGAAAGGTGAAGGGAAATGCGGCGAAGGCAAGTGCGGCGGTAATTAAAGGTACTGCCTGAAGTCATGCCGAAGAACTACCCGGTACTGGGTTCGGGTCTGGGTCTGCGGCGAGCCTTCAGCGGCTCGTTCGCGGACCGCATTCCCGAGCAGGTAGACTTTATGGAGGTCGCTCCGGAGAACTGGATCGACGTGGGCGGCCGCTACGGCCGCCGGTTCCGGGCCGTTACGGAGAAGGTGCCCATGGTCTGCCACGGCCTGTCCCTGAATATCGGCGGAACGGCGCCGCTGGACGAGCCGTTCCTGGTGCGCGTCCGGCAGTTCCTGGAGCGCCATAACGTCCGTTGTTACAGCGAACACCTGAGTTACTGCGCCGACGAAGGTCATCTGTACGATCTGATGCCGATCCCGTTTACCGAAGAGGCCGTGCATCATGTGGCCGGGCGCATCCGGCGGGCCCAGGAAATACTCGGCCGCCGCCTGGCGGTGGAGAACGTCTCCTATTACGCCGCTCCCGGCAAGGAGATGGAGGAGATCGATTTTATCAAGGCCGTGCTGGAAGAAGCCGACTGCGAGCTGTTGCTGGATATCAATAATATCTATGTCAACAGCATCAACCATAATTACGATCCGGAGGTGTTTCTTAAGGCACTGCCGGCGGAACGCATCGCCTATGCCCATATCGCCGGACACGATGAGGAGGATGTGGATCTGCGCGTGGATACCCACGGTGCTGACGTCATCGATCCGGTCTGGCATCTCCTTGATGTCGCTTACGATCACTTCGGTGTCTTCCCGACGCTGCTGGAGCGGGACTTCAATATCCCACCGCTGGAAGAATTGCTGCGGGAAGTGGAGAGCATACGCCGGATACAGATGAAACACGTCAGTCTTGGACAGGTTGCCGATCAACATGGATAAGATGGCCACATTTCGTGATGTAGAGTCGACATTCACGCGGCATATCCGCGATCCGGAACATGTTCCGGCGCCGGATGACGTCGAGGATCGCCGCATGGGGATCTATCGCAGGCTCCTGTACCGGAACATAGAAGGTTTCATGGCCGACTGCTATCCGGTACTGAGGCAAATCCTGTCAGACGATCAATGGCATGCATTGATCCGGGATTACTTCCTGCATCACAAGGCCCGGACGCCACTGTTTCCCAAGATGCCGTCGGAGTTTCTGCAATACCTGGAAAAGGAACGGACGCCGAAGGACGACGATTATCCCTTTATGCACGAACTGGCCCATTACGAATGGATGGAAATGGCCGTCAACATGGACGGCCGGGAGATTGATACGGGCGGGATCGACAGGGAAGGCGATTTACTCGATGGTGTTCCGGTCCTGAGTCCGCTGGCGTGGCCGCTTGCCTATCGCTTTCCCGTTCATCGTATCGGCCCGGATTTCCTGCCGTCGGAAGCGCCCGAGCAGCAAACCTACATCATTGTCTATCGCGATCTCGACGACAATGTGGGATTTCTGGAGCTGAACCCGGTGTCGGCGAAACTGGTCGAGTATATCGCCGCGGATTCCGGCCGCAGCGGACGCGAACTGTTGCTTGCCGTCGCGGAAGAGATACGCCATCCCGAACCCGGTGTAGTGATTAACGGCGGCCTGGAAATTATGGAATCCATGCGCGGCAAGGATATTATCCTCGGCACCCGTCGGAGTGCCTGAAAACCAAAATATCAGCCACAGAGGATCACAGAGAATAAAAGCCGTCATGCCGGAAGCGCGTTGTGTGCGCTATCCGGCATCCAGTTTCCGATATGATAGATAAGGGATCCCGCAAATATCGGAAGGTACGCAGAAGTGAATAACAATTATCTTTTTTCTCTGTGATCCTCTGTGACCCTCTGTGGCAAATGATTATTTATAAAGGAGCAACCTTGTGCAGCTTGTTATTTCGTTATTGAATCGAGTCCAGGATCTGCTGGATACCGTGCGCAACAGCCTCGATTTTATCGGGCCGGTGTTACTGCGGCTTTACCTCGTGCCGGTGTTCTGGGTGGCGGGAAACAATAAGTGGGATCCTTTCGATCCGGAGAGTTCCCTGGAGCCCATTATCCAGTGGTTCGGCAATCCGGACTGGGGTCTGGGTTTGCCTTTTCCCGCGGTTATAGCGTTTCTGGCCTGGGCCTCGGAATACATCGGTGCCGTGTTATTCGCCCTTGGGCTGGCGGTGCGCTGGGTGACGATTCCGCTCATGGTAACCATGCTGGTCGCCGCGACAACGGTTCACTGGGAGAACGGCTGGCAGGCGGTACATGATCGCATGAGTCCGTTTGCCTCGGATAACGTGGACGGCGCCATGGAGAGGCTGGATATGGCGAAGTCCATACTGCGCGAACACGGCAATTACGACTGGCTGACGGAAACCGGGAATTTCGTGGTCTCCAATAACGGCATCGAGTGGGCGGCCACTTATTTCGTCATGCTGGCGGCGTTGTTTTTCCTTGGCGGCGGGCGGTATGTCAGCGTCGATTACTGGCTGGCAAGGAAATTCAGAACTAAAGGTAAGGAGTGAGGCGTAAGGAGTGAGGAGTAATAGCACCGTCATTCTGGTGCACGCCAGAATCCAGCAGATAGATTTTCCTTATTTAATTGCAACACCATGAGGAAGGCTTCTCCTGCTGGATTACATCTCCCGGATCAAGTCCGGGACAGGCTATGAGCCGCTCCTCCACGTTCACTGGAATGACGGATTAATATTACTCTGCGTACTCCGCGAACTCTGTGAAATTCAAGCCTTCGTTTAATGGAGGCTGGATGCCGACAGTTTCTTCAAGGCTTCCGGAATAACGGAAGTGAGGCTACTCCTCACTCCTTACGCCTCACTTCTTATATTTATTCAGTATCCGCAACCGCAAGGCGTTCAGCTTGATGAAACCCTCGGCGTCTTTCTGGTCGTAGGCGCCGGCGTCGTCCTCGAAGGTGGCGATGGAGGCGTCGAAGAGGCTGTCGTCGGACTTGCGCCCGGCGACGATGACATTGCCCTTGTAGAGTTTCAGTCGCACGGTGCCGTTGACCCGCTGTTGTGTGTGGTCAATCAGTTGTTGCAGCGCCTCCCGTTCCGGACTCCACCAGTAACCGTTGTAGATGAGGCCGGCGTAGCGCGGCATCAGATCGTCTTTTAAATGCGCCGATTCCCGATCCAGAGTGATGGATTCCATGGCCCGGTGCGCGCGCAACATGATGGTCCCGCCGGGGGTTTCGTAACAGCCCCGGGATTTCATGCCCACGTAACGGTTCTCGACAATATCGATGCGGCCGATGCCGTGCCGGCCGCCGATTTCATTGAGCGTCGCCAGCATTTGCGCGGGAGACAATGTCTCACCGTTCAGGGCCACCGGGTCGCCTTTTGCATAGGTCAGTTCGATGGTTTCCGCCTTGTCCGGCGCCGCCTCGGGCGACACCGACCAGCGCCACATGGATTCATCCGGCTCCGACCAGGGGTCTTCCAGCTCACCGCCCTCGTAGGAGATATGCAGGAGATTGGCGTCCATGGAATAGGGCGAGGTCTGGCCGCGCTTGCCCTCGATGGGAATGCCGCGTTCCTCGGCGTACTGCAGCAGTTTTTCCCGGGAATTCAGATCCCATTCCCGCCAGGGCGCGATGATGCGGATATCCGGATTCAGGGCGTAGGCCCCCAGTTCGAAGCGGACCTGATCGTTGCCCTTGCCGGTGGCGCCGTGGGAGACGGCATCCGCGCCGGTCTCGGCGGCGATCTCCACCAGGCGCCTGGCGATCAGCGGCCGGGCGATGGATGTACCAAGCAGGTACTCGCCTTCGTAGATGGTATTGGCCCGGAACATGGGAAAGACGAAATCGCGGACGTACTCTTCCTTGAGATCCTCGATATAGATCTCTTTCACGCCCAGGGCCTGTGCCTTGCTCCGTGCCGGTTCCACTTCCTCGCCCTGGCCGATGTCGGCGGTAAAGGTGACCACCTCGCAGTCGTATTGATCCTTCAGCCATTGCAGGATGACGGAGGTATCGAGACCGCCGGAATAGGCGAGAACGACTTTGTTAACGGATGTCTTGCTCATATCGGATTACGCCCTGAAAAAGGCGCACATTGTAGCGCCTGGCAGTTTTGACTGCCAGTTGGGAGTTGTAGCCCGGATGGAGCGTAGCGGAATCCGGGAGTGTCGTGAACCCGGATTCCGGTACCGGCTTACCACATGCCGGCACAGGCTCTTCGGCCTGCATCCGGGCTACGGATCCTGCCAGTTGTTGTAGCCCGCATGAAGCGCAGCGGAATGCGGGATGGTGAAAGAACCCCCGGATTCCGGCCGCGGCCTCCATCCGGGCTACGGGTCTTTGCGTCTTGCCGAGAGTGTTATGTTTGATTTAAAAAATCCCGTACTTCCGATACAAATGCCTCCGGTTTCTCCGCATGCAACCAGTGACCGACGCCCTCAATGGTATGCACCGTGGCCCTGGGAAACAGGCGGGATATGACCTGGTAGTGTTTCGGCAGGATGTAATCGGATTCCCCGCCGGCCAGGAAACGGGCCGGACCTTCATAAGGGGCGGCCGGCCAGTCCTCGGGAAAGCCGGCCATGTCCGGCATGGATTCTCGCAACACCGGCAGATTCAGGCGCCAGACGTAGCTCCCGTTGCTCCGGGTCAGATTCGAAAGCAGAAACTGCCGCACCATGCTGTCGGCAACGCCGGCGTCGAGAAGATGTTGCTCGGCCTCGGCACGGTTGTGGATTTCATCCAGCGGCAGGGAAAGCATGGCGTCGATGAGTTCGATGTGTACGGGCTCGTAGGCAACCGGGGCGATATCCGCAACAATCAGGGCATCGGTTTTCTGCGGCAGTGACAGGGCGAACGCCATGGCCGCCTTGCCGCCCATGCTGTGACCCAGCAATGCGGCGGACGCAATGCCCAGTTCCGTCATGAGCGTGTCGATGTCCTCGACCATGTTTATCCATGTCATGGTTTCCGTATGCTCACTGTCACCGTGATTGCGCAGGTCCACGGCAATCACCTGCCGGTCCCGGGCCAGCTCCTTAGCCACCGTATTCCAGTTGCGCGAGGAACCGAACAGACCGTGTAATACGATCAACGGTTGACCCTCTCCGTGAATGTTGTAGTTAAGTTTTGCCATGTTTAATTTTAATTAGCCACAGAGAGCCTGCCCCGGACTTGATCCGGGGACACAGAGGATCACAGAGAGAATAAAAAATATCGTCATGCTGGTGGATACCAGCATCCAGTAGATAAACACTCCTTATTTTGTTGCAACATATTAGAGTCGCCCATTGGGCGTATTTATCTACTCAGAGCGTTCCAGACTGTGTGAAAACTATTGCGCTTGCTTATGCTGCGTTAAAAATCAACTCAAAATGCTCATTTATTAGCGTATAAACTCCGCTTTTTCGTTGATTTTTACCTTGCCTAAGCTGCGCTCATAACGTTTTTACACAGTCTGGTCCGCCAGCATAACGGGTTTTACTCCTCACTCCTTACCTCTTACACCTCACTCTCAAGGCAGCTTCGCTGCATTGAGGTATTCCACCGGCCAGATGCCAAGATAAAAAATATCTTCATCGATTCCGTCCATGACGTCATAGTCGCGGAATGTTTCCTTTCCGACCCAGACGTGGTCGGTGTGTTCCGCATTCAGATGGACGCTGCCGCCAATCCAGCGGTGATGAAACAAATGGATCTCATAGATTCCGCCGTAGAAGGTGTCCCGCATCGGATCCAGGCGGGCGATGATTTCGCTTTCAAAATTCCGCCCGATCTCCTCGTTCAGTTCCCGCCAGGCGCAGTCTTCCGGAGACTCGCCGTCTTCAATATGACCGGCGGGAAAGCCCCACAGGCCGGGACCCAGCCGCGCCCGCGGGCTGCGTTTCAGTAACAGGATTTCGTTGTTACTGTTTTCCAGTACATTAATCGCGAAGCGGTCTTCAGGCTCAGCAGGCATCGGCAGTGTATAGATTAATCACGGAGAACGGTATACGTAAAAAAGTAACTCGTGGATCGTGAATGATTGATATCTCCTTGAGCCACGAGCCACGAGCCACGAGAACCGCCTACAAGAGTATCTGGCGAATGTCCGACAGCACTTCTCCCAGTTCCTGGGTAAATTCCGCGCCGGCCACGCCGTCAATGACACGGTGATCATAAGACAGGGAATAGGGCAGGATCAGGCGCGGTTCCAGTTGCTTGTCCACGTAACGCGGCTGGATGGTTGCTTTGGAGACACCCAGGATGGCCACCTCGGGCGCGTTGATTATCGGTGTGAAGCCGGTGCCGCCGATGTGTCCCAGGCTGGAAATGGTAAAACAGCCGCCCTGCATCTCCGCCGGGGAGAGTTTCTTGTCACGTGCCTTCTGCGCCAGTTCCGCCAGTTCCCGTGCCAGGTCGAACATGCCCTTCTGATCGGCGTCCTTGATCACCGGGACCATGAGACCATCGTCGGTATTGACGGCAAAGCCGATATGAAAATACTTCTTCATTACCAGCATCTCGCCGTCGGTGCTGAGGGAGGCGTTGAATTCCGGATATTTCTTCAGTGCGACCACCGCCGCCTTGATGAGAAAGCTCAGCAGTGTCAGCTTGACGCCCTCTGATTCGGCGTCGGCTTTTTGTGACTTGCGGAATTCCTCCAGGTCGGTGATGTCGGCTTCGTCAAACTGGGTAACGTGCGGCAGATTGATCCAGCTGCGATGCAGGTTCTGGGCGCCGATGCGTTTCAGACGCGACAGCGGTTTGGCTTCCACCGGCCCGAATTTGGAGAAATCCACCGGCGGAATCTCAGGGAAGGATATGCCGGCACTCTGTTTTTCAAAGACTCGTTCACCGGTCATGACCGCCTTGGTGAAAGCCTTGACGTCTTCCTTGAGGATGCGGCCCTTTGGTCCGCTGCCGCGAACCAGACCCAGGTCCACGCCCAGTTCACGGGCAAACTTGCGCACGGCGGGACTGGCGTGGGCGTTGGAAGATCGATTGGCGATGGTCTGGGCACTGGCGGGCGCGGCCGGCGCCGGGCGCGGCCCCGGTTTCGCTTCTTCCGTACCGGCTTCCGGCTTGCCGGACGGCGCGGGTTTATCCGCGGCGGGTTTCGGTTTTTCTTCGGACTTCTTCTCCGGCTCCGCTTTCGGTACCGGTTTCAGTTCCTCTTTGCTGTCTGCCGCCGACTCGGCCGGTTCGATCTCCAGTATGGGCGTGCCTTCGGCCACCTTGTCGCCGGTATTCACCAGTACCTTGACCACCTTCCCGGCTTCAGGCGCTGGGATGTCCATGGTGGCCTTGTCGCTTTCCAGGGTGATCAATGAATCTTCCGGCTTAATCTCGTCACCCGGTTTGACCAGGACGTCAATGACCTCGACGCTGTCGAAGTCACCGATATCCGGAACCGTTATCTGTTTCTGCTCGCTCATTATACTGTCACCGGATTGGGTTTTTCCGGATCGATATCGTACTTCTTGATTGCCTCCGCAACCGTTTTCGCCGGAACCTGGCCGTCATCGGCCAGGGCCTTGAGGGCGGCGACGGCGACATAATAACGATTGACCTCGAAGAACCGGCGCAGGTTTTCCCTGGAATCGCTGCGCCCGAAACCGTCGGTGCCCAGGACCTGATAGGGACGGTCGGTAATCAGGCCGCGGATCTGATCCGCGTAGATGCGCATGTAATCCGTGGAGGCCACCACCGGCCCCTTGCGGCCCTTGAGGCAGTTTTCCACATGGCTGGTCTTCGGCTTTTTCGTCGGATGCAGCATGTTCCAGCGCTGCGCGTCGATGCCGTCCCGGCGCAGTTCATTGAAGCTGGTCACGCTCCAGATATCGGCGGAGACGTCGAAATCCTCCTTCAGCAGATCGGCGGCGGCGATGACCTCGCGCAGGATGGTGCCGGAACCCAGCAGCTGGACTTTCAGTTTTTTCTGCGGGCCCTTCTTTAACAGGTACATGCCCTTGAGAATATCTTCCTCGACACCGTCCGGCATGGGCGGATGTTCGTAATTCTCGTTCATGACGGTGATGTAGTAATAAACATCCTCCTGTTCACCGTACATGCGGCGCATGCCCTCATGGATGATCACCGCCAGTTCGTAGGCGAAGGTGGGATCATAGGAAACGCAGTTGGGAATGGTGGAGGCGGCCAGGTGACT
Organism: Gammaproteobacteria bacterium; assembly: GCA_040905045.1. Lineage (GTDB taxonomy): Bacteria > Pseudomonadota > Gammaproteobacteria > Eutrophobiales > Eutrophobiaceae > JBBDSH01. The sequence goes on along the minus strand of JBBDSH010000045.1, from coordinate 20,233 downwards.
GTGGCCGTCCTGGTGCTGGAGTCCTTCGCCGTTCAGTGTCGTGCGTCCGGCGGTGCCGCCCAGCAGGAAACCGCGCGAACGTATGTCGCCGGCGGCCCAGGCCAGGTCGCCGATGCGCTGGAAGCCGAACATGGAATAAAAGATGTAAAACGGGATCATCTGGGTCTGGTGATACTTGTAGGCGGTGGCCGCCGCAATCCATGAAGTAAAGGCGCCCGCCTCGTTGATGCCTTCCTCCAAAACCTGTCCCTTCTTGTCTTCCTTGTAATACATCACCTGATCCGAATCTTCCGGTTCGTAGCGCTGACCCTCCGGGGAGTAGATCCCCAGTTGCCGGAACATGCCTTCCATGCCGAAGGTACGCGCTTCGTCGGGAATGATGGGAACGATGAATTTACCGATTTCCTTGTCCTTGACCAGGGCGCTGAGAATGCGGACAAAGGCCATGGTGGTGGAGATGGTTCGTTCGCCGGATCCTTGCAGAAGCTTTTCATGGATTTTCAGGTCCGGGACCTTGTGCTTCGGTGCCTTGGGCCAGGGCGTCAGCAGAAAGCCGCCCAGCTTTTCCCGGCGTTCGTGCATGTATTTGAGTTCTTCACTGTCTTCGGCCGGCTTGTAATAGGAGGCGTCTGCCACCTGTTCATCGGTAACCGGGATATTGAAGCGATCACGGAACTCTTTCAGGGCCTCTTCGCCCATCTTTTTCTGCTGGTGAGTGATGTTCTGGCCTTCGCCGGCCCTGCCCATGCCGTAACCCTTGACGGTTTTCGCCAGAATCACGGTGGGCTGCCCGGTGTGTTTCACCGCCGCGGCGTAGGCGGCATAGACCTTGTGCGGGTCGTGGCCGCCGCGGTTGAGCCGCCAGATATCCTCGTCGGACATATTGGCCACCATGGCCTTGAGTTCCGGGTACTTGCCGAAGAATTTTTCCCGGACATAGGCGCCGCTGCGGGCCTTGTAGGTCTGGTATTCGCCGTCGACGCATTCTTCCATGCGTTGCTGCAGCAGTCCCTGGGTATCGCGGGCGATAAGCGGGTCCCAGTAGGAGCCCCAGATGACCTTGATGACGTTCCAGCCCGCGCCGCGGAATTCCGATTCCAGTTCCTGGATGATCTTGCCGTTGCCGCGCACAGGCCCGTCCAGTCGCTGCAGGTTGCAGTTGATGACGAAGATCAGGTTGTCCAGCTTTTCACGACCCGCCATGCCGATGGCGCCCATGGATTCCGGCTCGTCCATCTCGCCATCGCCCATGAAGGCCCAGACCTTGCGGTCGGACGGCTCGGCCAGCCCGCGGTTTTCCATGTAGTGCATGAAGCGGGCCTGGTAGATGGCCATGATGGGGGAGAGGCCCATGGAGACCGTCGGGAACTGCCAGAAGTCCGGCATCAGCCAGGGATGGGGATAGGACGGCAGGCCGTTGCCGTCCACTTCCTGGCGGAAGTTGTCCAGTTGTTCTTCCGTCAACTGGCCGTAAAGATACGCCCGGGCATAAATACCGGGGGAAGAATGGCCCTGGATGAAGACCAGGTCGCCGCCGTGTTCCTCGTTGGGTGCGCGGAAGAAATGATTGAAACCGACGTCATACAAGGTGGCGGAAGAGGCGAAACTGGCGATGTGCCCGCCCAGTTCGGCGCTCTTGCGGTTGGCCCGCACCACCATGGCGAGAGCATTCCAGCGCACCAGGGAACGGATGCGCCATTCCATGCCCGGGTCACCGTCGGCGGGGTGTTCCTCACGGGACGGCGGAATGGTATTGAGATAGGGTGTGTTGGCGAAATAGGGCAGATAGGCGCCGGATTTGCGCGCCCGGGATATCAATTGTTCCAGCAGGAAATGGGCGCGGTCCACGCCTTCCACACTGAGAACGGAATCCAGTGCCTCCAGCCATTCCTGCGTTTCCTGTTTATCGATATCGGACTGAGATTCAGACATGTGCCGCCACCACCAATGTTTGACAAAAATGATAGTATCAGAAAGCGTAATGAACTAACTTACCATTACGATGCATATTTCTGTTTATTATTGATTAATAGCGCCGCATTTTAACAGAATTTCCCCGGGAGGTATTCACGGAGACCGGCCCGGGAGTACAATTACAGCGCATTATAATTTCTCACTTAGCTGTACGAGCTCTGTGATGGAATCCCGGCCAGGCCGGCGGCGCGGTTGCCGGTCCGCCGTTTCCCGCGGGCACGAATATCGCCGCATACTTTTTAATCAGAGGAGGTCAAGATGGCAATCAAAGTCGGAGACAAGCTTCCCGATGGACGTTTTACGGTCATGAACGATGACGGGCCCGGGTCACTCACTACGGATGATCTGTTCACCGGCAAGAAGGTGGTGCTGTTCGCCGTACCCGGTGCTTTCACGCCCACCTGTTCCAATGATCATCTGCCCGGTTTTATAGAAAAGGCGGATGAGATCAGGGGCAAGGGTATCGATATCATTGCCTGCATGGCGGTCAACGATGTTTTTGTCATGGACGCCTGGGGCAAAGACAGTGGTGCCGGTGACAAGGTTATGCTGCTGGCGGACGGCAACGGTGATTATGCAAAAGCGATGGGGCTGGATTTCGACGGCAGCGGTTTCGGGCTGGGCACACGCTGCCAGCGTTTCGCCATGGTCGTTGATGATGGTGTCGTGTCCGAGCTCCTGCTGGAGGAAAACCCCGGCGAGCTCAAGGCCAGCTCCGCCGACAAGGTTCTGTCTAAATTGTGAGAAGTGAGAAGTGAG
>JBBDSH010000045.1:6869-17400 GCA_040905045.1 Gammaproteobacteria bacterium | reverse complement strand
AGTGAGGAGTAAGGAGTAGGGGGCGGTATTTCCGCATCATGCAACTGAATAGCAAGAGAGCATTCTCCGGTAATTGTTAAGCCGTGGTATGAAAATCGGATTAAGCACCCTGACTTTCCGTTGTGATAAAGGCAATTCTCCTCACCCCTTACATCTCCCTCCTCACTGAAATAAAAAGGCCGCCGCAGCGCTTGGGGAGGATGCTGCGGCGGCAAGCTCGCGGGTTTATCAGGGGGTAAATGAAACCCGCTTCTGGGGGAAAGGAATGATCTCGATCACGCCCCGGCGGCCGTGATCCGTATCCCGGCTGTTGTCCGGCGCCCGCCGGTTTGCATAGTGATCCGTTTCCTCATCCAGGGACGGCACCAGGCTCGCCCGGATGTTGGATCGAATTTCCTGCAGTTGTTCCGCACGCATGGTTCTTTCAAGCATGCCGGCCGGGCCCTCGGCCGCGCCCGTCATGGGCATGCCTGCCAGGGCGGCGGGCAGCAGTATTGTCACAAGGTTTCGTGTCGCGTTTCTCATTTCGATTCTCTCAATATATGTAAGTTCACTAACTAAATAAAAAGCCAAATTTTTTTTACCGGCAGCGGCGACACGAATACGCCCAATCCGAGCCATTCAGAGTAATCGCTGTCTCCGGACGGATCGTATGTATTGGCATTGTTTCTCCTTCATTAATAAATCGGTTTATTGATTGTTCGGCCGGAAAATCCTGCTTGTCTCAGTGTTTTCCCGCAGCGGATTCCGCATCCAACTGATCCAGCCACGTATTCAGGGACTTGAGCTGCCGTTTGAGCCGTCCCGGATCGTGCATTGCGTGCCCCAGCAGCATGGTCCCCTGAACCAGGGCAACGAACTCGAAGCCGGTTTCTTCCGGTTTCTTCAGCCCCATGAGCCGGAATTGATCCGCGGCCCAGTCGATGAGGACTTCCATGGTGCCTTCCGCCATATCGGTCAGGGGCGAGGACATCTTGCGCAATTCCTGACTCAGGGTCCCGTGAGGGCAGCCGCACTCGGCCAGTTCCTCGCTGTCCTGGATCATGTATTTTACGAACCGCTTCAGGTTCGCCCGGGGGCTGCTGTTGAGGCAGCATTCCCCGAGGATCTGCTGCAGCTCCTTCTTGCGTTCCTCCAGCACCGCCTTGCAAATGTCTTCCTTGGTCTTGAAGTAGTAATACACATTGCCCAGGGGCACGTCCGATTCCTCGGCGATGTCCGCCAGCGTGGTGCGGTGGAACCCCTGTCGGTGGATCAGGGTCTTGGCCGCTTCAATGAGCTTCTCTCGTTTGTCGCTGGTTCTCGGCATATGACCGATATCTAAGTTGGTCAACTAACAATAGAGCAAATCCCCGCCAAAGTCAAACCCCTTTTATCTCCCAGCGGGGCAGGAACCCTCCGACGGGCGTTATAGGTAAAATATATCGATTCAAAAGAAATATATAATTTTATTAATATTCCTGCAGCCCCCATAATAACCGCCAATACAGAGATTCAACACATCAATCAACCTGTTTAAGGAGGTAAATCATGTTGGAGAATCGAGAAGGGCAGAAAGTGCCCGAGGTTACGTTCAAGGCCCGCGAAAACAACGACTGGAAGGAGATTTCCAGCAAGGATATTTTCGCCGGCAAGAATGTTGTGGTGTTTTCACTGCCGGGCGCGTTCACGCCCACCTGTTCCTCGTCTCACGTGCCGCGTTACAACGAGCTGGCGCCGGTGTTCTTCAGGAACGGTATTGACGAGATCGTTTGTATCTCCGTCAACGATGCCTTCGTGATGAACGAGTGGAAAGAGGACCAGGAAGCCGACAACATCACCTTCATCCCGGACGGCAACGGCCAGTTCACGGAAGGCATGGGCATGCTGGTGGACAAGGACGACCTGGGCTTCGGCAAGCGTTCCTGGCGTTATTCCATGCTGGTGAAGGACGGTGTCATCGACAAGATGTTCATCGAGCCGCAGGTGGAAGGCGACCCCTATGAGGTCTCCGACGCCGATACCATGCTGGAGTACATCAACCCGAAGGCCGAGAAGCTTGCGGATATCACGGTTCTGACCAAGGAAGGCTGCAGTTACTGCGCCCGCGCCAAGGGCATGCTGCATGACCGCGGGCTGGAGTTCCAGGAGATCGTGCTTGGCAAGGGTCTTTCCCGCGGCGCCCTGCGGGCCCTGTCCGGCAGCGATACGGTGCCGCAGGTGTTCGTCAACGGCGAGCACATCGGCGGCTCCGAGGCCCTGGAGCAGTGGCTGGCCGAAAGCAAGGCCGCCTGACGGACAAGTTGTTCCCCCCTTCCATGGATGGACCCCGAAAACCCCGCCCCGGCGGGGTTTTCTTTTTTTAGAGTGAGGGGTTATGAGTAAGGAGTAAGGAGTAAGGGGTAAAGCATTCGTCATACCGGAAAGTGCAAAGCACTTATCCGGTATTCATGCTGTTGTTTACCCATGTCTGGATGCCGGATAGCGCAGAAAGCGCGCTTCCGGCATGACGGTCTACAGCTACTCCTCACCCCTTACTCCTTACTCCTTACTCCTTACTCATCACCCCTCACTCCTCGCCGGGGTTCAGTCGTTCGCGCCCGCAGTTCCAGCAGTGGCTGAACTGGCCTTCGATGGTTTCGCCGCAACGGCAATGCCATGCTTCCGCATCGGTGGGTGGTTTGTGTAGTTCCTGTTCCACCAGGGACAGGGCGCGTTCATGGTCTTCGTCCCGGCGGATCCAGACCTCGGGCCAGCATTCAATGGGCGGCAGTTCGCCCATGGCACCGCTCAGTGCCAGGTTGCGGACCTCGCAGTCGATGCCGGCCTGTTGCAGCAATGACTGGATATGTCCGGCCATGACGGGATTATCGGCGCTGTAGACTTTTTTCATTGCAGCAGGACCAGGATCAACGATGCGCTTGCAATAATAAACGCGGCGAGGCTGACGATACCGAGCAGGGTGATGCGGCGCAGTGTCTTGCGCAGGGAGTCGGCCATGGCCTCGTTCTGTTTTGCCAGCTGTTCGATGAGCCGGATCTGTTCCACATCGGAGTCGTCATTGGCCTTCAGACGAACGTGGATCTGCTCGATTTCCTGTTTCAGACTTTCCGTGGTGGCCGGTGCCGACGGTTCACTGTCGGCGGGTTCCGCGCCGCGTTCCCGTATCAGGCGAATGAGCTTGTTCGCTCCTTGCAGCACCATGGGTGCCGTGTTGAGTATGGTGTTGATAGTTGCCGGATTCATGAAGCGTCGTTTTTCCACATTGACGGGCCTGACAGGTTTCGTTTGACTCTAATGCAAAGTAATCACAAGTACTATAGCTGTATCATACCCGCCGGTTGCCGGGAAGAGGGACCGGGCCATATTGATGACCACTGCGGAATTCGTGTGTTCAGCCATGGCTGAATTCCGGATTGTATGATCTCGCAGAGACGCAGGGAACGCGGGGATTGGGAAATGATTGTTCTCCGCGTGCTCTGCGAACTCCGCGAGATCCAAGTATGCTGTGCCGGGACGGCAACAGACCCGTTATTGTATTAGAATACCGGTTTGTCCAATCGCCGTATCGCGGGACAAGGAATTTTACACTTCGTATCCAGTCCATAGTTAAACCCGTATAACCAGGAGGGCCGATGTCCGTCAAACCCGCTATCGATGACCTGAAAAGCTTTATCCAGCGCCATATCATCGGTCAGGAAGTCCTCGTCAACCGCCTGCTTATTTCATTGCTGACCGACGGTCATCTGCTGGTGGAAGGCGCGCCGGGACTGGCCAAGACCCGCGCTATCAAGATACTCGGTGACGGCATCGAGGGTGATTTTCATCGTATCCAGTTTACCCCGGATCTGCTGCCCGCGGACCTGACCGGAACCGAGGTGTATCGGCCCCAGGACGGCAGTTTCCACTTTCAGCAAGGGCCGCTGTTCCACAATCTGGTACTGGCCGACGAAATCAACCGTGCCCCGGCCAAGGTCCAGTCCGCTTTGCTGGAGGCCATGGCCGAGCGCCAGATCACCGTCGGCCGGGAGACCTACGCCCTGCCCAGGCTGTTTCTGGTTATGGCGACACAGAACCCCATTGAGCAGGAAGGCACCTATCCGTTGCCCGAGGCGCAGCTGGACCGGTTTCTCATGCACGTGCGTATTACCTATCCCGAGGCGGCGGAAGAGAAACAGATTCTGGCGCTGGCGCGGCGCGAAGCGCATGAACTGGAAAAGGACGCCAGCCGGCTGCACACACCCTTGCCCCAGGAAACCGTCTTTGCGGCCCGCGACGAAATCCTGGAGCTGTACATGTCGGAGAGCCTGGAGGAATACGTGATTCAGCTGGTCATGGCAACGCGCCAACCCGAGGCCTACGGCGAGGATCTGGCCCGGCTGCTGCAGTACGGCGCCAGTCCGCGCGCCACCATCACACTGGATCGCTGCGCCCGCGCCCATGCCTGGCTGGCCGGGCGGGACTACGTGGCGCCGGAGGATATCCAGGCCATCATCTTCGATGTCATGCGCCATCGGCTGATTCTGAATTACGAGGCCGAGGCGGAAGGCGTGACCACCGATACGGTGATATCGGAACTGATCCAGAGGGTCGCCGTGCCCTGATGGCGGTTCGGGAAGAACAGGCCGACGAGGCGGTCCGGATCAATGTCGCATCCCTGGTTCGTCTGAACCGGTACGCGGCCTCCATACCGTTGCGCGGGCGCCGCGTCATGGCGCGCCAGGGCGGTAATTACCTGTCACCGTTCCGTGGCCGGGGCATGGAGTTCGATGAATCGCGCCTGTATCTGCCGGGTGACGATATACGCAATATCGACTGGCGTGTCACCGCAAGGACCGGCAAGGTACACACCAAACTCTTTCGCGAGGAGCGCGAGCGGCCGGTGTTTCTGTGGCTGGACCTGCGCGCATCCATGCACTTCGCCACGCGCCGCTGTTTCAAGGCGGTCCAGGCTTCGCGGCTGGCGGCGCTGATCGCCTGGAGCGCCGTGCATCACGGCGATCGGGTCGGTGCGGTGCTGTTTTCCGAGGAAGTGCACCACGAACTGAAACCCCGGCGCGGCCGGGCGGGCGCCCTGCAACTGATCAATCAGCTCGCCGCGCATCCGGCCTGGCAGGATGGAAATACCGCAGTGCCGGATAATAGTGCCGCCGGTCGTGCACTGATACGGTTGCGGCGGGTGGCGCGGCCGGGCAGCCTTATCTTTCTTATCAGCGATTTCCGTCACCTGGACGAGTCCGCGGAGACACAGTTGCTGCATCTCGCCAGACACAATGATGTGGCCATGATCCATGTTTACGATATTCTCGAGGAACAGTTGCCGCCGCCGGGCCGCTACCGTCTCACCGACGGCGAACAGGAAATCCTTCTGGATACGGCCGATAAAGAACGCGTACAACAGTATCGGCAGCGTTTCCATCACCACCTCGAACGCCTGACGCGCCTGGCACGCAAGGGCAACATCCATCTGCTTGCCTGTACCACCGAAGACGATCCCCTGGCGGTATTGAAGTCCGGTTTGGGGGCCGAGTAGTTATCATGCCTGATTCCTCTTCATTGCCGTTGCGTGATATCCATCTGCCCGCCGAGATTGCCTGGTGGCCGCCGGCCGTGGGCTGGTGGCTGTTGTTGGCCGGCATTATTCTCATCGCCGTGGCGGCCTGGTGGTGGTACCGGCGCCGGCGCCGTCTGCGATTCGCTGCGACGACTCTGGCGCTGAAGGAACTCGAAGCCATTGAGGCGGATTTTCGTGCCGGTATCTGTGATGCGGGCGATGCCGTACGGCGCTTGTCCATTCTCATGCGGCGCCTGAGTATCAGCCTGTTTCCGCGCAGCGAGGCCGCCGGTCTCACGGGCGAAGCCTGGCTGTCGTTTCTGGACGGGGTATTGCAGCGTCCGGCTTTTTCGTCGGGAGCGGGCCGGGTGTTGCACGAGGGACCGTACCGGCCGTCGGTCGAGAATGAAGAGGTGGAACCGCTGCTGGTGCTTTGCCGTGAATGGATCGAGACCGTCGGGAAGCAACGGCGATGATTGCATTTGAATGGCCCTGGTTATTGCTGGCCCTGCCGCTGCCGTGGTTGCTGCGTTACTTTATGCCGCCCTCGGTGACGGTGCGGGAGGCGGCACTGCGCGTTCCTTTCCTGGAGGATTTTACCGCCATGGAAGGCGGCGAGCGATTGAAGCCGCGCCGGCGCTGGCCGCTGTGGCTCGCCGTGCTGGCGTGGTGCCTGCTGATTATCGCCGCCATGCGACCGCAATGGGTAGGTGAAGTCATGGAGATCCCGGTCAGCGGCCGTGATCTGATGCTGGCGGTGGATTTGTCCGGCAGTATGCAGGAAGAAGATTTTATTCTGTCCGGAGAGAAGGTCGATCGCCTTGTCGCGGTCAAGTGGGTGGCGGGCGATTTCATCGAACGGCGCATCGGTGATCGCATCGGCCTGATCCTGTTCGGTGAACGCGCCTACCTGCAGGCACCGCTGACCTTTGATCGGAAAACCGTCAAGACATTGCTGAACGAGGCGGTCATCGGTCTGGCCGGCAAGGCCACCGCCATTGGCGACGCCATCGGACTGGCGGTCAAGCGGCTGCGGGAACGGGACGCCGCCAACCGCGTCCTGATTTTATTGACGGACGGGGCCAATACCACGGGCATGATGGAACCCATGGAAGCGGCGCAACTGGCCGCCGGCGAAGGACTGAAGATCTATACCATCGGCGTCGGTGCGGATGAAATGCTGGTGCGCGGCATATTCGGCCTGCGCAAGGTCAATCCGTCGGCGGAACTGGATGAGGAAACCCTGAAGAATGTGGCGGAGATCACCGGCGGTCGTTATTTCCGTGCCCGTGATATCGGCGAACTGCAGGAGATACACCGGCAACTGGACAAGCTGGAACCGGTGGAGGAGGACACCAGACCCTTCCGGCCGCGAAAGGCGCTCTATTACTGGCCGCTGGCCGGGGCCCTGTTGACAGGCACATTACTGCTGCTGCTCCGGCTCAGGGGGAGAATATAATGCTGCCGGAACAGTTCCATTTCCTGCGCCCCGCCTGGCTGCTGGCGTTATTGCCGCTGGCCGTAGTCGTCTGGTTGATGGTGAAAAGAAAACTGGGCAGCCGCGGCTGGGAATCCTTCTGCGACCCGGCGCTTCTGCCCTATATCCTGGCGGGACAATCTTCCGGCCGCAGCCGCCTGCCTGTCCTTCTGACTGCATTGTGCGGCTTCCTGGCCATCATCGCGCTGGCCGGCCCGGTCTGGGATAAACTGCCGCAGCCGGTTTTTAGTAATGAGTCCTCGCTGGTCATCGCCCTGGATCTGTCCCGTTCCATGGCGGCCGATGACATCAGCCCCAGCCGCCTGGGCCGGGCGCGATTCAAGATCCGGGATATTCTGGACCGGCGTCCGGACGGACGCACGGCTCTGCTGGTCTACGCCGGTGATGCCTTTACGGTTACGCCGTTGACCGACGATGTGAAAACCATCGTTTCCCAGTTGCAGGCACTGGATACCGAAATCATGCCGGTGCAGGGCTATCGCGAGGATTTGGCGCTGCGTCATGCCGGGCAACTGTTGCAGCAGGCCGGCGCCGGCCGTGGTGATGTCCTGTTGATTACCGATGAGGTTGAGGGTGATCGGGGTTCGGAGGCGGCGCGTGAATTGAACGAGGACGGTTACCGTGTCTCGGTCCTGGGCGTCGGTACCGAACACGGTGTTCCCGTCCCCCTGGGTGACGGCGGCTTCCTCAAGGACGCCCGGGGGGAAATTGTTATTCCCGTCCTGGATGAGGCGCCCATGCGGCGGATCGCGGAAGCGGGAGGCGGCATCTATCTGCGTCTGCAGCGGGATAACAGTGATCTCGATCGTCTGGTGAGCTGGATCGACGCGGCCGGGCCGGGCGGCATACAGGCAACGGAAATGGAAACCGATGTCTGGCGGGAACGCGGCCCGTGGCTGTTGCTGCTGGTACTGCCGCTGGCGGCCCTGGCCTTCCGGCGGGGTTATGTATTCATACTCGTGTGCCTGATCCTGCCGTTCCCGGAGCATGCCCATGCCTTTGACTGGGACAGTCTCTGGTGGCGGGATGATCAAAGGGCCCGGCAGGCGCTGGAGGAGGGTGATAACGAAAGGGCGGCGGCATTGTTCCGCGATCCCGCCTGGAAAGGCGTGGCCCGCTATCGCAGCGGCGATTACCAGGCGGCGGTGGAAGCCCTGAAGGAACTGGAAGGGGCCGACAATCTCTATAACCTGGGCAATGCCCTGGCCAGGATGGGCCGGTATCAGGGCGCTGTCGAGGCCTATGAAAAAGCGCTGCAAATGGATCCGGAACACGAGGATGCGGCCTTCAACAAACAGGTAGTGGAGGAAGAACTGAAGAAACAGCAACAGCAATCGCAGCAACAAAGCCAACAGGATCAACAACAGCAGGATCAGGATCAAGACAAGCCCGGCGACCAGGACAGCAGCCAGGACGAACGCGGCGACCCCGACGAGGAAGAGCCGCCCGCGCAGGAACGTCCGGAAGAACCGGAGGATTCGCAGCCCGGCCGGCAGGAGTCGTCGGATCAGGACAAGTCGCAGCAACCGCCTGAGCAGGAACCTTCAGGAGAGGAACAGACGGCCAGGGAAGACGGGGAGGAAAAGCAGCCGCGGGACCAGCCCGATGGCTCGCCCGTATCGCCCGAAGATTTGCATCCGGATGAACAAAAACAGGCGGTGGAACAATGGCTGCGTCGGATCCCCGATGATCCGGGTGAACTGTTGCGGCGGAAGTTTCTCTATCAGTATCAACAGAGACGGCGTGAAAGGAGCGATGAACAATCGTGGTAATGGCTGACCTGACATTCAACAGACTGCTGATCCTGCTGTTATTTCTGTTAACAATGGCAGCCGGGCAGACGCTTCATGCAAACACCATTGAAGTGACGACGGATCGTGATCAAGTCTCCATGAACCAATCCTTCAACATAATCTTTCGTGCCGAGGGTGCGGTGGACGGCGATCCGGACTTTTCACCCCTGGAAAAGAATTTCCAGATTCTGTCCACCAGCCAGAGCAGCAACTTCAGCCTGATCAACGGTGAACTGGAACGATCCAAGAGCTGGACCCTGACGGTATTGCCGCGCCACAGCGGTAATCTCACTATTCCGTCCATCGCCTTCGGTTCCGACCGGAGCCCGCGTGCCTCGATTCAGGTGGAGGAAAGGGAGTCCTCTCAGGATGCGGATAATCAGGGAGAAATCTTTCTTCGCGCGGAAGTGTCACCGGATAATCCTTACGTACAATCCCAGGTGACTTACACTCTGAAACTCTATCGCGCCGTGCCGACCAGCAACGCCGTTCTTAATGATCCGCAGATCGCGCAGGGCGATGCCGTTATTGAACGCATCGGCGAAGACAAGGTGTATCTGACCCGCGTCGATGGCCGGCGTTACCGTGTGGTGGAACGGCGGTTCGCCGTCTACCCCCAGGCCAGCGGTACCTTGAAGATAGCGCCGGTGGAATTCCGGGGGCATGTTTCCGGCAGTTCCCGCTCCCTTTTTGACCCGTTCGGGCCGCAATCCGAAATCGTTATACGGCGATCCAATGAAATTGCCCTGGAGGTACGGCCGGTACCGGAGGATTTCGCCGGACGTCACTGGTTCCCGGCGCGGAAGGTCACCCTGGAAGAGAAATGGTCCCGGGATCCGAAACAATTCCGGGTCGGCGAACCCATCACCCGGACGCTGACACTGACGGCGGAGGGGCAGACCGCCAGCCAGTTGCCCGAATTGCCCGGGTGGATCTCCGACGGTTTGCGTCACTATCCGGATCAGCCGGTTCTGGAAAACGAGACAAGCGATACCGGCATGATCGGCCGGCGCCGCGAGAGCACGGCCCTGATACCGCAACAGCCCGGTGAATACACCCTGGCCGCTATTCGCATTCCCTGGTGGAGTACCCGCGCCGATCGCATGGAGTATGCCGAGTTGCCGGCCCGGACCGTTACTGTTGCGGCGGCGCCGGGAGAAGCCGGCAAGGAGATACAGGATGCGAAGCCGGCTCCCCTGGGCGACCTAAAAAAACCGGAACCGGCGGCGAAGCCGAACAAAGAGTCCGTGCAGGAAAAGGGAGAAGCGGCGGCAAGGGATGAAAACGGTTCGACAATCTGGCTGTACCTTAGCGTCGCCCTGGTGCTGATCTGGTTGTTTACGGTTCTGGCCTGGTGGTTCAGCGCCCGACGGCGTAACAGATCCGGCGACCGGACCGTGGAAAGCCGGCGCCGGGTTCTGCGCGAAATAAAAAAGGCCTGTCTGGAACAGGACCCCCGCCGCGCCCGTGAACAGCTTCTGCAATGGGGACGATTGAACTGGCCGGCAAACCCGCCACTCAACCCCCTGCAGATCGGTGAGCGGATTGATCCGGAGCTTGAGAAAGCGATCAACAGGATGAATGACATCCTCTATGGCAATCACACCGAACAATGGGACGGAGACGCCTTCTGGCGGTTGTTCGAGGCCACGGCCCTGAAACAGGGAAAGGGAAAGAAAGGCGAAAGAGGGAAGCTGGAACCACTCT
>JBBDSH010000045.1:0-6769 GCA_040905045.1 Gammaproteobacteria bacterium | reverse complement strand
GGGAGCGCCGCCCCCGGCGCGAATGACATAATTACATTTCCTTGTACACAGCAGCAGCCAGCAACAACGTAGCCTGGATGGGGCGCAGCGTAATCCGGGGCCAAATCTGCAGGACTAAAGTATGCCTCTCGCGGAGCCCGCAGAGCACGCACATTTTAAACCTTTGCGATCCCTGAGTTCTCTGCGCCTCTGCGAGATTATCTTTTACAAAGTCCTGTAGGCGGCGATCGCCAGCAGTAACCATGAAAGAATAAAGGCCAGGCCGCCGAAGGGCGTGATCATGCCCAGCCAGCGCGTTTCCGTCAGCGTCAACAGATAGAGACTGCCGGAGAAAAGTACGATCCCGAGCAGCATCAAACCGCCCGACCATTTCAGCAGGGTCGGGGCACTAATGTGAAAGGCGATGATCCCAACCAGTATCAGACCGACGGCATGATAGAAATGATACTGGATACCGGTCTGGTAGACCGACATCATGGATTCGCTGAGCCTGTTGCCGAGGGCATGGGCGCCGAAGGCGCCCAGGATGACCACCAGCATGAGATTCAGGCTGCCCAGCAGGATAAAGAGATGTTTCATCGTTTGGCGGTTTGTTGAAATGACTGGTGAATGAACGATACCGGTTGAATGATTTTGATACAATCGGCTGCAGGATGCTTCTAAAAATGAGGATTCGAGCACGGAGCTGACGCTGCTATCGCGGAAAAAGACCATTTTTAGAAGTGCCCTGTAACTTAATGCGGGTTCATGCATCAAAACAGGCATTAACGAGCACCATTTCAGGGGGCGACTATGTACGAGGAAGTCCGGGATTACTACGGGAAAACCCTGTCCGGCAGCGATGATCTGCAGACCAATGCCTGTTGCGACCAGGCGCCGCCGGACTGGCTCAAGGCCGGTCTGGGCCTTTTGCATGAGGAAGTTGTCAGCCATTATTACGGTTGCGGCCTGGTGGCGCCGCCGGTGCTGCAAGGGGCTTCAATTCTCGATCTGGGCTCCGGCAGCGGCCGCGACTGTTACCTGCTGGCCTGGCTGACCGGCGAATCCGGCCGCGTGGTCGGCGTGGATATGACGCCGGAACAGCTCGCCATCGCCCGTCGTCATGTGGATTATCATCGCGAGCGGTTCGGTTACAAGAAAAGCAATGTCGAGTTCCTGGAAGGCTATATCGAACAACTGGATCAGCTGAATCTGGCCGATAACAGTTTCGATATTGTCATTTCCAACTGCGTTATCAATCTCAGTCCCGACAAAGAGAAAGTCTTGCGCGAAGTTCATCGCGTCCTGAAACCCGGCGGCGAGTTTTATTTTTCCGATGTCTACGCCGACCGGCGTATCGACCCGGAGCTGCGAAACGATCCGGTTCTGTACGGTGAGTGTTTGTCCGGCGCCTTGTACTGGAACGATTTTCTGACTCTCGCCCGGCGCGCCGGCTTTGCCGATCCGCGCCTGGTGGAGGATCGCCCCATTACCATTGATAACGCGGATATCGCCGCGCGGCTGGCACCGGCGAATTTCTACTCCGCCACTTATCGTCTGTTCAGGATCGACGGACTGGAACCGGCCTGCGAGGATTACGGCCAGGCGGTAATCTATCGTGGCGGCATCGAGCACTGCCCGGACGCATTCGTACTGGACAATCATCATCACATCGAACGCGGCCGCGTATTCCCTGTCTGCGGCAATACCTGGCGCATGCTCAGGGAAAGCCGTTTCGAACCCTATTTCGATTTCATCGGCGATTTCTCCACCCACTACGGTATCTTTCCAGGCTGCGGTACCACGCTGCCCTTTAGTGAGTCGCCGGAACAAAATACCTCCGGCTGCTGCTGATCCATGTCGGCGGTGCTGAAAAAACCGGAACGCTGGCGCTATACGGCGGATGGTATCCCGCGCGGTTACATCAAAACCCGCAGACTGGAAGAATTGTGGATTCATACCGGCACGGCCTGCAACCTGGCCTGTCCGTTTTGCCTGGAAGGCTCCAAGCCCGGTGACACCCGCCTGCAACTGGTGAAGTTTGCCGATGTGCAGCCTTATATCGACGAGGCGGTCACCCTCGGCGTACAGCGATTGTCATTCACCGGCGGAGAGCCGTTTCTGGCACGTGAGTTTCACCGCATCCTTGATTACGCCGCGCAAAGGACACCCTGCCTGGTCCTGACCAACGGTACCAAACCCTTGCAACACCGGATTCAACAGGTGGAACCTTTGCTCCGGGCAAAGCATCCGATTCATTTTCGCGTTAGTCTCGATTACCCCGATGCCGAACAACACGATGCCGGCCGCGGCGAGGGCAATTTCGACAGTGCCCTGCGCGGCCTGCGGATGTTGCATCAACTGGGTTTTCCCGTCTCCGTCGCCCGCCAATGGACGCCGGACGAGGACGACGAGGCCGTGGCCGCCGCGTTTCAGCGTATTTTCCTTGCGTACGGCCTGCCGCAGGATCTTTCCATTACCTGGTTCCCGGATTTCGGCCGTCCCGGCGATCACCATGAAACACCCGCCATTACCGAGCATTGCATGACGGCCTATCATACCGAGGAAACCCGTGCCGGTTTCATGTGCGCCTACAGCCGCATGCTGGTCAAGCAGGACAATCGGATGCGGGTTTACGCCTGTACCCTGGTGGACGACGACCCCGACTACGATCTGGGCGCCAGTCTCGCCGACAGTCTGCGGGAGACCGTGATGCTGGGGCATCATCGCTGCTACAGTTGTTTCCGTTACGGCGCCTCTTGCAGCCAGGCATAAAGAATGGCTCACCAGAACAACCTGTGGGCGTTATTCTACTCGCCAAGCGCGCAAAGGGCGCAAAGAGGTGATAGTCCATGATTCCTTTGCGTGCTTGGCGCGCTTGGCGAGATAAAATTACTTTTTCAGATACCTGCATATGAGAAATTTCAAGATCCCGGGACTGATCGTTCTTGTCCTGCTCGTTATCGGCGCTTATTTTTATTTCGGCCTGGATGAACTGCTGACCCTGGAATCGCTGAAGTCGAGCCTGGATGAGTTTCGCAATTATGCGAAAGCGCATCCGCTGCTGGTATTCGGCGGCTTCTTCCTGCTGTATGTCATCGTAACTGCCGCCTCATTGCCCGGTGCCGCCATCATGACCATCGCCGCGGGGGCGCTGTTCGGCCTGTTGGCGGGCGTTGTGCTGGTATCTTTCGCCTCCAGTATCGGCGCCACACTGGCGTTCCTGATCGCGCGTTTCCTGTTGCGGGACAGTGTGCAGAAACGCTTCGGCCGGCGCCTGAAAAAGATCAACGAAGGCGTTGAAAAAGACGGCGCCATGTATCTGTTTACCCTGCGGCTGGTGCCGGCGTTTCCGTTTTTCGTCATTAATATTGTCATGGCGCTGACGCCTATCCGGACCTGGACCTTCTACTGGGTCAGTCAGGTGGGCATGCTGGCCGGCACCATCGTCTATGTAAATGCCGGCACGCAGGTAGCCCGAATCGAAAACACCGGCGATCTGTTGTCGCCGCAACTCATCGGCGCGTTTGTTCTACTGGGTCTGTTTCCCTGGATTGCCCGGGGTATTACAAACTTCGTTCAGGCGCGGCGGGTGTACCGCGGCTGGCGCAAGCCGAAACATTTTGATCGCAATCTGATTGTCATCGGCGCCGGCTCCGCCGGTCTGGTGACGGCCTACATCGCCGCGGCGGTGAAGGCGAAGGTTACTTTGATTGAAAGGGACGCCATGGGCGGCGATTGCCTGAACACCGGCTGCGTGCCGTCCAAAACCCTGATCCGCAGCGCCCGCCAGGCCCATGAGTTGAAGCAGTCAAAACAATACGGCGTCCATGCCGGCGACGATGTATCGGTGGATTTCCCCGCCGTCATGAAACGCATACACGATGTCATTCAACGGATCGCACCCCACGATTCCATTGAACGTTATACCGATCTGGGCGTGGACGTGCGCACCGGTTCCGCGCGGCTGGTATCCCCCTGGGAAGTGATGATCGAGGGCGAAAACGGCAGCGAACATCTGACTGCGCGCCATATCGTTATCGCCACCGGCGGCAGTCCCATGGTCCCGCCCATTCCCGGCCTGGACGAGATCCCGTATCTCACTTCCGAGAACCTGTGGGAACTGAAAGAGCAGCCGCGCCGTTTACTGGTCTTGGGAGGCGGGCCCATCGGCTGTGAACTTGCGCAGAGTTTCGCCCGCCTGGGTTCCGAAGTTACCTTGGTGGAAATGATGGACGAACTGCTCGGGCGTGAAGACAGCGAGGCGGGGGCCTTGCTGGCCGAGTCCATGGAGGCTGACGGCGTGAATCTGTTATTGGGCCACAAGGCGGCGCGTTTTGTGGTCGAGGATGGTGAGCGGGTTTTATACACGGAGAGTGAAGCAGGGCAACAGCGTATCGTCTTCGACGAAGTCCTGGTGGCAGTCGGCCGGCGCGGCAATACCGGGGGCCTGGATCTGGAACGCCTGGGCATTGAAACCCGTGGCAACGGCACGCTGGAATTGAATGATTATCTGCAGACGCGTTATCCCAATATCCTCGCCTGCGGTGACGTGGCCGGTCCGTATCAGTTCACCCATACCGCCGCTCATCAGGCCTGGTTCGCGGCGGTGAATGCCCTGTTTGGAATCGTGAAGAAATTCCGGGCCGATTACAGTGTCATTCCGGCGGCCACCTTCACGGATCCGGAAGTGGCGCGCGTCGGTCTCAATGAAAAGGAGGCCCGTGAAGCGGAGGTGGAATACGAAGTCACCCGTTACGGTCTGGACGATCTGGATCGGGCCATCGCCGACGGCACGGACCGGGGCTTCGTCAAGGTCCTGACGCCACCCGGTTCCGATCGCATCCTGGGCGTGACCATCGTCGGCGCCCACGCCGGCGATCTCATCGCCGAATACATCCTCGCCATGCGTCACGGCCTCGGTCTCAACAAGATCCTGGGCACCATTCACATCTATCCCACCATGGCCGAGGCCAACAAATTCGCCGCCGGTCAGTGGAAGCAGGCGCATAAACCGGAATGGGCGCTGAAATGTCTCGAACGTTTTCATGCCTGGCGGGCCTGATCTGTCTATCGCACGGAGAGTGCGCGGCGGGACGAAATTTGTTTGGCTCATCCCGCCTCCGGCGTGACTGAAGCTGTCATCGGCACGCAGACGCCGGTTTTGCAATTCGTTTACTCCTCGGGCCGCCACTTCTCAATGCTGTTGTCGGCGAAATTCACTGTCCACACTGTGCCGTCTGTGTCCACCGCGACCGCGATCTCGGAGTGCCCGGCACCCTGAGCGGGAGTTCCGAAAGCCGTCAGAAACGAACCTTTGGCCGTGAACTTCTGAATGCGGTCGTTGTAGAAGTCGGCAACGTAGACGGCTCCGTCGCTGCCGACGGCCACTGACGTCGTGGTGGTGAACCAGCCCTTGAAGGGGCCAAAGATGTTCATGGCAAAAGGACCGCCCCACTTGCGAATGAACTCGCCATCGGACCCGAATTGCTGGACCCGGTCGTTGTAGCCGTCGGCCGCGTAGAAACCACCATCGGAAGCGATGGTGGCATCGGTGGGGTAGCTGAACTCGCCGGCGCCGATACCGGTGCCGCTCCAGATTGCCAGTAACTCGCCGTCAGGAGCGAGCTGCACAATGCGCTGGCCATAGGTATCGGCCACCAGGAGTGAGCCGTCCGGGTACACCGCCACGCCACCGGGACTGTTCAGCCCGTCCTGTGCCGCGATGGCCCGGAGGTATTCGCCGGCCGGCGTGAAGACGTGGATCACGTCCTTGAAGTAGTCGGGCACATAGAGTTTTCCATCGGCGACAGCCAGATTCATCGGCCGGCCGAGCACTTCGGTACCGAAGGCGCGCAGGAAGTTACCCTTTTTATCCAGTACCTGGATGCGGCTGTTGCGGGCGTCGGCGATGAATACCTCATCGGCGGTGACCGCGATGCCGGTGGGGTCGTTGAACTGACCCGGGCCCGTACCTTTTTCGCCCCAATGCCGGGTCAGTTCATAGGGCGGTTCCTGACTCCAGTTGAGTGCACCACCGGCCCAGACGAATAAGACGAGCAGTGCCAGTATGGACAGGGTAGCGTAGCCGAACCATTTAGCGGATCTGCGCATGGCCGATCTCCGAGCTAGAAATTGAGACGAAAGCCGACGCGCACGATGTAATCATCCTGAATGGCGTCACCGTTGGGGTCTTCGGCTACCGGCAGCTGTACCGTGCCCTCGACGATCCAGCTCCGGGTAACGTATTGCAGACCCGGCGCCAGCAGCCACTGGGTGCCGCCGGAATTGGCATCGGTATCGCTGCCTGTCTCGTCGCGCTCACGGTGGATGAGATTGGATTCGAGCAGGGCATAGACGAAGCCCGGCGTGCCGGACACGCCTTCCAAGCTTCGCGGCCAGATGCGGTATTGCAGCGAGGCATCGAAGCGCGTCTCGTCGCCCCGCGCGAAGCCATCGTGACGCCCGTTTTCACGGTAGAGCAGCTGCGTGTCCACCTGGTACTGCAGCGTCTGCCGGGAGGCTACCAGGCCTAAAAAGCCGTCCCAGGCGCCATCGCCGGCCTGCAGCGGTCGCGGCAGCTCGCCGAAGGAATCACGATCATTATCATCACCGGTGGGTGCCGTCACACCGAACACCGGCGCTATGCGAAACGTACCACCGGTGAAATCGTTCTGGTATAGCGTGTAACGACCGAACAGTGAAATATCGCCGATGCCGTCGGTGTCACGCTCGACCCGGCCCATCGGCGTGGTGACATCCAGCTCCTTGTTGAAAAAGTAGGGAACCA
>JBBDSH010000044.1:0-39907 GCA_040905045.1 Gammaproteobacteria bacterium | reverse complement strand
CAGTGAAACCCACCATTCATCGGTGGGTTTCGCGCTATCGCGCTCTACCCACCCTACAACTATTCGGAAGCCTATGCCTGAAAAGGGTTGACATTAGGCACAGTTCATTCCGAGGTCGTGGAACGACCGAGGAATCTCCCCGGAAGTGAGAGCCCCCACTCTTTCCCGCGAATCAAGTCTGTATTGTCGGATGCAGCGTAGGAAAAAGGCGTCGGGAAATTAGCGGCTAGACGGCATTGACCCCCTAAATCCGTGCCGAGACGGGATTTTTTGGGTAGTAAGGGGTGAGGAGTATTTCTTGGCGACAGATTGGAATCCGGGGAGAAGTCTCCGGCTGTATACCGAATAACTGCTTCGCGGTTCCGGGCATGACCGACGGGAGGCACTCCTTACTCCTTACGCCTCACTCCTCACTAGATGTGGATCGGTCGTCCATCCACCGCCAGTGCGGCTTCGTGCATGGCCTCGGCCAGGGTGGGATGGGCGTGTATGGTGCGGGCGATGTCTTCGGCGCTGCCGTCGAATTCCATGGCCAGTACCGCCTCGGCGATGAGTTCCGAGGCATTGGGACCGAGAATATGGATCCCCAATATGCGATCGCTGGCGGCGTCGGCCAGGATCTTGACCATGCCGCCGGTTTCCCCCATGGCCCTGGCCCGGCCGCTGGCGGCGAAGGGGAAGCTGCCGGCCCGATATTCAATGCCTTCCGCCTTCAGGGCCTGTTCTGTTTTACCGACCCAGGCGATCTCCGGCCAGGTGTAAATCACCCAGGGTATGATCTCATAATTGACGTGCCCCGCCTTGCCGGCGATCCGTTCGGCCACCGCCACGCCTTCTTCCGAGGCCTTGTGTGCCAGCATGGGACCGGGTACCACATCGCCGACGGCATAGACATTGGGCAGGTTGGTGCGGCAGTGCTCGTCCACCTCGATGAAGCCGCGGTCGTCCAGCGCCAGTCCGGCTTCCTCCGCACCCAGTCCCCCGGTGTTGGGTTTGCGGCCGACGGCGACAATGAGTTTATCAACCTGGATATGTTGTTTGCCGTCGCCGTCCTCGTAGGTCACTGTTACCTGGCGGTTATTGGAACCGGTTCCCGTTACTCTTGTGCCCAGACGGATGTCCAGGCCCTGTTTCTTCAGCGTCTTTTGCGCTTCTTTCGCCAACTGGCGATCCACCGGTGCGAGAAACTCGTCCAGGGCCTCCAGAATAACCACGTCGGAACCGAGGCGGTTCCAGACGCTGCCCAGTTCCAGGCCGATGACGCCGGCGCCGATGACCCCCAGAGTGCGCGGCACTTCCGTCATGGCCAGGGCGCCGGTGGAATCGAGGATGTGTACGTTATCCACCGGGGCAGGGGGAATATCCACGGGTACGGAGCCGGTGGCGATGATGATATGTTGCCCGGCGACGCTATAGGGTTCGCCGTTCTCTTCGATTGGTGTCACCTCGACCTGATTGTCCGGACGCAACCGGCCGAAACCCTGCAGCCATTCGACACCGTTTTTCTTGAACAGGCCGGCGATACCCTGGGTCAGGGTTGTGACGATCTTTGACTTGCGCTCGATCATTCTGCGCACGTCGACGGTGACGCCGGAACTGTTGATACCGTGCTCGGCCCCCTCCTGTTTCAGGAAGGAATAATGGTGGGAGGAATCCAGCAGTGCCTTGGAGGGGATGCAGCCGACATTCAGGCAGGTACCGCCCAGGGCGGGCCGGCCCTCTTCGTTGAGCCAGCCCTCGATGCAGGCGGTGGCAAGACCGAGCTGGGCGGCGCGGATGGCGGCCACATAGCCGCCGGGCCCGCCACCGATGACGACAACATCGTATTTTTTCATGGGGACTCCATGCGCATGGACATGAACGGCTCAGACCTGCAGCAGCAGGCGTGAGGGGTCTTCGATCATTTCCTTGATGGCGACCAGAAACTGTACCGCCTCGCGTCCGTCGATGATGCGGTGATCGTAGGAGAGGGCCAGGTACATGATCGGACGGACAACAACCTGGCCGTTTTCCGCCATGGGCCGCTCCTGGATCTTGTGCATGCCGAGGATGGCACTCTGCGGTGGATTGATGATCGGCGTCGACAGCATGGAACCGAAGACACCGCCGTTGGTGATGGTGAAGGTGCCGCCGGTAAGATCGTCCATGGTCAGCTTGCCGTCGTGGGCCTTCTGTCCGAACTCGACGATCTTCGATTCAATATCGGCGAAGGACAGCATGTCGGCATCCCGGATCACCGGCACCACCAGTCCGCGCGGCGCGCTTACGGCCATGCCGATATCGAAGTAACCGTGATAGATGATGTCCTCGCCTTCCACGGAAGCATTGATGACGGGGAAGTGCTTCAGCGCTTCCACGGCGGCCTTGGTGAAAAACGACATGAAGCCCAGCTTGACGCCGTATTCCTTTTCGAATTGATCCTTGTAACGTTTGCGCAGATCCATGACCGGATGCATGTTGACTTCGTTGAAAGTGGTCAGGATTGCGTTTTCATGCTGGGCGGAAAGCAAACGCTCCGCCGCACGCTTGCGCAGGCGCGTCATGGGCACACGCTCTTCCGGGCGGCCGCCGCTGCCGGCGGATGGGCCGGGTGCGGCGGGTGTTTCGGGACGCGCGGTGGTCGTGGTGGCGGATTTTTCCGCTGCCGGCGCCGGCTGCTGTGCCGGTTCCGGTTTTTCGGCGGCGGGCTTCGGTGCCGGAGTTGGTTCCGGTGCCGGTTGCGAGGCGGCGGGTTTGCCTTCCAGGTATTTGAGCACGTCTTCCTTGGTCAGGCGGCCGTCGTCGCGGCCGGCGGGAATGTCGGCCGCGTCGAGATTGTGTTCTTCCAGCAGGGCGCGCACCGCCGGGCTCAGTCTGGTTGTCCCGCTTGCGGCGGGTTCCGGCTCGTCCACCAGGGACTGTTGCTTCGGCTCGTTCTGTTCAGCGGGTTTTGCTTTCTCCGCCGGTTTCGCCGCGCCCTTGCCCTCGGTGTCGATACGGGCAATGACCTCGTCGCTCTGCACTTCGGCGCCGTCTTCCTTGAGGATTTCAGCCAGGACGCCGTTGTCCACGGCGGATACTTCCAGGGTCACCTTGTCGGTTTCGATATCGATCAGGCTGTCGCCCCGTTTGACGGCATCGCCCGGCTGCTTGTGCCAGGTCATGAGGGTGGCTTCGGAGACGGATTCCGCCAGTACCGGCACTTTGACATCGATCAGCACGAGATTCTCCTCGGTGTTTGTTGTTGAAGCAGGGTTTGTATCATGTCTTGTCGGTGATCTTTATTGTTTTCATTATATTGAACTCGGCGCCGTCAGGCGGTTTTTTTATGCGAGGTGACCTCGATTTTGTCCAGCTGCAGGGCGTCTTCCACCAGTTGTTTCTGCTGTGCCAGGTGCAGGCTCATGTAACCGACGGCGGGCGAGGCCGAATAGAAGCGGCCGGCGTAACCGAAGATATGCTGTTCGCTGAGACAACCGATCATGGTGCCGCGCGACTGCATGTAGGCCCAGCTGCCCTGGTTTTTCGGCTCTTCCTGCACCCAGACCACTTCCTTCAGGTTGGGATAACTGTCGATGACGGCTTTGACCGCGTTCCGGTCGAAGGGGAACAACTGCTCGATGCGGGCGATGGCGATGTTGTCGATTTCGTTTTTGCGCCGCGCCTCCAGCAGATCGAAATAGACCTTGCCGGAACACATAAGGAGCCGGGTTACCTTTTTCTTGTCCAGATCATCGATCTCGTCGATGACGGTTTTAAAACCGCCGTTGACCAGTTCCTCCAGCGGCGATGTGGACAGCTTGTGACGCAGCAGACTCTTCGGGCTCATGACGATGAGCGGTTTGCGGTACGGGCGCAAGACCTGACGCCGCAGCATGTGGAACATCTGCGCCGGCGTGCTGGGGTTGCAGACCTGCATGTTCTCGTGGGCGCAAAGCTGCAGGAAGCGTTCCAGGCGGGCCGAGGAATGCTCCGGCCCCTGGCCGTCGTAACCGTGCGGCAGAAACACGGTCAGACCGCAGTAGCGGCCCCACTTGGCCTCGCAGGAACTGATGAACTGGTCGAACACCACCTGGGCGCCGTTGGCGAAATCACCGAACTGCGCTTCCCAGATCACCAGTGCGTTGGGTTCGGCGCTGCTGTAGCCGTATTCGAACCCCAGTATCGCTTCCTCGGAGAGGATGGAATTGATGATCAGAAACGAGGGCTGGTTTTCGCGAATATGCTGCAGCGGCAGCCAGGTATCACCGTCGTCCTGGTTGTGAATCACGGCATGGCGGTGAAAGAACGTCCCGCGGCCGCTGTCCTGGCCGGAGATGCGCACCGGGTAACCGGCCTCCAGCAGCGAGGCATAGGCCATGGTTTCGGCGTAGCCCCAGTCCATGAGGATTTCACCCGCTCCCATGCGTTTGCGGTTATCGATGATCTTCTGCACCGTAGGATGTATTTTGTAATGCTCCGGTATCCGGGTAATAGCCGCGGTCAGTGTTTCGACCTGTTCATTTGTAATCGTGGTCTCGGCGGGCGTATTCCAGGTTGTGCCCTTGAAGGGCTCGTAGTTGATCAGATGCGTCATGTTGACGTTGGTTGCCTTGGGTCCGGCCACGGTCTGGTTCGATTCCAGGGAATCGATGTACTGTTGTGACAGGTCATCCGCGCCTTCTTCGGTGACAATACCCGCCTCGATGAGCTTTTGGGTATAAATCTTCCTGACACTGGGATGCTTGCGGATACGCTGATACATGATCGGCTGAGTCGCCGCCGGCTCGTCGGCCTCCGAATGGCCGTGCTTGCGGTAGCAGACCATGTCGATGATCACGTCCTTCTTGAAATGCATGCGGAAATCCAGCGCCAGTTTGGCAATGAAGACCACGGCTTCCGGATCGTCGGCATTGACGTGGAAGATGGGCGCCTGGATCAGCTTGGCCACGTCGGTGCAGTAATGCGTGGAACGGGAATCCAGGGGATCGCTGGTGGTAAAGCCGATCTGATTATTGACGATGATGTGTACTGTGCCGCCGGTGGAGTAACCGCGGGTTTCCGAGAGCTGAAAGGTCTCCATGACCACACCCTGGCCGGCGAAGGCGGCATCGCCGTGAATGAGGATGGGTAAAACCTGGTCGCGTTCCCGGTCGTCGCGCCGGTCCTGGCGGGCGCGTACGGAGCCTTCCACCACCGGATCGATGATCTCCAGGTGCGAGGGATTGAAGGACAGCGTAATGTGAATCGGGTCCTTCACCGTCTGGATGTCCGAGGAATAGCCCAGGTGGTATTTGACATCGCCGGATTCGGAGACGCCGGTTTCCTTGCCCTCGAATTCCCCGAACAGTTCATGCGGCAGTTTGCCAATGATGTTGACCAGGACGTTGAGCCGGCCGCGGTGGGCCATGCCGATGACCATTTCCCGCATGGACATGTCGCCGCAGTTCTGCACCAGCTCATCCAGCAGGGGGACGAGGCTTTCGCCGCCTTCCAGGGAAAATCGCTTCTGACCCACGTATTTGGTATGCAGGTATTCCTCCAGGGCATTGGCGGCGATGACACGGTTGAGGATGCGGATGCGTTTTTCCTCGTCGTAACGGGGCCGGGCGCGGGGCTCTTCGAGACGCTGCTGAATCCAGCGTTTCTGCTCCGTTTCGTTGATGTGCATGTATTCGGCACCGACGGTGCCGCAATAGGTCGACTTGATGATGTCGATGA
Organism: Gammaproteobacteria bacterium; assembly: GCA_040905045.1. Lineage (GTDB taxonomy): Bacteria > Pseudomonadota > Gammaproteobacteria > Eutrophobiales > Eutrophobiaceae > JBBDSH01. The sequence goes on along the minus strand of JBBDSH010000044.1, from coordinate 34,228 downwards.
TGTCCCGCAGGGGCAGTTCGTCCGCTGCGAACAAGGAGCCGGTATTGAATACGGTATCCATGTCCGCCTCGGTCAGGCCGTGATAGGCCGGATCCAGTTCCGGTACCGGCGGTCGCTCGTACTGCTGCAGCGGGTCCAGCAACGCCTGCTGATGACCGCGGAAGCGGTGGGCATTGATGAGCTGCAGGACCGAGACCTGTTTCTGATTATCGGCAGGGGTTTCGCCCCCGGCTGGTGCCGCCGCCGTGCGCGGTTTACGGGCGAGTTCGAGAAAAGAGCGGCGGATTTGCGAGTGGGGGATGTCCGTACCGCCGCCGTCCGGTTTGCGTAACAGGCTCTCGAAATATTCCCGCCATTCTGCGTCAACGCCGGCCGGGTTCTGCAGAAATTCTTCGTAGAGGTCTTCAATATAGGCGGCGTTGCCGCTGTATAAACAGGACGGTGTGGGGTTGCTCATCGCTCCTCTGCCTTCAGTCTCGAGTCGGGCTAATGCCGGTATTTACCGGTCGTATTATAACGATTTCTTTTAGATCTCAATCGGTAAATCAACAAATCTGATGTTACCGGGGACCATTTACTCCTAAGTACAGACTACCAGTTATATTTGCCCGGAACATCATGCATAATGCGGACCGGTTCCGTCCGGGCGTGCTTGCGGCCTGTTCCGGGAGACCTGTATGCTTGCATATTTGTTCAAAACAATAATTTTAACTCTACTCCGAGAGATATGTAACCCGCCTGGGCTTATAGGGAGGCAGTTTGATGTCTGATACGGTCACGATTATCGATAACAAAACGGGGAAGCAGATTGAGTGTCCCGTGATACAGGGTGTCTACGGGGCGCCGGTCATCCAGACCAACGAGCTGTACAGTGAACTGGGGATGTTTACCTACGACCCCGGTTTCGGCACTACTTCCAGCTGCCGCAGCGCCATTACCTACCTGGACGGCGAGGACGGGGTGCTCCTGCACCGGGGCTATCCCATTGAGCAACTGGCCGAGCAGAGTACTTATCTGGAGGTCTGCTACCTGCTGATAAACGGGGAATTGCCCGGCCAGTCGGAACTGGACGAGTGGGAAAACGCCATCCACATGCACAGCATGACCCACGAGCACTTGTCCCGTTTCTACACCGGCTACCGTTACGACGCCCATCCCATGTCCATCATGGCGGGGGTGTTCGGCGCCATCGCCTCCTATTACCATGACGCCACCGATATCCATAACCGCGATCACCGCCTGCTGACGGCCCGGCGGGTCATTGCCAAGATGCCGACCCTGGCGGCCAAATGTTACCGCTATGCCATGGGGCTGCCGTTTGTCTATCCGGACAACAATCGCAGCTATATCGAGAACCTTATGTATATGATGTTTTCCTGGCCCAGCGAGCAGTATCAGCCCAACCCGGTCGCGGTGCGGGCGCTGGATCTGCTTTTCATTCTGCATGCAGACCACGAGCAGAACGCCAGTACCTCCACGGTACGCCTGGCGGGGAGCGCGGAAACCAATCCCTTCGCCTGTGTTGCCGCCGGTATTTGCACGCTCTGGGGCAAGGCCCACGGCGGCGCCAACGAAGCGGTCATCAACATGCTGGAAGAGATCGAACACCCGAAAAATATTGAGAAATTCGTCAACCGCGCCAAGGACAAGGATGATCCCTTCCGTCTCATGGGATTCGGCCATCGCGTCTATAAAAATTATGACCCGCGGGCCAAGATCATCCGCCAGGCCTGCCACGATCTGCTGGAGGAAATGCACCTCAATCAGCCCCTGTTCGAGATCGCCATGGAACTGGAACGTATTGCCCTGGAAGACGACTATTTCATCGAGCGCAAGCTGTACCCCAATGTGGACTTCTACTCCGGGCTTATCTACCAGGCCCTGAAGATTCCCTCGGACATGTTCACCGTCATGTTTACCCTGGCCCGCAGTGCCGGCTGGATCGCGCAATGGATGGAATTGATGGAAGATCCGGAATTCCGCATCGGCCGGCCTCGTCAACTGTACGTGGGCCGGGAGCAGCGCGATTATGTACCGATGGACAAGCGGGGCTGATTTCACTCACGAGCCACCAGACGCGAGAAGACACCTTCCGGAAATCGGGGTAATTCCGTAAATAGCCAATCAAAAAAGTAAACAGAAGAAGGAGATGTCGTTAATGAAAGCACCTGTTCGTATTGTTGTTACCGGCGCCGCCGGCCAGATCGGCTATGCCCTGTTGTTCCGTATCGCCGCCGGCGAATTACTGGGTGACGATCAACCCGTTATTCTGCAATTGCTGGAGGTCACGCCGGCCATGAAAGCCCTGGAGGGTGTGGTCATGGAACTGGAAGACTGCGCATTTTCCACCCTCGCCGGTATTGAAATCAGCGACGATCCCAATCTGGCTTTCAGGAGCGCCAATTATGCTTTCCTGGTGGGTGCCAAGCCGCGCGGGCCGGGCATGGAACGCAAGGATCTGCTGGAGGGGAATGCCGCCATATTCCAGGCCCAGGGCCGGGCATTGAACGACAACGCCGCGGACGATCTGCGCCTGGTGGTGGTCGGTAATCCCGCCAATACCAATGCGCTGATCACCGCCAACAACGCGCCGGATATCGATCCGCGCCGGATCACGGCCATGACGCGGCTGGATCACAACCGCGCCCTGGCGCAACTGGCGGCGAAGACGGGCAAGCCCGTGTCCGAAATACACAGGCTCTGTATCTGGGGCAATCATTCCACCACCCAGTTTCCGGATCTGCATCACGCCACCGTGGACGGCAGGACAGCCATGGATCTGGTAGACCAGGACTGGTATGAAAAGGAATACATTCCACGTGTCGCCAAACGCGGCGCGGAGATCATCGACGCCCGCGGTGCCTCCAGTGCCGCCTCCGCCGCCAACGCCGCGCTCGAGCACATGCGCGACTGGGTAACAGGACTCGACGACGGGGCATGGACCAGCATGGCCGTGCCCAGCGACGGGTCCTACGGCATTCCGGAGGGACTGGTGTATTCCTTCCCGGTCACCTGCCGGGGTGGCGACTACGAAATCGTGCCGGACCTTTACATCAACGAATTCAGCCGCGGCAAAATGGACGCCACCCGCCAGGAGCTGGAAGAGGAACGGGATACCATCAAGCACCTCCTCAACTGACGGAAACCTGAGGTGTCGGAATACCAAACGAAGGTGTCATTTCGACGATAGAAGAAATCGCCGGAGGCGTCCCGAACAAAGTGAGAGACCTACAGGAAGATTCCTCAGACCCGTAGGGTGGGTAGAGCGTTGTATGCGAAACCCACCATTCCGATCCTTTGATTTCAGGGACGCCGTTTCAATGCCGGCCTGCGTTTGCGGCCATGGAGCTTTTGCCATAGCATTATCGTATGCAAAAGAAACGATCCAAACGCAGGCAGTCGGTCATTGACGAGCAGGGTTTCCGCGCCAATGTCGGCATTATTCTGAGTAACGATGAGGGCAGGCTGTTTCTGGCCAAGCGCATTGGCGTCGATGCCTGGCAGTTTCCCCAGGGCGGCATCCGGCCGCATGAGTCCGTGGAGAGTGCCATGTTCCGGGAATTGCATGAAGAGACCGGACTGGAAGAGCAGGATGTGGAGATGGTCGGCTGTACCCGGGACTGGCTGCATTACCGGCTGCCGGACAAGTACATCCGCCGCCGGTCACGGCCGTTGTGTATAGGCCAGAAACAGTTGTGGTATTTGCTGCGGCTGACGGCGGAAGAAGACAAGGTCCGGCTGGATCACAGCCGGCGGCCCGAATTCGAACACTGGCGCTGGGTGGATTTCTGGGAACCGCTGGATATCGTTATCGAGTTTAAACGGCAAGTCTATGAACAGGCATTGACTGAGCTGGGGCCGTTGCTTGAGACATAGATAAGAATCAAGGGAACAAACGAAGACCTGTCATTTCGACGTCAGGAGAAATTGCCGGAGGCATCTCGAATGCAGTGAGAGACCTATAGCAACGAAATCAAGGGGTCAGAGTACTTGAAAATTTTAGAATAGGGGGTTGAGGATCAAAGAACCAGAGAATTTTCAAGTACTCTGACCCCTTGATTTCTTCCTGTCACGGCGTCGGCGAACCGCTCCGCGACTTGTGCATCATTATGCCGGGCATGATTCTACGGATGGCCTTGGACTTGATGCCATTGATGATACCGTCATAAAAATCCGGATCGATGCGCCGCTGATCCAGGTCGCTCTTCAGATTGTCCAGTATTCCGGTGCATTCCTCGACGGCCTGTCCGGCCACAGCGCGGACATCATCGTAATCGTCGGCGTGGGCCATGGCCTGCTTCTGCAGGCAGCGGTTATATTCAAGATTGCCGGCATTGATCATTTCGTGATCCTCCCCGGACAGACTGCGCCTGAGAACATCATTCGCGGCGGCGGTGACCGGCATCATCAGGGCGACAATACATGCAAACATGACCCCAATATGACCCGGCGTGATAGCTTGTATCATTTGTTTTCCTTGTTTTATTTCTTAGCAGAACCCCGGAAGGTGCATGTCATCCATATTCGGTGAGGGGCGCTTCTTCTCACGCCTCACGCCTCACCCCTCACCCCTCACTCCTTCTCCAGCAGGCTGCGCAACATCCACGCGTTCTTTTCATGGATCTGCATGCGCTGGGTCAGAAGATCGGCGGTGGGTTCGTCAGAGGCTTCCTCGACCACCGGGAAGACACTGCGCGCGGTCTTGACCACGGCCTCCTGGCCCTTGACCAGTTGCCGGATCATTTCCCCGGCCGAAGGGTTGCCGGTCTCTTCTTCAATGGAAGAAAGTTCTGCAAACTGCTTGTAGGAGCCCGGCGCCACCACACCCAGGGCGCGGATCCGTTCGGCGATCTCGTCCACGGCTGTGGCCAGTTCTGTATAATGTTCCTCGAACAGGGTATGCAGCGTGGTGAACATCGGGCCCGTGACGTTCCAGTGGAAGTTATGGGTCTTCAGGTACAGCGTATAGCTGTCGGCGAGCAAGTGCGACAATCCGGCCGCAATCTTCTCACGCTGTTCATTGGGTATGCCGATATCGATTTGCATTGAGATTCCTCCTTGCAAGTGTTTGATTCGTTTTCATTCATTATCGAAGATAATGACAAAATAGTACTCTTCAACCAAGCCCAAAGGAATTATAAAGTTTTAATGTCTTTCATTGATTGTGTATATATGTGCCGGCCCGGCGCCGCGTTTGCGGGCGGGACGGCGTCCTGATGCCGGCCGCAGCGATCGCCATCCTGAAGGCGTATTTTCGGATCTGTCTCTTCCGCGGCGAGCCCCGGGAAATGCCGGCGGCCACCGCCTTCCTGGTGTTCAGCGCCGGCCTCTATACACTCGCCGGCATGCTGCTGGTACTGGTCTATCAGTCGTTGTCCGCCGCGGTCCTTTCAGCGCTGCTGGAAACCGCCTTGCTGCTGGGGGTGATCTGGTTGCTGCTGGCCGCCTTCCGCCTGCAATCCCGCTTCAACCAGACCGCCTCGGCCCTGACCGGCAGCGGTTTTCTGTTCAGTCTCTTCAGCCTGCCGTTGTTTCTGCTGCGCCCCTGGGAGGGCGACGCCGGCGGCTCGCCGTTACTGGCTCTGGTCAGTCTGGCTTTGTTGTTCCTGTTCGGCTGGAATATCGCCGTCATTGGCCACATCCTGCGCCATGCCCTGTCGACGCGTTTTGCCGCGGGCATTCTGCTGGCCATTGGTTATGTCTGGCTCATCACCGCTGCCCTGGGCTTTTTCATCCCGGAGACGCTGACGTGAAGATCCATATCCTCGGTATCTGCGGCACCTTCATGGGCGGGCTGGCGCTTCTGGCCCGGTCCCGTGGCCACGAGGTGAGCGGCTCCGATGCCAATGCCTATCCGCCCATGAGCACGCATCTGCGGGAGAGCGGCATCCGGGTCCTGGAAGGCTATGATCCGGCGCACCTGGACCCGGCGCCGGACCAGGTGGTGATCGGGAATACCCTTTCCCGGGGCGACGCGGTGGTGGAATACGTCCTCGACCAGAATCTCCCCTATATCTCCGGACCCCAGTGGCTGGCCGAGCACATCCTTGCCGGGCGTCACGTGCTGGCGGTGGCCGGCACCCACGGCAAAACCACCACCACCAGCATGCTGGCCTGGATCCTGGACTGCGCCGGGCTGGAACCCGGTTATCTCATCGGCGGTATCGCCGAGAACTTTGGCAACTCGGCCCGGGATGGCCGGGCGCCGTATTTCGTCATCGAGGCGGACGAGTACGACACCGCCTTTTTCGACAAACGCTCCAAGTTCATTCACTACCATCCCCGAACCCTGATCATCAATAATATCGAGTTCGATCATGCAGACATCTTCGGTGATATTGAGGACATAAAGCGCGAATTTCATCGATTATTACGTATTGTTCCCGGATCCGGCCGGATCCTTCACCGCCACGGTGATACGGTCACGACAGAAGTCCTGGCCATGGGCTGCTGGACGCCGGTGCAGACCTTCGGCGGGGCCGGAGGAGACTGGCGGGTAACCGATGCCGCGGACGATTATTCCCGATTTGCCGTTGCCCGCAATGGCCGGGAAGCGGGCCGGGTGACCTGGGATTTAATCGGCGGCTATAACGCGGATAACGCCCTGGCGGCGATCGCCGCCGCGGCGGAAGCCGGTGTCGACCCGGCGGTCGCCTGTGAGGCCCTGGGACGTTTCCGCAGCGTCAAGCGGCGCCTGCAGAAGCTGGTGGAAACCGGTGGTGTCAGTGTCTACGATGATTTCGCCCATCACCCCACCGCCGTGCGCCTGACCCTGGAGGCGCTGCGCGCCCACGTGGGCGAGGCGCGCATCATCGCCGTGCTGGAACCGCGCTCCAACACCATGAAAATGGGCGTGCACCGGGATACCCTGGGCGACGCGTTGTCCGTGGCGGACCGGGTGCTGCTCTATCATCCGCCGGAGTTGGAATGGGATCTGAATGCAGTTCTTACTTCCCTGGAGGGACGCGGCGAGATCCATACCGAAACCGAAGCCCTCATTCAGCACCTGACCGCAATCGCCGCACCGGGTGATCATATCCTTATCATGAGTAATGGCGGCTTCGAGAACCTTCACCGCCGTTTCATCGAACGGCTGCAACAGGCCGCGTCATGATCCCCCTGTTCCCCTCGAACCGGACAGCGAATACGACCGCTATGAATCCGGATTTATCTCGCAAAGAACGCCAAGTACGCAAAGGGAATAATAATTCTTATATCTTTGCGATCTTTGCGCCCTTTGCGAGAAATCAATTACCGATAATCCCGGGCGAATAACGCCGAATCCGTCGTTATTCGATAAAAGTAGTTTGTTCCGGCTCGTCCACGACCGGGTTTTCCAGTGTGCCGATGCCCTCGATCTCTATCCTGACCGTATCGCCGGCCTTGATGTAGCCGCGCGGTTCCATACGGAAGCCGACACCGCTGCTCGTGCCCGTGGAAATAATATCGCCGGGTTCCAGGGTAAAGGCGGTGGACAGGTATTCCACCAGGTAATCGCAGGTGAACAGCAGGTGGCGGGTATTGGAATCCTGGCGCAGATCGTCGTTGACCCGGGTTCTGATATCCAGCCTGTGGGGATCGCCAATCTCGTCGGCGGTGACCAGCCAGGGCCCGGTAGGGCCGTGGGTATCGAACGACTTGCCCATGGTCCAGGTGGGGCTGTGGCTTTGCCAGTCGCGCACGGAGACGTCATTGACCGCCAGGTAACCGCCGATGACCTCGCGGGCCCTTTCTTTCGGCACATGACGGCAACGCCGGCCGATGACCATGGCCAGTTCGCCCTCGTAATCCAGTTTGTCGGAGACGCGCGGTTTCTCGATGGCCGCGCCGGGTCCGATGACGCAGGTGGATTGCTTGTTGAAGATGGTCGGATAGTCCGGCTTTTCGGCGCCGGTTTCCTCGATGTGGTCCAGATAGTTGAGACCGACGCAGAGAAACTTGCCGGGACGGGGGATCGGTGGCAGCAGCTTGACCTCATCCAGGCCATAACGGGGCGCCTTTCCCTTGATCACCGCTTCCAGCTCTCGTCGTGCTTCGTCACCGGCCTGCAAAATGGCAGGGATGGTATCCGGCAGGCTTGCTTCGTTGCTGCAATCAATGACTTCACCGTCACGGATGACGCCGACGCCGCGGCGGTTACCGGTTTGAAAGAGTGTCAGTTTCATCGTGATTTCCTCGTGTATCGATCCGGCGGCCTTTAAGAGATTTCTCCTTGCGTCGAAATGACAGGCTTCGTTTGTTATCCCGGCAGGCGGAATAAAAACAGTTTTATTGTTAAAATGTCTTTTTCGTTATCTGGAATACAGGCGATATGCATTCAACGGCAGCCCTGAATCAATTCGTGACACAGCATCCCGTGATGGTGAGCGCCCTGGGCTTGTCGCCGCTGCTGGCGCGCAGCGAGACACTTTACAGCGGCCTGGTCATGGGCCTTGCCTTTGTTATTGCATTATTGTCGTCTGTTGCAATTATCGGCGGCCTGCGCCGCTTTGTTCCCTGGTCGCATCGCCTGATTTTCATTCTACTGGTTACGGCAACCATCGTCACGATTCTGGACAGGTTCATGCAGGTCTGGCTGTTTGAACTGCATATGGCGCTCGGTATATATGTGCCGTTAATGGCGATGAATACGTTATTGCTGGTCACCCTTGAAGAAACAGCCTTGCGCCGTCCTTTATGGAATTCCCTGAAAACGGCGGCCGTCACCGGTACGGCGGTGTTCATGATCCTCGTGGTGGCGGGACTGCTTCGGCAATGGCTGGGGCAGGGCGGGGCGATGATGCCGGCGGGCGGCCTGCCGATTATGGGGACGGCCGCGGGTGCATTTCTGACCCTGGGTTGTCTCATCGCGGCCGTTCGGTTCCTGACGGCGCAGAGTGCAGAAGTTGTATCGACCCGCCGGCAATAATCACAAGTTCGATCTGTCATGAACCGCGACAAACGCATCGCCATATTCGAGCGCCTCAGGGACAACAATCCGGCGCCGACCACGGAATTGACCTATGCTTCGCCGTTCGAGCTCCTGATAGCCGTGATCCTGTCGGCGCAGGCAACCGATGTCGGTGTCAACAAGGCCACGGCGAAACTCTTCCCGGTGGCGAATACCCCCGAAGCCATCCTCAAGCTCGGGCTCCGGGGCCTGAAGCGTTATATCAAGAGTATCGGCCTGTATAACGGCAAGGCGGAGAACATCATCAAGACCTGCCGCATGCTGGTGGAAAAGCACGGCGGCGAGGTGCCGTCGGAGCGGGAATCCCTGGAGGCCCTGCCGGGCGTCGGCCGCAAGACCGCCAATGTGATTCTCAATACGGCCTTCGGCCAGCCGACCATTGCCGTGGATACGCATATTTTCCGGGTCGCCAACCGTACCGGCATCGCCCCCGGCAAAACCGTCCGCGAGGTGGAGGACCGTCTGGTGCGGCTGGTGCCGGAAGGCTTCAGAAAGGACGCCCATCACTGGCTGATCCTGCATGGCCGCTACGTCTGCACGGCGCGCAAGCCCAAATGCCCGGAATGCGTCATCCGTGACCTCTGTGAATACAAACATAAGACCGGTTAGGAGTGAGGGGTAAGAAGTGAGGAGTAAATCCTGCCGGATTCTCAACTTGCCGATACCTGACATCTCACCCCTCACGCCTCACTATGTTAGGTTGGCATCAATCCCGAGATGATATGAAACTGCCATGATCCAGGATAGAGAAAGCAGCCGGAGATTCTTCGTGGAGGTCTGGCGCAAGTACCGGAATAACGAGGCGCTGGAACCCATAGAGCGTGTGCTCACGGAGATTATCCTCCAGCACCCGGAATATCATGCGGAACTGGAAAGTGGGGAGGACGTTCTGGCGGCCGACTACACGCCGGAGGGAGGCGTCAGCAATCCGTTCCTGCATATGGGCATGCATGTCGCCATCCACGAGCAGGTGAGTACCGATCGACCGGCGGGCATTCGGGATCTCTACCGGACGCTGCTGGAGAAATACGGCGACGCCCACCAACTGGAACACGCCATGATGGAATGTCTGGGGGAGGCGTTGTGGGAGGCCCAGCGCAACAACCTGCCGCCGGATGAGCAGGCCTACCTTGAGTGCCTCAGACGGCTGTAAGAAGTGAGGAGTGAGGAGTAAAAAAACATAGCCAAGGATTCCACTGACGCCTTACTCCTCACTCCTCACTGCGCAAGTCCTTGTACCGGTGCTTGTCGGAGACACAGAAGTGAAGGGAATTACGAACCTACCGAAAACTCCATCTTGATGCCTGCCAGCTCGATCAGGTCACCGTCCTTGAGTTGATAAGCCTTGGGTCCGATACCCTCGCCGTTGACGGTGGGGTAGCGCTTGCCGTCGCCGTCGCTCTCGATATGAGTCAGGAAATACCCCTGTGGACGGCGTGAGATGACGGCTACCTGGGTGCCGGGCTTGCCCAGTGTCACCAGGGCCTTGGTCAGCTCCAGTTCCTTGCCGGCGATGGGGCCGTTGAGGACGGTCAAGCGGCCCAGGGGCATGCCGGACGTGGAAGGCGACGGCGCGGCCGAGGCTGCGGCGGCGGAGGCGCCGTCACCGCCGGAGGCGGCGGGTTTGGCGTCTTCTACAGGACCGGCACCGGCCTTTTCCGCCGCCTGGGCGGCGGCCACGGCGGCGCTGGCCGAGCCCGGCTTGATGATCATGGTTTTTTCGAATTCGTCGTCGTCGGCGGTGGCGTTTTCGTTGACGTATTTCAGCTCGTGCTTGCCGATGGCGATGACATCCCCGTCCTTAAGGGCATGTTTCTTAACGAGTTTGCCGTTAACATAGGTGCCGTTGGTGCTGCCCAGATCTTCCAGGAAGGAATCGTCCAGAATGGTGATGATCAGGGCATGTTTGCCGCTGACGGCGAGATTGTCTATCGGAATGTCGTTTTCAGGCTTACGCCCGATGGTGAGGCGCTCATTAGTAAGCTCGTATTCCCCTTGAACGACACCGTTTAAGCTCAGAACTAACTTTGCCATTGGTTTTTGTCCCAGTCCCCTGACATCAAAAGAAACGACTTATTAGATTTTTTAGCCCGCCGCGGGATGCGGAAAAATTCGCCTGCACCCGTATCAGGATGATAGAGATATTGTCCTTGCCCCCTTTCATGTTGGCCAAGCGTACTAATTCCTCGGCAGCTTGTGCAAGATTAGCACTATATTTACTTAGGGTTAAGTGAATTTCTTCATCATTTACCATATCATTCAATCCGTCGGAACACAGAAGGTAGATGTCCCCCGGCAGTACCGCTTCCTCCGTCACCTCCACCTGCACTTTCCGATCAATGCCCAGGGCCCGGGTCACCAGGTTTCTGGGCGTATTCTCGGCCGCTTCCTCCGGCGTATACACGCCCCGATCGATAAGTTCCTGAATTAACGAGTGATCCCGGGTGATCTGCCGGAACAGGTTGTTGCGCATGCGATAGACCCGCGAGTCACCCACATGGCCGATGGTGACGGCGTTGTCATGAAACAGCACGGCAATGATAGTGGTGCCCATGCCCTGGCACTGCTCGTCCTTCAGAGCGGCTTTGTAAATCTCTGAATTACTGTGGATTATTGCCTGTTTAATGAGTTCGGATTCGGCCGAAAGGGTATCCTCACCGGCATCCGGCGGGCTCTTCAGGCCGGCTTTGACGGAAGAATGGATGGCGGTGACGGCGATGGCGCTGGCGACTTCCCCGGCCTTGTAGCCTCCCATGCCGTCGGCCAACACGACCAGGCCCAGTTGCGCGTCGCTCAGGGTGCTGTCCTCGTTATGAGGCCGGCGCTTGCCGGCATCCGAGATGTTGGCGATTTCGAGTTTTTCCGACAGACTCATTCTGACTATATTCTTATGTTTATCAGTCAGTTATATGATTTTTGGGCGTGCGTGTCCGAATTGTGTTACGTCAGTCGGCCGGCATGGTGCAAATAGCTGTCCTGGCGACGCTGAAATCCGAACCGCCGATACATCCGACGGCGCCGTTATGTTCGTAAGAGAATGCAATGCGGGCCTTCAGCGGCGTCGCGGGATGAGGTTTCATGGGGTGGTCGATCTCCGCAGTCTGGCACGTCTGGCCCACCGGGCATTCAGCAGGATGAAAATCATATTACTCCGTTTACGTGAATCCTGTCCATGTTCAGGCGGAATGTATCAATATGCGGGCTAATCGACATTATCGGCACCATTGCTCGACCTGGCTGTGGAGTCGTTCGGTTTCCACTTTCCTTTCTTCTTCAGTCAGAACTCTCGGGTTTCTGGGATCGTCGGTTTTTTTGTATAAAAAGCCGGCGTTGACGACTTTTCCAAGACGTTTGCGCGCCTTTGCACATCGTTTGTTTCTTTCTTCCGCTTCCCTGCGTGCCGCTGCCTCTTGTTCCTTTTTTCTGCGGCGATCTTCGTCAAATGCTTCCAGTAACACGTCACGTTTTTGCCGTCGTGCCTCCATACCGGATTCGGAAGGGGGATCTTTCCGGATCTCCAGCGGGACGGCATTATTGTTCGTGGGCTTGTCGCCGTAGTGGACCCGGCCCGATTCGTCCGTCCATTTATAGACTTCGGCGGCGATGAGAGCGTCCGGCGGCAGCAGCATGGTCAGGAACGTGCATAAGCCGGCAGAGAAACGGGCGGCCTGGCCGATCATTTCCCTGATCCGGCATTCATGCCCGGATGGCGGCTATGGGGACAGGCCTGGATTGAGTGCCGGACTCCCGGAGGGCGGGAAGCCCGGCTCAGCGTTCCAGGTACTGGCGTTTGTCCTTGACGTCTTTCCATTCGTCGGCGTCTTCCGGCGGTTCCTTCATTTCGTTGATCACCGGCCATCCCTTGGATAATTCGGCATTCAGATCGATGTATTCCTGCAGGTTGTCCGGGACGTCTTCTTCCGACATGATGGCTTCCACCGGACACTCGGGCTCACACAGGGTGCAATCGATGCATTCATCGGGATCAATGACCAGCATATTGGGGCCTTCATGAAAGCAGTCAACGGGGCACACTTCCACGCAATCGGTGTATTTGCACTTGATGCAGGCTTCAGTAACAACAAAAGTCATGTCGATTTCCTGTAGATGTAAACGTAATTTCGAATCCGCAAATAATAACCCTTAATACCGGCCAGCAAAAGGGCCGGTCGTTTCCCGTCACGGTTTTCTCAGTCCAGCAGGGAGCGTAAACGGTAGAGTATATCCAGGGCTTGCCGTGGGGAAAGCCGGTCCGGGTCCAGTTGTTCCACCTCGTCGATTAACGGGTGGGGGTTACGGAACAGATCTTCCTGGGGTTGTTCCACGGCGGCGGGCGGCGGGTTTTTTTCCATTTCGCCCAGGCGCCGGCGCGCGTGTTCGATGACCTCCCCGGGTACGCCGGCCAGTTGCGCCACCTGCAGCCCGTAACTGCGGCTGGCGGGCCCTTCCTTGACGCTGTGCATGAAGAGAATACGTTCACCGTGCTCCACCGCATCCAGATGGACGTTACGGGCACTGTCCAATTGTTCAGCCAGTGCCGTCAGTTCGAAGTAGTGTGTGGCGAACAGGGTGTAGGCGCGAATATTCTTCGCCAGCCGGGCGGCGCAGGCCCAGGCCAGCGCCAGGCCGTCGTAGGTGCCCGTACCTCGGCCGATCTCATCCATCAGGACGAGGCTGTCGCCGGTGGCGTTATTGAGGATATTGGCGGTCTCCACCATCTCCACCATGAACGTGGAACGGCCGCCGGCCAGATCGTCGGAGGCGCCGATACGGGTGAATATCCGGTCCACGGGGCCGATACGGGCGCTGTCGGCGGGAACGAAGCTGCCGATATGCGCCAGGATGACGATAAGCGCGGTCTGGCGCATGTAGGTGGATTTGCCGCCCATATTGGGGCCGGTAATCACGAGCATGCGGCGCTCGTCGTCGAGCAGGGTGTCATTGGCGATGAAGGGTTCGGTCTGTACCTGTTCCACCACCGGGTGACGGCCACCGACAATATGGATGCCCGATTCCCGGCTGAATTCCGGACAATGCAGATCCAGTAGTTCGGCACGTTCGGCGAACGCGGCCAGGACATCGGTTTCGGCCACCGCGGCGGCGGTTCGCTGCAGCGGTTGCAGGTCATTACAAACCCGCTGCAGGATTTCCTGATACAGCTGTTTTTCCCGGGTCAGGGCTTTTTCCCTGGCGCTGAGCACCTTTTCTTCAAATCCTTTCAGTTCATCGGTAATGAAGCGTTCCGTTGACTTCAGGGTCTGGCGGCGGTGGTACTCATCGGGGACGGTATGACTGTGTACACGGCTGATTTCGATGTAATAGCCGTGTACCCGGTTGTAACCGACCTTCAGATTGCTGATCCCGGTACGTTCCCGCTCGCGGCTTTCCAGGTCCAGCAGATATTGATTGACGTCGCTGCCGAGGCGGCGCAGTTCGTCCAGTTCGGTGTCGAATCCCGCCGCGATGACGCCGCCGTCCCGTAATGTTACCGGCGGTGTTTCTTCAACGGCACTGCTCAGGAAGTCGTGCAAAACCGTGAAAGGATCGATCCGCCCCAGCAGGGTTTGCAAAAGCGGGCTATCGGACGCGGACAGGGTTTCCATGATCTCCGGCAGTGCCGCCAGGCTGTCGCGCAGCTGCACCAGATCCCGCGGCCGCGCCGACTGCAGGGCGATGCGGGTCAGGATGCGTTCCATGTCCCGTACCGGTTTCATTGATTCCCGCAGGCCGATGTAGAGACGATTGTGCAGCAGGCTGTTGACGGCATCATGGCGCAGGCGCAGGGCGTCATGATCGCGCAGGGGCTGCATCAGCCAGCGGCCCAGCGTGCGGCTGCCCATGGTGGTAACCGTGCTGTCCAGCAATTGCAGCAGGCTGTGATCGCGGCGTCCGGACAGGTCGCGTTCCAGCTCCAGATTGCGCCGGCTGATGGCATCCAGGATGATGCCGTCTTCCTGCCTCTCGACGCGCGGGGGCTGCAGATGGGTCAGATCACGGCATTGGGTCTCAACGGCGTAATGCAGTACGGCGCCGGCGGCACAGAGGGCGGTATCCATATGCTCACAGCCGAACCCTTCCAGGGTGGCGACTTCGTATTGCTCGAGGATGCGTTCAAGCGCGGGTTCCCGGTTGAAAATCCAGTCGGCACGGGTTGTCAGCCGGTAATGTTCATTGCGCCCGCTTTCAACGAGCGGGCTGTCTTCGCGAATCAGGACCTCGGCGGGTTGCAGGCGTTTCAGTTCCGCGTCCAGGGCCTCAATACCGTCCACCTCCATAACCGTGAAACGGCCGCTGGTCAGATCCAGGCAGGCCAGGCCGTACTGTTCGTCCCGGTCGTGAATGCCCAGCAGCAGGCAATCACGCCGATCTTCCAGCAGGGCCTCGTCGGTGACGGTGCCCGGCGTGATGATCCGCATCACCTTGCGTTCCACCGGACCCCTGGCAAGCGCGGGGTCGCCGATCTGTTCGCAGATCACCACCGACTCGCCCAATTGCACCAGCCTGGCCAGGTAGGACTCGACGGCGTGATAGGGCACGCCCGCCATGGGGATGTCCTCGCCGCCGGATTTGCCGCGTTTGGTCAGGGCGATATCCAGCAGCCTCGCCGCCTTGCCGGCGTCATCATAGAAAAGCTCGTAGAAATCGCCCATGCGGAAGAACAGCAGCATGTCCGGATACTGCGCCTTGAAACCCAGATACTGCTGCATCACCGGGGTATGTTGCGGGGGTGATTTCACTTTCTCGGACATGGATGGGCTTTTGCCGATGTTTTAATGATCTGCCGCTGTTTGATGGTAAGGAGTGAGGGGTGGGGTGTAAGGAGTAAATCCTTGCCACGGTTGCATTTACTCCTCACTCCTTACGCCTCACCCCTCACTCGTCATGTTAGCGAAACCGGACGCGCCTGGCTAATTTGTAGAAAATGCCCGGATAACAATCAGATAGTCGCGGGCGGCATCTCCGCCGGGGACTGCATGCGCATGATGCCCTGGGCGCGAATGGGGATGCCGTAATAATCGTCATTATCATGCTTGGTCTTGATGCATTCTTCATTGAATGTGCCGGCCGCCGGCGCGCCGAAACGGTGCTCCGGATCCACCTGCGGCATGTTGTTGGGCATGGCTTCAGACGGCGAGTAGCGCATCATCGCCCATATGATTTTGTTTACGAAAGGCACGATCATTTCATAACAGTAATAGACCTGGATCTTGAGCAGATTGGCGTCCTGAATCGTGGGTGCGGTTGCGTCCGCGGGCGTGCCGCGATAGATGAGATTATCATTGGGAATCGACGTTTTGCCGCCTTCATTGATGCCGAAATTGGCGAAGGCCTCCGGGCTCGGGTTGACGATCTCGATGCGCATGTAACCGTCTTCAATCTGCTGGCGGAGTTTGGCACGACCCTCCTTGTATTTGTCGATGTCGGCATCGTGGGTGTATATCGGCGCCAGAGACCGCGCCAGGGCGTATTCCATGGCATAGTCGCGCATTTTATTCAGGCTTCCTGCCCGGGCGGCTTCAAAGGCGGCGTAGTTGAGCGTGATCTTGGCGTGATAGATAAAGGCAAACTGCAATGTCCCCAGGATCAACAGCAACAGCAACGGCAGGACGATAAGAAATTCCACCATCGCCTGTCCGCCGCGGGCACGGGAATACGGGTAGAGGTTCACCTGTGGTTGTTACCTGTCGTTATCATCGCCAATCAGTTTCAGTATCCCTTCAAGGAGAGTGTTCCCCTGAATGTAGAGCGGATCTTCCGCATCCGCATAGACCTGCAGTTCATTGAAACTGTGGGCCGCTTCCCGCAACTGAACGATACCCATATTATACCAGGCCTTGGTCATTTCCGGGTCCCGGATCAGGGCTTCGCGATAGGCGCGCACGGCGGCGCCGGGACGCTCGGTGCGTGCATAGATGTTCGCCAGCCGGAACCATGGTCTGGCCTCGCCCGGGACCTCCTTGACCAGGACGGTGTAATGTTTTTCGCTGGCGGCCATATCCCCCTCTTCATAGGCTGCGTCGGCCTGTTCGCGGAGTTCGAATAGATCCACTCCGGGTTCCTGTTGTATGGATTGGGAGGCACAGCCGGTCAGGGCCAGTACCAGGAGGATGATCGTGATTCGTTCGCAGTTAAGCATCTTGCCATTCCAGTTGAATGCCGCGGGAAATGGATAATTGTTTCAGACTGCCTTCCGCCAGTTCCAGTACCATGGCCGCCGCCGGACAGGCCGCCATGCGCCAGGGCCTGAGCGAGTCTACGGTTTTGGCGACGCGCCATTCGTGATCAAGGAAGATCAGGTCGATGGCGAAACGCATGAAAAAAGTATGCACGGAAGAACAGGGCCGGATCAGCAGGGCTTCCCCCTGACCGGGCGGCGGTGAACCCAGCAGACCGCGCAGGCGCTCGAACCAGTTATCGGTGAGTGCAACGCGGGGAATCAGGCAACTGCGGTCGTCGGCCCGGAGCAGGCGGCCGTGGATCATAGTATCCCTTCTCCCAGGAACTTCATGACAATGGGGAAACCCAGAATAATGAAGGTCACGGGGAAGATAAAGATGACCAGCGGACCGACCAGCTTGATGGGCGCCTCCATGGCCAGTTTCTCGGCGCGCTGGAAACGCTCGTTGCGGCGTTGTTCCGCCTGCAGCCGCAGTACGGCGGCGAGACTGGCGCCCATTTTCTCCGCCTGGATGATGGAACTAACGAAACTGGTGATCTCGTTGATATCCAGCCTGTCCGCCATACGCCGCAGGGCGTCGGCCCGGGACAGGCCGGAACGCATATCACGCAAAACGATGGCGAATTCGTTGCGCATGGGACCGGGTTGCGCCTTTTCCATGGCCTGGCTCAGGGCGCCGGCGAAATTCAGGCCTGCCTCCACGCACATGGTGATGAAGTCCAGATAGACGGGCAGGGTTCGTATGACTTCCTTCTCGCGCTTTTTCCGCGTATCGCTCAGCCAGATGTCCGGCAACAGAAAGCCTACCAGCGGCGCCACAACCAGCCAGATGGGTTCATTCATCTCCATGGCGGTGAGACCGAACCAGACCAGCAACGGGGTGCCCAGGGCGCAGAGAATGCGCAGGGCGATGAATTCCTCGCCGGTAAGGAGATAGCCGACCCCGGTGCGCATCAGACGCTGTTCCGTGCGTTCGATGATCTCGTAGGGCAGGAACTGGACGAAGAAGTGGGCGATGATCTGAATCAGCGGCCAGGCCAGCTTCAGCTTGAACGACAGCGGATCCATATAGGCGCGGTCATGCTGATCCACCATGCTGTGAAGCCGGTAGAAGACCGCCAGGGTCAGGAACACGCACAGGCCGACAGAGATGGCGTAGAGGGGGACGGCGATGTCGGTGAAGAAATCAACCATGATTATTCGTGGCTCGTGGCTCGTGGTTCGTGGCTCGTGGTTCGTGGCTCGTGGCTGGTGGCTCGTGGTTCGTGGCTCGGGATACGGAACATGGCCTGCGTCGGACCAAACCTGTACTGGACTTGTATCAGAAACACGGTAGCACGCCTCCTGCCGGAAAGGCGTGACACCCGAGCCACCAGCCACCAGCCACGAGCCACGAGCCACCAGTCGGGCAAGTCTCGATGTGTGGTTATTGTATTCACGTTAAACATCGATATTCGTAATCTTGCGAATCAGAAAATACCCCATCATTAACATGACAATGATGACGGCAAGAAGCGCCCAGCCGATGGGAGTGGTCCAGAGTTTGCTCATGGCCTCGGGCTCCATGAAGTTGAGCAGCACGCCCAGTAATACCGGCAGGCCGGTCATGACAATGCCCTGCAGTTTGCCCTGGGCGGTGAGGCTCTGGATCTTGCCTTCCATCATGGCCTTGTTGCGCAGGGTTTCGGCCAGGGTTTCCATGGTTTCCGCCAGATTGCCGCCCACCTCCCGGTTGATGCGCAAAGCGGTGACCAGCATGCTGAAGTCCTGGATAGGGATACGCTGTTCCATGCCCTGCAGTGATTCGTCGAAATCCACGCCCAGGCGCTGTTCCTTCAGAAACAACTCGAATTCCTGCGACAGGGGCGGCGGCTGTTCCTTGACCAGGCCTTCCAGGGCGATGCTGAGGCTGGCGCCGGCGCGCATGGCCCCCGACATCATGGCCAGGCCATCGGGCAGTTGTACTTCTATCTTCTTCAGGCGCTTGCGGCGCATGGACTGATAAACGATGGTCGGCAGCAGTATGACGATGGCCAGCATGGCCAGCATGGCCGGCACATCGCGGAATATCAGCCAGGTCAGGGCCGGCAGTACCACGATGGCGACAATATTGAGCAAGAACAGACGGTTGGGATCGATGAACAGGAACATGTCGGACATGTTGCTGCTGGCCGTGGCGGTGAAGGTTTCCTTGTAGTCCTCCAGGAAGGCCTGGCCTTTCTGCGCCAGCATCCACCACAGCAGTGTCGCCATCATGAAGAAGCAGACGACGGCCAGGGCCATGAAAATGTTGGCGGAGGTGGCGAACAGGGTTTCCATATCCGTTTACTGGAAGATGGACATGTCCACGTTCAGGCCGCGTTGGCGCATTTCCTCGTAGAACTCCGGTACCGCGCCGGTGGCCTCGAAATGGCCCTTGACGCGGCCGTCTTCATCGAAGCCTTCCTGCTGGTATTTGAAAATATCCTGCATGGAGACGATGCCGGATTCCACTCCGGTGATTTCGGTAATGTTGATCACGCGCCGGCTGCCGTCGGAGAAACGGGTCTGCTGCACGACAATGTCGATGGCCGAGGCCACCATTTCACGAATGGCGTGCACCGGCAGATCCATGCCGGACATCATGACCATGACCTCGATACGGGCGATGAGGTCCCGCGGCGTGTTGGCGTGGGCCGTGGTCAGGGAGCCGTCATGGCCGGTGTTCATGGCCTGCAGCATGTCCAGGGTTTCGCCGCCGCGGCACTCGCCGACGACGATGCGATCCGGCCTCATGCGCAGGCAGTTCTTGACCAGGTCACGGATCGGCACAGCGCCCTTGCCCTCCAGGTTCGGCGGGCGGGCTTCCAGACTGACCAGGTGCGGCTGCACCAGTTTCAGCTCGGCGGCATCCTCGACGGTAACAATGCGTTCCGAGGACGGGATGAAATTGGACAACACATTGAGCAGTGTGGTCTTACCGCTGCCGGTGCCGCCGGAGATAAGGATGTTCTGGCGGTTCTTCACCGCGGATTCCAGGAACTGGACCATGCGCTCGTCCAAGGCGCCGAACCGGATCATGTCGTCCGCTGTTAATTTCTGCTTGGCGAACTTGCGTATGGTCAGACAGGGCCCGCGCAGGGCCAGCGGCGGGATGATGGCATTGACGCGGGAGCCGTCGCGCAATCTGGCGTCCACCATGGGCGAGCTTTCGTCGATACGTCGGCCCAGGGGCGAGACGATGCGCTCGATGGCCGTCATGACTGCGTCGTCGCTGGAGAAGGTGACTTCGGACTTGGTCAGCCGGCCCTCGCGCTCGACATAGATATCATCGAACTTGTTGACCATGATTTCAGTGACGGACTCGTCCTCGATCAGGACTTCCAGGGGACCCAGGCCGACCGCCTCATTCAGCACTTCTTCCGCCAACTGTTGGCGGTTCAGGTCGGAGGGCAGTTTGTTGTCCATTTCCTTGATGATCTCGGCGATCATGGCCTTGACGTGATCGCGCAGTTTATCCTCGTCCATGTCGCCGATATCGGTGCGGCGCAGGTCCATCATGGCCAGAAGTTCGTCGTGAACCCGGTTGCGCCACTTGAACTTCTCGTTGTGCTGCAGCGAGATCAGCGTCTTGCTCAGTTCCTCGGATTCCTCGATGACTTCGTGGCGGGCAACGCCGATGACGGTCTTGAGATTAACGTCTTCGTCATCATCCTCATCGTCCAGGTCGATGTTGATCTCGTCCCCGCCTTCGGCCTGGGCGATCATGCCGGCCTGAATGTGATAGCCGCCGATGACGATGACATCGGAAGTACGAATGGGACCGTAATGTTCGATTTCGTTGCCGTTGACCTCGACCCGGTTCTGGCCGGTCTTGTCCTCGATGAAGAGCCCTTCTGGCGTGCGGTGGATTTCGGCGTGATAAGGCGCAATCTTCCAGCCGCGCAGTTGAATGAAATTATCCCTGGCCTTGCCGATGGTGCATTCGCTCACGGGGCAGCGAAAGTTTTTGATTCTTTCGCCCTTGTTGTTGTTTACCAGTACATCAAACATCGTTTCTGTGCCTCTTTGAAATAAGTGTTCCGAATTCCACTACACACTACAGCCGATGCAGGCTATTACACCGGGCGGGTTCATGGTGTTTCCGCTCCTCGAGCCATCCCTGGCTCGGTCCCGCACTCATCCATGGCGCTAGTCGCTCCAACACCATGATCCCGCCTTTCTTCCATGATGCAGTCTCTTCTTCATACTGCTACTACAGTTATAGTGGAATTTGGAACATCCGTTTAGTCAATAATTTCGAGTCTGTCTTCATCGATGGCGTCAAGGGCATCCTGAATGCCTTCCCGGCGCCGATTGATTTCTCTCTGGTTTAAATCCGATTCGGCATCGAAGACCGTCGGAGTGACAAAGATGACCAGTTCGCTTTTCTGATCCCGGAATGTCTTGGACTTGAACAGTTCGCCGAGAATGGGAATGTCGCTGAGGAACTTCAGCCGGTTGATGTCCTTGGAGGCCTGCTGGTTAATCAGCCCGGAGATGACCAGGGTTTCACCGGAATGCATGCTGATATCCGTGGTGGTCTTACGGGTCAGGAAGCCGGGGATGCCCTGCACGGCGACGGAATTGTCCACGGCGCTGACTTCCGTGGTAACGGTGGCGCGGATATTGTTGTTCTGATCCACCTCCGGTTTCACGCCCAGGGAAATACCGAATTCCTTGAAGGTGACGTTGGACGCACCCAGTTGGTTGGTGGTCTGCAACGGCACTTCGCCACCGGCCAGGAAGCTGGCTTCGCCGCCGCTGCGGGTCGCCAGTCTCGGTTCCGCCAGGATCAGGGCGTTGCCGGAATTGACGGCAAAGTTGATGCGCGAACTGATCTCGGTGGCGATGCCGAAATAACCGAGCGGCGTGGATGCATCGCCGGGTTCCAGACCGCCCAGGGAAGGCGCCTGACTCTGAACGCGAAAGACATCGTTGTCGACCAGGTCCAGGGCGTAGGCGGCTGACGGTCCGCTGATGGGGTTGTCCCACTGGATGCCCAGGTTTTCCAGATAGTTCTTGTTGAATTCGGTGATCTTGATGTTCATGAACACCATCTTGTTGGCGGGCAGTTCCAGAACGTCGTACTGGGCCGGGTCCAGCTTGCGCGTCAGGTCCATGAGTTCGGGGAAAGCGCCCGAGACCGTGCCGATGGCGTCTTCGTAGGTGCGATCAATACGGCCCGACAGAACAATGCGTTCGCCCACCACCCGGACATTCAGGCCCTTGACGTCCTGCAGCAGCGACCGGACTTCATCGGCCTTGTGCGCCAGTGTGCCGTAGCCCTCCTTGATACGAATGGTTATGTCATCCTCCGTACCGTCGTTGAACCAGATGTGGATATTGGTATTACCGGGCGCCTCACCGATGAGCAGGAGCTGGCCGTTGGTCAACAGAGAAGTACTGACCAGACTGGCATTGCCGACAGCGATGCGCTTGATATCCTTGACCTGAAGGATCTTGATCTCGCCTGCGAAGAGTTCCGTTATCTCGTCTGCATGAACGCCGCCCCAGCTCAACGCAAACAGGAGTACCGCGAGGATTTGTTTTTTTATCATAATTATCGATTCCCGATACGATTTTTTATTTGCCGGTCAGCCGGCTTATTCGACCACCGGCAGATTGCCGCGCTTGGCGACGCCGTCTTCACTCTGCCCGCCGATGATCATTTCGATGCCGGTATTGCCCGGATTCCGGGTAATGTTGACCGGCTCCCCCTGAGTTGGTGTGGTGCCCGGGCCTGCCGCGTCACCCCCGTTGTCCTTGCCGCCTCCGATTTCGATGACGGCCCCGCCGCCGGCCGACTCGCCTATGTTTTCCTGAATGATGACCTCCTGGGCTCGAACCTCCGCCACCGGCAACATCAGTGCCGACAGCAGCAGCAACAGCGGAATGGAGTAACGTTCCGCCATGAGCGCCATTATTCCTGCTGGTCGACGGCGACGGTGGTTTTCTTGGCCACGCCGTCTTCACTGGAGCCGCCGATGATCATCTGATAGGTAAAGGCCGCCGCACCGGCGCCGCCGATAGGCACGGTCTTTGCCACCTGTTCCACTTCATCGCTGCTCAGAACACGGCCGTCGGCATCGACGATCTCGCCCTTTGAATTTACTTTCAGACCGGCTGACTGCAGTTGTTTGCGGCTCATCACCTTGCCGTCTTTCGTGGTTATCAGGTCGTCCGGATCCACCACGTTGCCGTTGCGATCCACTATCTGCCCGTTCTCGTTGACGGACAACCCGGCCTCGGCCAGTTGCTGGCGGGTCATGATGCTGCCGTCGGAGGCGACGACCATGTCCTTGCTGTCAACGATGTTGCCGTTCTTGTCGACCATGAGTTCATTGGGATCCACCACATTGCCGTCGGCATCGACAATCTCGCCGTTTTCGTTAACGGAATAACCGGCGGCTTCCAGTTGCTCCCGGGATGCTATGACATTGCCGTCGTCGTCCACCAGGTTGCCGTTATCGTCAACCTCGCCGCCGCGGCTCAGGCCGGCGTCGGACAGCTGTTCGTCGGTGATAATGCTGCCGTCGGCGGCAACAGCCACGTTATCCCTGGACATGACCTTCCCGTTCTTGTCGACGACCAGTTCGCCGGGATCAACCACATTGCCGTCCTTGTCAACAATCTCGCCGTTCTCATTGACGGTGTAGCCGGCGGCTTCCAGTTGCTCCCGGGAGGCCATGACATTGCCGTCGGAGTCCACCAGGTTGCCGCTGCTGTCGACGCCACCGGCGCTCTTCAGTCCGGCGGCTTCCAGTTGTTGTCTGGTCATGACCTTGCCATCTTTGGAAACCACGACGTCGTCGGGGTCCACCACGCGACCCTTGTTATCGACAATCTCGCCGTTTTCATTGACGGACAGTCCGGCCTCGGCCAGCTGCTGCCGGGTCATGACCTTGCCGTCGGCACCCGTGACCAGATCTTCCGCGGAAACCACATTGCCGTTCTCGTCGATAATCTGGCCGCTTTCGTTGACGGACAGTCCGGCCTCGGCCAGTTGTTGCCGCGTCATGACCTTGCCGCCGGGGCCGACGACCACGTCTTTGGGATCGACGATATTGCCGTTCTTGTCCACCAGTTGCCCGTTCTCGTTGACGGTGAGGCCGGCCTCGGCCAGTTGATCGCGGCTCATTATGCGGTTGCCGTCGGCATCCACCAGATTGCCGTTGGTATCGACGCCGCCGGCCACGGCCGCGCGGGATTTGCGCTGACGTTCCGCTGCCGCCATTTCGGCGGCATTGTTGAACAGGTCACGTGCGGAGATGGTGGTGAAGTCCGCCAGGCTTTCATCCTTGCGATTGCGCAGCACGGCCAGCAAATCGCCCTTGTCCTGGGCCGCGGTCAGCAGTGCCGCCTGTGCCGGGGAAACATCCAGGGTGACATTGGTGAAATTGGTATCGGTACGGAATTGCGGCCGGCCCATGTCATCAAGGGATTCTATGTATGGATCCGTACCCGTTGCCAGCACACGCACGTCCTGCAGCACCGGCAGGATGACATCGCCGGGCGACATATAGTTAAGCAGTTCATCGGCCAGCTCCGGCGACTGGTTCAGCAGGGCGCCGAGACCGCCCTGTAGTTCGCCGGGTAATTTCATTTCCGGCGGCAACTCACGGAACAGGCCGACGGTATAGAATTTGGGGTTGAAGCCGGATTCGGTGTACGGGATGTTGACGAACAAATCGATATGGTTACCGGGGCGGATGAATCCCGCCACCGAGTTGACTTCGTCCACCGGTACGGTCAGGGCGCGGCGGCCCACGGGGATGGTGTCGGAGAAGTCCGTCGGGAAATCCTCATCCAGGAAGCTCTTCAGAAGCGGTTTGCCCACGGACAGGTCCGTGGTCAGCGCCCGGCCCCTGTATCGATCGTATTCACCCGGATAGATTACATCGCCGTGGACGAAATTGGCCGGTACCTCACGTACGGCGAAATTCTCATCAACAATGGCGGATCCCCTGGGGAGATCCCGGCCGGCTACCACCACCGAAACCATCTGTTGTTCTTCCCCCGCCAGTTGTTTGATCAGGGCGGCTTCCTTGGCCTTGAGATACAACACGGAAAGGAGGGCGGCGGCAATGCCGAAACCAATCGCCCCGATGAGAAGGGGCAACATCCCCGCTTTCTTGTTCTTTTTATTGATAGCCATGGCAGGACCAGGTTGTTTATTGATTAAAAGAAGCTGCCCGCTCCATCGAGAATATCACCCGGGCTGGTGGGAATGGCTTCCAGTACGGTGTCCTTTATGTCGGTCACTTTCTTGAGTTGCGCGTTTGGATCCTTGTTGTAGGTCTTGAGGCCGGTGAGCAGTTCCGGGGTCTCGACGGCGAGCCTGTCGATTTCCGCATCCTCCAGACCGTGGCCGTCCAGGGCGATGGCGTAGGCGTCGGCATTGTCGTAATCGGGAGGTTCGGAGAGGGAAACGGCGTAGGAATAGCCGGAATAGTTTTTTTTCATCACCTCGACCAGATCCTGCATGACATCGCCGCTTGGACCGGTGGTCAGGGCAAGCACGCCGAATACCAGGACGACGGTGTATTCCGTCATCGATTGTCCCCGCTGTGGTCTAGGTAGGCGCTTAGAAGGCATGGATAATATCCATTTTTATTCTAGAGAATGTCGTGGACGATCCTGTTGACCACGATCTGAGTTTCATTCTGATCCCCCGTCAACATGATATTAATTTTATATCGCCCGTTTGTAAATGCGAGGATATGCATCCTGGCCCGCTGTATGGGTTGATTCATGTCTTCGCGCCAACCGTGTTTCTGGTAATGGCGGCGGTAATAATTGACATTACTGGCAAGGGAATGCGGGTTGCTCAACAGCAGTGTCTGGCCCTTCTGTCCGGAATCGACGGTATCCATCTGGTGCAGAACCCGGGAATCCGACATGCGCGGCACCTCCGGCACGCCGTCAGGGAGCGATTTCCCCTTCTCAAGTTTGCTCATGGCCAGGTAGCCCCAACTGCCGCCGTTGTCGGCGGGCTGAATCTGCACGGTCATGAGGTATTCGTCCTCGACCCGGGAAATGATATGCCAGGGTGTCATGGCATCGGATTCCACGTAACCGGGTTCCTTGCCGTTTTCACCCCGCGCCCAGCGCCGATGATAAAAGCGGCTGACCCGGTCCATGGGTTTGCCGGAGGAAAACTGGCGGATGTACATGTTATTGCCGCTGATGGAGACGCTGTCTCCCACCTTTTCCACCCGCGCGTCCGGGGGGGCGGGAAAATCCGGTTTCCCCCAGGCCATGGCGGGCAACAGGCAAAACACAACAGAAAGAATAAAGGGTGCTTCTAATCGCATTACTTGACGCACTCCGTATGGGACATGGGAATGTTCGGTTTCAGACGGCAGCGGCCGGCATCGTCGCAGACGTGGGTGCCGCCGCCGGACAGACGATCCGGGTGCACGGTGTCGCTGTCCACGTAACCCAGCCACAGACTGCCGTCTTCGCCGACCAGGGGCGAGTGGAATGTGGGCTTGCAGCGGGTCAGTTCCGGCGCCAGGAAGGCAATGACGTCCCAGATCTCGCCCAGAACCGGCATGGTTAACAGTTCCTTCAGGAGCGTGGCCGGCACGGCGCCGCCCACCTGGCTGTAGGTATGCAGGGTGCCGCCGGAATTCCAGCTCTCGCTGAGAACGCCGGCCCGGGCGGGGATATTCTGAAACGAGGCGCCGTCGTACACATCGATGGCATTGGGAAACATCCGTACCGGCGCCGTGACGGAACTCCTTATATAACCGTCGGTGTTGATGGCGCTGAACTCGGCGCCGGAATTGCCCGGAATGATACTGAGCAGGGTGCCGAAGGCATCAAAGACGAAATCCAGCGCGTCCAGTATAAAGGAAATGACATCGCCGCTGTCGATGCCGAAGATTTTGAAGCCGGGCGTATCATCGCTGGTATTGATGGTCGAGGCCATGGTCCCGGTAAACAGGGGTTCGGCCCGGTGATCGGTCCAGAGCGGGTTGCGGTCCTCCGCGTCCCAGCCGTCGGTGCGATCCGATGTGCTGATGGGCACGGCGTCATCGCCCTCGCGGATGGCGGAGAAGAAGCGTTGCTGGGCTTCCGTGGTTGTTTGCCCGGGGGATTTTTTCGGCACCGAGGCGGCGGTGAAATTGGTCATGATGTCGTGATTGTCCGCCGGATTGTGCCAGGCGGTGTATTCCCAGGCCTGGTAGCGGGCCGCGCCGATGGCGGCGTGCTTGATGTCGATGTACTTGCCCAGCAGCGGGATGAACAGGAACAGCGGCACCAGGATATACACGGCCGCAATCTGGAATTCGGTCATGGCCTGGCCGTGTTGCCGGCCCGGGCACGCTATTCTCATCAAGGTTCGGACCGCCATCACTTACAGACCCAGCGCCTTGATAATGGGCCCGAACAGGCTGGACAGGCTGTACGGCGGCGCGGTGCCGTCCACCAGCACGCCCTGCTGCAGTTTCAGGGCGGCGGTCCGGTCGCCGTGGGAGGTTTCCGTCAGGCGCGCCTGCCAATAGGGATTGAAGGTGCTGCCGTATTCCTCCTGGCCGTCGCCGCGGCGGAAGTAATTCAGGTCCGTGGGCCGCTTGAAATAGACCTCGGACTTGGCCAGCACGTGGATCTGGTCGTTGGCCAGTTCCTCGGTGATCTGGAAACGGCCGGTGGGTTCGTTTTCGGGCCCGGCCGGCTGGCCCGGCGCCGGGTTGGCCAGATCGAATTCCGACTCGCCCAGCATGACGCCCACCACCAGGCTGGGGCCGCCGGAGAATGACAACGGGTTGTTGTTTGCCGTGTCCACGTAACGGGGCAGGCCGCCGTATTTCTTGTTCACCTGGCGCTGTGGCATGCCGGCCTGGTAAAAAATCCCCGGCGGGTAGACGAATTCCCAGGCCAGCATCTTGCTGGCCGCGCCGCCATAAGCCTCCATGGGTACCGGACCGTAGAGGGGATTGTTTTTCTTGCTGCCGACGTCCCGGCCCATGTGCTTCTTGTTGGCCTGCAGGAAATTGTTGACCGCCTTCTTGCCGGTGCCCTTCTTGATGCCGGCCTGGGCGAAACCGGCGCCGAAGGGCGCGTTGGTGGGGAAGGGCGCGTCGACGAGCTTGAGTCCTTCCTCGCCCTCGACATCTTCACAGACTTCCTCGCCGTCCTCGTTTTCCGCACAACCGGTACCGCCGCCGAACAGGTTCACATAGACACGCAATCGGTCGTCGATAATTTTAACGCTGGCGCCCACGTCCACCACCTTGATGCGCTCGTTGACGATGGGAATAACGATCCAGGCCTTGACGGCGAAGCCGCCTTTCAACCCGACGCCGAGATTGGTGGTGTCGGCGCTGGACCAGCTGAAGAACTGGCCTGCGGCCTGTTTCTTCTTTTTCTTGCCGGCGCTCATCGGCACCACCATGCGCAGTTCGCTGCCGCCCAGTCGCGACAGATCCATGTGAAACATCAGCCAGAAGGACCACTCCACCTCGAAGATCCCCAGATCGATGTTCGAGCCCACGTCGATGCCGACCCAGCCGCGCGGATCGCCGTTGGGGTAAGTATCCTCGTGGTAAAGAAAATCCGGGAGTGCGCCCCAGTTGTACAGTTCGCGAAAGAGATCGAAAATCCAGCCGCGCTTGTTGATAAAGGGATCCCCCGACTCCTGGATAATGGCCGCCAGCCGCCCGTAACCGCCCGCGTCCGTGACGCCGGCCACATCGGCCTGGAAATCGGCCATGTTGGATCTTTTGGCGGGATTGTAGCTGCGGGTGAATTTCTCCCCCGGCAGGCCGGGCAGGGCCCCGTAGGTGGCCAGATGGCCGATCAGGGACAGCAGGCCGTATTCCGACAGCCGCGCCCCGGGCGGGGCATTCTGATCGATCATTTCGCTCAGGGTACCGAGGGCGTAAACCGTGCTGGCGACATGAAAGCCGTACTGGGCGTAACCGTAGAACTTGTTGATATTGTGGGTGATCAGGGTGCCGTAATTGGCCAGGGGTTTCATGACCTTGATGAAGACATCGCCGCTGATCCTGAAAACCTTGCCGAATCCCTCCAGGGCGGCGCCCAACGGTGCCGTGACCGTACCGGCATTCAACGGCTGGGCATACAACCTCAGGTAGTCGTCGAAGGAACGCCAGTGAAAGGCCCAGGAGGCCAGGCCGACCATCTGGCCGATGGCCACCTCGTTGGCGATGATGGCCCGGTTCATGTAGGAGGCGAAGTTGAGGTCCCGCGCCTCCACCACGGAGACGCTGTAGGCGGCCGCGTCGGCGGCGTTCTGCAGGGCCATCTTGTCGCTGGTGAGCTTGCCGGCCTTGTACAGGAACGACATGCCGATCACCAGCACGGTCATGAAGACGAAAACAAAAACGGCAGCCTGACCGCGCTGCCGTTTATAACGGGGGGAAAGCGCCAGCTCCCTCAGATTATTCCCGAGACGTGAGGCCCCCTCCCGCATTTCATAACAGGTGAATTATTATCGGTTGAGGCCGGATTATTCGACCTTGGCGTCGGCGCCGCCGGTAAACTCACCCAGGCCACGGTGTTCGCTCTCGCCGGCCGCGGCCCCGGCTGCTTTCTGGGCATCGGCAGTACTGGAAGTTCCGCTCTTGCCCGAGAGCTCCTGGGTCATGGCGCCCATCTGGCTGCGCAGGGTATCGCCGAAGAAGGAATAGACGGCAATGGCGGCAATGGCGATGAGGGCGACTATAATAATGTATTCGGTCATGCCCTGGCCGAGCTGTTTAACAAATCGTTTCATGAAAATTCTCCCCTAAGATCAAGTGCACGCGCGCGTTTCACGTAAATGGATTATGGAACGTCACGGCCCGTAAAGCAATTGAAAATGATAAATTAGTTCGGCGGGACAAGCCGCCCTTGAAAAAAGCGTTGGATGTCTATACATAGGAATAACTTCAAATATGTCATTATAAATAAAGGAAAATAGTATGAGTGTCGAAACCGGCAAAGAGACCCGCGGCTTCCAGACCGAGGTCCAGCAGCTGCTGGACCTGATGATCCACTCCCTCTACAGCAACCGGGAGATCTTCCTGCGGGAGTTGATCTCCAATGCTTCCGACGCGGCGGACAAACTGCGTTTCGAGGCCCTCAAGGATGAGTCCCTGTTCGAGGACGACCCTGACCTGAAAATCCGGGTGGAATACAACAAGGACCAGAAAACCCTCAGCGTCATCGACAACGGCATCGGCATGAGCCGGGACGAGGTCATCGATAACCTGGGCACCATCGCCAAGTCCGGCACCAAACAGTTTTTCCAGCAACTGACCGGCGATCAAAGCAAGGATTCGCAATTAATCGGCCAGTTCGGGGTGGGTTTTTATTCCTCTTTCATTGTCGCAAAGCGCGTGGAAGTGGTGACCCGCAAGGCCGGACTGGGCCGCAGTGACGGCGTGCGCTGGATATCGGAAGGCCGGGAAGAATACACCATCGAAACCGTGGAACGGCCGAAGCGCGGCACCAAGGTGACATTATACCTGGCCGATGACGCGGAAGAGTTTCTCGACGGCCACCGCCTGCGTTCCATCATCAAGCATTATTCCGATCATATTTCCCTGCCCATCGTCATGCCGAAGGAAGGTGATGACGAGACCGGCGAGGAGACCGTCAATACGGCGACGGCCCTGTGGACCCGCGGCAAGAACGAGATTTCCGACGAGGAATACAGGGAATTCTACAAGCATGTAGCTCACGACTTCGACGATCCCATGACCTGGACCCATAACAAGGTCGAGGGCAAGAATGAATACATCAGCCTGTTGTATATCCCCAATCATGCGCCGTTCGATCTCTGGGATCGGGAGCAGCGCCGCGGGGTCAAGCTCTATGTGCGGCGTGTTTTCATCATGGACGATGCCGACCAGTTACTGCCGCCGTACCTGCGTTTCGTGCGGGGTATTGTCGATTCCGACGATCTGCCGCTGAACATATCCCGGGAGATCCTGCAAAAGAACAAAACCATCGATACCATCCGTTCCGCCTCGACGAGGAAGATA
Organism: Gammaproteobacteria bacterium; assembly: GCA_040905045.1. Classification (GTDB taxonomy): domain Bacteria; phylum Pseudomonadota; class Gammaproteobacteria; order Eutrophobiales; family Eutrophobiaceae; genus JBBDSH01. The sequence goes on along the minus strand of JBBDSH010000044.1, from coordinate 3,081 downwards.
CTGGATCTGCTGGCCGGCATGGCGGAGAAGGACCCGGAAAAGTACGCCAGGTTCTGGCGGGAATTCGGTCGTGTCATGAAGGAGGGCGTCATCGATGATCCGGAACGCAGGGAAGATCTGGCAAAGCTGTTCCGCTTTACCTCCACGCACGACGACTCGCCGGAACAGAATGTCTCGCTGCGGGACTATATCGACCGCATGAAGGAAGGTCAGAAGGCCGTCTATTACATTACCGCGGACAGTCTCGCCATGGCGAAGAACAGTCCGCATCTGGAGATCTTCCGCGACAAGGGGATTGAGGTCCTGCTGCTGACCGATCCGGTGGATGAATGGCTGACCATGCATCTGACCGAGTTCGACGGCAAACCGCTGCAATCGGTGATGAAGGGCGAACTGGATCCGGAGGATCTGGAGAAAGAGGAAGACGGGGAAGAAAAGGAGAAGAAGGAAAAGGAAAACAAGCAACATGAGAAGTTGATGGAACGGATCAAGGGTGTACTCGAGGATCGGGTCACGGATGTACGCGTCACACGCCGCCTGACTTCCTCGCCGGCATGTCTGGTTGCGGAGGACCACGGGTTGAGCCGGCATCTGGAACAGATACTACGGGCTTCGGGACAGGAAGTACCGGCTTCGAAACCGATACTGGAAGTGAACCCGGATCATCCGTTGGTAGAGAGGCTGGACAGGGAGCAGGATGAAGACCGTTTCAGGGACTGGTCGCACATCCTCTTCGACCAGGCACTGCTCAGTGAAGGCGGCAAGCTGGAGGATCCGGCGGGTTTCGTGCATCGGCTGAACAATCTGTTCCTGGAAATCAACGAATCTTCCGGCTCCTGAACCACGGGTTGAAATTAGGTTGATTCGGCCCGGGGCCTGTGCTGGACACCGATCCAGTATCGGGCCTCCTACCTCCAGGGTTTTGTCTCAGAATCAAACCCTGCCTGTAGGAGCGGCGCCCCCGCCGCGAATCATTCGGCCCGGGGTCGGGCCTCCTACCTTCAGGGTTTTGTCTCAGAATCAAACCCTGTTTGTAGGAGCGGCGCCCCCGCCGCGAATCGTTCGGCCCGGGGCCTGTGCTGGACAAAGCCTGTCCTGGACTTGATCCAGGAATACAGTATCGGGCCTCCCACAAGCTCCGTTTTACACCGGGGTTAAACCTTGCTTGTGGGGGAAGTGGTGCATAGCCTGTCCCGGACTTGATCCGGGAGATGCACCGTTTACGGAGCTAAGGATGCAACGGCCACCCCGGCTTACGCCTGCCCCGGCAAGCTGTAAGCCGGGGACATGCCGGGGCAGGCTCCGGCCGCGAATCATTATATGAATCTCCGTGATGCAATCGCGGATATAGCGAAAACCGTCACAGCTGTTTAGAATGCAACGGACACCTTGATAATGCCGTTCTATGTCTAATGAATGACCGCAGTTCTGATTTCGCCTCCCTGATCGAGGAACTCACCGACATCGGCATCGCGCTGTCAGCGGAGCGGGATCACGGCCGCTTGCTGGAACTGATCCTGTCCAAGGCCAAGGAGTTGACCAATGCCGACGGCGGCACGCTCTACACCCGCACGGAAGACAACCGGCTGCGTTTCGACATCATGATTACCAACTCCCTGGGGATATACAAGGGCGGTACCAGCGGTGAGGAAATCTCTTTCTATCCCATTTCTTTGTATGACAAGGACGGCAATCCCAACAGGCACATGGTCGCCGCCTGGTCGGCGATCAGTGGCGAGACGGTCAATATCGAAGATGCCTATGCCGATCAGGAGTTCGATTTCTCGGGTACGAGGAATTTTGATCTGAAAACCGGTTACCGTTCGCAATCCTTTCTTACGGTACCCATGCGGAATCATGAGAACGAAATCATCGGAGTGCTGCAGTTGATCAATGCCCTGGACAGTGAAACCGGGAAAGTGATTCCTTTTTCCGCCCTGGACCAAAAACTGGTGGAGTCCCTCGCTTCCCAGGCCGCCGTCACCCTGACCAATCGCAGCCTCATCGATTCCCAGAGGGCATTGTTTGATTCACTTATCAAATTGATTGCCGACGCCATCGATGAAAAATCGCCCTATACGGCGGGGCATTGCCAGCGTGTCCCCGTCATAACAAGGATGCTGGCGGAGGCTGCCTGCCGCGTGGACAGGGGAGCGCTGAAAGACTTTGAAATGACGGATGAAGAAATGTATGAACTGGAAGTCGCCGCCTGGCTGCACGATTGCGGCAAGATTACGACGCCGGAATACGTGGTCGACAAAGGCACGAAACTGGAAACCATCTTTGATCGTATTCATTTAATCGACACCCGCTTTGAGGTGATCAAGCGTGATGCCGTGATCAACGCACTGAAGAAGCAGCTTGCCGGATATACCGGTAATGAAGAATGGAATCCGGAGGCTGATCCGGAATTGCAGCAAACCCTGGCGCGGATTGAAGAAGAAAGGGAATACATCCGGCAATGCAATACGGGAGGTGAAAGCATTTCCGAAGATCAGGTTGAACAGATTGACGCCATATCCCGGCGACAATGGGTGTCGCCGGAGGGCAAGCAGGAGAACTTCCTCAGTGACGAGGAGGAAAACAACCTCAAGATCGGTCGCGGCACACTGACAATACGGGAACGGGAAATCATCAATAACCACGTCAGCGTTACCATCAAGATGCTGGAATCACTGCCTTATCCGAAACACCTGCGCCGCGTGCCCGAGTACGCCGGCGGACATCATGAAAAAATGGATGGCACCGGTTATCCCAACGGCCTGACCGGCGACCAGATGTCCGTGCCGGCACGCATGGTTGCCATCGCCGATGTTTTCGAGGCACTGACTGCCAGTGATCGCCCCTACAAGAAAGCCATGCCCCTGTCCCAGTCGCTGTCGATACTGGGTCGGATGAAACTGGACGGCCATATTGATCCGGATCTGTTTGATGTCTTCATGCACGAGCGGATTTACCTTAGGTACGCGGATGAATACCTTAAGCCCGAATTCATCGACCAGGTGGACTTGAGCGCTATTCCCGGTTATACCGAACTCTGAAAGCCATGGAGCACGGACAGCCTGTAGCCCGGATGAAGCG
>JBBDSH010000043.1:0-40247 GCA_040905045.1 Gammaproteobacteria bacterium | reverse complement strand
GGTCCGGGGCAGGCTATGCGGCCGACGGTCCCACAGAGGAATGTCGGGATACTTCTAGCCTGCTTAATAAGACCAACTTATGCAGGTGGCCAAGTTGAGTCGAAAGCGGATTTGCATCAGAATTGATTGTAAAAAGAATCATCTAAAGGAACCATCCAATGGCGAAACGCACTTCCATACACGGCCAGTGGACCTCGCGCTGGGCCTTTATCCTGGCGGCGACGGGGTCGGCGGTCGGTCTCGGTAATATCTGGCGCTTCCCGTTCATGGCGGGGGAAAACGGCGGCGGCGGTTTCGTGCTGCTGTACCTGCTGTGCGTGTTCATGGTGGCGGTGCCGGTGATGATGTGCGAGATCATGCTGGGGCGCCGCGGCCGGCGCAGTCCCATCAATACCATGAAGGAACTGGCACAGGAGGAGAGCCGCAGTCAGTGGTGGCAGGTCATCGGCTGGATGGGGCTGGTCGCCGGTTTCATTATCCTTTCCTATTACAGTGTTATCGCCGGCTGGACCCTGGCCTATATTTTCCGCACCGGCAGCGGCATGTTCGCCGGTTCCACGGCCCAGGAAAGCGCCGAGATCTTTAACGAACTGATTTCCGACCCGGAAAAGCTGCTGGCCTGGCACACCATTTTTATAATGATGACTATTGTGGTGGTCTCGCGCGGCGTGCGCAGCGGCATCGAATACGCGGTACGCATTCTCATGCCGGCGCTGTTTCTGCTGTTGCTGGTCATGGTGGGTTACGCCCTCAGCACGGAAAAATTCATGCAGGGGCTGGAATACCTGTTCGTACCCGATTTCGCGCGGATGGCGGAGAATTTCCAGGAAGTCTTTCTCAACGCCCTGGGCCAGGCCTTCTTCAGCCTGAGTATCGGCATGGGCGCCATCATGATCTACGGTTCCTATCTTTCCGATCGTGCCTCGATCCCGGGCAATACCGTTATGATAGCCTTGGCCGATACCGGCGTCGCCCTGCTGGCGGGCATCGCCATTTTCCCCATTGTCTTTACCTATTCCCTGGATCCGTCCGTGGGCGGCCCGGGCCTGATCTTCGTCACACTGCCCATTGCCTTCGGGCAGATGCCCGGCGGCACGTTTTTCGGCACATTGTTCTTCTTCCTGCTCATGTTCGCGGGCTGGAGTTCGGCTATCTCGCTGCTGGAACCGGCGGTCACCTGGCTGGTGGAGAACGTCGGCATCTCCCGCATCAAGGCGACGGCCTACGCCGGCATCGTCGCCTGGACCCTGGGAACGGTTACCGTCTTGTCGTTCAATGCATGGAAATTCAGTTTCTCCTTTGCCGGACAGGAAAAGACCAACGGCATGTTTGATGTCTTTGATATTCTGACATCCAATATCCTGTTGCCCCTGGGCGGGCTGCTCATCGCCGTGTTCGCCGCCTGGCGCATGTCGCCGGATTCCACGTTCGAGGAAATGCATCTGACCCGTTACCGGTTCCGTGTCTGGCACATTTTCGCGCGTTATGTGGCACCGGCGGGTGTTATTTTGATTTTTCTTCAGGCTGTGGGCATTCTGTAACGATATTCATTACCCGGCTGTGTTGTTTTGACTGTGATTAAGAAAAGCGCCGTCGTGCCCTACCATGCCGAGCAGATGTACGATCTGGTCAACGATATCGAATCCTATCCGGAATTCCTGCCCTGGTGCAGCGAGGCGCGGGTGTTGGAACACGGCGAAAACCGTCTCAAGGCATTGGTGTCCATGGCCAGCGGCTCCATCAGGCAGTCCTTCAGCACGGAGAACACCATGGAACCGGGAAGGCGCATTGACGTTCACCTGTTAAGCGGTCCGTTCAAATACCTGGACGGCTACTGGCTGTTCGAACCGCTGGAGGATGAGCGCTGCCGCATTTCCCTGGAAATGCATTTCGAATTCAAGAATAAAATCCTGAAGCTGACCCTGGACAAAGTCTTCCGTCGCATCGTCGATTCCCTGGTCGGTGCCTTCAGTGAGCGGGCCAGACAGGTCTACGGTAGTGCCTGAGAAACTGCGCATTGAGGTTGCCCACGGCGGCGAGCAGGATGTGGTGGTTATACGTCTGGATGTGGAGAAAGGCACGACGGTGAATCAGGCCATCGAACAGTCAGGCATTCTGGCCCGTTTCCCGGGACTGGAGCCGGAACAAAACGGTGTCGGTATATTCGCGCGCCGCGTCACCCCGGATACGCTTGTCAGTCATGGCGACCGGATCGAGATCTATCGCCCCATCAGGGCCGATGCCAAAGAGGTGCGCCGCCGCCGGGCTTCCCGGCAACGACGCGATCAAGACTGATGCCGTTGATACCGATCGGTACTTCCGCGCGGGGCGTATCCCGCTGGCTGGTGTTTGTCGTCATGCTGGTTATGGGGTTGATCGCCGTGTTGCTGTCCCTGGCCATGGGCAGCATGGATATCGGTATGCCGGAAGTGTTCCGTTCCCTGTTTGTTGCCGAACAGACAACCGAAGCGCGGGTGGTGCATGAAATCCGGCTGCCGCGCGTGCTGTGCGGTTTCATCACCGGCGGCATGCTGGCCCTGGCCGGCGCCTTGATGCAGGTGCTGTTGCGCAATCCCCTGGCGGAGCCCTATGTTCTCGGCGTTTCCGGCGGTGCCGCCGTCTTTGCCCTGGCCGGCATGCTCATCGGTCTCGGTACGGCCTGGATCAGTGTCGGCGCCTTTATCGGTGCCTTTGTCTCCATGCTGCTGGTCTTCCTGCTGTCGCGCCTGGGCGGGGACTGGAATCCGTTGCGTATTCTGCTTACCGGTATCGTCGTCGCCGCCGGCTGGAGTGCGGTGATCAGCCTGCTGCTGGTAACCAGTCCCGCCGGACAACTGCACGGTATGCTGTTCTGGCTCATGGGGGATTTGAGCTATGCGCGTTATTCCCACTGGTACGGGCTGATACTGATTGCCGTGCTTCTGGCCTGCATGCCCCTGGCGCGGGCGTTGAATCTGCTGGTGCAGGGGGAACTGCAGGCCGCGTCCCTGGGCGTTTCGGTACTGCGGCTGCAATACTTTATTTATTTCGCCGCCGCGTTGCTTACCGCCATGGCGGTGATGCAGGCGGGCAGTATCGGCTTCGTCGGACTGGTAATCCCGCATCTGGTGCGCCTGCTGTTCGGCAGTGATCATCGTTTGTTGTTGCCGGTGTCGGTGCTGGCCGGTGGCAGCTTGCTGGTTATCGCCGACGGCCTGGCGCGCACGGTGATCGCCCCGCAGCAACTACCGGTCGGCGTGTTGACGGCCATGATCGGCGTGCCACTGTTTCTGTTGCTTTTGCAAACCACATCCATGAGGCAGAAACCGTGAGCCTGCTGGAAACCCGCTCCCTGTCGGTGGCCATCGGCGATCTTGTACTGTGCCGGAATCTGGATCTGCGTCTGCAGGCGGGCCAGTGCTGGGGACTGCTGGGCGCCAACGGCATCGGCAAGACCACGCTGCTGCACACCCTGGCCGGCCTGCGGCCGGCACAGTCGGGCGAGATCCTTGTTGACGGTGTCCATCTCACCGATCTGGATCGCAGGAGCGTGGCCCGGAAACTGGGCATGCTGTTTCAGGACAGCCGGGATACCTTTCCGGCGACGGTGATGGAAACGGTTCTGGGCGGCCGTTTCCCGCATCTGTCACCGTGGAAACTGGAAACCGGCGGCGACAGGGGCATTGCCGCGGTGTCGCTGGAGCTGGTAGGGCTTTCCGATCTCCATTATCGCCAGGTGAATACCCTTTCAGGCGGCGAACGCCGCCGCCTGGCGCTGGCGACACTGTTCACCCAGTCACCGGATTTGTTTCTTCTGGACGAACCCACCAACCACCTGGACCTGCATCATCAGATCACGTTATTGAATCTCGTAACAGAACGGGTAACAAGAAACGACGGTGGCGTGCTCATGTCGCTGCACGATGTCAATCTGGTCATGCGCTTCTGCTCCCATGCCATGCTGATGATCGATGCGGATACGGTTGTTACCGGCCCGGTTGCGGATGTCATTGACAGTAATACCCTGTCGCGGCTCTACCGGCACACGATCCGTGAAGTATCGGATAACGGGCGGCGGTATTATTTCCCGGAATGAGTGAGGCGTAAGGAGTAAGGAGTAAGGGGTTAAACTCCTCACACCTCACTCCTTGCTCCTCACTCCTCATCGAGCCTGTTCGATAAACCCGCACATCTTTTCCGCGCCGTCGAGGATGCGCGGCGTGTGCCGCAACAGCAGGTCGGGCGGGATGAAATAGACATGACCGTCCCGGACGGCGGCTATTTCCGGCCACTGGCGCCATTCATCCAGCCAGGGCGGTCTGGATTCGTTTTCACCGCTGGCGATAATGACTTCCGGGTTTTGCTGCAGCACGGATTCCCGATCCACCCGCGGTGTCAGCGATGCCAGTTCCTCGAAAACATTGATTCCGCTGCACAGGGCAATCGCCCGGTTAATAAGATGTTCGCCGTTAACGGTGAAGATGGGTTCATGCCAGAACTGGTAAAAGACCCGCACGGGCCGCTTGTGCATATAGGCGCTGCGCAGGTTTGAAAGCCTTTTCGTAAAGCGGGCGCTGCTTTCTTTCGCCGCCGGTTGTGTGCCCGCAAGGCGGCCGAAGTTGAGGATGGTGTCGGCGATAGACTGCAGGGAACGCGGTTCGGAATAGAAGACGGGGAAGCCTGTTTTTTCAATCGCCTCGATGGCTGCGTTGCGCGTGCCGCTTTGCCAGAGAATGATGATATCCGGTTTCAGGCCGATGATGCGTTCGATATCCAGATTATAGGTATCGCCGATGCGGGGAATGGTTTCGGCCTGTTCCGGATAATTGCTGAAGCGGACGGTGCCGACAATACGCTCGCCGGCACCGGCGGCGAACAGCAGTTCCGTGATGTGCGGAGAAAGGCTGATGATGCGTTGCGCCGGACCGTTAAGCCGGATCTCGCGGCCGCTGTCGTCGGTGAGCGTCAGCGCCGCCGCAACATTACCGGCCGCCGCCGTCGAAATGACGAACGCCAGCAGGATACGGCACATTGGTGGGTTAATTGGTCGGGACGGGATCGGTTTCCACCGCCGGCGGCACGGGTTCCTGCCGCGGGCGCCGTTTCGGTTTGGGGCCGTCATCCCCGATAAAGGGCAGGAAATCGAAGAGGCCGCTGAAGATTCCGTCGCCCTTCCGCAGGGGGACTTCCACGGTGCGCGAGGGCTCCTTGAGCGGGCCGTCGTCGGACTTGCGGACGCCGGTCACCACATTACCGTCGATGGAATCCAGTTTATTGTCCCTGAAATGCAGTGTGATACGCCGTTGTTCGCGCCGCTTGCCGCCTTCGGAATAGCTGTAAACGTAGTCCCAGCGGCTCTGGTGAAAGGGATCAACGATAATCGGCGTGCCCATGATGAAGCGGACCTGATGCATGGGCATGCCGGGCCTTAACTGGTCGAGGGTATCCTGGTCGACGACGTTACCCTGCTGGATATCGATGCGGTAGACGCCGGGCAGCTTGTTGGTGCCCTCGTAGGCACAACCGCCCAGGATCAGGGAGATACCGGCAAGCAGGAACAGGGATTTTTTCAGCATGGTTTCAGTAACATAAAGTAAACACTCATTCTAACCTATTGTGTTCATATTCTCATCCGTGTTTCGATCCGGGGCGGTAATCCCGCCGGGAATACACTATAATTCCGGGTCATAAGACAGCCGCAAACCAGTTAACCGGGAGCGTAATCCAAGACGATGGAAGCACAAGATCTCAAAAAGGCCGGACTCAAGGCAACCCTGCCGAGACTGCGAATACTGGAGATTCTGGAGAAATCCGATGTCAAGCATATGAGCGCGGAGGACGTCTACAAGGCGCTGCTGGACGCCGGCGAGGATGTTGGCCTGGCCACCGTCTACCGGGTTCTGACCCAGTTCGAGACGGCCGGCCTCATCATGCGGCATAATTTCGATTCCGGCCATTCCGTTTTCGAACTCAACCGCGGCGGTCACCATGACCATATGGTCTGCATCGAAACAGGCAAGGTGATTGAGTTCGAGAGCCCGGAAATCGAAAAGCTGCAGAAGAGCATTGCCGAGAAATACGGCTACGATCTGGACGACCACAGTCTGGTTCTTTACGTTAAGCCTAAAGGCAGTAACAAGTAGGAGCGGCGCCTTTATGCCCCGGAGGGTACTCGCCGCGAACGCGTTCAGGTTTCTTGCCAGATTTATTCGGCCCGGGGGCGGACCTCCTACTTGTGACTTGTAACTGCGGTTAGCATTTCACGCGCGGTCGCGCGGGTTTTCTCGGTGATCGTCATCCCCCCCAGCATGCGGGCGATTTCCTCCACCCTTTCCTTTTTATCCAGTTCCGTCACCGTGGTGCGCGTGGTTTTCTTATCGGCGGATTTCTTCACTTTTAAATGATGATCGCCCTGCGAGGCGACCTGTGCCAGGTGCGTGACACAGAAGACCTGGCGATTGTGCGCCAGCCCGTGCAGCAGGGCACCGACGATCTCGGCCACGCCGCCGCCGATACCGGCGTCCACTTCGTCGAAGATAAAGGTGGGGATGCCTTCCTCCTCCTTACTGACCACCTGCACGGCCAGGCTGATACGGGACAGTTCGCCGCCGGAGGCCACCTTGCGCAGAGGTTGCGGCGGCTGGCCCGGATTCAGGGCCACCTGAAACTCCACCTGATCGGAGCCGGCGGCCTGGGGCGTGTCGCCGCCTGTTGCCGTCACTTCTATGACGATCTTGCCGTCGGGCATGCCCAGCTGGCCGATCTCCCTTGATATGGCCGCGGACATGGTTTTGGCCGCTTTCACCCGGCTCTTGTTCAGTACATCGGCGGCGGTGCGGTAGCGTTCCAGGGCTTCAAGCTGCTGCTTTTTCAGGGATTCGATGGCATCCCGGCTGTTCAGCATGCGCTCCAGCTGTGCTTGTAACTCCTGAAGGTGAGACGGCAATTCCTCGACCCGGACATGGTGCTTGCGTGCCATGTCGTGCAGGGCGTCGAGGCGTTTTTCCATCTGGCTGAGCCTTTCCGGATCCAGCTCCAGCCGAGCCAGGTAATTGCGCAGTTCACCGGCGCCCTCGTCCAGCTGGATGGCGGCGCCGTCCAGCAACTCGAGCGCGGAGGCGAGGGCGGGATCCAGTCGTTGCAGGTCCCGCAGTTCCCGTATGAGATGGCCCAGCCGGCTGTGCAGGGAATCCTCGTCCTCGTGCAGCTGGTTGAGTACGGAATGGCCGGTTTCCAGCAGGTGGCTGGCGTTGGCCAGGCGTTTGTAATCGGCTTCCAGGGTATCGAATTCATCGGTCCCGGGCGCCAGTTCCTCCAGTTCATTGACCTGATATTGCAGCAGGGCGACACGGGATTCGTGTTCGTCGGCATCATGGCTGAGGTCCGCCAGTTGCCGGCCGGCGGCGCTCCAGTCCTTCCAGGCGTTGTGCACGGCTTCCAGTTTGTCCCCATGATCGGCACAGGCGTCCAGCAGGGATCGTTGCATCTCCCGTTTCATCAGTGACTGGTGGGCGTGCTGGCCGTGGATGTCGATGAGACAGTCGCCCAGGTTCTTTAACGTCTGTACCGCCACGGGGCTGCTGTTGATAAAGGCGCGGGAAGGACCGTCCCGGTTGATGACGCGCCGGATCAGCAATTCCTCTTCAAACTCGATGGCCTGTTCCCGAAGATATTCAAGAACCGGGTCATTGCCGCCGGCGCTGAAGGTGGCGGAGACCTCGGCACGGTCACTGCCGGCGCGGATCACGGAGGAATCCGCGCGATCACCCAGGATCAGGCCCAGGGCATCGATGAGGATGGACTTGCCGGCCCCGGTCTCGCCGGTCAGCACTGTCATGCCCGCATGAAAATGCAGTTCCAGTTCGTCGATGATGGCAAAGTTGCGGATGTGCAGCTGCGTTAACATTGGGAGTTCAAATGCCTGACTCGTCTGTTTTCATTCTCAGTTTATCAGTAGCTGTGGCGAGGCGTGAGGAGTGAGGAGTGAGGTGTAAACCATGGCGTCGTTTTTACACCCCTCACTCCTCACTCCTCACTCACTATCCCCAATGCAGTTTGGCGCGCAGTATGGCGAAGTGATCGTGGTTGGCAGGATGAATCAGCCGTATTTTCTTGTCTTTCTTGTAGACGATGACCCGGTCGCCGGTGGAAAGCCGTGAGGTGATTTCACCGTCGCAGGTGAGGCTGGCGTGGTTGACTTCCGGTTCGCCGATAACGACTTCTATGCGGCTGTCGCCATCGACCACCAGCGGCCGGTTGCTGAGCGTATGCGGGCAGATGGGCACCAGCACCAGAGCGTTGAGCGAGGGATACAGGATCGGGCCGCCGCCGGAAAGCGCATAAGCGGTGGAGCCGGTGGGCGAGGATACGATGAGACCGTCGGCGCGCTGGCTATGCACGAGTTTGCCGTCGACATAGGTGGCCATTTCAATGAGCTTGGCGAAATTCCACTTTTGTATGACAACGTCGTTGAATGCGTCGCTTTCCACCACGGTCTTGTCGCCGCTGTCCACCTGGCAATGCAGCTGAAAGCGCTCGTCCTCCGCATAATCGCCGTCCAGGATGGCGTTCAGGTTTTCCTCGACGTTATCGGCGGGGATGTCGGCCAGGAAGCCCAGGCGTCCCCGGTTGATGCCGAGAAGCGGTATGTCCAGATTGGCGAGAATGCGCGCGGCGCGCAGCATGGTGCCGTCGCCGCCGATGGCGACGGCCAGATCGCAGTCCTTCAGATCCTGTTCCGTGTGCGCGGTTTTCAGTTCCGAATCCGGCAGTAAATCGGCGGCATGTTCGTCCAGGATCACCCGGATGTTTCTTGCCTGGAGGCAGTCAACGACAGTCTTGACGGTATCGGCCGTTACGTCCGTATGGTAGTTGGTTATCAGGGCGATTGTCTTGAACATCGGCAGGTCCGTTGTGTATCAAACGGGCAAAGTAGCATGGACGGGTTGGTGCGCCAATATGGAAAATGCCCGGCCTGCCCGGGCAGCAGGGTAAAATCATACTTTGGAGATGGTCATGCCGCTGCTCCCCTCTGACAGGATCCGGCGGCTGTTTTGGAGTGACTAGCGCCAGGACAGGCGCGGGACCGAGCCAGGGACGGCGACCGGAACGGAAAAACAGCCGCCGGATCCTGTCCGAGGAGGGATAAAAATAAAGCATGCGGTCGCCCTGCCAGGCGCAGGAGCCGCTCAGGCGAGATTTTGCAGTCGGCCACGTAGAATTTTGAGATAGGTTCTACTAAATTTTCCCCGGTTTTGATGTAGAATGCCGGGTATGGTGAAAATTACCAACGACGAGACCACACAACTCAACGAGCGCAGCCTGTATTTGTTCAAGGCGCTGGTGGAACGGTTTATAGAAGACGGCCAGCCGGTGGGGTCGCGCACCCTGGCACGGAGCACCAATCTGGATTTAAGCCCTGCCAGTATTCGCAACATCATGGCCGATCTGGAGGACATCGGGCTGCTCCAGGCCCCTCATACGTCGGCCGGTCGCGTGCCCACTGTCAAGGGTTACCGGCTGTTCGTCGATACCCTGCTGCGGGCCAATAACCTGAACAGAACGGATGTTGCCCGTATTGCCCGGGAACTGGAAGCCGAGGAAAACGTGCAGGTGTTGATGGAACGCACTTCCAACATGCTTTCCGAAATCACGCAACTGGCGGGCGTCGTCATGCTGCCGCGTGCCGAACTGCAGGCACTGAAACAGGTCGAGTTCGTGGCTCTCAGTGACAACCGCATCCTGGTTATCCTGGTCATGAATGATCGCGAAATCCAGAACCGCATCATTCACACCGCCCGGACTTATACATCCTCGGAACTTCAGGAGGCCTCGAATTTCCTCAATTCCATGTACAGCGGCAAGGATCTGTTCAGTATCAAGAATGAACTGCTGCAGGATCTGAAGGATATGAAGGACAACGTCAACGAGATCATGCAGCGTGCCATCGAAGTGGCGCAGCAGGCCTTTATCGACAACCCTCACAAGGATGATTATGTCCTCGCCGGACAGACCAATCTCATGGGTTTTGCCGAGCTGAGCGATGTGGAACGTCTCAAGAAACTGTTTGAGAGTTTCAATCAAAAGCGGGACCTGTTGCACCTGCTGGAACAGGCCATCAGTGCCAAGGGCGTGCAAATCTTCATCGGCGAGGAGTCCGGTTACGATGTTCTGGACAATTGCAGTATTGTCACCTCTCCCTATGAGTCCGACGGGCGGATCCTGGGCGTTCTGGGCGTCATCGGCCCGACGCGCATGCATTACGAACGTGTCATCCCCATTGTGGACGTCACGGCGAAGATGCTCGGGACGACCTTGAAATCCCTGAACTGACCCATATATATCCGGTAAGGGCGCCGCAGGCGCCGGGATTTTCTATTGTCTGAAGGGCGCTTCTAAAAATGAGAATTTTTTCGTGAGAGCAAGGCAGCACCGCGCGCAGAACCGCAGTTTACACGCAGTAAATGAGGATTCGAGCACGGCGCTGACGCCGCTATCGCGGAAAAAGGCCATTTTTAGAAGTGCCCTGAAAAGCAAATCGATTCAGTGGGAGTAACACAGTGGCGCAAAACAGCGAAGCCAATCACGAAGAAGACATCAGCATAAACAAGGACGAGACCGCCGCGGCGGACGTCGGCGAAGCCGAAGTCATCGAGGCCCGGGAAGGCGTTCCGGCTGAAGGCGGGGAAGACCCGGACGGGGACGGCTTGCAGCAGGAACTGGAGGCCGCCCGGAGGCAGGCCAGGGAAAACGAGGACAAGATGCTGCGCACACAGGCGGAAATGGAGAATCTGCGTAAACGTACCGCCCGGGACGTGGAAAACGCGCATAAATTCGCCCTGGAAAAGTTTGTCAATGAACTGCTGCCGGTGCTGGACAGCCTGGAACTGGGGCTGGACGCCGCCAATTCCGCCAGCGACACCGACAGCCTGCGCGAGGGCATGGAACTGACCCTGAAAAAATTCCGGGATGTTTTGGAGAAGTTCGGCGTCACTGTTATCGATCCCCAGGGCGAGAAATTCAATCCCGAGCGCCACGAGGCCATGTCCATGCAGGAACTGGAAGGCGCCGAATCCAACACGGTCGTCAGCGTCATGCAGAAGGGCTACGAACTTAACGGCCGCCTCGTCCGCCCGGCCATGGTCATAGTAGCGAAATAAGTCAGTGGCTGGTGGCTCGTGACTGGTGGCTCGTAACGGCAGCCCTGGATTTCCGTATTCCATCACGGCTGGAGTTGATAATGACAAATTTCATTCAGAGTAGCCTTACCAGCCACGAGCCACGAGCCACCAGAGGGGCTTGAATTTCCGGCCAGGCGCCCGCATATAGAAGCTATCACGAAGCTTTAGAGAAATATTTAAACATCAAACATTTAGGAATTCCGGAGAAAGATTATGGGCAAGATTATCGGCATAGACCTGGGAACCACCAACTCCTGTGTGGCGGTTCTGGAAGGCGGCAAGCCAAAAGTGATTGAAAACGCGGAAGGTACGCGTACGACACCTTCCATCGTCGCCTACACCGAGGACGACGAGGTCCTGGTCGGCCAGTCGGCCAAACGCCAGGCCGTCACCAATCCCCACAATACCCTGTATGCCATCAAGCGCCTCATCGGCCGACGTTTCGAGGACGATGTGGTGCAGAAGGACATCAATATGGTGCCCTACAAGATTGTCAAGGCGGACAATGGTGATGCCTGGGTCGATGTCAAGGGCAAGAAGATGGCGCCGCCGGAAATCTCCGCGCGCGTGCTCATGAAGATGAAACAGACCGCCGAGGACTATCTGGGCGAAGAGGTGACCGAAGCGGTGATTACCGTGCCGGCCTATTTCAACGATTCCCAGCGCCAGGCCACCAAGGACGCCGGGCGCATCGCCGGTCTTGAGGTCAAGCGCATTATCAACGAGCCCACCGCGGCCTCCCTGGCCTACGGCATGGACAAGAAGCGCGGCGACGCCAAGATCGCGGTCTTCGACCTGGGCGGCGGTACCTTCGATATTTCCATTATCGAGATCGCCGACGTCGAGGGCGAGCACCAGTTCGAAGTGCTGTCCACTAACGGCGATACCTTCCTGGGCGGCGAGGACTTCGACCTGCGCATCATTGATTACCTGTGCGAGGAATTCAAAAAGGAACAGGGTATCGATCTGCATAACGACCCCCTGGCACTGCAGCGGCTGAAGGAAGCCGCCGAGAAAGCCAAGATCGAGCTTTCCTCCAGCCAGCAGACTGATATCAATCTGCCTTATATTACCGCGGATCAAAGCGGTCCCAAGCACCTGAACATCAAGCTGAGCCGGGCCAAGCTGGAATCGCTGGTGGAAGAATTGATTGAACGCACCATCGAACCCTGCCGCACGGCCCTGAAGGACGCCGGTCTCGGCGCCAACGAGATCAGCGATGTCATCCTGGTGGGCGGCCAGACGCGCATGCCCAAGGTGCAGGAGAAGGTTAAGGACTTCTTCGGCAAGGAGCCGCGCAAGGACGTCAATCCGGACGAGGCCGTCGCCATCGGCGCCGCCATCCAGGCGGGCGTTCTGGGCGGCGACGTCAAGGACGTGCTGCTTCTGGACGTGACGCCCCTGTCCCTGGGTATTGAAACCCTGGGCGGTGTCATGACCAAGCTGATCGAGAAGAACACCACCATTCCGACCAAGGCGCAGCAGACCTTCTCCACGGCCGAGGACAACCAGACCGCCGTGACGGTCCACGTCCTCCAGGGCGAGCGCGAAATGGCCAGCGGCAACAAGTCTCTGGGACGTTTCGACCTGGCGGATATCCCGCCGGCGCCCCGTGGTGTGCCGCAGGTCGAAGTGACCTTTGACATCGATGCCAACGGCATTCTCAATGTGTCGGCGAAGGACAAGGCTACCAACAAGGAACAGTCCATTGTCATCAAGGCGTCCAGCGGTCTGAACGAGGAGGAAATCGAAAAGATGGTCAAGGACGCCGAGGCCCACGCCGAGGAAGATCGCAAGGCGAAGGAACTGGTCGAGGCCCGCAATGCCGGCGAGAATATGATCCACGCCACCCGCAAGTCCCTGGAAGAAATGGGCGACAAGGTCGGCGAGGATGAGAAGTCCGGCATTGAGGATGCAATCAAGGATCTGGAGGAAGCCCTCAAGGGCGACGACAAGGCGGCCATCGAGGAGAAAACCGCCAAGCTCACCGAGGTTGCCGGTAAACTGGCGGAACAGGCCTACAAGGAAGCGCAGGAGTCCGCCGCGCAGTCCGAAGGCGGCGGCGATCAGGAACAGAAATCCGGCAGTGACGACGACGTGGTCGATGCCGAATTCGAGGAAGTCGACGACGACAAAAAATAACGTGGCTGGTGGCTCGATACTCGTGGCTCGTAAAAACGAGCCACCAGCCACGAGCCACGCGTGAGTGACGGCCCGGTAATAGACTGTTCTGTTACCGGGCTGTGTCATGTTGAACGGGAGTACAGACAACAACGAAGAGTAACGAGCGGGCATGGCTGACAAACGCGATTACTACGACGTACTGGGGGTTTCCAGAAACGCCTCCGATTCAGAAATCAAGAAGGCGTATCGCCGGCTGGCGATGAAGTACCATCCCGATCGCAATCCCGACGATCAGGACGCCGTCGACAAGTTCAAGGAAGTCCAGACCGCCTACGATGTGCTGTCGGACGAACGCAAGCGATCGGCTTATGATCAGTTCGGCCATGCCGGTGTCGATGGCGGGGCCGGCGGATTCGGCGGCGGTGGTTTCGGTGGCGGTGGCCTGGGCGATATCTTCGACAGTGTCTTCGGCGATATTTTCGGCGGCGGCCGCGGCGGCGAGCGGGTATTCCGCGGCGCCGATCTGCGTTACGACCTGGAACTGAGCCTGGAAGAGGCGGTTGCCGGAACCACCATCAAGATCCGTATACCCAGGCATGTCCATTGCCATGTCTGCAACGGCAGCGGCGCCAAAAAGGGTTCCAGTCCGGTCAACTGCCCCACCTGCGACGGCATGGGTCAGGTACGCATGCAGCAGGGTTTCTTTTCCGTGCAACAGACCTGCCCGCAATGCCGCGGCAAGGGCAAGATCGTCAATGACCCCTGCGGCACATGTCACGGTGACGGCCGCGTGCGGGAAAACAAGACCGTTTCCGTCAAGATCCCGCCGGGTGTCGACAGCGGTGATCGTATCCGGCTGAACGGTGAGGGCGAGGCCGGTGAAAACGGCGGTCCGGAGGGGGACCTTTATGTTCATATCCGGGTCAGGGAACACCCCATATTCACTCGCGACGGTACCGATCTGCACTGCGATGTCCCCATCAGTATCGCCACCGCGGCCCTGGGCGGTGAACTGGAAGTGCCAACACTGGACGGCAAGGTCAAGCTCAAGGTGCCTGCGGAGACCCAGAGCGGCAAGTTGTTCCGTCTGCGCGGCAAGGGCGTGCGCTCCGTGCGCAATTCCTCCAAGGGTGATTTAATTTGCCGGGTCGTGGTGGAAAC
Organism: Gammaproteobacteria bacterium; assembly: GCA_040905045.1. Classification (GTDB taxonomy): domain Bacteria; phylum Pseudomonadota; class Gammaproteobacteria; order Eutrophobiales; family Eutrophobiaceae; genus JBBDSH01. The sequence continues at coordinate 25,803 of JBBDSH010000043.1, read as the reverse complement.
GCCGGTGAAACTCAACAAGAAACAGAAGGAACTGCTGAAAGAGTTTGAAGAGAGCATGAACGAGAACAGTGCCAAACACAGCCCCCGCGCCAGCAGCTGGCTGGATGGCGTGAAAAAGTTTTTTGAGGAAATGACGCAGTAAAACCGTGGCTCGTGGCTTGTTCCTCGTGGCTCGCAGAACTAAACTTTGAACTGTTTGTTGACTATGTTGCTGATACTGATCACGAAGAACAGTATCCGGAATACGAGCTACCAGGCCACCAGCTACGAGCCACGAACCACGAGCCACGCGCCCGGCAGTTCTGCTAAGATAAACCATCTTCTATACGTGAAAAGGCAGTCATAATGATCCGAATCGCCGTCGCCGGCGCCGCCGGGCGCATGGGCAAGACCATCCTCGAAGTCTGCCGGGAGACCGACGGGGTCGTTGTCGGTGCCGCGATTGAGCATGCCGCATCACCCGAACTGGGTAATGATGCGGGGGAGACAGCCGGTATCGGCAAGCTGGGCGTCGATATTGTCATGGATATCGATTCCGTCATTGATGATTTTGACGTCCTTATCGATTTTACCCTGGCCGAAGCCGTGATCGGTAATGTCGAGAAATGCCGCAAGGCAGGCCGGAGAGTGGTCATCGGCACCACCGGCCTGGACGACAATCAGAAAAAGAAGATTCATGCCGCCGGCAAGGATATCGCCATTGTGTTCGCGCCGAATATGAGCATCGGCGTCAATCTGATCTTCAAACTGACCCAGTTGGCCGCGCGAATCATCGGCGAGGATACGGATATCGAGATCATCGAGGCGCATCACAACCAGAAAAAGGACGCCCCCTCGGGTACGGCGGTGCGTCTGGGTGAAATTATCGCCTCGGAGCTGGGTCGTGACCTGAAAGACTGCGCCGTGTACGGACGGGAAGGGCATACCGGCGTGCGCGATCCGAAAACCATCGGCTTCGAAACCATTCGCGCCGGCGATATCGTCGGCGATCATACCGTCATGTTTGCCTCTGCCGGTGAGCGTGTCGAGATTACCCACAAGGCTTCCAGCCGCAAGACCTTCGCCAACGGTGCCGTCCGCGCGGCGCGCTGGATCATGGACCGGGACAACGGTGTTTATGACATGCAGGATGTGCTGGGTCTGGATTGAAAGCTGGATTACCTTCTCCGGAAATACTTAAAACCAAGCTGATTCTTGCCAATCCGTTTATCATTCGGCAGCAAAAAGATTTTCAGTCATGTTTGATTCCCTTGAACAACTTCAGCCCCGCTCCCTGAAGAATCTCAGCGACCATCTGAACCGACTGGTTGCCGGCCGGCTCTGGCTGAAAGTCCTGATAGGCATGGGACTGGGTGTTATCGTCGGCATACTGCTCGGTCCGTCGGTGGGTCTTCTCGAGAGGGAGGCCGCGCTGGTCGTTGGCGACTGGCTGGCTCTGCCGGGCAGGCTGTTTCTGGTATTGATCCAGATGATCGTTATTCCCCTGGTGTTTGCCTCCATCATCATGGGCCTGTGTTCGACGGAGAGTGTCGAACAATTGAAGCGGTTGGGGCTGTGGGTGGTCGGGTTCTTCGTGGTGACTACAACCATCGCTATTATCATCGGCGTCAATCTGGCCCTGTTGATCAAACCCGGGCATTACATCGACAGCCGCATGGTGCAGGAGTCCATGTCCGGAACGATGCCGGCCGCCGCAAATGATACGGCGGTGACGTTTACCGATATTCCGGGACATCTCGTCGAACTCTTTCCGGCGAATCCGCTCACTTCCATGGTCGAGGGCCAGATGCTGCAGGTGGTGATCTTCGCCGTTGTCTTCGGTCTGGCCCTGATCATGACGCCGCCGGAACGTTCCAGGCCCATGCTCGAGTTTCTCGGTTCCCTCCAGGAGATTTGCATGACCGTGGTCCGCGGCGCCATGTGGCTGGCACCGCTGGCGGTATTCGGCCTGATCGCGCAATTAACCTCGAGGATAGGGCTGGAAGCGCTGCTGGGAATGGCGGTATACGTCTGTACCGTCCTGGCGGGGTTGGTCCTGTTGCTGGTGCTGTACATGCTGCTCCTCGTCATAACCGCCACCTTCCAGCCGCTGGATTTTCTTCGACGGAGTCGCGATGTCTTGTTGCTGGCATTCTCCACTTCCAGCTCCGCCGCCGTGATGCCGCTGTCCATTAAAACCGCGGAGGAAAAACTCGGCGTGGCACCATCCATCGCCCGGTTCGTCATCCCTGTCGGCGCCACCATCAACATGAACGGTACGGCGCTTTACCAGGGCGTGGCCGCCATTTTCCTGGCCCAGGTGTTCGGCATCGATATCACCCCCGCCGGCATGCTGGTTCTGGTGGTTGTGGCCGTGGGGGCGTCCATCGGTTCACCGGCCACGCCCGGCGTCGGTATCGTCATTCTGGCCATGATCCTGAATTCCGTCGGCATCCCGGCGGCGGGGATCGCCCTGATCATGGGCGTGGACAGGTTGTTGGACATGTGCCGGACCGCCGTCAATGTCACCGGGGATCTGGTTGCCTGTGTAATCATGCACCGCTGGCTCGGGGCCGAAGTGCAGAGCCCGGCCGAGGTGTCCGGCTGATGCCATTCCCCCGATCAGTTATTCCATCAATATAAATGCAAGATAAGCGTAAGAATCAGGAGATCTCCTTTTACATCAATCAGAATATAATGCGTCGCATCAATTTCCAGAAAACCTGAAACTCCGGCCGCGTTAGTTACGATATATTCACCGGACTCCAGCGCGACGCTGTCATATAAAATCATAGGTTCTTTGACTATTATCCGCTTCTTCATCGGGTGTTCCTGAAGAATCCAGGTTGTTCGAACAATGCAGCCATCAATGTTACCTTTCTAATTCAAGCAAAAAACTATTATAGACCAGTCTCTGCCAATATGATCCAGATCAAGAATTGTCGCGGTCTAAAGACATTTTCCGGATTTCACACGAACAGCTGTCGTTTGCTGAGGAGAGGATGGGTGCAAGGTGTTGAATCGAACAGCGCCATGGATGAGTCCGGGAATGGGCAAGGAATGGCTCAGTGAACGGAAATGCTCCATGAACCCGTTCTCCTGAATCTGCGACGTCACTCGCCGGGCTGCAACCACTGGCGGATCGGAATTCAGAACACCTGTTTAGACGCATACCGGACATGGTGAGGGCAGAATGCGCCGTGTTGTCTCTGGTTCGTGGTTATGCCTGTAATGTCTTACCGCAGCCGCGTCTCGATTTTAACGGCGCAGACTTTGTATTCCGGAATTTTGGCGATCGGGTCCACGGCATTGATGGTAAGATTGTTGACGTTGGCCTCATCGGGAAAATGGAAATTGCCGAACACCAGACCCGTCGGAACGCGATCACTGATGTCGGCGGTTGCAATCATTTCGCCGCGTCGGGAGACCAGACGAACAGTCTGGCCGTTTTCAATGTTCAGGCGGGCGGCGTCTTCCCGGGATATCTCCACCAGCGTCTCCGGATATAGAGCGGCAAGGGGTATCGAGCGCCGGGTCATCTCGGCTCCGTGCCAGTGATACAACACCCGGCCCGTAGTCAGACAGAGAGGAAAGTCTGCATCCGGCAACTCCTTCGCCGGCAGATGTTCTGCTATATGGAACAAACCCTTTCCCCTTGTAAATTTCCCCATGTGCAGGATCGGTGTGCCGCGATGCTGCTTGTTCTTCACCGGCCAGTACAACTGCTCACCGTTTTGAAGGCGTTCGTGGGAAACGCCCGCGTAGGAAGGAGTCAGCGCTGTAATTTCTTCCATGATGGCAGCGGAGGAGGAATAAACCCATTTTGCATACTCACCGGTTGGTTCCAGGTTCCGAAACTTGAGCATGCGCCGGGCGAGATCGGTAGTGATGGCCCAGTCTTCTCTGGCCTTGCCCGGCGAGATGACGGCATTGTGGATCAACTGGATGCGTCGTTCAGTATTGGTGAAGGTGCCGTCCTTCTCCGCAAAACTGACGCCGGGCAGAAGAACGTCGGCGTAGTCGGCGGTCTCGGAAGGGAAAATCTCCTGTAGAACTGTAAATTCGGCGTTGGCCAGGGCCTTACGCACATTGTTTACGTCCGGGTCCGACATGATCGGATTCTCGCCGAGGATGTAGAAACCGCGGATGGATCCCTCCAGGGCACCGTCGACCATCTCGGTGATGGTGAGTCCCGGTTTTGGGCCAAATAGCTCATTGCGGTTGGAAAGTGCCCACGCCCGATTGAATTTCTTGCGGGCGTTTTCATCGGTGACCGACTGGTAACCGGGGAAAACATTGGCCAGGGCGCCCATGTCACAAGCACCCTGGACATTGTTCTGGCCGCGTAACGGATTGACCCCTCCGCCCGGTATACCCATGTTGCCGGTGAGCATTTGAAGGTTGGCCAGGCTGAAGACATTCTGCACACCGACGGTATGCTGGGTAATGCCCATGGACCAGATCACTGCCATGGGTTTGACGGTGCCCAGGATTTCCGCTGCCTTGACAATATCCCCGGCGGGCACGCCGGTGATGCTGCTGACGTGGTGGGGGGTGTATTTCTTTAACGAGTCGCGAAATGCGTCATAGTCTTGGGTGCGGGCGTTGATGAATGCCTCATCCTGCAGGCCGTTCTCAATAATTATATGCATGAGGCCGTTTACCAGGGCAATGTCGGTACCGGGTTTGTGCTGGAGATGCAATTCCGCGAACTCGGCCAGATCGATGCGGCGCGGGTCGGCGACAACCAACCGGGCGCCGCGCTGGTGCACGGCCTGGCGCAGCATGGAGCCGAAGACCGGATGCTGCTCGGTGGTATTGGAGCCGATCACGAACAAGGCCCATGCCTGACCAGCGACGTCGGCCATGGTGTTGGACATGGCGCCGGAGCCGAAGGCCGCGGCCAGGCCTGCCACTGTGGAAGAATGGCACAGGCGGGCGCAGTGATCGATATTGTGCGTGCCAATCACCTGGCGAGCGAATTTCTGCATGAGATAGTTTTCTTCGTTGGTGCACTTGGCCGAAGAAAAAATCCCCAGGGCGTCCGGCCCGGATTCATCGATAATAGCGCTAAACCGTCGCGCCACCACATCCAGCGCCCGGTCCCAACTCACGCTTACCCACTTGCCTCGATCCCCGCACTGAGATCTTTGCGTTCCTTGCAGCACCCATTCCCGGACCATGGGCCGGGTTAAGCGATCCGGATGGTGAACGAAATCGAATCCGTAACGCCCCTTTACACACAGATGCATGCCGTTTACCGGCGCATGGGGATTGGCCGTCACGTGACGCAGGCGACCGTTCTTGATGTTGAGATCGAAATTGCAGCCGACGCCGCAGTAGGAACAGGTGGTCATGACTTTCTCGTCCGCCTGGAAGTCGGGCGCTGCATTACGATCGGAGAGTGCGCCGGTCGGACAGTAAGCCACGCAGGCACCACAGGATTCACAGCGGGCGTCCAGCATGGTCTCGTCATTGCCTGCGGTAATACGGGTTTTGTCCGAGCGATCCGCCAGTCCCCAGACGAAACGGCCCTGGATCTCCGAGCAAGCGCGGATGCAGCGGGTGCAGAGAATGCATTTATTCAGATTGACGCGGATGGCGGGGTGCGGGTCGCTGTCGTCGGAATAAAGCAGTTTGTGATGTTTCGAAGTCGGCGGCTGCAGATCGTAACGCCGTAGCCAGTAGCCGAATTCCGTGTGGTCTATCATCTCCGGATCGTGATTGTCGTCCGCGTAGTGCTCCAGCAGCAGAGACAAAATGATCTTATGTTCTCTTTCCAGACTCGGCGATTCCGCCCTGATCTGCATATTGTTCTCAACGCTGATCTCACAGGCGGGTTTGGAGCCCTTTGTACCTTCGATCTCCACCAGGCAGGAACGGCAGGACCCGGGACGGCTGAGGCCGGGGCTGTAACACAACGAGGGAATTCTGATTCCTTCCCGGTAGAGGACATCGATCAGTAGTTCGCCCTCATTGGCCGTTATGGCACGTCCGTCAACGGTCAACTGTACGGTTTGTCTGTTGTCATTATTCAAGCGATAGTAATTTCTTTTGATAAATAAACATCCTGGATGGTATTGAGAAGGATTATACCTTCCTTCATGGGTCTCTGAAACATTTTGTGGACCGTGACAGGCCCATCTCGCCAGCACGCTTGTTAATCACGAATGATGATTCATTGGCTATCTCGTAAATAGCATATCCAGTACACAAGGGCTACAAAGATACTTCCGCCAATAATATTGCCGATGGTAACGGGAACGAGATTAAATAACAGATCATTGAATGTGATGCCGGCATCACCTTCAAAAATTACAACGCCGATCAGATACATATTGGCGATGGAATGTTCGAAGCCCAACGCAACGAAAGCGGAAATGGGGAAAATAATCGCCAGTATTTTTCCGGATGCATCGTGCGAAGCGTAACTCAACCACACTGCCAGGCAGACCAGGGCGTTGCAAAGCAGGCCTCTTATCAATGCTTCGCTAAAATCCAGATTGACTTTGGCCCGGGCAATATTGGCGGCCGTTTCCGCAACTGCACCGCCGCCGATGTCCAGACTCCCGGACATGGATACAAACCAGGCACTGGCCAGGGCGCCGATAAAGTTGGCTAAAAATACAATTACCCAGTTGTTCAATAGCCGGGTAGTAGTGATTTTTCGTTCCGCCCAGGCGATGACAATCAGGTTGTTTCCCGTAAAAAGCTCGGCACCGGCAATGATGACAAGGATTAGACCAAGGCTGAATGCAATCCCTCCCAGCAAACGTGTTGGTCCAAAGCCCAGTGTGCTGTCGGTAATCACCAACGTGCTAAACATACCGCCGAAGGCGATAAAAGCACCGGCCAGCACTCCCAGAGTGATTAGCTGCAGCAAGGGGAGACCGGCTTTTTTAATACCGACACTGTTTACCAGTTCCGCAATTTGTTGAGGTGTATACGCGTCGATTGTTTGCATGGTCTCGGCCTTTCAGGGTTATTGGAGTGATTATTGGCAGCTAACATCTGCCATAAAGCGTATTCGAATATTTTATAAGGCGGTCTCAATCTCCTAGCGCAACACTCACTGTATAAAATGCCATGTAGTTTCAAACCGATCGTAATCCAGTCCCAGTCGAATCGCAGCTGCCGGTTACCCGGCATAGTACCGGCGGTATTCATCCGGTGGTTGCCGGCAAGAGCTGGCACGTCCTGCATAGGCAGGAACGCCAGCGGACACTCGGAACACTTATTTAGCCTGAATAGTGCACGAATAAAGAAGGCAAAGCGCCTTTAATCCTTTATAATTCAATTAGGTAGATAAATATAGAAAGGGATTTTGCCTGTGACAAATTGTATCCAAGAATCGATTGAATTTCCTCCCGTAAAATGCCGTCGCATCGAAGCCAATTTCCAGGGCGGCGATATCATATCCGACGGCGAGGTGTTGCTGCTTCGGGAAGTGGATCGTCGTTAGGCCTGGCCGAAGGTAAAGATCCTGTTACGGGGCGATTCGGAGTTCTGTCGCTGGCGTATGCTGGCCGGCAGTGTTATCGTCGATTACATCGTGACCAATCTGGACGGCGGGGGCAGCATCTCTACGAGCGCGTCTACTACGCCCGGGATGGTGACAAGCAGAAAGCCGGATCAAGGGAGAGCAACTGAATCTGTTTGCCGCCGCACCAGATTAAGACAGGCCTTAACGTCACAAAAATCCCATTTCCTGGGGTACTCATGAAAATATGGGCTAAGCTGGTGTCGAATTGTTCCCTTAATCTCGGGAATAATATTGAGAATCATTCTCATTATATGCAAGAAAGGCGGACGAAAGCACATCGCCGGTGTCTCGGTGTCTGTCCGTAAATTCGCCGGGATATTGGTATGACCAAGTCCACACTGGGGTTTTGCCGGTATCTATCCTACTATCTTGTCTGTAGCCAAGACACGACAGGACGACCATGAACCATATACCGGCAATCAAGACCGTCATGACGGCGTTTCCCTATTCCGTCGATATCGACGCCCCCATCTCGGAAGCTAGGGAATTCATGAGTGAACACAAGATTCGACATCTGCCCGTTACCGAACAGGAGCGGTTGAAGGGGGTGCTGACGGACCGGGACATGAAACTGTACCTGGGTCTGGAGACCACGCCCAGGGAGGAGCGGGATATACTGGTCCGGGATGTATATCTGGAGGATGCCTATGTGGTCGATCTGGAGGAACGGCTGGATATTGTCTTGCTGGCCATGGTGGAGCGGCATGTCGGATCGGTGCTGATCACCCGGCACGGGCGGCTGGCGGGTCTGTTCACCGTGACGGATGCCTGCCGCAGTTTCGCCGAGCATCTGCGTGAGCAGTTCAGCCCGCCGGACGGCAACGACGCGGCGTGAATCAAGTTACAAGCCACAAGGAAAAGACCGGTAATTGCAGGGCGGATTAGCGTAGCATAACCTACCACACTGTATTATCCCTTCGCGTCCTGGCGTCCCGGCGAGATCCATTTTCTTTATCCATCCGTCAGAAACCAAGGATCAGGAATACACCGGCGGTGGCCTGATTGGCAGACCCGCGCATCGAGACGATGGGGCTGTCGGCGGCGTCCCCCAGTAATCGTTTGTAACCGGCCTGGGCCAGTACGGCCCAGCGCGGGGAAAGCTCGTAGTTGGCCGTCATGACGGCGCGGACATCCTTGATGCCGGCACCTGTATTGAAAACCGGCAATCCCGAGGCCAGGGACTGGGGCGGATTGACGGCGAAGTACGAATCCATATAAGTACTGTCGGCCCAGGTACTGCTGAGGGAACCGGTAACCACGAGTTTGTTCTTTTTCAGCACGAGGAAACGCACGTCACCGATAATCTTGGTGCCGGAATGGCCGCCGGCGATATCATGGAGGATGCGGATACGAGTACGCGCGGGGCCCAACTGGTAACTGCCAAACAGTCCCAGTTCGACACCGATGTCGACCTCACCCAGGCCGGCGAGTGCCGGGTTGTCGTTTTCATCCCGGCCTAAATCCACTCTTATCTGGGGGCCGGCCTTGAAGCGCCTGGTTTTATCCCCGGAGTCGAAGCCGAACAGATTGACACGGAGATTGTTGTTATTGACCTCGAGCAGGTCCCTGTACCGGAATGATACCAGGGGCAGGGGTCTGACCCGGTATTCATCGGAACCTTCATAATCGGGACTGACGACGGGGCCCAGACCAAGCCGGATATTGGTGACTCCGGGAAACAGGATGTCGGTGACATTATTAACGGATTCGATCACCGTATCGATTGTTTCCGAGTAAACATCGGCCCGGGCCTGCGGCTGCACCAGGCTGAAACAGAAGAATGCGGCTATCAGTACCGTGACGGAGCGCATGCCTTTACCTCGATTCCGGAGTTGCCTGCCTGTCATAGTATACGGGCCGGAGAAGGGTGATAACCGGCGGGATTGGAACGTTGCGTGAGTAACTGGCGGATGTGCCATTGTGATCGTTCATTAATCTCTTCCAGGTATTCCAGTTTGTCGTTGAGCAGGCAGGCAACGGGGCGGCCGTCCTGGAACACGATGCGGTTGGTCAGTAATGCGGGTACACGTTCACCGGGCAGGATAATGCCGATGAGATTGAGTGGATCGGTGGCGGAAATGATGACAGCCTGCTCCGTATCCACCTGTTTTTTTCTCAGTAATCCGACAGCCTCGGGCAGGGCGAACTGCTCGCCGCTGAAGCCCTCGACGAAGCGGCCGCCGCGCACCTCGCCGCGGGCTTCCATGCGCCGGTAGACATAAAGCAGTTCCCGCCACGGCGGCAGTAACGTTTCCCGTTCCAGCACCCTGCGGAAGACAACGCCATAACGGCGCAACAGGGCATGGGCGATATATTCCAGTGTTTCCATGTCGCAGCTGAAACGGCTGTTGGCCGCGGGCTGTTCCGGGGCGGTTGTGATCAAAGACCAGCGCCCGGGGTCATCAATGCCGCGGGCCGGAGCCGCGCCCCGGCGCCGGCGGCGGCCCCGGCCCCCGAAGCGGGGCCGCTGTCCGGAAGGCACGATCAGGGCGCGCAGGCCGGCGAAGCTGTCCGAGGTAACCAGGCCGCGGGCAGCCAGTTCCGCCAGGGCTTCTTCCGCCTGGGAACGCAACTGTCCCGAATAACGGACGATGTCGATAAAGAACAGGGCGCCGTGTTTTTGCAATACTTCATACACCGCCTGCGCCGAGGAAGAGAGTGCGGGCGGTGTGTCAGCCTCTGATTGCAGCCGCCGCCAGTGATCCGCGGCTTCACGATCCAGCAGCGACAACGGCGTATTACGTAATAATGTTGCCTTGCTGCTGTTGCGATCCTCGTTGGTACGAGCGGACTGCAGCCGTGTCCATAACAGGCGGCCGGTGCTGCACAACCGGTCCAGGGCCGCCGGGTTGTAGTTGCGGATACGGGCGGGAAGAATGTCCCGTTCCCAGGCGCCGGCGGCGATGCTGCAGCCTTCCAGTTTGTCCATGACGGCGGCCAGGGCATCATCACCTTGTGATCGTATTTCCCCCATGCTGTGCCAGTGAAACAGGAAGTGCATGAAATCGGCGGCGGCTACCGGGCGCACCTCCTTGCGCAGGGACTGGATGGTATAACGGTGCATGCGCGCGAGCAGGCCGCGCTCACACCATTCCGCCTCCGCGTCGGTTGTAAAATGACCGCGCATGACGAAACCTTCCTGTTCCAGAGCCAGTAGTGCCGTCTGGATTTCCGCAAGGCTGCATTGCAGAGTTTTTATCAATGTGCTTTCCGTGACCGGGCCCAGGACTTCCAGGCGCGCGCGGATCAGTTCCCGCAATGCCTCTTCCCGTGTCCAGTCCCGTTGTGCGGCCGGCCCCGCGGCCCGGATCGACGGTTGTATTCCGGCATCGGGAAAGACAGTTAGTAACAGTGGCAGGCGTTCGGCGCTGCACCAGTAACGCTGTTCGTTGAATGTAATGATCGCGGCGCGGTTTTCGCCCATGAGGGGTTTCAATTGTTCCACGGAGCCCGTAACTTCCTCTTCGGTCAGGAACCCCGAGAGCATGAGGGCATCGTGGAGTTCGTCCGGTTGTACCATGGCGGGCCAGGCCTCTTCGCGCACCTGTTGCACGGCTTCCGGGTTCAGGCGTCCCAGTTCCGCGGCGTCCGCCGGATCCGTGAAACCCCGCGCCGTCACCGCCCTGGTGCGGCGTTCTTCCGCCGGGGCATCGTCCAGGAAGGCGTACGGCCGCGCCGTTAATATTTCCCGGGCGATGGGCGAAGGCGCTGACAGATCCTTGCAGTGGATCCGCAGTTTCCCGTGTTCCAGTCGTTGCAGGATCGTCTCCAGGGATTCGATGTCCATGACTTCGTTTAAACAATCGGACACGGTCTGGTTGACCAGAGGGTGATCCGGTACCTCGCGTTCCCCGGCCAGGTTTTCCTGGCAGGCCAGCTGATCCGGAAACACCACCGCCATGAGATCCTCGGCGTCCATGCGCTGGAACTGCGGCGGCACCCGGCGGCCGGTGTTGTTGCGGCGCACGGCCAGGGCGATGGTGGCGTTCCAGCGCCAATGGGTCATGAACATGGGCGCGGCCAGCATGGCCTGGATGACCGTATCCCGGACCGAGGCGGTGCGCACGTAACGGGTTGCCTCTTCCAGCGGGAAGCTGTGGGTGGCGCCCAGGGATAATACGATGGTGTCCTCCAGTGCGGCGGCCTGCAGTTCGAAATTGAATTGCCGGCAGAAACGCTTGCGCAGGGCCAGTCCCCAGGCGCGGTTGACGCGCGAACCGTAGGGGGAATGAACGACCAGGTGCTGATCGCCGGCGTCGTCGAAGAAGCGTTCGAAGACCATGTCTTCCTGTGTCGGTATCCGTCCCAGGGCCGCTCGGGTGGCGGCCAGGTAGTCCACCAGTTGTCCGGCGACGGCGCTGGCCAGACCCAGTTCTTGTTCCAGCCAGGCGGTCGCGACCGTCATGCCGCGGCCGAGTTTTTCATCCATCAATCCGCGCAGGCGCGAGACCGCCAGGCTGAGTTCGTCGGAGCGGCCCGGCGCCTCGCCGAACCAGAATGGAATGTTGGGCGGCTGGCCGCGGGCGTCTTCCACGCGCACCTTGCCGGTTTCCACCTTGAGTATGCGGTAGGAGGTGTTGCCCAACTGGAAGATATCGCCGGGCAGGCTTTCAAAGGCAAAATCTTCGTTCAGCGTACCGATGAACAATCCCGCCGGTTCCAGCACCACATCGTAATCGAATTGATCCGGAATGGCGCCGGCGTTGGTGACCGCCGTGAGCTTCGCGCCCTTGCGCGGTTTGAGTTTATTGTTCACCGCGTCCAGGTAGAGATAACGGCTGCGGCGGCCGCGCCTCGTGGTGAACCCTTCCGCCAGCATGGTGATCAGTGCATCAAACCGATCCCGCGTCAGGTCCCGGTACGGCCAGGCCCGGGTCATTTGTGCAAAGAGTTCCTCCTCGTCCCGTTCGCCGCAGGCCAATTCGGCGATGATCTGCTGGGCAAGCACGTCCTGATGGCCGGCGGGGATACGCAGTAAATCCAGTTCGTCGCGGCGCACGGCGTCCAGCAGGGCGGCGCATTCCACCAGATCGTCGCGCGACAGCGGAAACAACCGGCCGCGGGGCAGGCCGCCCCATTGGTGACCGGAACGACCGACCCTTTGTAATAATGCCGCGATGGAACGGGGCGAACCCAGCTGGCAGACCAGATCCACGTCGCCGATATCGATGCCCAGTTCCAGGGAGGCGGTGGCCACCAGCGCGCGCAGTTTGCCGGCCTTCAGTTTCTGTTCCGCGTCCAGCCGGTGTTCCCGTGCCAGGCTGCCGTGATGGGAAGTGACGTTCTCCTCGCCGAGCCGCTCGCCCAGGAAGCGGGCGGCGCGTTCCGCCAGCCGGCGGGTGTTGACGAAGATGAGCGTGGTTTTGTGTTCGTTAATCAGTTCCGCCAGGCGATCGTAAACCTCCTGCCAGACCTCGCCGGCCATGACCGCGTCCAGCGGCGAGCCCGGGATTTCGACGGCCAGATCCCGTTCGCGGACGTGACCGGTATCGATAATGGTGCATTCCTCATCGCGATTACCCATGAGGAAGCGGGCGACTTCCTCCACCGGCCGCTGCGTGGCCGAGAGGCCGATGCGCGTCAGGCGCCGGCCGGCCAGTGCTTCCAGGCGTTCCAGAGACAGGGCCAGGTGACTGCCGCGCTTGTTGGTGGCGACGGCGTGGATCTCGTCCACGATCACGGATCGCACCGTGCTTAACATTCTCCGGCCGGAATCCGATGTCAGCAGGATAAACAGGGATTCCGGCGTGGTAACCAGGATATGCGGCGGTTCCCGGCGCATGCGCTCGCGTTCCGCCTGGGGCGTGTCGCCGGTGCGCACCAGTGAACGGATACCCGGATCGGGCAGGCCGCTTTCATTGAGACTATCGGCGATACCGCACAGGGGCTGTTGCAGGTTGATCTGGATATCGTTGGACAATGCCTTGAGCGGGGAGACATACAGGACATGGGTTTCATCAGCCAGGCCGTGTTCCAGACCTTCACGGACCAGGTCGTCGATGACGGCGAGAAACGCCGCCAGGGTCTTGCCGCTGCCGGTGGGCGCGGCGATGAGCGTGTGTTTGCCCTGCTTGACGGCCGGCCAGGCGGCGGTCTGCGCCGGCGTCGGTTCGGAGAAGGTCTTTTCGAACCAATCGCGTACGGCGGGATGAAACTGTTGCAATGCGTCACCGGTCATGCCGGAAATATAACAGCCCGTGACTGCTGGCGGTAGTACGTTATTGTAAGGTGTAAGGAGTAAGGTGTGAGGAGTAAAATTGTGTCAAACTGCATCCATGCTGAAATGATCGATACTTCACCTCTTACTCCTCACGCCTGACTATCAATATGAATTATACGATAAAACGAATTTTCTCTCGTCTGTTTCTGTTCACCGGTATGATCAGCGCCAACGCCGTTGCTGAAATCGAGGTGGGGCAACCGGCGCCGGATTTTCGGTTGCCGGATCAGCATCGGAAAATTCATTCATTATCCGAGTATGCGGGTAAATGGGTCGTGCTGTATTTTTATCCGAAAGACGACACGCCGGGCTGTACGACGGAAGCCTGCAATTTCCGTGATGATATTTTTCGCCTGCGCGAACTCGGCGCCGAAGTGCTTGGCGTAAGCGTCGACAGCCCGGAAAGCCACGCGCGTTTTGCCGAGAAGCACGGCCTGCCGTTTTCACTGCTGGCGGATACAGAGGGCAGGGTGGCGGAATCCTACGGCAGCCTCCGGCGTATCGGTCCTCTGCGGCTGGCGAAAAGGCATACCTTCATCATCGATCCGCAAGGCCGGGTTGCGAAGATATACCGTAAGGTGGATCCGAAGGCCCACAGCGATGCCGTGATTGCCGATATCCAGTCGCTGCAAACGCAATAAACCGGGGGAGATTGCGGAATGCTGTCTTTCATCAAGGAATTGCACGTTACACTGGCGGTATTAACCGCTGTGCTGTTCATCTATCGTGGGGTGCTGATGCTGGCGGGCTCCGGCCGCCTGCATCGGAAATGGCTGCGTATCACACCACATATCGTTGATACCTTCCTGCTTGCCAGCGGACTTTGGATGGCCATACGCTATTATTCCGCTTTTTATTATCAGCCATGGCTGCTGGTCAAGCTTGCCGCCATAGTTGCTTATATTGTACTTGGGGCCATCGCCATCAAGCGTGGCAGGACCAAAATGATACGCATTCTGGCTTTTCTCGGTTCCCTTCTGATACTCGCCTACATTTTCTCGGTAGCTGTCAACAAGACACCTGTCCCCTTTCCCTGAGCCCGGAATAACTTATCTCACCAGGGCGCAAAGACGCAAGAATCTGTAGCCCGGATGGAGCGTAGCGTAATCCGGGGAAACCGGGACTGTATCTTATACCCGGATTCCGGCCTTCGGCCTGCATCCGGGCTACAGACTGATCCCGCCAGCGCGCAATGAACGCCGGGGCATATATTGTTAATTTCTCTGCGGGCTCTGCGTTCCCTGCGAGATTATTTTACCTGTTCTTCCAGCCGTTTCAGGCGGAAACCGCGGTCCTTGATGTAATAGGCCACGACCATGCGATGGGCGTTGAAGAAGTCATTCAGTTTCAGGATATGTTGATCGCCGTTGTGACGATAGAAGTGCCAGTTCACGTCCGGGTCGCCAATCAGGTTGCCGGGTATAAAGCCGCCGATCTGTTCATGGATTTGATCGCGGCGGTCGATGTAAACCACGGATTTCGAAGACCGGTACCAGTCACCGGTATCGATGGTGATCTTCTCGGTGGTGACGTGTATGTACTCGTTCCCGACGGACGGCATGATAAAGACCGGGATCAGCAGGGTCAGGCCGAAGCTCCCCAGCGCGAGTTTTCCCGTTCGTCTTCCACGACGGGCCAGATAAAGGATCAGGCAGACCGCGGCACTCAGGCAGAACATCAGCCCCCAGGCCAGGATCCGGTCGTCGGTGCCGCTGACCAGCATGCTGCCGTCCGGGGCGACGGAAATGCTGGCATCGTAGAACTTGTGCAGCCAGTTGTCCGGCATGTCTTTTCCGCTGGGCTGTTAAAATTCCAAGCGTATCATTTTCCCGCCCGTTTTTTCCGCCTCCGGAGAGGTCGTTGTAAAATACATATAAATCAGAATGTTATAATGTGGCAAGGGTTTGCAGTGTGATTCGGCTCCGCCGCGGCCGTAAACGATGATTATTGATACGTGTCAAACGTTTCTCCCTAAAAAGGTCTATAGTTTTCGATACAGAAAGATAACGCATATATTTGAAGGGGAAGTTCAGCATTGGATCCGGTAATCCGAAAAACACCCGCAGCAGGTATTGATGTACCGTACCAGACGGCCTCCCTGGATATCTGGGACAAAAAATACCGCCTGAAGTCCGCCACCGGCGATGTTGTGGATGAAACCATTGACGATACCTTCCGGCGGGTGGCGTGGGCGCTGGCGGAACAGGAAGAGACCGAATCCTTGCGTGACTATTACTACACGGAATTTCTCCGTGCCCTGCAGCACGGCGCGTTGCCCGCGGGCCGCATCCTGGCGAATGCCGGCGCCCTGGATTACAAGGCGGCCGTCTCCACCATCAACTGTACGGTTTCCGGCACCATCGGCGATTCCATGGACGATATCCTGGAAAAACTGCATGAAGCAGGCCTGACCCTGAAGGCGGGTTGTGGTATCGGCTACGAATTTTCCACCTTGCGGCCGAAGGGCGCTGGCGTTTCCGGTGCCGGCGCGCACACATCAGGCCCGGTATCCTTCATGGAAATCTATGACCGCATGTGTTTCACCATACGTTCCGCCGGCGGCCGCCGCGGCGCGCAGATGGCCACCTTCGATGTGGGGCATCCGGACGTGCTGGAATTCATACAGGCCAAGCGTGAACACGGCCGCCTGCGCCAGTTCAATCAGTCGTTGTTGATCACCGGGGAATTCATGCAGGCGGTGGAGAAGGATGAGCAATGGCCCCTGGCGTTTCCGTTGACGCGCAAGGAGGCGGAAGAGGGCAATATTGATACGGACAATGCCGCATCGGTGATCTGGCGGCGCTGGCCTCTGAGCGGTCCCTATATCAAGGATGCCGCCGGCAGGGTGGCCTGCCGTGTTTACCAGTGGCTGCCGGCGCGGGAACTCTGGGACACCATCATGGCGACCACCTACGACTACGGCGAGCCGGGGTTCATCCTCATCGATCGTTACAACGAGATGAACAACAACTGGTTCTGCGAGGACATTCGCGCTACCAATCCCTGCGTCGTCGCGGATACCTGGGTGCAAACCTCCGCCGGTCCGCGTCGTGTCTTCGATTTAATCGGTAAGCCATTTCACGCGAGAGTAAACGGCACGGACTATCAATGTGGTCCGGAGGGATTCTTCAAGACCGGCAGGAAACCGGTTGTCCGCTTGCGCACAGTGGAAGGTTTCAGCCTGCGCCTGACCGCCGATCATCCGGTCAAGAAAGTTACGTACCGAAGCCGGTGGCGTCTCGAAAGCGAGTGGTTTCCGGCGGGATCGCTGGTTAACGGTGATGAAATACTGTTAAACGATCATCGAGACAATACCGAATGGCCGGGCAGGCATGGTGAAGGCGAAGGCTATCTCATGGGTCTTCTGGTCGGCGACGGAACGTTAAAGCGCACGGAGGCGGTATTATCGATCTGGAAACCGGCGGTTTCAGTCAACGGCCCGGAGGCGGATTTCTCAGGTGTCGAAGCAATGAAAGAAGCAGCACTCGGAGCCGTTAGCCGTCTGAATTACCGCGCCGACTTTTTCGGCTGGACTGAAGTGCGCCGGCGTGGAGAGTACCGTCTTACGTTAACTTCACTGGCGGCACTGGCTGCCGAGTTTGGAATGGCACCCGGTCATAAAACCATCACCCCCGAGATTGAATCCGAATCCAGCGATTTTTATCGTGGTTTTCTTCGCGGGTTATTCGATACCGACGGCTCGGTTCAGGGCATGCAACAAAAGGGCATAAGCATACGCCTTTCACAGTCAAATCCGGAATTGCTTGAAGCAGCGCAGCGTATGCTTTTACGGTCAGGTATTATGTCGACAATATATAGAGATCGCCGTCCGGAAGGCACAACATTGCTTCCCGATGGAAAAGGCTCTTCCAGACATTATTCGACAAAGGCGCAGCATGAACTGGTAATCAGCGGTGAAAATGCCGTCAGATTCTCGTCAGTAATCGGGTTTGTGGACACGGTCAAAGCAAATCGGCTGCTGAGATTAATAAAAAATTACAAGCGTAGCCCAAATCGTGAGAGATTTATTGTCAGAGTCGATTCTGTTGAAAAGGGCGGTGAAGAGGATGTATATGATATCCGGGTCCCGGTAGTCCATTCGTTTGATGCTAACGGCATGCTTGTACATAATTGCGGCGAACAGGGATTGCCGCCGTACGGCAGTTGCCTGCTCGGCTCCGTCAATCTGACCCGTTTCGTGAATGATCCTTTCACTTCCTCGGCAACCTTCGACTGGGAAGAATTCCGCAGGATTGTGAAAATATTTACGCGCATGCTGGACAATGTTGTCGCCATCAACGGCCTGCCTTTGCCGCAGCAACGTGAATCCATCGAACGCACGCGTCGGCACGGCATGGGTTTCCTGGGCCTAGGCTCGGTACTGGCCATGCTGGGGTATCGTTACGGCGATGCGGATTCCGTCGCCTTTACCGAGCGGGCGGCGCGTGAAATGGCCGTCACCGGCTGGGAGACCGCGCTGGAACTGGCGAGGGAAAAAGGACCGGCGCCAATCCTCGAGGAGGAATTCACCGTTACGGAGGCCATGCTTGAGATGCGGCCCGCCATGCGCAGCGATGGCTATAAGGCTGGTGATGCTCTTCCGGGACGCATCCTTCACGCCCGTTACAGCCGTTATATGCAACAAATCGCGGAAGTGGCGCCGGAACTGGTGGAGGAACTTGCGCAAGCGGGGGCGCGTTTCACACACCACAGTTCCATAGCACCTACGGGTACCATCGCCCTGTCCCTGGGCAATAATGCCAGTAACGGTATCGAGCCGAGTTTTGCTCACCGTTATTCGCGCAATGTTATTCGCGAGGGCCGCAAGGCCAAGGAGAGGGTGGAAGTCAATTCCTATGAATTGCTGGCCTACCGTCACTTGATAGATGAACAGGCGGATCCGGAACCGGCCGATTCCGCGCATCGCCTGCCGGATCATTTTGTCACCACGGATGACGTCAGTCCCGAGCAACATCTGGCTATCCAGGCCGCGGCACAAAAATGGATCGATTCGTCCATTTCGAAAACCATCAATATCCCGTCGCAATTGCCGTTCGAGGAGTTCAAGCATGTCTACCGCCGCGCCTATGAACAGGGGCTCAAGGGCTGTACCACGTTCCGTTTCAATCCCGAGGTTTTCCAGGGTGTGCTGGTCCGCGACAAGGATCTGGAAGGCAGTATCTATCGTTTCCGGCTGGAAGACGGTACGGAGGTAATGGCCAGAGGCTCGGATATGATCGAATATGAGGGCGAATTGCACACGGCGGCCAATCTTTACGATGCTCTCAAGGAAGGGTACTACGGCCGTTTCTGAAGAGGCATGATATGAGTATTCGAATAGATAAAAAGATAGTCGATTGCAGTGTTGAAAAGGATGATCTGGAAAAGAAAACGGAAAATGCCGGCCGTGAAGAGGTGCACGGCAATGTTGTGCAAATGCATGAAAAGCTGGAGCGCCCGAACATGCTCGCGGGTGTTACCTACAAGATCAACACGCCCTTGTCGGAACACGCCCTGTACGTAACCATCAACGATATTATCCTTAATCCGGACACGGAGCATGAACTGCGGCGGCCGTTCGAGATCTTTATCAATTCCAAGAATATGGACCATTTCCAGTGGATCGTCGCCTTGACCAGGATTATTTCCGCCGTGTTCCGGAAGGGCGGTGATATTACTTTTCTGGTCGAGGAACTGCGTTCCGTGTTTGATCCCAAGGGCGGCTATTTCAAAAAAGGCGGTAAATTCATGCCTTCACTGGTGGCTGAAATCGGCGACGTCCTGGAGCACCATCTCAAGAGCATCGGCCTCATCAAGGACGATATTGACCCGCACAGGCGGGAATATCTGGCACAGAAACGCGCAGAATATGCCGGAACAGAACAGTCCCCTCCGGGAGCAATTGATGACGGCGAATTTCCGCACAACGCGCTTTTATGCAGCAAATGTTTCACGCGCGCCATGGTTAATATGGATGGCTGTCTCACCTGTTTGAATTGCGGCGAGTCAAAGTGCGGGTAATCAAGTCACAAGTTAAAAGGATGGGTTTATAACCATCAGGTCGGGACTTTACCTGTTATGCAGTTTCTTGGTTCATTATTATGTAGAAGCCGTATATAGACAATCTGATAAGCGGAATTGCCGGGAGATATGAACATGACTGAACCGAATGCAGAGAAACGGAGTGACCTTCGTGCCACTTTTGACAAATATGACAAGAACGGCAATGGTTCCATTGACTGGGACGAGTTTTGCCTGCTGCTTGACGAACTCGTCGGCGACATGGCCCTGGATGAGAAATCCCTGGCCTTTCACCTGGTCGATACCAATCACACCGGTTATATCAATTTCGAGGAGTTCGTGAAGTGGTGGGACAACCGGTAACGAGTGAGGCGTGAGGAGTAAGGGGTAAGGAGTTACAGTCAGAAAGCAAGGGATATAAAAAGTCGTATCCATAGTTGATAGCGCGAATAATTTTCACACCTCACGCTTCTCAGCTGCGTTCTTCCAGTGGAACATAACTTCTTTGCCCGTGGCCGGTGTAGATTTGACGGGGGCGGCCGATGCGGCGTCCGGGATCTTCCATCATTTCCTTCCACTGGGCTATCCAGCCGGGCAGACGGCCGATGGCGAACATAACGGGAAACATGTTGATGGGAATATCCATGGCCTTGTAGAGAATACCGCTGTAGAAATCCACATTGGGGTAGAGATTGCGTTCCACAAAATAGGGATCCGAAAGGGCCGTCTCCTCCATCCGTATCGCCAGATCCAGCAGCGGGTCCTCGATGCCGCGCTTCTTCAGGATCACATCGGTCATCTCCTTTAAAACCCTGGCGCGGGGATCGTAGTTTTTGTAGACCCTGTGGCCGAAACCCATGAGGCGGATATGGGTCTTCTTGTCCTTGACCTGGGCGATATACTCCTCGCAGGAAATGCCGGAATCATGAATTTCCTGCAGCATTTCCACCACGGCCTGGTTGGCACCACCGTGCAGCGGTCCCCACAAAGCGCAGATACCCGCGCTGATAGAGGCAAACAGGTTGGCCTGGCTGGAACCCACCAACCGCACGGTGGAGGTGGAACAGTTCTGTTCGTGGTCCGCATGCAGAATAAGCAGGATATTGAGGGCGCGCACCATATCCGGATCGACTTCGTAGCTTTCGGTAGGCACGGCAAACATCATCTGCAGGAAATTGGCGCAGTAGGAGAGATGATTCTGAGGATACATCATCGGTTTGCCTATGCTTTTCTTGTAACTGAATGCCGCAATAGTGCGTAGCTTGGACAGCAGGCGTGTCGCCTGTATGTCCATATTTTCAAAGACGTTCAGGGATTCCGGATAATAAGCGGACAGCGAACAGACCATTGACGACAGGATGGCCATGGGATGGGCCGTGGCCGGATAGCCGTCGAAAAAGTGCTTCATGTCCTCGTGAATCATGCTGTGGTTGGTCAGCAGCCGGGAAAAGTTTTCCAGTTCCTTCCTGGTCGGCAGTTCACCGTAGATCAGCAGATAGCTGGTTTCGACAAATGTGGATTTCTCCGCCAGTTCCTCAATGGGAATGCCGCGGTAGCGCAGTACGCCTTGTTCGCCGTCCAGGAAGGTGATACCGCTGGTGGTGGCGCCTGTGTTGACATAGCCGCTGTCGAGCGTGATATAGCCGGTTTTTGCCCTCAGATCGGAGATATCAATCGCTTTTTCATTTTCACTGCCGGTAAGGACGGGGAATTCATATTCGTCGTTATTAATGGTCAGTTTTACTCGTTCGTTCATGTTCATAAACTCCGTTCATGCCCAAATGGCCGGTCTATGGATAAAGGATGCAAAACATGAATGGCGGGATACGCCATCCTGCAGCCCTGAAATCGGCCGTTGCCATGTATTATTCAGCTGCTGTCCTCATGTACAATGTTACAGACAGTTGTGCGAGTGTCTTGCCCGAGGCAGCCGGTGAAGGCTGAATCATTGATATTTAACCGGACAAGGGAAGTTGAAGACTGAATATTTCATCATAACATATTACTTCTTGTCTCAATGAACCGTTTCTCAATGTATCTCAGGCTTTCTGAAGTCACTGACGGAGTGAAGCCGTAATGCCGGCCGGTAATTCACTGACTTTCCTGGGTGCGGCGCAGGAAGTGACAGGTTCCTGTTATATGCTGGAAGCGGGCGAGGTCCGGTTGCTTCTGGAGTGTGGAATGCATCAGGGCGGGGATACCATCAAGCGGCTGGCAAAGGAAAAGTTTGCGTTCCGGCCCGCGGATATCGATGCGGTTGTGCTGTCCCATGCCCACCTTGATCATTCCGGTCTGCTGCCTTTGCTGGTGAACCGGGGGTTCCGCGGACGGATAATCTGCACTCCGGGGACGGCCAGCCTGCTCCGTATCCTGCTGCTTGATTCATTATCTCTTTATTTGAAAGATCTGGAATACGAGAACCGGCGGCGGGACAGGGCGGGGCGCAAGCGTCATGCGGAAGCGCTGTACAGTGAAGATGATGTATATAAAGTGCTGGAGCTTTGTGATCCGGTCGAGTATGAGACCGATGTAGGGATTGCCGATCGCATTGCGGCACGATTGCACGATGCCGGGCATATTCTCGGCGCATCCATCGTCGAATTGACTATAGACGAAAACGGGACACGGAAAACACTGGTATTCTCGGGCGATCTGGGAAATACCGAGACTCCTCTTATGGCGGCACCTGCCCGGATTAACAGCGCCGATATCGTCCTGATGGAGAGCACCTATGGTGACCGTAATCACCGTAATATGCAATCCACGCTCGACGAGTTCCAGGGCATAATCCGGGAGGCGGAGAAGAACGGGGGAAACATTCTGATCCCGGCCTTCGCGGTCGGACGCACCCAGGAATTACTGTTTGAACTGGGGCGCCTGTATCACAGGGGTATGTTGGAAGGATGGACTGTCTTCCTGGACAGTCCCATGGCCAGTGCCGTAACCAGCCTGTACAACTACTATATTGATGTGCTTGATCCGGATGATGTGGCGCTGATGGAGGAGAATGGCGAATACAGTCTGACACGGTTCCTTCCGGTCCTGAACGTAACCGATGATGTAGCATCCTCACGCGCTATCAATGATATCGAAAGCGGAGCCATTATTATTGCCGGCAGCGGCATGTGTACGGGCGGGCGCATCCGTCATCATTTCAAGCATCGCCTCTGGAAATCCAATACGCATGTCCTGGTTGTCGGCTATCAGGCGGAAGGCACACTGGGCAGGCTGCTTGTCGATGGTATTCAGCGAGTCAAATTATTCGGGCAAACCATCGCCGTCAAGGCGCAAATTCATACCCTGGGCGGATTTTCCGCGCATGCGGGTCAGAATGAATTGCTGGACTGGGCCGGGGCTTTTGAAGACGATCCCCGTTTTTATCTGGTTCATGGTGAACCCGCGGCTATGGATATACTCAGTCAAACCATGCAGGATAAGCTGGGTATAAAGGCCTCGATTCCCGTAAAAGGAGATAAGATCGAGTTCTGACTGGTTTTCTATATAGGCGGGTTCGATGACATTCTCTGAAATAAAAAAAGACGTTTCCTGGCAGATTCAGCGGAAGATAACCATAGTTTTGAAATTCAGCCTGATTGTCGGTGCTGTCCTGTTGTTCTTCCAGGGACGTTACCAGGCCGTTTTCGAAACACTGGCGATTCTTTTTATCACTTTTTTGCCCATGATCCTCGGGCGGCGATTCCAGGTCAGGATCCCGTATGAATTTGAATGCCTGGCCGTGGTTTTCCTCTATGCCTCGCTGTTTCTGGGTGAAGTACACGGTTATTATGCCCGTTTCTGGTGGTGGGATATTGTTCTGCACACCGGATCGGGTTTTCTTCTGGGCATCCTGGGTTTCCTCCTGGTCTATGTGCTCAACGAAAAAAAAGAGATCGAGATGGAACTAAAGCCCAAATTCATCGCTCTGTTTGCATTATTATTCGCCATGGGCATGGGGGCCTTGTGGGAGATCTTTGAATTTGCCATGGATCAGATAGTTGGCACAAACATGCAGAAGCCCATGTTCAACGATCCTTCCGGCCTGACGGATACCATGTGGGATCTGATAGTCGACTTTATCGGCGCCTCAATCATATCCATCCTCGGCTGGGGCTATCTGAGCACGAAGGGCAGTGAATCTTTCCTGGAAAACTGGATCGATGATTTCATCGAAAAAAATCCCGGTCTCTTCATCAAGGATAATGACGGGCACTGAATTGATACGTTACATTTTACGGGAATAATAAATAATGAGTTCATCCGACGAGTCCCGGCGGATCAGGGTACTGACGTATAACATCCACAAGGGGTTCAGCACCGGCAACCGGCGCTTTGTCCTGCACCAGATAAGGGAGCAGTTGCGCCAGGTGGATGTGGACCTGGTTTTTCTTCAGGAAATCCAGGGCGAACACAGGCGCCGGAAAAAACGGGTCGTCAACTGGCCGGATGCCTCGCAGTTTGAATTCCTGGCGGATCAGATCTGGCATCATCACGCTTACGGCAAGAATGCCATCTACAATGCCGGTCATCACGGCAACGCGATCCTCAGCAAGTACCCTTTTGAGCGCTGGGAAAATATTAATGTTTCATCGATGCGCCGGGCCAGCAGAAGTATTCTCCACGGCGTGATTCATCTTCCTTCATCCCGAACGAATATCCATGTGTTATGCATACATCTTGACTTTGTTCTGAGCGAGCGGTTGCGGCAAATCGAAATCCTCAACGCCCGTATACAGGAGCATGTCCCTGCAGATGAGCCGTTGATCCTGGCCGGCGATTTCAACGACTGGGGCGGCAAGCTGGAGACGCACCTGGCCGACGATCTGCATCTTATGGATACATTCAGGGAACTGCACGGCCGCCATGCGAGAACCTATCCCGCATGGATGCCGTTCCTGCCCATAGACCGGATCTATTATCGCGGGCTTAAGCCTGTGGAATGCAGCTGCTACAAGGGCGATCCCTGGCATCGGCTGTCGGATCATATCCCGCTATACGCCAATTTTGAGCTGGTGAATAATGCCTGAAGACAAGATTCTGACACTGCCCAATGCCATCTGCCTGTTGCGCCTGATTCTGGCGCCGGTACTGCTTTTCCTTGCCTGGAACGGCCATGGTGATCTTTTTATCCTTGTGCTGGTTGCTGCTTTTTTGCTCGACGCGCTGGACGGGCCGCTGGCCCGTTATCTTCATCAGGAATCGGAACTCGGTCCCCGCCTGGATACAACGGCGGACGTTGCCATCTACATGGTCTTGCCCGTATGTATCTGGTGGTTATGGCCGGATTTGATAAGAAGGGAATGGGTTTACGTATTGTTGATCATTACCAGTATTCTGGCGCCCATGACGGCCGGTTTCATCAAATTCAGGCGGCCGACCAGTTACCACACCTGGCTGGTAAAGGCGGCGGCGACCGTCACCGCCGTCTCGACGCTGGTAATGCTGCTTGGCGGACCGGAACTGCCGTTCCGGATAGCGAGTTTTGTGTGTCTCGCGGCCGGCATCGAAGAAATACTGATTACACTGACAATGGGCAGCCCGAAGTCCAATGTCCGCAGTCTGGTACACGTATTAAGAAATCGGCAGTAAGGCCGGTGGTTCCAGTCAGGTAAGATTGTTGTTTTCGAAATCTCCTGTTACTTACAATAAACAGCAGCACAACACTCCCTGTCAGCATGGTGACCTCCTTGTCGGAGAAACATTTATTTTTGTTGTTCGATTAGATGAATTGCTGTAGCGGCATCGACAATGCGGATCCCGCCGTATATTCGTAGGGTAAGCAGATCGGCATCGCCAGAAACGATGAGGTCCGCTCGCGCGGCCAGGGCGCAGGCGAGAACAGCGTCATCATCGGCATCACGGCAAACTGGTATGGGCAATGGTTCAGGCGCGATAACTTCTGCGAGTGCCTGTATCTCAGCGAGTGAAGTTCCCGAGAAGTATTGGATTGCTTCAGGATGGCATCAAACTTGGATCGTTCAATCACGCCGGCAAGTTCAGCCAGGAGTGCCGGGCTGCTGATCAGTGTCAGCGTGCCGTCACG
>JBBDSH010000042.1:0-40914 GCA_040905045.1 Gammaproteobacteria bacterium | reverse complement strand
CTTGATCCGGGGGACGTATTCACAGCGACTCCCACTGAGGAATGTCGGGATACTTATAACCTGCTTAATAATTACCGAATGAAAAAGTCTGTATTGATTTTATTATTGTGCCCGGCTGTTTTCCTGACTCCCGTTTTTATACACGCGCAGGAAGCGGACAATGCCTGGCCCCTTTGCACGGGTTCCCTGGATATCCCGCCGCGGCCGGTCGTGACCGACATACTGGAGCCCGGAGATACCCATATCCTGGCGGACAAGGTTGATTTCATCGAAAACGTATCGACCCATCTGGAAGGCGATGCCGAGGTGACCCAGGATGAAAAGCAGACCCGCGCCGATATTATTGACTATTACCAGGACAGCAACACCGCGGACCTCAGTGGCGACGTTCAGTTCTGGGACAATGATACCTATCTCAACAGTCCCGTTGCCCATATCGATTTCGATGCCGATACCGCCGAGTTCTCACAAGCCGACTACCGCCTTATTGCCAACCGTGGACGTGGTTATGCGGACGAACTGTTTCTTAAGATAGGAAAAACCACGCAGGGCAAAAGGGTGAGTTTTACAACCTGCGATCCGGAACAGGAGGGCGATCGTTGGTGGAACCTGACCAACAACTTCTGGAAGATATCAGCAAGCGAAATGACCCTGGATCACGAAAAGGAACGCGGTAATGCCAAAAATGTCATACTCAGGATCAAGGATATCCCGGTATTCTATACCCCGTACATGTCCTTTCCGCTAAGCGACAAACGCAAGTCCGGATTTCTGGTGCCTACTCTGGGCACAAGCAATAATGGCGGCTTCGACATGCAGACGCCTTATTACTGGAATATCGCCCCGGAAATGGACGCCACACTGACGCCGAGATATATCACGGATCGGGGCATCATGGCCATGGGTGAATATCGTTATCTGTTTGACCGCGGTGAAGGCCGGATTAACCTGGAATATCTGCCGGGCGATTCCCTCTTCAATGACGAGGACAGAAACTCCATCAGTGTGGAGCACGATCAAAGGTTCCTGTCATCCGGCAGGCTGTCCGTGGATTACAACCGTGTTTCCGATCCGCAGTATCTGGAAGATTTCGGTAATAACCTGTCCACCAATAGTGCCCGCTATCTGCCGCAACAGGCGGACGTCCGTTATTCCGGCCGGGGCTGGAACCTGATCGGCCGTGTTCAGGGTTATCAGACCATAAACCGTGACATCAATGTCGTCTCCCGGCCCTATAAACGCCTGCCCCAGGTTCTGTGGCGATGGCGCCCGTATTCCGGTTATAACCGTCTGAACGTGGATGTTAATACCGAGGTCAGTTATTTCACCCGCAGCGAGGATGTCAACCTGCCCGAGGATGTCACCGGCTTCCGGTTCGATCTGTATCCGACCATCAGCTACCCACTGCGTACCCAGGCCACTTTCCTCACGCCCAAAGTCGGTGTTCGATACACACAGTACAGTCTCAGTGACTCGACCCTGTTTGATGATGCCCCGGAACGGGTGCTGCCCATGTTCAGTCTTGACAGCGGCATATTCCTTGAAAGGAACCTTTCCCTGTTCAAAACGGATTATTTACAAACACTGGAACCGAGATTGTATTACCTCTATGTCCCCGACGAGGATCAATCCGACCTGCCGGTATTCGATGCCGGCGTGTACAGTACTTCATACAATGCCCTGTTCCGGGATAATCGCTTCAGCAGCGCGGACCGTTTCGGCGACGCCAACCAGGTGACGCTGGCGGTAACCTCCCGCCTGATCGACGACAACAGTGGCCGGGAACAAGCATACATCCGCATTGGCCAAACATTCCGGCTGGACAAGCACGATGTTGTCCGACAAAGGCTCACTACTGCCGGGACGCTGGTCAACAGGGACCCGGTCGACGACAGCCAGGTTTCCGCCATCGTCATGGAAGCCGGTACGAGACTGATAGACGACTGGCATCTGGATGCCGAAGTCCACTGGGACCCCGATGACAATCTTATGGAAAAAGCAGCCATCGACGCCCGTTACCGTCCGGGCGGCGGCAAGGTGCTGAATCTGGGTTACCGGGTCCGGCGGCGGACCTCGGGGGATATCCTGTTTACAACCAGGGATATCGAGCAGACGGACGTGTCCTTTCGTTGGCCCATCAACGACCAGTGGAGTATACTGGGACGCTGGAATTACGCCATTCCCGAGGGAAGATCCCTGGATCTGTTCGGCGGCATCGAGTACGAAAGCTGCTGCTGGTCGACCCGGTTTGTGGCGAGGCGTTTCCTGGCCAATCTGAACGGCGACTTCCAGACCGGCTTTTTCCTGCAGATACAGCTGAAAGGGCTGGCGGGCCTGGGCCAGCAAACGGTACACTTTTTAAGAGAAACTATTCCCGGATTTCGAAGTCATTTCTAGTGTTATGCGTATAATCTTCCGTCAGCGATTTCTCCCGCTTTTGCTGTCACTGGCGTTGCTCCAGCCGGCAGGCGCGGCCGTCGAACTCGACCGTATCGTGGCTGTCGTCAATGATGACGTGGTCATGGCCAGCGAACTGGAAGAACGGCTGCGTACCGTCAGGGATCAACTCAGGGAACAGGGTACACAGATGCCTCCCACGTCCCAGTTGAAGAAGCAGGTGCTGGACCGGCTGATCATGAACAAACTGCAGATGCAGATGGCCAGGCAGACGGGGATCCGCGTCGATGATGAAACCCTGAATCGTACTATCAGCGGCATCGCCGCGGAAAACGGGGTTTCACTGACCCAGTTCCGGGACATCCTGGAGAGAGACGGTTACAGCTATGCCCAGTTCCGGGAAGACATCCGCAACGAAATCATGATTTCCCGGTTGCGGCAACGGGCCGTGGATAACCGCGTCAGTGTATCCGAGCGTGAAATCGAGAATCACCTTGCCAACCAGCAGCACCAGGGTGAAACGGAAGTGGAATACCGTTTGTCTCACATCCTTGTCGCCCTGCCCCGCTCCCCCACATCCGGCGATCTGGAAAACACCCGGGAAAAAGCGGAGCAAATACTCGACGAATTGCGCAACGGCGCCGAATTCGGAAAAACAGCGGCCACCTATTCCGACGGACAGCAGGCACTGGAAGGCGGCGATCTCGGCTGGCGCAAGGCCGGTCAACTGCCAACCCTGTTTTCCGGTGCTGTATCCAACATGGAAAAGGGGGATATCAGCGACCTGATCCGCAGTTCCAGCGGTTATCATATCGTCAAACTGACGGATATCCGGGACAGTGAAAAGGTGGTGATCACCCAGACACATGCGCGGCACATTCTTATCCGACCCGACGAGATGACCTCGGAGGAAGACGCGTTCAGACGACTCAATCAACTGAGAATGCGGATCCAGGGAGGCGATGATTTTGCTGAACTCGCGCGCGGCCACTCCAATGATACCGTGAGCGCCGCCGACGGCGGCGACCTCGGCTGGGTCAGTCCCGGCGAACTGGTGCCCGAATTCGAGGAAGTCATGGGATCTTTAAACCCCGGTGAAGTCAGTGAGCCTTTTCAGACCCAGTTCGGCTGGCATATCGTCCAGGTACTGGAACGCCGTGAGCACGACAGTACCGAAGATATCAAGCGCGCGCGTGCACGCGAGGCTATCCGTGAGCGCAAGCTGGAAGAGGCCAGGGAAAACTGGCTGCGCGAGATGCGCGATGAAGCCTATGTCGAATACAGACTGAATGAGTAAACCATCATCATCCGCATTGCCCTGACACCCGGAGAACCGGCGGGCATCGGGCCCGACATCGTTATTTCACTCGCCCAACAATCCCTGTCCTGCCAACCGGTTGTAATCACCGACCCGGCTCTGCTTGTCGAACGCGCCGAACTCCTCGGCCTGCCGTTGACCACCATCGATATTACAAAGGATTCCATGCCGGAGACCGGTTCTACAGGCTGGCTGCCGGTTCTTCCCGTCGCCCTGCCGGCCAGGGTTTCACCAGGACGGCCGGATATCGCCAATGCCGGGCATGTGCTGGAAACCCTGAAAACCGCAATACACGGCTGTCTTGACGGCGAATTCGATGCCATGGTGACCGGCCCGGTGCACAAGGCGACCATCAACCAGGCCGGTTACCCCTTCAGCGGTCACACAGAATACATTGCCGCCGAATGCGGCGACGCGTATCCGGTCATGATGCTGGTGAGCCGGGAACTCCGCGTGGCCCTGGTCACCACTCACATTCCCTTGGCCGACGTCAGCGCCCGGATCACCGCCGAACGCCTGGAACAAACGCTGACTATTGTTAACGAGGACCTGTACCGCAAGTTCGGCATCGACAAACCACGGCTGCTGATATGCGGACTCAACCCGCACGCCGGTGAAGAAGGTTTCCTGGGCAGGGAAGAGATTGAAATCATGACACCGGTGCTTGAGAAACTGCGCAAAAGCGGCCTGGATCTGATTGGACCCGTGCCGGCGGACACTGCTTTCACGCCGGCATCCTTGCAGAATATCGACTGCATCGTCGCCATGTACCATGACCAGGGACTGCCGGCACTCAAGGCACGCGGATTCGGAGAAACCGTGAACATCACCCTCGGCCTGCCCGTCATACGCACTTCCGTGGACCACGGCACGGCCTTCAGTCTGGCGGGCTCGGGGAAAGCCGATCCCGGCAGTCTCAGGGCCGCGATCGACTGCGCCTTACAACTCTGCCGTCATACCGAATCACACTGACGGAATGTCCCGCTCCCCGCAGCACCGTCCGCGCAAGCGCTTCGGCCAGCACTTCCTTCACGATCCGCATATTATCCGGCGCATTATCGAAGCGCTGGAGCCGCAGCCCGAAAACAGGATCATTGAGATAGGACCGGGTCGCGGCGCCCTGACCGGCCCGCTGCTGGAAACGGTGGAAGCCCTTGAAGTCATTGAGATTGATCGTGACCTGGCCCGGATGCTTGAGGAAGACTACCGTGACACCGGCAAACTGACCGTGCATTGCCTCGATGTCCTCGGTTTTGATTTCTGTTCCGGGGATGCCCGGGCAATCCGGCTGGTGGGCAACCTGCCCTATAACATCTCCACACCCTTGCTGTTTCACCTGCTTGATAACCTCTCCTGCATCGAAATCATGATTATCATGCTGCAGAAAGAAGTCGCGGACCGCATCTGTGCCGGACCCGGCAACAAGGAATACGGCCGGCTGTCGGTCAATGTTCAGGCCGTTTGTGAAGTAGAATCACTTTTTACCGTCGGCCGGGGCGCGTTCACTCCTTCCCCCAAAGTGGATTCATCGGTCATCCGCCTGCGACCGGCCGGCGACAAGGCTCCGTTGATCGCCGACCGGCAGCAATTTCAGCATCTGGTGAGAACCTGCTTTTCCCGGCGCCGGAAAACCCTGCGCAACTGTCTGAAGGGGTTGCTGGACGATGAACAAATCAGGGCCGAGGGCATCGCACCGGATATTCGGCCGGAAGAATTGCCGGTGGAAGCTTTCGCCAGACTCGCCAACCGGTTACATGACCGCGTGAAATCCGCTAATCCCGACTAATGTCTTGAGGGCACTTCTAAAAATGAGGTTCTTCAGCAAAATTTGTGGGTATCTGGAAGGGTAATGGTGAATCTCGCCAAGATCGCCAAGCCCGCAAAGTCAGTATTGCTTTTTACCTCTTTGCGAACTTTGCGCGCTTGGCGAGATCCTTTTGAAGAACCAGCCCCGAAAACCGGGGGCGATTTCGCGCGAGGCGGACGCAAAAAAATCCTGCCTATCATGGAGTTGGCGCTCATGGCGAGCAGGATAACGCCCACAGATTCTTCTGATGAGCCCGTGTTATAAGTGAATATTCACCAGCCTGGGCTGTGGATAACTCTGTGAATAATTTCGGTGAAACGACCAAAAATCCGGCGAGAAACCGGCAGATTATCCTGTAACAAACATCATCCTGACAGACTTTTCCTTATTATTCATAGAGATAAAGAATTATACCTGGCTAAAACAGCGAAAATACCGCTGACAGGCACCATACCAGACTCCAACGGCCGCATGTGAATAACATTAACCCGGAGAAGCCCTCCAGCCGGGACCGGTTGCTTGTATTTCAAAGCCTTAGTACCCCTGGGCATCAATACACACACGTTCAGAGCGTCTCCAAAGCGCCAATGCAAGGCGCGCTTCGCCGGGAATGGCCAGCCCTTGCCAAGAAGCACAACGCCGCAGTGGCACTTTGGAGGCGCTCCTTTCGGGCGGGTCGGAAAAGCCCATCTCCAAGCGTTGCGCTCACTTGAGTTGGCCCGCCAGTCCTGCGCTCGCGCTCCTTGGTGATGGGCTTTTCCGATCCCGCTGAACGTGTGTGTATTGATGCCCAGGGGTAGTTAGCGCGATTTACATATCTCTGTGAGATTCGATCAGGCTGTGCCGCTGGTCTATACTGCGAAGCTCGCCGGCCGCCGGTCATGCGGCTGAACGCGTTGCCGGCACAACTCATAACACTCTTGCAACCGAGGCATGCTCAACACTCTCTCTCGCTGTATTGATCGTCTGAACGCCGCCATCGGCCGCCTGATCTCCTGGCTGGTATTGATGCTGGTACTGCTGGTGAGTTACGACGTCACCATGCGCTACGCATTCCAGAGCGGATCGGTGGCGCTGCAGGAACTGGAATGGCACCTGTTTTCCTTCATCTTCCTGCTCGGCGCCGCGTATACGCTGCAGCACAACGATCATGTGCGTCTGGATCTGTTTTACCAGAGCCGTTTCATGAATGACCTCCGACGAGCCTGGGTGAATCTGCTGGGTACCGTCTGTTTTCTCATACCCTTCTGCGTCCTGATCATCATCAGCGCCGCGCCCTTTGTTGAACAAGCCTTTGTGCATATGGAGGGATCCCCGGATCCCGGCGGTCTGCCCTGGCGCTGGATCCTGAAGTCCGCCATCCCGCTCGGGTTCGGACTCCTCATACTGCAAGGCGTCAGCGATGCCATCAAATCCCTGCAGATCATACTGGAGGCGCGGCAATGACGACCGGCGTGGTGTTGATGTTCCTGTGCCTGATGGTCCTTCTGCTTATGGGTTATCCGGTGGCCTTTACCCTGGGCGCCGTGTCCCTGTTCTTTGGCGGTTACTATCTGGGGTTCGACTTCTTCACCCTCCTGCCGCTGCAAATATGGGGTGTGATGACCAATTTCACCTTGCTCGCGGTACCCCTCTTCATCTTCATGGGTGTCATCCTGGACAAGTCTGGGCTGGCCGAGGCACTGCTGGAAACCATGGCCCAGCTTTGCGGCCGCGTTCGCGGCGGTCTGGCCCTTTCCGTGGTGGTCGTCGGCGCCCTGTTGGCCGCGACCACCGGCGTGGTCGGGGCTACCGTGGTCACCATGGGGATCATCGCCCTGCCGACCATGCTGAAACGGCATTATTCACCGCAACTGGCCGGCGGTACCATCGCCGCCTCGGGCACTCTGGGTCAGATTATCCCGCCCAGTATCATCCTTATTCTCCTGGGCGATGTCATGGGCGTACCGGTCGGGCAGTTGTTCATGGCCGCGGTGGTACCCGGCGTACTGCTGGTGGTGATGTTCCTGATATATATTCTGATCTACGCCTGGCTCAGACCGGAAGCGGCCCCGTCCCTGCAGCAGAAACAGGGAGAGAACCTGCTATATAAAGTGATCAGCACCCTGATGCCGCCCCTCCTGCTGGTGGTCGGTGTCCTGGGTTCCATTTTCTTCGGCGTCGCTTCACCGACGGAATCCGCCGCCATCGGCGCCCTGGGCGCCATGCTGCTGGCTCTGGGACACGGCAAGCTGAATCTGGAAAACCTGCAAAGCGCCATGCAGCTGACGACGCGCCTGACAAGCATGGTCTTTCTGATCCTGATCGGCGCCACCGCCTTTGGCCTGGTATTCCGGGGCATGGGCGGGGATCGCCTGGTGCTGGATGTCATGACCGGCCTGCCGGGCGGCAGCGGCGGCTTCCTGGTGGTCAGTATGCTGCTGATATTCCTGCTGGGGTTTTTCCTGGATTTCCTCCAGATCTGCTTCATCGTCGTGCCGATACTGGCGCCCATCGCCGCGACACTGGGCATCGACCTGCTCTGGCTGGCCGTTCTCATCGGTATGAACCTGCAAACCTCCTTCCTGACACCGCCGTTCGGCTTTTCCCTGTTTTACCTCAAGGCCGTGGCGCCGCCTTCCGTGCGTATACAGGATATTTACAGCGGCATTATTCCCTTCGTCCTGTTACAGATTGTCACCATTATCCTGCTGGTGCTGTTCCCGGAGATTGTCTTGTGGCTGCCCGACCTCATGGATCGCATCGGAGGGTTATCTTAAGGCATTGAGTTGGATATTGATCTCGCAAAGGCGCTAAGACGCAAAGGAATGAAGATCTGATTTTTCTTGGCGTCTTTGCGTCTTGGCGAGATCTGAATATCCGCATCTCGCTCTGGCACCGCGGTTAAGGACTCGCAATAAGGAGGCTCAACCTTCGCGTAGCATTGTAATGACGGGTTTGGTCTCGGGACGCACGCCGCGCCAGATGTAGAAAGATTCCGCCGCCTGTTCCACCAGCATACCCAGTCCGTCCAGGGCGATACGCGCACCCCGATCCCTGGCCCAGGCAACAAACGGTGTATCCGTGCTTCCGTAGACCATATCGTAACAGCAGCCGCCGGACGCCAGCAGGCCGGCAGGAATATCCGGCAGTTCCGCGGTTAAACCGGCGGGAATGGCATTGATAATCACGTCGAAGGCGCCGGTTGTCGCCAGTGCGTCAAATCCGATTGCATCAAGTTCAATATCGGACGGGAAACACCGCACAAGCTCTTCCGCCCTGGCCGGCGTGCGATTGACAATCATCAGTCCCGCCGGCCGCTGTTCCAGCAATTCCCCCAGGACACCTCGCACGGCGCCTCCGGCCCCCAGGACAAGAATGCGCTTTCCGTCGATATCGACGTCATTACGCTGGAGATCGCGGATCAAACCGATACCGTCCGTGGTATCCCCGTGTTTGCGCCCGTCACTATTGAACCAGACCGTATTCACCGCACCGGCGCGCTCGGCCCGGGCGGTACGGATATCCACGGCCTGCCAGGCCTGCTGTTTGAAGGGAACGGTAATATTCAATCCCTTGCCGCCCTCATCACGGAAACATTCCAGGGCGGTGTCGAAGCTTTCAAGGGACACAAGAATAGATTGATAAAACAGCTTTTCACCGGTCTGTTCGGCAAAGGCGTGATGGATTCGGGGAGACAGACTGTGGGCAACGGGATTGCCCATTACCGCATAATTATCAACACCGGCCTTGAGATGAAAATCTCCGCTCATAAAACGGCGCCTATTATTGTTGGATAAATGCCGCGGGCGGGCGCTGCCCGATACGGTGTGAGTCAGCCGGTCTCAACTGGAGCCGGTCAACCCACCCTGCAGACAATAGGCCTGCAAACCGCGTTCGCTGAGCAGGAAAGCCCCGGCGGAACTGCGCCGGCCGGTATCGCAATAAAGGATATACTGCTTGTCGGGATCCAGTGTGTCCACCTTCATGCGCAGCATGAACAGCGGCAGATTGATGCTGCCGGGCAAACCGTTATTTTTGTATTCGCTGTCCAGCCGGACATCGAGCCAGACCGCGCCTTCGGCTACCATTTTGTCGGCCTGTTCCCGGGTTACCCAGTTGAGCATGGGTTCCTTCAGCAATTCATTGAAATCCTCTTTCGACAACCGCATCAAAACCCCGTCCGTCACCATGATAATATTGGCATTGCGTTTGGCTTCGGATAACAGGGCTTCCTCGCCGAACGCATCGCCGTTGCCGAGTGTCGCCAGGGTCAGTTCCGTATTGTTCTTGGAAGTACGGGTAACCTTGCATTTTCCGTTTTTGATAATGTAGTAATAATCTCCGTCATCACCCTGCTTGATAATGGTTTCCCCTTCCTTGACGGGAACTTCCTGCATACGCATGAACATGGCCTGGATATTGGCCGGCGGAACCTGGAGAAAGGCCTTGGACTGGAGAATTCGCGTCATCCAGTCACCGTCCTCGTCGTGATCGTCCTCTTCCTCCTCGACTGAGATTTCATCCACCTCGATGCCGGAAAGCTGATCCCAGGTCATGAGAATATCCAGGAGATCACTGTCGATGCGGGTGATCTTGGAAGGTTTTTTGGCGACAGCGGTATGTTTTCGGGGCTGGTGATTGGCAAGGGGATGCCTGGCCGTATCCGTCCCCGCCTGAACCGAGCTCTTCTCCCCGCTTTCCGTACTGAGTTCAACTTCTCCTTCCACAAGATATACGGCCTTCCTGTCCGTATCGCCAGCCTTGAATATGGAATGACCGGCAGCCACTTCCTCAATATGAGTCTTGCCCGCCAGTTCTTCAAAATTTTCATGATTCAGGGCACTGGGCGGTACAAACTTTCTTAACGTCGATTTATCAACCAGATTTGCCATCTTGTTCCTCTATATAGCTGTTCCGAATCCGGGTTCAATCCGGGAATGTATAAGCGGACCGTATGCGGCACGGATGCCGCATTCGAGCTACATGGATGTATTTACCGCGTGTCCGCGTTATGTTCCCGGATTGAACACGGGTTCGGACCACATATTTAGTCAAACAAAATACCCGGATATTCATATACATCCTGCCGGATTCATTTTATGCCGCCTCGCCGTCGATTGGAACAGCTTTACGCCGGACAATATCGGCAGAAGGACCAGGGAAAGCGCTGCAATCAGACTATACCGCGCGGAGAAACCAACCGCTGCATAAAAAGCGGGCGCATGATGCGCCCGCTTTTCAGGTTGGCATTCAGAGGTTAAAAATTATACCCCTTCTCCTGGTGCAGAACCAAATCCAGCCCCTCGGTCTCCTGTTCGGGAGTGACACGGAGTCCGAGCACCCGATCCAGCACCTTGAGAATGACAAAGCTGATGACGCCGCACCAGACAATGGTGGCCACGACGCCGATGAGCTGTCTGACAAACTGGGTGCCCATGGCGACTTCCAGACCCAGACCGCCCATGGATTGCGCTGCGAATACGGCGGTCAGCAAGGTCCCGAGGATGCCGCCCACGCCGTGTACCGGGAAAACATCGAGGGAATCATCGATGTGCAGCTTGCGCTTCATGGCCTGGGTGGCGTAATAGCAGACAACACCGGCGGCAATGCCGATACAGAGCGCGCCGGCAGGGCCGACGTAGCCGGATGCCGGGGTAATGGTACCCAGTCCCGCCACCATGCCGGTGACGATGCCCAGTACGCTGGGCTTGCCGTGCTTGATCCACTCACAAAACATCCACGCCAAAGAGCCCGCGGCGGCAGAGATGTGCGTCACCGCCATGGCCATGCCGGCGTTGCCGTCGGCCGCCAGGGCGCTGCCGGCATTGAACCCGAACCAGCCCACCCACAGCATGGAGGCGCCCATCACGGTCAGGGTCATGTTGTGCGGCGGCATGGCCGTTTCCGGGAAGCCGCGCCGGTTGCCGAGGATAATGGCCGCAATCACCGCGGCGACGCCGGCATTGATATGCACCACCGTGCCGCCGGCAAAATCCATAAAGCCCATATCGGCAAGCCAGCCGCCGCCCCAGACCCAGTGACAGATAGGGGCGTAAACGAGAATCAACCACAGGGAGGAAAACCAGAGGACGGCGGAAAATTTCATGCGCTCCGCGAAGCCGCCCACAATCAGCGCCGGCGTAATCACGGCGAAGGTCATTTGAAACATGAAAAACACAGTCTCGGGGATATCCCCGCTGAGACTCTCCACGGTAACGCCGGACAGGAACCATTTACCCAGACCTATGAGATTGTTCATATCGCCGCCGTCACCGAAGGCCAGGCCGTAAACACCGGCAAGCCACAGGATGGACATCAGACAGGCGATGGCGAAGCACTGCATGAGAACGGAAAGGACATTCTTGAACCGGACCAGGCCGGAATAAAACAGGGCCAGTCCGGGCAGGGTCATAAAAAGAACCAGGGCCGTGGCGGTCAGCAGCCAGGCGGTATTGGCCTGATTAATAGACTCCTGGGCCTGGGCAATTGCCGGACAAAACAGACCGGCGGCCGCCAGGATTACGGCAACCCGTTGCTTATCAACACGCATTTCTCCCCCCCCCTCCGCGATGTTTTCGTTACAGAGCGTCGCTGCCGGTCTCTCCCGTTCGAATCCGGATTGCCTGCTCCAGGGTTTGCACAAAGATCTTGCCGTCACCGATCTTGCCGGTGTTGGCGGCCTGACTGATGGTTTCAATCACTTTATCGACCATGTCATCGCCGATCGCAATTTCGATCTTGACCTTGGGCAGGAAATCGACGACGTATTCGGCACCCCGGTACAACTCCGTATGCCCCTTCTGGCGGCCAAAACCCTTGACATCCGTCACGGTCAACCCCTGTACTCCGACCTGTGACAGACTCTCGCGTACGTCATCCAGCTTGAACGGTTTGATAATCGCTGTAACCAGTTTCAATCTTCCCCCTCCTTTCTTCGAGTCAATGACATGCCGTAATAATGTATAAATATTATACCCTTTCGGGCGGAATGAAACATGGCGCCGGTCAGGTGGTCTATACCGGCCGGACAGGCTGAATTTTTAGTAGGTAATTCAGCTAATTGGAGGCATTGCCCGACAGCTGTTCCCAACTTCACTCCAGTTAAAATCAAGAGGTTAAATACAGGGCTGGGGCAGGGTGTTGGAGTAAGTACCTCGACTCAGAAAGTAGGATGCGTTCAGCGCCGGGCCAGGGGTGGCCCGGGGAACGGAAACACCCTGCCCCTGCCCTGTATCCTGTATCAAGCTCTCATTTTCCATACTGCAACACTAACTGGAGTGGAATCAGGAACATCTGTTTAGAGCGCCTCGGTACCCGTCTCGCCGGTACGGATGCGGACAGCCTGTTCCACATCCTGTACAAAGATCTTGCCGTCACCGATCTTGCCGGTGTTTGCCGCCTTAATAATGGCTTCTATGGCGGCATCGACCATGTTGTCATCCAGGGCGATTTCTATCTTGATCTTGGGCAGGAAGTCGACCACGTATTCGGCGCCCCGGTACAACTCCGTATGACCTTTCTGGCGGCCGAAACCCTTGCTTTCGGTAACGGTCATTCCCTGCACGCCCACCTGGGACAGGCCCTCGCGTACGTCGTCCAGCTTGAATGGTTTGATTATCGCTGTAAGAAGCTTCATTTCCTCACCCGCCGTCATACCGCGGTTATGGTGTATATCATATCGACATTGTATGGGTAACGGGCAGCCGGATGCCAGCGGATCCCGTCAGTTGTGCATAACCGTATAACAGGAATTTCGGGAACAAAAAAGGGCACGGCCGCCGGATGCGGCCGTGCCCTCGTGCTTGTTCATCCCTGAAAGGAGGTGGAGGTTCAGCTCGTCGAGGACGAGGGACCGAACTCGGGATAGGCCTCCAGGCCGCATTCCACCAGGTCCACGCCCTGATACTCCTCTTCCTCGCTGACCCGGATGCCCATCACGGCCTTGATAATCAGCCAGACAATCAGGCTGACCCCGAAGACCCAGACAAGGATGGTCAACATACCCACCAGCTGTCCGCCGAAAGTGGCATCGCCGTTGGATATCAGCACCGCGAAGATGCCCCAGATACCGACGGTACCGTGCACGGAAATGGCGCCCACCGGATCATCGATTCTCAGCTTATCCAGGGTGATGATACTGAATACCACCAGGACGCCACCGATGGCACCAATGACCGTGGCCAGCAGGGCCGTGGGAGCCGCCGGCTCCGCGGTGATGGCCACCAGGCCGGCCAGTGCGCCGTTCAGGGCCATGGTCAGATCCGCCTTGCCGAACATCAGCTTGGCGGTGATCAGGGCCGCAATCACGCCGCCGGCCGCCGCCGCGTTGGTGTTCAGAAACACGTAGGCCACTTCGTTGGCCACATCAATGCCGCCCAGCTTCAGCGTGGAACCGCCGTTGAAGCCGAACCAGCCCATCCAAAGGATAAACGTACCCAGGGTGGCCAGCGGCAGATTGGCGCCGGGAATGGCCTTGATCTTGCCATCGGCGGTGTACTTGCCTTTTCTTGCTCCCAGTACCAGGACACCGGCCAGGGCAGCGGCCGCACCGGCCATGTGGACAATACCGGAACCGGCGTAATCGCTGTAGTTCAGCTCATACAGGCCGAATACGGAATCGCCGTTCCAGGTCCAGCTGCCTTCCATCGGGTAGATGAAACCGGTCATGACCACGGCAAACAGGATGAATGCCCAGAGTTTCATGCGCTCGGCTACCGCGCCCGAGACAATGGACATGGCCGTGGCCACGAAGACCACCTGGAAGAAGAAATCCGAGGCACCGGAATAGACCGAATCACCGTCAAACCCCGCCTCCGCGGAAGCGGCCAGCGCCGCGGCCACATCCAGACCGGCAACGGTTTCGATGCCCGACAGGAACCAGCCTCCACCATACATAATCTCGTAACCGCAAATCATATACATGGTGCAGGCGACCGCGAACAGGGACACGTTCTTGGTCAGAATCTCGGTAGTATTCTTGGCGCGGACCAGGCCCGCCTCCAGCATGGCGAAACCGGCCGCCATCCACATAACGAACGCACCCATGACAAGAAAATAGAACGTGTCTATGGCGTACTGTAATTCGTAAATTTGATTTTCCATCGTTTATCTCCAGTAATGCTGTCTGAGTAAATTAGGCTGTGCGTTAAATCGCTTCATTTCCGGTCTCACCGGTCCTGATGCGAACGACATCAGCCAGATTAAACACAAAGATTTTCCCGTCACCGATCTTCCCTGTCTGGGCCGCATTACTGATTGCACCGACCACCTCTTCAACTTTATCGTCACTTACCGCGACCTCGATTTTTGTCTTGGGCAGAAAATCCACCACGTATTCGGCCCCACGATAAAGCTCGGTGTGTCCCTTCTGGCGGCCGAAACCCTTGGTTTCGGTAACGGTCATTCCCTGCACGCCTACTGAAGACAATGCTTCACGCACATCATCCAACTTGAATGGTTTAATTATTGCGGTAACCAATTTCATGCTCAGTTCCTCCTGTTTGGATCAGCCTCTTCGCGATATGTCGCGATTGAGATTGAATATGTATATACACCTACTCAAAAGCTCCTGGAAACGCTGAAGACAACCGCCTGACACAATTCATTGGTACCACCATCACAGTCGTCATCAGCGTCATTCCAGGAAACAGTCAACCCTAACGAGCCAATGTTCTTGGTCAGCCCGACACTGTAGTGTACGTAGCTGTATCCGGCGGGTCCGGTCAGCTTGTCGCCTTCCACATCCTGGTAACCGGCGTAGAACGACAGGCCGAAATCATGCGGCAGACTCAGATCCAGATTTCCGTGTAAATAGATGCTGTCTCCATCCTCACCAAAGAAATCCGGTGCATAAGCAAAACCGGCGCCTATAGAAGGTGTTAACTGCATATCCGAAAACGTATATCCCACATTGCTGTAAACCTCGAAAAAATCTTCCTCAGGCAACGCATTAGATCCGGAGTATGAATACCAGAGGCCGCCAACATCCCAACTCACTCCATTATCAAATTCACCGGCGATACCTCCGTAATAGTTGAATTCCGTGGATTCGGCAAAATCGACATTGGATGCCCAGACTCCCGCATACAATCCAGTAGGCGCATGGCTGTAATCAATTGAACCCTGTACGGCGAAATTTTCATTTGTCTGTGATATACCGCGGTATAGATAATCCGTTAAAAAAGCGACGCTACTACTGATTTCGTGGGGACTGTCTTCCGCGTACGCCGGCAGACCTGTAACCGCAACTGCCATGGCAAAACAAGTGATAAGCTTTTTCATGATTTTGCTCCTGTATTATGGTTAAATTTTGTAATGCTCCCGAAAGAGGGCCATTTAAAATTATTGCCCTTGGCTTAACCGCAGGATCTGTGCCATGCTTGGATCCCTGAAGACAATGACAACAACAAATTGATTTAACTTGGGTTTTAGAATATTTCCCGGGAAGGAATCGATTTGGAGCACGCACCATATCAACACATCGGGTCAAAAAACCGCACACAAATAGTGCCGGACTTTCGCAACTTGGCAGCCTGTCTGGCCAAAGACACAGACCCGGCTTCAAAACAAACAGACAGCCTTGCTATAATGCTCCTATAATGAAACAGGATGATGTCGATAAGTTCTTCCAAGCATTCAGCAGTCTGTTGCCGGACGACCTGTGGCAGGCGCGCGCGGATATGGAAAAAAATATGAAAGCAGCGCTCCATGCCACTTTCAGCCGCATGGATCTGGTTACGCGCGAGGAACTCGAAGTACAGAAGGAGCTGTTGAGCAGAACACGGGCTTTGCTGGAAGAGCTGCAGGCGCGTGTGAATGAACTGGAACAACAGAGACAGGAATCACCTGATCGAGACCAGTAAAACCGCCGGGCCGGCGACCCACCCCGCAAATGCAAAACGCTTCAGTCC
This sequence comes from Gammaproteobacteria bacterium, assembly GCA_040905045.1. Taxonomy (GTDB): domain Bacteria; phylum Pseudomonadota; class Gammaproteobacteria; order Eutrophobiales; family Eutrophobiaceae; genus JBBDSH01. The sequence goes on along the minus strand of JBBDSH010000042.1, from coordinate 24,500 downwards.
AGGTTGTATAATATAAATCGATCCTTTCCCGTTCCGACGGACAAACCATGAGCGCACTGAATACACTCAAAGCCAAACAACGATCATTCGTACACAAGGCCGGGAAACGGTTCCTGCGGGGCGTGGGCGATTTCCAGGCACGACATTCCCTGGCGGCGACGACGCCGGTTCTGTCCAATGACGCCTTCCCCTGGGTCGCGGATCTGGAAGCCAACTGGCGGGCCATTCGCGCCGAACTGGACGGTGTGCTGGCGCACCCGGAGGCTATTCCCGCCTTTCACGAAATCTCGCCCGACCAGGGACGCATATCCAGAGGCGACAACTGGAAGACCTTTACCTTTTACGCCATCGGCACGCGCATCGACGAAAACTGCGAGCAATGCCCTGTTACTTCAGCCCTGCTTGATGCACTGCCAAACCTGCAGAACGCCTGGTTTTCCATTCTGGCACCGCGCTACCACATCCCGCCGCACAAGGGTCCGACCCGCGCCTTCATCCGCTGCCACCTGGGTTTGAAAGTCCCGCGGGAGCGGGACAAATGCTGGATCCGGGTGGACGATCAGATCTGTCACTGGGAAGAAGGCAAATGCCTGGTCTTCGATGACACCTACGAACACGAGGTATTGAACGATACCGACGAGCAGCGCGTCGTTCTGTTCCTGGATTTCGACCGGCCCATGGACCGCATCGGCACCTGGTTTAACCGCGGTTTATTGCAACTCATCCGTTCCAGCCATTACTTCAAGGATCCCATGAAGAATCTGGCCCGCTGGAACAGGCAGCATGGACGCCGCAAGGAAGATGAAGCCGGTCGCGAATAGTAAATTTAAGGGATTATCAAGTAACCCGATATCGTTCTATGGAACACGCTGCGAATACAGTCCCCGGACTGAGCCTCTGCCTCTTCTGCACATTTTCGCAGCAGAACAAACCATGAGTTATACAGAATGTTCGACAGAGGAGGTGAAACCATGGATACCGGCTCTCCCCGGCTAACAGCATGCCGGGGCAGGCTAAGTCTAAACTCGACGGCCGGTATGATGGTAACCAGAACCGTCATGCCGGAGGCGCGCCGTCCAGCGCCATCCGGTATCCATTCATTTGGGTAGAAGAGACAGGGCTGGATCCGTGAGATGTATTTACGGCGTGTCCGGGGACCGTGCAAACCCGGCGCCAACTTGCCATTACCGTTCACTAATTCTGAATGTTTCAATAGTCAGAATAGTATCTCGCAATATCATGCATTGAATCCGGCCTGATCCCGGCCGCCGTTCCGGGTATACTGGAACCGGTTAACACAAGGAACCAAGGGAGTGAGTGTATGGAACTCGCCGTCGTCTACAGCCGCGCCCTCAACGGCATCAACGCCCCCCAGGTCACTATTGAAGTTCACCTCTCAAGGGGACTGCCCGGCCTTTCCATCGTCGGCCTGCCGGAGACGGCGGTTAAGGAAAGCAAGGACCGCGTCCGCAGCGCCATCCTCAACAATCATTTCGAGTTTCCCCTGCGCCGTATCACCATCAACCTGGCGCCGGCGGATCTGCCCAAGGAAGGCGGCCGTTACGATCTGCCCATCGCCATAGGCATACTGGCCGCATCCGGACAGGTATCCGGCATTGAACTGGATAGATATGAATTCGTCGGCGAGGTCTCCCTGACCGGGGAACTGCGGCCGGTGGACGGCAGTCTGCCCATGGCCCGGGCCAGCCGCAGCAGCAACAGAAAATTCGTTCTGCCCGCGGACAACGCCGATGAAGCCGCTCTCATCGATGACCTGGAAGTCTTGCCCGCCACACATCTGTTGTCTGTCTGCAGCCACCTGAACGGCGGAGACAGTCTGCAACCGCACACTGCCGACCCGGAACACGCCTCCGCACCGGTGCTGCCCGATCTCGGCGACATCCATGCCCAATACCAGGCCCGGCGCGCCCTGGAGATAGCCGCCGCCGGCGGCCACAGTCTGCTGCTCATCGGTCCGCCGGGAACCGGCAAGACCATGCTGGCGGAACGGCTGCCGGGGATACTGCCACCCATTACCGAAGCGGAAGCCCTGGAAACGGCGGCAGTGCTGTCCATCAGCCATCATGGTTTCCATACCAGTGCCTGGAAACGACGACCGTTCCGTTCACCCCATCATACCGCCTCGGCAGTAGCACTGGTGGGCGGCGGCAGCCATCCCCGTCCGGGCGAAATCTCCCTGGCCCATAACGGCGTGTTGTTCCTGGACGAGTTGCCGGAATTCGACCGCAAGGTGCTGGAAGTGCTGCGCGAACCCCTGGAGTCGGGCTGCATCCGCATCTCCCGGGCCAGCCGGCAGGCGGAATTCCCGGCCCGCTTCCAACTGGTCGCCGCCATGAACCCCTGCCCCTGTGGTTATCTGGGCGATTCTTCCGGCCGCTGCCATTGCACCGCCGAACAGATACGACGCTACCGCTCGAAAATCTCCGGCCCCCTGCTGGATCGCATCGATATGCACGTGGAAGTCCCCAACATGACCCGCGAGATACTGGCAGCAAGGAAGACCACAAGGGGAGAAAGCAGCCGGGATGTACAGCGGAGAGTCATGCTCGCCCGCGAACGGCAACTGGCGCGGACGGGCAAGCCCAACAGCCGCCTGGATAACAGAGAGATTGAACGGGATTGTCTGCTGAATACGGAGCAGAAACGCCTGCTGGAACAGGCCATCAACAAACTCAATCTCTCCACAAGGGCTCTGCACCGGATCATGAAACTCACCCGTACCATCGCGGATCTGGCGGAAAGCGACGATATACGTACGGAGCATCTCACCGAGGCCATCGTCTACCGGCGGCTGGAGAGGCTGGATGCCAATACAACCTGACTTGCGTCGTTTCGGGCGATCTTGTGAAATACACCCATGCAAGAAGAGCCCCATTATGAAATCACCATCGAGGTGAAACCCGAGTACGTGGCCGAACAGTCGCAGCCGGACAAGGATCGCTACGTCTTTGCCTACACCATTGATATCAAAAACACCGGCAACATAGCGGCCAAATTGTTGCGGCGCCACTGGATCATCACCGACGCCAACAACAAGGTCCAGGAAGTCAATGGCGACGGTGTCATCGGCAAACAGCCTTACCTGCAACCGGGCAAGAGCTTTCGCTATACCAGCGCCGCGATCCTCGAAACCCCCATAGGCTGCATGCAGGGCCACTATGAGATGCTCGCCGATGACGGCGTAACATTTAAAGCGCCTATCGAAGTGTTCCGCCTGGCCGCTCCCATGACGCTGCACTGAACCATGGCCATCTACGCCATCGGCGATCTGCAGGGATGCTACAGCGAACTTATCGACCTGCTCGGCCAGATTGATTTCGACGGCGGCAGCGACCGCCTCTGGTTCACCGGCGATCTGGTCAACCGAGGCCCGCAGTCGCTGGAATGCCTGCGTTTCGTCCGGCAACTGGGCAACCGGGCCGTTACCGTACTCGGCAATCATGATCTGCACCTCCTGGCGATAGCGGCCGGGAAAATGCAGCCGAAAGCCAAAGACACTATTGAAGACATCCTCGCCGCTCAAGACAGGGAGGAATTACTGGACTGGCTGCGGCAACAGCCGCTCATGCATTACGACCGCGCGGCCGGTTACCTGATGGTCCACGCCGGCCTGCCGCCGCAATGGGACACGGATACCGCGCTGGAACTGGCCGCGGAAGTGGAATCGGTACTGCAAAGTAACAACGCCGGGGAATTCTACGACAACATGTACGGCAACCAGCCTGATTTATGGTCGGAAGAGCTGACAGGCATGGATCGGCTGCGTTTTATTACCAACTGCTTCACGCGTATCCGTTATTGCCATGAAGACGGTCGACTGGACCTGGCGGACAAGAACCCGCCCGGCAGACAGGCCGGGCATTTAATCCCCTGGTTTCAGTTTGAATCCCGTCCCACGAAAACCATTCCGATCCTGTTCGGCCACTGGGCCAGCCTCCCTTTCGGTAATATCAAAAGTTTCACCCCTTATAACATTTACCCCCTGGACACCGGCTGTGTCTGGGGACGGCGTCTCACCGCCATGCGCCTGGAGGACGGCAAAATGTTCAGCGTGCCGTCACGCCAGCCGATTGTGGAAGAGAACTGATAGTGAGGTGTGAGGCGTGATGGGTAAGGAGTCACAACGTCACCACGGCTTGCTCCTCACTCCTTACCCCTCACCCCTGACTCCGCTGTGACCGGTAAGCCCACACGCCAGCTTTCCCTGTTCGATGCCGTCTGCATCATTGTCGGCATCGTCATCGGCGCCGGTATTTATGAAACCACACCCGCCATCGCCGGTTCCGTCACCACGCCGGCCTGGTTGATGCTGTTCTGGCTGCTGGGCGGCCTGCTCTCTCTTATCGGCGCACTGTGTTACGCCGAGGTCATCACCCGTTATCCCGAGGAAGGCGGCGATTACGTTTTCCTCAACAAGGCCTATGGAAAGAGGATGGGTTTCCTGTTTGCCTGGTCGGGGTTCTGGGTAGTGCGGCCGGCCAATATCGGCGCCGTGTCCTTCATCTTCGCCCGATACGCGACCGATATCCTTCCATTGAACAGCGACGGACACGATTTCATGATCTACGCCGCCGCCGCGGTCATAACCTTCACCGCCGCCAACATACTGGGCGTGCAAACCGGCAAGTGGAGCCAGAACATCCTCACCGTGCTTACGGTCGTTGGTTTATTAATCGTCATTACCGCAGGCCTGATAATCAACGTTCCTTCCCTGCCGGCCATCGCTGGAGATGGACTGGCCCCCGGCAGCAACTATTACCTGGCCCTGATACTGGTTTTATTTACTTACGGCGGCTGGAGCAACATCGCCTACGTAGCGGCCGAGGTAAAACAGCCGCGGAAAAACATTCTCCGGTCATTGATCATCGGCGTAACCGGCATCACCCTCATTTATATACTGGTCAACCTGGCCTTTATTAATGTTCTCGGCCTGGAAGGCATGGCCGAATCAAGCTCGGCGGCATCGGACATGATCCGCGCCGTTTCCGGCGAGACCGGGGCGCTGCTGATCAGTTTGCTGATCTGCATCACCTGCCTGGGTAACGTCAACGGCATGTTGTTGACCGAGTCGCGCATTTATTACGCTCTCGGCCGCGACAACCGTTTTTACGGTTTCCTGGGTACCTGGAGCCCGCGACTGGACTCGCCCATCTGGTCGCTGACGCTTCAGGCCGCAATCACCCTGGCCATGATCGTGCTTCTCGGCGGCGACGAAAGGGCCTTTGAACGGCTGGTGGTTCTCAGCGCGCCGTTGTTCTGGTTCTTCGTGCTGTTGGTCAGTCTTTCCCTGTTCCTGTTTCGCTTTCGTCATGGTGAAACGATAACGGGTTACCGCGTGCCTTTTTATCCCTGGCTGCCCGCCGCATTCTGCCTGTCCAACCTGTTCCTGCTCTACGCCAGCCTGGCCTACGCCTGGCAGCAGGGTTACCCGGAAGTCATCTGGATCGGTATTGTTTTAATCACCGGCATCCTGGCGAGTCTCTGGCAACCACGTTCAAAAAAGATCGACGAGAAAAAGGATGCTTCTCATTTTTAATTTTTGCCACAGAGGATCACAGAGCGGCACAGAGAATATTCCTGCTTTACCTCTGTGGTTCTCTGTGTTCCTCTGTGGCTAAATCAATCGTAACTCGGATCCCGCACTCTGCCGTGGAAGTAAAGTCGTAGCCCGGATGCAGCGCAGCGAAATCCGGGAACCAAAACCCGGATTCCGGCCAATGGCCTGCATCCGGGCTACAATTGGCTAGTCGTAACTCAAATCCCGCGCCTTGCCGTGGAAGATACGGTAGGCGAGGATGGTATAACCGATCAGGAACGGCAGCACGATGAGCGCGCCGATAAAGATAATGAACAGCGATTCCGGCGCCGCGGCCGCTTCTTCGATGATTAGCCGTCCGGGGACGATGTAGGGAAAGAAACTGTAGGCCAGGCCGTGGAAGCACAGGATAAAGATCCCGATGGTCATGACGAACGGCAGCCAGCAGAGACTGTCGTTCTCCCTGGGCAGTGCCCGCAGCAGAAAATACAGGCCGGCAACCAGAGCAACGGTAATGATCGGGATGGGCGCCAGAAGAATAATATTCGGAAACGCGAACCACTTGTCGAAGATGCGCTCGCTGACCAGGGGCGTGGCAATGGAAATCAGTGCGATCCCGGCGGCGGTAACGTAGAGACTATACCGGGCCCAGCGTACGGCCTTGCGTTGCAGTTCCCCTTCCGTTTTCAGGATCAGCCAGCAGGCGCCGATAAGGCAATAGGCGGCGGCCAGGGCCACCCCCACCAGTAGTGAAAAGGCAACCGCCGCCGCACCCGTATCGAAACCGAGGATATAGGCGCCGAGCATGTAGCCCTGGGACAGGGAAGTGATCAGTGATCCGCAGAAGAAATTGCTGTTCCAGCGTTCCTTCTTTTCCGCCCGTACCTTGACGCGGAAGTCAAAGGCCACCCCGCGGTATATAAGCGCGATCAGCATCAGCGAGACGGGCAGATACAGGCTCGACAGGATGATGCCGTGGGCGGCGGGAAACGCCACCAGCAGCAGACCCACGCCCAGCACCAGCCAGGTCTCGTTGGCGTCCCAGAACGGCCCGATTGAGGCGATCATGCGATCCTTCTCCTCCGCATCGGCATAACGGATCAGCATGCCCACGCCCAGATCATAACCGTCCAGAACGGTATAAATGAGCATGGACAGGCCCATGAGAAAGACAAAGGCGTAGGGCAGCCATTCGCCGTTATCGATCATCGCTATTCTCCTGCTCCGTACATAACGGAACGCCGGTCATCCACGTGTTGAACAATGCCGGGCGGCTTGTCGCTTTCGCCCGCCTTGCGCGCCAGATAGAACAAGGTCACCACGAAGGCGCTGAGCAGAAACACATACAACAATACATACGCAGTCAGGGTAAGGCCGATCATGCCGCCGGGCACGTCGGAGACGGCGTCCGCGGTACGCAGTACACCGGACACCAGGTATGGCTGGCGGCCGATCTCGGTCACGTACCAGCCGGCCACGGTGGCGATCCAGCCGGAGAAGGTCATGCCCACCAGTACTTTTGCGAACCAGGGCGGCATGCCCTGTTGTCGTCTGAGCAAATAAACCCCGGCCCAGGCCACCGCCAGCATGATAGTCCCGACACCGACCATGATGCGAAAGCCCCAGAATACCGGCGCCACGTCCGGATGCTCGCCGATGAAATCGTTCAGCCCCTGCACTTCTCCGTCCATTTCATGGGTGAGGATGAAACTGGCCATTTTCGGGATTTCCAGGGCGTAGTGATTGGTCCTTGCCTCCTCGTCGGGGAAGCCGAACAGCACCAGCGGCGCGCCTTTCCTTGTCTCCCACAGGGCCTCCATGGCGGCCACCTTCTGCGGCTGATGCTTCAGGGTGTTCAGGCCGTGCAGATCGCCGACGAAGATTTGTATTGGAATGAGTATCGCCGCCAGATAAACGCCGGTTTTCAATGCCGCCATGACCGCCGGGGCGCGATCGTTACGCAGCCAGCGGTATGCGGAGACGCCGGCGACGAGGAAAGCCGCGGTCAGTCCCGAGGCCAGCAGCATGTGCGTCAGCCGGTACGGCATGGACGGATTGAAAGTAATGGCCAGCCAGTCGCTGGCATGGGCCTGGCCGTCGATCATCTCGAAGCCCACCGGCGTCTGCATCCAGCTGTTCAGCACCAGGATCCAGAAGGCCGAGGCGGTGGTGCCCAGGGCGACCAGTACGGTGGCCGTGGTGTGCAGCCAGCCCGGTACGCGGCGGAAACCGAACAGCATCACGCCCAGGAAGGTCGCCTCCAGGAAAAACGCGGTCAGCACCTCGAAGGCCAGCAGCGGCCCGGCGATGTTGCCGACGGTATTCATGAATCCGGGCCAGTTGGTGCCGAACTGGAACGACATGGTGATGCCGCTGACCACGCCCAGGGCGAAGCACAGGGCGAAAACCTTGGTCCAGAAAAAATAGGCCGCCATCCACTTGTCGTCGCCGGTGCGGTTATAGCGGAGCTTGAAGAACAGCAGTACCCAGCACAGGGCAATGGTGATGGCAGGAAACAGGATATGGAAAGTGATGTTCGCGGCGAACTGGATACGGGCAAGCAGGACAGGATCGAGGTCTATCATAGTCACTTATTCTACGCCCGTTTCCCGCTATAAAAAATGGAATCGTACCGTTACAAAACAGGTTACATTGTCGGTTTGAAGAGAAAAATCCATCATGCCAGCCTTAGCCTGCTCAGAACTCAGCAAGTCCCGGTATGTTATTAAGCGGGAATTCAGAGCTCAGCCGGTATGATGCTAACCCGAAGCCGTCATGCCGGAAGCGCGCCGTTCAGCGCTATCCGGCATCCAGTCCTTGTAACGCATCATCTGTCACTGTTGTGTGGTTGCGCCGCACTCGCCCATCCATGGCACTGGATTCTGTACAATCCATGTACAGAATGACGTCTTTTTTGAATTTGCGGCAAACCTGTAAGAAGGATACATTTACCCCGTCCGTGTTTTCACGTCTTTCCATATTTCATCGATGGTGCGTTTCGAGGCACCGCTTTTCTCGCCGGCTTCCAGCGCATTGAGCAGGGCTTTGTGCTTGTCTTTGTATTCCTGATCGCGACGGATCAGGTCACGGACGTAATCACTGGCATTACTGTATAGCCCGCTTTCCACCTGGGCTTCAACCCATTCGCGCATGGGATCCGGTAACGAAACATTCATGGTTGCCATAAGCTGCCTCCTGCGCGAATTATGGCAATTATTGACAAATATTGTCAATTCCCATGGGCGTTTACGACTCTTTCTTGAGCACCACGAAACTGTAATCGTATTCATTGTCCTCATCCGCGCGGAAATCCTCCCGCGCCACCTCGTCCCAGATGTCCGGATTGTAATCGGGAAAGTACGTATCCCCCTCCACCCGCGCATGGACCTCGGTAAGGTAAATGAGATGGGCTCTGTCCAGGAACTGCCGGTACAGCTCTGCGCCGCCCATGATCATGACTTCCTCGTGATAGCGACAGTGTATAAACAGGTCGTCGATGCTGTGCAGCACCGTGCAACCCTCGGCCTTGTAGTTTTGATCCCGGGTCAGAACAATATTCTCCCGCCCCGGCAGCGGCCGGCCGATGGACTCGTGGGTTCTGCGGCCCATGACGATGGGCTTGCCCATGGTGACTTCCTTGAAATGCTTCAGATCGGCAGACAGCCGCCACGGCAACCCGCCGTCGGCGCCAATGACACCGTTGTCATCCATGGCGACGATAAGAGAGATGAACATGAATACTGCTCAGAGGCTGTTTATACGCGATAACACGATCCGGATATTATCACGCGCCGGCCCCGGACAGAAACCGAACATTTCCGGACGGTTTTCCATATCTTCGTTATCGATTCAACACAAAATGGAATGCGCAGGATGCTTCCAATCGGCACGGCCATCAAGAAATCTGCAACAATTCACTACAATCCGGCAATTAATTGAAAAACACTATCAGGTAAAACAAGCTACGGTATCCCGCAGCGATGGAATAAGTATAATGCCCTCGAAACTGCAAATCTGCCGACACAAATTATCGGACAGCAACGATAAACTTGAAAGGCCCCAGACTGTCGGTGGTTTCAATAAACCGGAAACCTGCCCGGCGCAGCATTTCCTCCATTTCTGAAATCCTGTACTGCATTCCTTCGGTCCATATCCGGAGCGTTTCCGAGAAACCGGCTGCAATATCACAACTGAAACCGTCTTCGGACAGCGGCATCTCGTGGAGAATAAAACGACCTCCTTCCGGAAGCGTATTATAAACTTCCCGCGCCAGAGCCACGTTTTCTTCCGGCCCCCAGTCATGGAATATATTGCTGGCGAAGACAGTGTTCGGTCTGATCTCCGAAACCACCTTTTCAATACTACTGAGTTCAAACATATTACCTTCGAACACCTCCACATTTGTTTCAATACCGTATTGTTTTATCCAGGATCGCGCCACTTCGGTCATGGGGTATTGCTCCAGAAGGTAAAAGCGGGGCTCCGGAGACTGTATGGCCGAACAGATACTGTAACTGCCGGCTCCTCCGGCAAGATCCAGTACGCGATCAGTAGAACGAATCAGTCCGGAACTGGCCAGTGATGCGTCGGCACCGGCACCCTGGGCGTCCATATGCAGTGCAAACGCATAGGTTTCCGCCAAATCGGGGGACTTGATGGTTTCATCCATGCGCGACTCCGCCGGCGCCCGTTCCTGTTCCAGCGCTTCCCAGGACTGCGCTGCGCTCGGAGGCGCCATTTCCATGAGGCGCAGGGTCCCGCCTTTATAAAAACAACTGGCCGGATTCAGGAATTCAGAAAACCCGGAGGCCAGCCTGTAACCATGCTCCTGTTTCCCACTGATTATTCCTGCCGACTGCAAATGGCCCAGCAGTTGTTCCACACGCGCAGGCTTGATGGCACCGGTATTATCCCTTGCGCCCGGCAGGTTTCTGCTTATGTACACACTCTCGAGAGTTCGTTCCGGTTCTGAAGCCATAAGCTCCGGAATTCCCAGCTTGTCAGCCACTACGACAGAAGGAAAAAACCAGGGGAGATTTAAAAGTCTCCTGTCATCCTCATGTGTAATGTCGGGAGACAGTGGAAACGTGATATTGTCGGCACCGATAATAAAATCGTATAACCGATCCGGCGTCACCGGGGTATCGTACTGCGCCTTAAGCCAATGACACCATTCACCTTCTTCTGTGTCTTTGCCAAACCTTTCACTTGCATATACGGTCGCCCGGAAGCATTCATTCTTCACATCCAGGAGATTCACACTGGCGAGCAGATTTAAAAGAACCCTGGCAGCACGGCGACTGATATCACAAGTATCGGCAACCTCGTCGACGGAGCGATAGTGGTTGAGGCAGAATGAAAAGACCTCTGCTCTCCAGGCCGTGTAAACAGCCGGAATCGTATAGCCGGACATCCACAATCGCCACCACGGTCGATCATCGGGACCGGGATGACGCTCCAGCCGCCGGGTAAAATCGGGGGCTGGGAAATTACCTGCGCAAGCCGCAGCCTGCCTGTTTTGATTCATTTATGAATTCCCCTGAAGTATAAGAAAATGATAACGGTTTATATCTTGTTCACTGCCCTCAAATTCACTACAACCGGCTGTTAATCAAACCGCAATCGGCGCGGGAATATTTGGATGTGCCTGATAGTTCTGTAATTCGAAATCCTCGAATCGGAAATCAAAGATCAATTTCACATCCGGATTGATCTTCATGACGGGCAGCGGATACGGCTCGCGGGTAAGCTGCTCGTCCGCCTGTTCCAGGTGATTCAGATACAGGTGGGCGTCACCCAGGGTGTGAATGAACTCCCCCGGTTCCAGGTCGGTGACCTGCGCCATCATCATGGTCAGTAATGCATAGGAAGCGATGTTGAAAGGCACGCCGAGGAAGATATCGGCACTGCGCTGATAGAGCTGGCAGGATAATTTTCCATCGGCGACGTAGAACTGGAAGAAGGCGTGGCACGGCGCCAGCGCCATGTTGTCGATCTCGCCCACGTTCCAGGCGTTGACGATGAGGCGGCGGGAATGGGGATACTTTTTGATCATCTCCACCACGTCGGCAATCTGGTCGATAGTGCGGCCGTCCGCCGCCTTCCAGGAACGCCATTGGGCGCCGTACACCGGCCCCAGATCGCCGTTTTCGTCGGCCCATTCGTCCCAGATGCGCACCTTGTGTTCCTTAAGGTACTGGATGTTGGTATCTCCCTGCAGAAACCACAGCAGTTCGTGAATGATGGATTTCAGATGCAGTTTCTTGGTGGTGACCAGGGGAAAACCGTCGGCCAGATCGAAACGCATCTGGTAACCGAACACGCTCAACGTACCGGTGCCGGTGCGATCACTCTTCTCCGCCCCGTGCTCGCGGACGTGGCGCATTAAGTCCAAGTATTGCTGCATTATTCAATCGCCTTCATTTGAACCCGAGAATAAAACATGAGTCCGAATCGTCAAGCGTTTCTAATATTGATCTCGCCAAGAGCGCCAAGTACGCCAAGAAATATCGAGTTTTTGATCCTTTGCGATCTTTGCGTGCTTTGCGAGAACCAATCCGTAACAGGTTTAGCCCGGCTCTCTATTTCGATAGGCGACGGCAAGTAGCCACAAGCCGGCAAGAATCATAGGCAACGACAACACCTGCCCCATCGTCACCCAATCCCAGGCCAGGTAGCCGAGCTGGGAATCCGGTTCGCGCACGAATTCCACGGCGAAACGGAAGACGCCGTAGCCGACAAGGAACAGGCCGGAGACGGCCATGCGCGGCCGCGGTTTGGCGGAAAACCACCACAACACGATGAACAGCACCAGCCCTTCCAGGAAGGCCTCATAGAGCTGCGAGGGATGTCGGGGGACGCCGCCCGCCCGCTCGGCGGGAAAGATCATGGCCCAGGACAGATCCGTGGGCTTGCCCCAAAGTTCGCCATTGATGAAATTACCGATGCGGCCGAAGAACAGGCCCACGGGTACGACCGGCGCCAGGAAATCGCCGACGGCGAAAAAGGATTTGCCGCGCTGCCGGGCGAAGAGTGCCATGGCCAACAGCACGCCGATGAGACCGCCATGGAAGGACATGCCGCCCTCCCATATTCGGAACACCGCCAGGGGATGTTCCAGGTAATACGAGAGATTGTAGAACAAGACCGATCCCAGGCGCCCGCCGATGATCATGCCGACGGCGCCGTAGAAAATGAGATCCGCCACCTGCTCTCTGGTCCAGTCCGAGCCGGGTTTCACGGCGCGGCGGGTCAGCAGCCACCAGGCCAGCAGCAGCGCGACTACGTAACTGATGCCGTACCAGTGGATCTGCACGGGGCCCAGCTCGATGGCGACCGGATCTATATCTGGATAAGGCAGCATAGGACCAATTATAAATTTGGAGGGATCATGGAAGGGTTATTCGGCGCGGGGTCGCGCCTCCCACAGCCTCCGCTCCACATGGGAGGTAAACCATGGTTGTAGGAGCGGCGACCCCGCCGCGAATCAGGATCGGACCCGGCTGCATTAGCAAAACATATCGTTGTACTGGATACGGCATCGTGAGTCATGGTCCCCTAGTGTAGCATGGGTCGGAACCGACCACGGCGCCCACGGGACCAACAATCAGACACTTCAATGAATACGGCACCCTTATGACGACCAGTCCGCACACCGGAAACCACGAGCCCAACGCCCTCATCCACGAGACCAGCCCCTACCTGCAGCAACACGCGCACAACCCGGTGGACTGGTATCCCTGGAACGAGGAGGCACTGGAAAAGGCGCGGCGGGAGGACAAACCCATTCTGCTGTCCATCGGCTATTCCGCCTGCCACTGGTGCCACGTCATGGCGCATGAATCCTTCGAGGACGAGGAAACGGCGGCCCTGATGAACGAGCATTACGTCAACATCAAGGTGGACCGGGAGGAACGGCCCGATCTCGACAAAATTTACCAGATCGGCCAGCAGCTCCTGAGCCAGCGCCCCGGCGGCTGGCCGCTGACCCTGTTCCTGACCCCGGACGACCAAGTACCGTTCTTCGGCGGCACCTATTTCCCCCGCGAGGCGAAGTTCGGCATGCCCGGCTTCAAGGATCTGCTGGTTCGCATCGCCGAGCTTTATCGAACCGAAGCCGAAGCCATCCGCAATCAGAATCAATCCTTCATGGAAGCGCTGCAAAGACTGGAACCGGCACCGGCCGCCGACAGCGGCGACATCGACCCGGGCATTCTGCAGCAATGCGTGGACGAACTGGCGGAAAACTTCGACGCTGTCAACGGTGGTTTCACCGGCGCGCCCAAGTTCCCCCACACCACCAATATCGAATTCCTGCTGGCGCGCTACTGCCTGCAGCGGGACCGGGATCCGGACCGGGCCGACGGCTGCCTGAAGATGGCCGCCCTGTCACTGACGAAAATGGCGGACGGCGGTATTTACGATCACCTGGGCGGCGGCTTCTGCCGCTATTCCACGGACGAGACATGGAGTATTCCCCATTTCGAGAAAATGCTCTACGACAACGGGCCGCTGCTGGGCGCGTACGCCGATGCCTGGAAGATCACCGGCGACGAACTCTATCAGCGGGCGGCGAAGGAAACCGCCGAGTGGGTCATGCGCGACATGCAGTCACCGGAAGGCGGCTATTACTCCTCCCTGGATGCCGATTCCGAGGGCGAGGAAGGCCGCTTCTATCTGTGGACGCCGGAGGAAGTGCAATCTTTGTTGTGCGAGGAGGAATACCGTGTCTTTGCGCTCCGCTACGGCCTGGGTCGCTCCCCCAACTTCGAGGGCCGTTGGCATCTGGAAGCGGTGGTGTCCATTGACGACATCGCCAAACAGCAGTCCCTGGATACCGACAAGGTGAATGCATTGCTGGATTCCGCCCGCAACAAGCTGCTGGCGGCCCGGAACGAGCGGGTCTGGCCCGGTCGCGACGAGAAGATCCTCACTTCCTGGAACGCCCTGATGATCCGCGGCATGGCAGTGGCCGCCGCCCGCCTTGACGAGCCTGCCTGGGCCGATTCGGCGGAACGGGCGCTGGATTTCATTCAGGAACGATTGTGGCGGGACGGCCGTCTGCTGGCCACTTGTAAGGACGGCCGGGCGCATCTTAATGCCTACCTGGACGATTACGCCTTTCTCATCGACGCCGTGCTGCGCTTTCTGAATGTGCGCTGGCAAACCCGCCGGCTGGATTTCGTCCTGGAACTGGCCGATACCATGCTGTCCCTGTACCACGACGACAAGGATGGCGGCTTTTACTTCACCAGCATCGATCACGAATCCCTGCTGCAGCGTCGCAAGGAGTTCATGGACGACTCACTCCCTGCCGGCAACGGCGTTGCCGCCGACGCCCTGTTCCGCCTGGGCTGCCTGACCGGCCGGCAGGAATACCTGGACGCCGCCGAGGATACCCTGCAGGCGGCCTGGCCGTCGCTGCAGCGCCTGCCCCACGCCCATGTGGCCGTACTGACGGCCCTGCAGACCCGGTATTTTCCTCACGCCCAGATTGTCCTGCGCGGCCCGGAGGCGGCGCTGCGGCACTGGCAACGGCTTGTGCTGCAATACAGCGATGCGCTCACCGAGGTCTACGCTGTCCCGGAAGAAGCGACCGGCCTGCCGGACCTGCTGGAGGAACGGCGATCAGCAGGCCAACCATTGGCGTATATCTGCGAAGGCATGAGCTGTCGCGAACCGGTGAATGATCTCGACGAACTGAAGCGTTACTTGAAGCCCACAGGCAGTCAATGACATAATACCAAGCCTTCCTAAATTCCGGAATTACAGGAAAAATCAGGAATTTTTACGTGTGTGACGAGTGAAGCGGGCAATACGTATATCCATATCAGGACAGGCACCCTTCCCGCCGCATCTTTCAGGATCGGCTCCAGGCGGGCCGACCATCGCTTTAACAATCAATTAATGAGGCCAAGACATGTTGGAAAGCAATAAGCGTTTGCGCGACTGGGTGGAGTCCATGCGCACCCTCTGCCGGCCCGATGACGTGGTCATCTGCGACGGCAGTCCCGGGGAATGGGAAGCCATGTGGGAGAAGCTGATCGCCTCCGGCACGGCAAAAAAGCTCAACGAAGCCAAACGCCCCAACAGCTATCTTGTACGATCCGATCCCGCCGACGTGGCCCGCGTGGAAAACCGCACCTTCATCTGTTCCGAAAAGGAAGAAGACGCCGGCCCCACCAACAACTGGAAAGAACCGCGCGAGATGCGGGAAACCCTGAACAATCTGTATCAAGGCTGCATGCGTGGCCGCACCATGTATGTGATCCCCTTCAGTATGGGCCCCATCGGATCGCCCATCGCCCACATCGGCGTGCAGGTGACCGACTCCCCCTATGTGGTCACCAGCATGCACATCATGACCCGGGTGGGTAACAAAGTGCTGGAACAACTGGGCGAGAACGGCGAATTCGTGCCCTGCGTGCATTCCGTGGGCGTGCCGCTGGCAGACGGCGATAAAGACGTGGCCTGGCCCTGTAACCCGGCCAATCTCTATATCGTGCATTTCCCTGAGACCCGCGAGATCTGGTCCTTCGGTTCCGGCTACGGCGGCAACGCCCTGCTGGGCAAGAAGTGCTTCGCCCTGCGCATCGCCTCGGCCATGGCCCGGGACGAAGGCTGGCTGGCCGAACACATGCTGATCCTGAAACTCACCAGCCCGGAAGGCAGGGTGCGCTACATTGCCGGCGCTTTCCCCAGCGCCTGCGGCAAAACAAACCTGGCAATGCTGACGCCCACCATCCCCGGCTGGAAGGTGGAAACCATCGGCGACGATATCTGCTGGATGAAGTTCGGCGACGATGGCCGGCTCCACGCCATCAATCCCGAGGCCGGTTTCTTCGGCGTCGCCCCCGGCACCGGCATGGACTCCAATCCCAACGCCATGCATGCCCTCACGGAAAACTGCATCTTCACCAATGTGGCCGAGACCGACGACGGCGACGTCTGGTGGGAAGGCATGACGGAAGATCCGCCGAAGCATTTGATTGACTGGAAGGGCAACGACTGGACGCCGGAGTCGGATACGCCGGCCGCCCATCCCAATGCCCGCTTTACCGCGCCGGCGCATCAGTGCCCGGTTATCGCTTCCGAGTGGGACGATCCTCAGGGCGTACCCATCAGCGCCATTCTCTTCGGCGGCCGCCGCGCCACGGTGGTGCCGCTGGTGAACGAGGCGCGCGACTGGACCCAGGGCACGTTCTTCGGCTCCATCGTCGCCTCGGAAAAAACCGCCGCCGCCGCCGGCAGGATCGGCGAGATGCGCCGCGATCCCATGGCCATGCTGCCCTTCTGCGGCTACAACATGGCCGACTACTGGAATCACTGGCTCAGTATCGGCAAACGCGACGGCGCGCAACTGCCGAAGATCTTCTACGTCAACTGGTTCCGCAAGGACGACGACGGCAACATGATGTGGCCCGGCTTCGGCGAGAACAGCCGCGTCCTGAAATGGATCTTCGAGCGCTGTGAGGGCGAAGCCGAAGCGGTGGAGACGCCCATCGGCAACCTGCCGGAGATCGACGCCCTGGAGTTCGATGACGTGGACGTGGATGAAAACACCATGGCCGAACTGCTGCGCGTGGACATTGACGGCTGGTTGCAGGAAATCCCGCTGATTGAAGAGTATTACGCCAGGTTCGGCGATCATCTGCCGAAGGAACTGCGCGAGGAAGTGGAACAGCTGAAACAGCGGCTGCAAAAAGCGAAACAGGCCGCTGCCTGATTGGAGTGAGGAGCAAGGCATGAGGGGTGAGGAGTGTAAGGCTCTCTTTGCCACTCAGCCTGACTACGCCGATGTTCCTCCTTTGCAAACAAAGCCCACCGAGTGCGGGCTCTTTGCCGCCCTGTTCCATGATTTCAAACAATGGAGCCTGTGTCAGGGCACGATACTGAAACTGCGTAACAGTTTCTTTGCCTCCCTTTCAGAACCGCTTACCCGGATACTTTTGCGTCGGACGGCATTATTGTAGCTGATTTCTTCATTAGCCAGCTTTCTGGCAATGGCCTTGGAAAGACTGACCCTGATCCTTGGATTATCAATGTCGGCATTATGTATATTCACATCGTCTCCGACTTTCTCGATGCAGAACGGAAAGCCGTTCAGTTCCAGGACATAACGGCCTTCCAGACCGGCGGCTACGTCGGATCGATACAAGGCCCGCAGGGCAACGATATCCCATTCCGGACGGGTCAGATTCTCCGCATCATCATCAATACCCAGCGCGAGACCGAATCGTACAAGTTCATGCACCACGGGTTCCAGCCGCCTGCCGAATTCGGTCAGGCTGTAGAGATGACCGCTTTTCCCGATAATCCCCTGCGCCTCCAGAGTTCGCAACCGGCTCGCCAGAAGATTGGTTCCGATACCGGCAAGATTTTCCAGCAACTCCGAATAACGCCGGGGCGAGACCAGGAGCTCCCGGACTATCAGCAGGGTCCAGCGTTCACCGACCTGATCCAGGGCGTGGGCAAGGGCGCAATTCTGTTGATAGGAGCGTTGCATATTGACTTTAATATAATATAGTATCTACTATATCTTTTTCAAGTTATTTGGAGGCATCCCGATGACCCGAATTATTACCGCACAACAATCCCGCCTGCTATTTTATACGCTCACGGCAAACGGCGCTTTTTCCGCTGTTTCCGGACTGATCTTCGTGCTCCAAGCACAACCCTTGGCGGCGTGGACAGGACTTTCACAACCGATCTGGCTGACAGGAATCGGCACGATGCTCATTCTGTTCGGCGCCCGGCTGCTCTGGCTGGGCCGCCGGAAAAGCGTACACCAGTGGGAGGCTCTCCTGATTTCCGGGCTCGATCTGGGCTGGGTTGTCATTACTGTGGGCCTGGCTGTCGGCGTCCCGGGGTTATTCACTCTTGCCGGTGTTTACGCTGTATGCGCTGTCGCCCTGATTGTTCTTACATTCCTCGATCTTCAGCTTTACGCATTGTGGAAATGCCGTGTCTGAAAACTGATTTATGCAACGGCATTGCTGTAGCTGCCGTGTGTTATCCCTGGTTACGATGTTTTATATACAATTCAATCAGGCCACGGGTTGAGGCATCCATGGTTTTATCCGTATTTTCCCCGATGAGTTGCCCATAAATCTGCTTGCTCATGGCCTTGCCCAGTTCCACGCCCCATTGATCGAAGGCATTGATCTGCCAGAAAACGCTTTGCACGAATGTTCTGTGTTCGTATAACGCGATCAATGCACCCAATGATTGCGGGGTCAGTTTTTCCAGAAGGATGATATTGCAGGGCCGGTTACCGGGCATCTGCCTGTGCATTGCCAGAGCTTCCGTCTCTTCCTCCGGCAAGCCGTCATCGAGCAGTTCCTGTTTCGCAGTTTCATACGATTTGCCCGTCATCAGAGCGCGGGCCTGGGCCAGGCAGTTGGCCAGCAGCCAGGGATGGTGTTCGTCTTCCATGCCGCCCTGCAGGGTGGCGATGAAGTCCACCGGAACCTCGTGCGTTCCCTGATGCAGCAACTGGTGAAAGGAATGCTGGCCGTTGCTTTCCACCGATCCCCAGACCACGGGACTGGTCACATAATCAACAGCAGTATTATCCAGCCTGACCGACTTGCCGTTGCTTTCCATGGTCAATTGCTGCAGGAAATCCGGAAACAGCCGCAAGCGTTCCGCGTACGGAAGCACAGCATGCGTCGATGCCTGCCGGTAATTGGTATACCAGATTCCGATCAGTCCCAGCAGCAGGGGCAAATTGTTTTTCAGAGGCGCCGTACGAAAATGCTCATCCATGTCATACGCACCCCGACGCAGTTCATTAAACTGTTCCATGCCCACGGCCAGGGCGATGGGCAGGCCGATGGCGGACCAGAGGGAATAGCGGCCGCCGACCCAGTCCCACATAGGGAAAATGTGCTCCTTGTCTATGCCGAAGGCAGCGGCACGGTCCATATTCGCGGTGACGGCGACAAAATGCCGGGCCAGATCCGTCTCGTCACGAACGACGCCGCTCATCCACACCTTGGCAGTCTCGGCGTTGCGCAGGGTTTCCAGGGTGGTAAAGGATTTGGAAGCGACAATAAACAGCGTCGACTCCGGCGACAAATCCGCCAGGGTTCGTTCCAGTTCCGCCCGGTCGATATTGGCAACAAAATGACAGCGCAGCTTGCCGGACCAGTGGTCGTAGAGGGCATCGGTGACCATGCGCGGCCCCAGGTCGGAACCGCCGATGCCGATGTTGACCACGTCGGTGATGGGCTTGCCGGTGGCGCCGCGCCAGACACCGGAATGAACTTTGTGTACAAAAGCATCCATGCGGACCAGTATTTCCCATATCTCATCCTTATACGGCGCGCCGCCGCTGAAATCCCGCAGGGCCGTGTGCAATGCCGGCCGGTGTTCCGTTGTATTGACCTCCGCGCCGGACATCAATTGCGCCACCCGTTCCGGAAGCTGCAATTCTTCTGCCGCCTGTACCAGCAGATCCAGTGTGTCAGCGGTAACGTGACTCCTGGAATAGTCCAGGATCAGCCCGGCACCCTCACAATGCATGGTTTCGAAACGATCCGGATCGTCCGCGAACAGATCCTGCAGACGCACATCCTGTATATCCCGATAATGATCCGACAATCGCTTCCATACATCTGCGTCGGTGGGTTGAAAAATCGTGGCCATCAGTTCCCCGCTTGCCTGTTGGTTACATTTTTCATGATACTGTCAGTCCAGTCTGTTTCCAATCAGCAAAGGCACGACCTATGTCCATAATCGAGATCGTAGTGCATCCACAGATGCTGACAGCCGCTATGATATATGCCGGCCTGTCTCTCATCGGCATCGTTTTTTTCCATCGGATTCATGCCTTATTGGAGAACAGTATCCTGTTCTGGAAATGGGAACACATCGGCATGCCGCTGCTGCGCACCGCCCTGATGCTGGCCTTTATACTTATCGCCTACCCGATTCTGTTCGGCCTTACCGACGCGCCGCCACTCATCGAATTATTTGCCCGGGACGGTATGCGGTTGAATTACCTCTTCAACCTGATATTCATCGTCACCCTGATTTTGCCACTCACACCGGTCATTGGCGAATGGACGGAACTGGTGCTGCCGCTGCAGGGCATCGCCGCCTCGTTGCTGCTGTTTTCCTGGCTGGCGGATGCGGCGGGGGTGGAACCGGTACGTTACTGGCCAGGCTGGAATACTGTGTTTATGGTACTGATACTGGCGATGATCACTCACTGGCTGGCGACGGCGCTGGCGAAATCACTGGGCGGATGGCTGGATCGGTGCTTCAACGTAACACATGCCGGGGAACTCGTATCGCGCTCGCTGGTGCTGTTCCTGCAGTACCCCGTCATTGTCGTCTTCTGCCAGGGATTGGGGAAACAGCTCAACTAACCGTCACCGACTCCGGGCAAGTCCCCGATACAGCGACAAACTACAAGCAACTGGCTACAAGACATCCTAAAGGAATTCGGCGCGAGGGCGCGCCTCCTACAGCCTTCGTTATAACTTATTGCTAGTCGCTTGTTACTTGTGACTGCCTTTAGCCTGTCTTGGCGAGAGGTGCCCGGGCCTTGTCCAGCACCGGTTTGAGGTACTGTCCCGTATAGGATCGCTTTATCCGGGTCACTTCTTCCGGCGTTCCCGTGGCAATCACTTCACCGCCCTTGTCGCCGCCTTCCGGCCCCAGGTCGACGATCCAGTCCGCCGTCTTGATGACGTCCAGATTGTGCTCGATGACGACGACGGTATTGCCGTGATCACGCAGGCGGTGCAGCACATGCAATAACTGCTTGATGTCGTGGAAATGCAGGCCGGTGGTAGGTTCGTCCAGGATGTACAGGGTCTGTCCGGTATCGCGCTTGGACAGTTCCCGTGACAATTTTACCCTCTGTGCCTCGCCGCCGGACAGGGTGGTGGCGTTCTGGCCCAGGCGGATATAGGACAGCCCCACATCCATGAGGGTCTGCAGCTTGCGTGCAATAGCCGGGACGGCGTCGAAGAATTCCCTGGCCTCTTCCACCGTCATTTCCAGGGCTTCATAAATATTCTTACCCTTGTAGGTGATATCCAGGGTTTCGCGATTATAGCGCCGCCCCTTGCACACATCACAGACCACGTAGATATCCGGCAGGAAGTGCATTTCCACCTTGATAAGCCCATCGCCCTGACAGGCCTCGCAGCGGCCGCCCTTGACATTGAAACTGAAACGGCCCGGTTTGTAGCCGCGCGAACGGGCTTCCTGGGTAGCGGCGAATAATTCACGAATGGGTGTAAACAGGCCGGTATAGGTAGCCGGATTGGAACGCGGTGTGCGGCCGATGGGACTCTGGTCGATGTCCACCACCTTGTCCAGTTGATTCAGTCCCTTGACGGATTTATAAGGCGCCGGCGTGGTATTGGTGCCGTTCAGTTCCCGCGCCGCGATCTTGTACAGGGTGTCATTCACCAGGGTGGACTTGCCGGAGCCGGACACGCCGGTGACGCAGGTCATCAGTCCCAGGGGCAGTTCCAGAGTGATGGATTTCAGATTGTTGCCGGCGGCGCCCTTGAGCTCGATCCGGCGTTTCGGCTGGAACGGTGTGCGCTGGGCAGGAATATCGATGCACAAGCGATGGGACAGGTATTGACCCGTCAATGAAACGGGATGCGCGGCCACTTCCCCGGGCGTGCCCTGCACCACCACCTCCCCGCCGTGGACGCCGGCACCCAGGCCCATGTCGATGACGTGATCGGCGGCGTAGATGGCCTCCTCGTCGTGCTCCACCACAATCACGGTATTGCCCATGTCCCGCAGCCGTTTCAGTGTTTCCAGCAAACGGTTGTTGTCGCGCTGGTGCAGACCGATGGACGGTTCATCCAGCACATACATGACCCCCACCAGTCCCGCGCCGATCTGGCTGGCCAGGCGAATGCGCTGGGCCTCGCCACCGGAAAGCGTTTCGGCGCTGCGCGCCAGGGTCAGGTAATCCAGTCCCACATTGACCAGGAACTGCAGCCGTTCCCTCACCTCTTTCAGGATCTTCTCGGCGATCTCGCCGCGCTGGCCGGGCAGTTTCAACTTGTCGAAAAATTCCTGCGCCTGCAGCACCGGCATGGCGGTAATGTCCGGCAGGGAATAATCGGCGACGAAGACATTGCGCGCCGAACGGTTCAGCCGCGTGCCGCCGCAGTCCGGACAGGCCTGACTGTTCTGGTACCGGGCCAGTTCCTCCCGCTGCATCATGGAATCGGTCTCGCGATAGCGGCGCTGCATGTTGGGAATAATGCCCTCGAAAGGGTGCCTGCGTTTGACGTGGCCGCGCTTGCCGCCGAGATAGCGGAATTCGATTTCCTCGTCGCCGCTACCGTAGAGCAGAACTTCCTGGACGGCTTTCTTCAGTTTGCTGAACGGCGTATCCACATCAAAACCGTAATGGGCCGCCAGGGACTTGATCATGGAGAAATAATAGGCGTTGCGCCGATCCCAGCCGCGCACGGCGCCGCCGGGCAGGCTCAGGTCCGGATGCTGCACCACCAGCTGCGGATCGAAAAACTGGATCACGCCGAGACCGTCGCAACGGGCGCAGGCGCCGATGGGATTGTTGAAGGAAAACAGGCGCGGCTGCAGTTCACTGAGACTGTAACCGCAGTGCGGGCAGGCGAAGCGCGAGGAAAACACCAGCTCGTCCTTGTCCGGGGTATCCAGGGAGGCGACCACGGCAATGCCGTCGGACAGGCGCAGCGTGGTTTCCAGGGATTCCGCCAGCCGCAGGGCCAGATCGGAACGTACCTTGAAGCGATCCACCACCACCTCGATATTGTGTTTCTTGTACAGGTCCAGTTCCGGCGCATCGTCCAGTTCCACTACCCTGCCGTTGATGCGGGCACGCACGAAACCTTCGGCGCGCAATTGTTCCAGCAACTGCACGTGCTCGCCCTTGCGTTCCTGTATTACCGGCGCCAGCAACATGAGGCGCTCACCCTCAGGCCGGGCCAGGATCATGTCCGCCATCTGGCTGACGGTCTGGGCCTCCAGCACCGTACCGTGATCCGGGCAGCGCGGCTCGCCCACACGGGCGAACAACAGCCGCAGATAATCGTAGATCTCGGTGGTGGTGCCCACGGTGGAACGGGGATTGTGGGAGGTAGACTTCTGTTCGATGGATATGGCCGGCGACAGGCCCTCGATGCTGTCCACATCCGGCTTTTCCATCATGGACAGGAACTGCCGCGCATAGGCGGACAGGGACTCCACGTAACGGCGCTGGCCGTCCGCGTACAGGGTATCGAAGGCCAGGGAGGACTTGCCCGAGCCGGACAGGCCGGTGATCACCACCAGCCGATCGCGGGGGATATCCAGATCAATATTCTTGAGATTATGGGTGCGGGCACCGCGGACACTTATGGAATCCATGCAATTCTCTTCGCTGAAACTACAGTAAACTGCTAATATAAAATCTTTTCCGCACCATTAGCAAAAGAGAATTCACGATCAGCAAGTTACAGGGGAGCAACAATGGCCAGAGGAATCAATAAAGTCATACTGATAGGGAATCTGGGCGCCGATCCGGACGTCCGCTACACCGCCAGCGGCGCCGCCGTCTCCAACATCAACATAGCAACCACGGAAGCCTGGCGTGACAAGGAATCCGGCGAACAGCAGGAAAAGACGGAATGGCACCGGGTGGTGTTTTTCGGTCGCCTGGCGGAGATTGTCGCTGAATACCTGAAAAAAGGCTCGCAAGTGTACGTGGAAGGCCGCCTGCAGACCCGTAAATGGCAGGACAAGGAGGGCAATGATCGTTACACCACCGAGATCGTGGCCAATGAGATGCAGATGCTGGGCAGCCGCGGTGGCAGCGGCGGTTCGGATTACAACCAGAGCGCCTCGTCCGCTTCCAAGTCCGCTCCCAGGGAGAAATCCGCTACCCGGGAGTCGGAGGGCGACTTCGTCGACGACGATATCCCTTTCTGAACCGTCC
>JBBDSH010000041.1:0-41672 GCA_040905045.1 Gammaproteobacteria bacterium | reverse complement strand
ACTCCTCGTACACCGGCTCACTTACATTGATAGTTATGGTCTTCATACATATAAAGTAATGTATATTATACCGGGAATCAACCTCCATCAATGCAGGACAATAGATAAACGCTTGCGCCGGCGCGGCTACCGACCCAAAGGCAAGGCAGCTCTACAGCGCTACATCCTGCAGGGACTGCCCGGCATAGGTGCCAAACGGGCCGCGGACCTGCTGGCGCATTTCAGTACGGTGGAAGAGGTATTTACGGCGGACGAAGAGGCCCTGTCCGCCGTACCCGGTATCGACCTCGACACGGCGCGGAAGATCCGCCAAGCCGTGGGGGAAAAAGCGGCGGGCTACCGGATCGGATTTCAATCGGTAACAGGCGGTTAGATTAATCATTAACGGAGAGCGCGCGAAGTGGTGCTAAATATCGCACTTAATCATAAAGTTCGGTCTTAATTCGGTGGCAACATGTCAGTCAAATAAATCTGGTTGCGGTGAGGGTTTTCGCGGCTGGACAAATAATGATGTGTCCAGTATCCGTCTCTTCCGGTTCAGGTCCAGTCTGCGGCAGGCTTTCTCAAACCGCTGGCGAATCAGATCGGCGTAGTTGCCGGAACCGCGCATGCGGCTGTGGAAGCGGGGATCGTTGTCCTTGCCGCCGCGCAAATCGTTGACGACGCTCATGACATGATCGGCCTTGCCCGGCTCGTGCTGCTCCAGCCAGTCGCGGAACAGATCCTTGACCTCGTGAGGCAGGCGCAGCATGACATAGCCGGCGGACTCGACACCGGCAGCGGCGGCCTTTTCCAGCACACTCTCCATCTCTGAATCATTGAGGAAAGGGATCACGGGAGCAAACAATACACCCACGGGAATGCCGGCCGAATGCAATTCGGCCAGTGTCTGTAAACGCCGTGCCGGCGCTGCGCTGCGGGGTTCCAGTCGTTTTGTCAGGCCTTGATCAAGACTGGTGACGGAAACATAAACCTGGACCAGATTCCGTTCCGCCATGGGCGCCAGCAGATCGATGTCCCGTTCTACCAGAGCCGACTTGGTTACAATGGTTAACGGGTGTTGCGTCTCTTGCAGAACCTCGATAATGCCGCGGGTCACCCTCCATTCCCGTTCGATGGGCTGATAAGGATCAGTGTTGCTACCCAGGGCCAGCGGGGCGCAGCGGTACGAGGTTTTCGCCAGTTCCCGTCGAAGCAGTTGCGGCGCCTCCGGCTTGACGAACAATTTCGTTTCGAAATCCAGACCCGGGGAGAGGTCAAGGTAAGCATGGGTGGGGCGGGCGTAGCAATAAACACAACCGTGTTCACAGCCGCGATAAGGATTCAGGGATTGATCGAAAGGGACGTCCGGTGACTGATTGCGGCTGATGACGGTACGCGGTTTCTCCACGGTGACCGTGGTCCTGACGGGCGCTTCTTCCTCATCGCCGTCCCAGCCGTCGTTGAACGGTTCGTACTGCCGATCCAGATAACGCGGGTCCGTTTTCGAGGCGGTACCCCGGCCGCGGATGGTCTTCCGGGGCGAGTCCCCCATGGTGATTCCGTCAGTGCAGGCGGCCGGCGGACTGCTTCAGGTCCGTCAGGCGACTTTGTATATACGAGATATCATCGGCCCCGGGAGACAACATCAGGTAGCGCTGGTAATCATCGATGGCGTCCCGGAAACAGTCCAGCTGATCATGAATATAGGCGCGATCGCGGATTTCCCCGACGTTATCCGGCGCCAGCACCAGCATGAAATTGACCATCTCCAGGGCATGCTCGTAATCCTCGGCCTCAAAATAGACATTTTTCAGATTGCGCAGCATGCGCAGCAGAATGTCGCGATTGCCGGCCGGGACCAGCAATTGTTCCAGTTTCCGCTCACTCCGGTAACTGTCGGTGAAATGCCTGAGGCGCTGGTGCAATTCCTGCCGGTCCAGGACAAGACCGCGGGAAAAGGGGTCCAACACCACATCTTCCCCTTCCAGAGCAACCTTCACCAGGAAATGGCCGGGAAAGGCAACGCCGCGGACGGGAAGACCGACACGGTTGCCCATTTCCATATACAGTATGGACAGGGTCAGTGGTATGCCCAGTTTGCGATCCAGAACATCATTGAGAAAGCTGTTGCGGGGATCATTGAAACTCGCCAGATTGCCGGCGAAGCCCTGTTCCTCGAACAGGTACCGGTTTACCGTATCGATCATGTCGGAGGCGTTGCGGCATACGTCCACTTGTACCTGCAGTTCCCGGGCCATTGACTCCAGGCGGGAACGGTAAGCGGGAATGTCCAGTTGCGGGTATTCGTTACTGGCAATCAACAGGGCGCCGTCGACGAGATTGATATTCTCACCCGCGCCGGTGACAATGTGTTCGAATCGTTTCAGAGCCGGTTTTATCATTGCACGACAGTTATAACATACAAGTGATCCCCACCGACAGAGGCGCCGCCGTGCTCCATGTTTGAACCCCTGATAACCAATATCCTCCTGATCATCCTGTCGCTGCTGGTTATCTGGCTGGCGATCCGGCCGGGGCGCGGCGGCGACAATCAGGCGGCGACCAAGCTGGAATACCGGCTGGAGGAACAGACACGGCGACTGCAGCAACTGGAGGACCGCATTGGTGACCTGAAGCTGTCCCAGCAACAGGATGCCCATCAGTTACGGGAACGCCTGGTCGGGTCGTTCGCGGAACTGCGGGAGGAGCTTCGATCCATACTCTCGGAGCACCGGACCGGATTCGAGAAACGCCATGGCGAATCCCTTAAACAAATCTCCGAGACACTGCAAAGCGGCATGACCCACCTGCACACGCAGATCGGCGATCATTTGAAACGCAACAGCGAGGAACTGGGCAAGCGCATGGACGGCCTGACCAAACAGACCGACGAGCGCCTGCAGCAGATCAGCGGCCAGGTGGAGAAACGCCTCAGTGAAGGCTTCGAGAAAACCACGGCCACTTTCAGCGACATCCTTAAACGACTGGCCCTCATTGACGAAGCGCAGAAGAAGATCACGGAACTGTCCACCAACGTGGTCAGCCTGCAGGAAGTGCTCTCCGACAAGCGCTCCCGCGGCGCCTTCGGTGAGGTGCAGTTAGGCGCGCTCATCCGCAATGTTCTCGGCGAGGAGAACTACGCCCTGCAGTACACGCTTCCCAACGGCCGGGTGGCGGACTGCATCCTGTTCCTGCCGCAACCCACCGGCAATGTGGTCATCGACGCCAAGTTCCCGCTGGAAAGCTACCGGACCATGACCAACCCGGACTTTTCCGAACACGAACGCCGCCAGGCGGAAAGGCAATTCAAGCAGGACATCCAGAAACACATCGATGATATTGCCTCGAAATACATCATCCCCGGCACCACCTCCGACGGCGCGGTCATGTTTCTCCCGGCCGAGGCGGTGTTCGCCGAGATCCAGGCCCATCACCCGGACCTGGTGGAAAAGGCCCACGCCGCCCGGGTCTGGATGGTCTCACCGACCACCATGTGGGCCACCCTGAACACCGCGCGGGCGGTACTGAAGGATGCCGCCACCCGCGAACAGGTGCATGTCATCCAGGAACATCTGGGCTATCTGTCCAAGGATTTCGATCGGTTCCGCAAGCGCATGGACGCTCTGGCGCAGCATATCCGCCAGGCCAACGAGGATGTGGACCAGGTGCATACCTCGGCCCGCAAGATATCCTCCCGTTTCGAGAAAATCGAGCGGGTGGAACTGGGCAATGAAGCAAGCCGCTCACAAACCCCGACAATTCCGGTGGACGACGAGGATGAAATGTCCTAGCATTGGAAAAGCATAAAAATACAGAACAATCAGTGTGTCACAGACCGATTTGCATCCTTTCCGGGAAATAGCCTGCCGAAGATGATGATCAGGCAATGTTAAGCGCCATAATATTCGACATGGACGGAACCCTGGCCGATACGGAGGAGATCCATCGCCAGGCATTCAACCAGGCTTTCGCTGAATTCACCATCGACTGCCACTGGGACCGCGACGAATACAAGCAACTGCTTGCCATTTCCGGCGGCAGGGAACGCATCCGCAACTATCTGCTGACCCATAACCTGGTAAACCTGGACCGGGTCGGCATCACCAGACTGGCGGCCAACATTCACCGCCGCAAATCCGAAATCTATCGCGAAAAATTGCGCAGCGACCACATCCGGCTGCGCCCCGGAGTGGCCGAGTTGATTCATGCCGCCACAAATGAAGGTATACACCTGGGCATCGCCACCAGTTCCTCGATAAAAAACGTCGAGGCCCTGCTCAAGAACACCCTGGATGAACAGGCCCTGGAGTTGTTCGACAGCATCGTTACCTGCGAGATCGTCGAGGACAAGAAACCGTCCCCGTCGGTTTATCAATACGCCCTGGCGGAACTGGGACTGATGCCGGAGCATTGCATTGCCGTGGAGGATACTCACAACGGCAACCGTGCCGCCCTGCAGGCCGGGCTGAAGACGATCATAACCACTCATGCATTCACCACCGACGCTGATTTCAGCGGCGCCTCACTGGTGGTCGATCAACTCGGTACCGCTGATAATCCCTTCCGCGTCATTGCCGGCAATTCATTCGGTTACAATCATGTTTGCCTGGATATGTTGCGCTCCATACTGGTGGACAACAGCGCACAGGAAGGCTGGGAAGACCGGAAAACCGCCGCCGCAAAATAATTTCCATCCGCCGCCCTGACGGGTACGACATGCTGCTCTTCCTTTCCCTGCCCTTTTGGGGACATAATAGTATTTCCCATTGATTGAATTCACCGGCAGGATTCGAGATGACACTGACGGAACTTCGTTATATCACCGCTGTTGCCCGGGAACTGCACTTCGGTCGCGCGGCCGCTTCATGCTTTGTCAGTCAACCGACCCTGAGCGTCGCCATCAAAAAGCTGGAAGACGAACTGGGCGTGACTGTCTTCGAGCGACATCAACATGAAGTCACCGTTACAGCCATTGGCGAGCCGATTATCCGTCAGGCCCAGCAGGTGCTGGAGCAGGCCAATACCATCAAGCTGATCGCCGAAGAAGGCAAGGATCCGTTGAAAGGACGGATCAAGCTCGGAGTCATCTACACCATCGGCCCCTACCTGTTGCCCAAGCTGATCCCGCAATTAACCCGCGAAGCGCCGGACCTGACCCTGATCATCGACGAAGATTTCACCGCCAACCTGGCCGAAAAACTGCGTCAGGGCGAACTGGACATGATCATCGTCTCGACGCCCTTCGAGATGCAGGGCATTGCCACGGAAGTTCTTTACAAGGAGCCTTTCATGGTGGCGCTGCCCAAGGGCCATCCGCTCTCAAAAAAGAAAAGCATCAAGGCGGACGACCTGGTTGACGAAACCCTGCTGCTGTTGCGCGCCGGCAACTGTTTCCGGGATCAGGTTATGGAAGTCTGCCCGGCGTGCAAGAGCGATACCTTCTCGAAAGACAGGATCCAGAAGACCCTGGAAGGCAGTTCCCTGGAAACCATTCGCCAGATGGTCGCGGCCGGTTCCGGCGTTACCGTCCTGCCCGGTTCCTCCATTATCGATAAACAGGAAGTCGATTCCCTGCTGGATTACCGGCCCTTCGCGCGGCCGGTCCCGGAACGCGAGGTGGCGTTGGCCTACAGACAGAGCTATCCGCGCAAGAAAGTGGTTGAAGTGATGACCAACGCCATCCGGGAATGCGATTTCTCGCAGACCCGGCCGGTTGCCGCAGAGGACGAAGAGGGTAAAGTCGCCTCGGCGTAACGACAAGCTGCAGCCCGCATGAAGCAAAGCGGAATACGGGAAAAGAGTCGGCCGGGATAACCTATGATTCTTCGCGGCGCGGCCTGCCCCGGCATGTGGTAAGCCGGGGCGCCGCTCCCACTTCCAGGGTTTGCACTGAGGTGAAACCGTGGAAGTAGGAGGCCCGCCCCCGGGCCGAATAATGCGATTCGCGGCGTGTCGCCGCTCCTACTTGATGACCAGGAAGGCGGCGGTATTGCCGCGGATGATCCGGAATAACAGCGCACCGTTGACCTGATCGACGATCTGCAGAAACTCCTGCAGGTTCGTCACCTTGTGATGATTCACCGAGGTGATGATATCGCCTCCGCGCAGGCCGCTGCGCCAGGGCCGGCTGCCCCTTTCCACTTCAACGACCCTGACACCTTCCAGGCGGCCGTAATAGCGGCTGTCCTCCTCAATCTCGCCGATGGTCGCGCCCTCAAGGCGCGGATTTTGCGCGGCTGCCTCGCCCGTTCGCTCCCATTGGCCGCCCTCGTCCAGGACGGCGGTCAGTTTGATCCGCTTGCCTTTTCTCAGGATATCGAACGTCACCTTGTCACCCACCGGCAAAAGCCCGATATGATTGCGCACATCCGCCGCGCGTTTAACGGGTTTGTCGTTTATCCGGATAATGACATCGCCGGATTGCAAACCGGCCTTCTCGGCCGGCGAGTCGGAAATAACATTATTGATGACAGCGCCGGATTGTTTTTCGATACCGAATGCCTCGGCCAGGTCGGGACTGAGGTTCTGAACAGTAATACCGATATAGCCGCGCTTGACTTCACCGGTATCGACCAGTTGCTCCATGATCTGCAGGGCAAGGTTTATGGGGATGGCAAAACCGATGCCGATATTGCCGCCGGACTGTGAAAATATGGCGGTATTGATGCCCACCAGTTCACCCCTGAGATTGACCAGGGCGCCGCCCGAGTTGCCGGGATTGATGGAGGCGTCGGTCTGGATAAAGTCCTCATAGCCTTCAATGCCCAGGCCGCTGCGGCTCAGGGCGCTGACAATACCGGAGGTCACGGTCTGACCCAGACCGAAGGGATTGCCGATGGCAACGACAAAATCCCCCACCCGCAGGTTATCGGAATCGGCGGTTTTTACAGCCGTGAGATTCTTGCCCGGCACCTGGATCACGGCCACGTCGGTTTCCGGATCGGAGCCGACCACCTCGGCTTCCAGGTGTCGGCCGTCGCGCAGGGTGACGGTAATCTGTACGGCATTGGCGATGACATGATGATTGGTCAGGATCAGTCCGCGTTCGGCGTCGACGATGACGCCGGAACCCAGGGACTGGGTTTTTCTTTCTATGGGCTGATCGGGGATATCGAAAAAACGCCGGAAGAAGGGATCGGCAAACAGGGGATTCTGGCGCATTTTAATACGGCCTTCCGTGGCAATATTCACCACCGCCGGGGTGGTTTGTTCCAGCATCGGCGCCAGGCTGGGGAGTTCCTCACCATCAACGGCCTGTGGCAAGGCGGCCCGGCAGACGACTACGGCCAGCAGCATTGTCAGAAACAGGCTTGTCCGCAGGAGGATGTTCAATCGGGTCATGGGATTCTCTCTTGCAATATCAATGAATGAACGGCCACTCTGCCGGGCGCCGCCGCGCCTTGCGGGCTAGTCCGGCGCTGAACTCACTATAATCCCTGTGTCGAGGTTCAATATTTTAGAAAGCAGTATATGGAAAAGTTCACGCCAAGGCCCGCACTCCAGCCTGACAAAAAGAAAAGGCGGGAAGTTCCCGCCTTTTCCGGGGACTGACGAAATCAGCTGTTGACGGTAATACGCTTGGGCTGCCCCTTTTCGTGTTTGGGCAATATGATCTCAAGGACACCGTTTTTGCTGTTTGCCGCTATACGCTCGGCGTCCGCCGAATCCGGCAGACTGAAGCGGCGGAAGAACGTGCCGCGCACGCGTTCAACGCGCTTGTAGCCCTGACGATCCTCGGTCTTCTCCTCGCTGCGTTCGCCCTTGAGGGTCAGGACACCGTTTTCCATGGTGATGTCGATTTCCTTCGGGTCCACGCCGGGCAGATCGGCGGTAATCACAAACCGATCCTGCTCTTCCTTTATATCCACAGCCGGCCGCCATTGACTGACGGCCACGTCGGAACTGTCGTCGCCGGCCAGTTCACCGGCGAAAGGATCCTGCGAGCCGTAGCGATTAAATTCCCTCTGCAGCTGATTCAGCAGGGAATAGGGTTCATATCGTACCAGTGACATTGCGCACCTCCTGAATTATCATGCGTTCACTCGAATTCCGATATGGGGCCTCCCGGCATGGTTATCAAGGGGAGCCCTTGCAGTTTTTCCCGTTTACCCGACAGGCGGCCAGGTCATGGCAAAAACCGGTTATTTTTCGCGTATTTTCGGACCCTCCCCGGTCACCCCCCTGCAGCAGCATATGGACAGGGTGGTGGACTGCGTAGAGCAACTGACCCCTTACTTCGAGGCGGTGATGCAGGAAGACTGGGATCGGGCGGCGGATATCCAGCAGGCCATCGTCAACCTGGAACACGAGGCCGACGACATCAAGAACGAACTGCGCCGGCATCTGCCCTCCAGCCTGTTCATGCCGATAGACCGCCGGGACATTCTCGAGATCCTCGACCTGCAGGATCTGATGGCCAATCGGTCAAAGGACATATCCGGACTGATCCTGGGCCGTAAAATGATACTCCCAGGAGCAATGCACGACAGTTTCAAGACTTTCCTTGCCCGCTGCATCGATGCCACGCGCCAGGCAAAGAGCGCCATTGAGGAACTGGATGAACTGGTCGCGACCGGATTCCGGGGCGACGAGGTCAAGCTGGTCACGGAACAGATAGAAAAACTGCATGTCATCGAAAACGAAACCGACCGCCTCCAGGTGGAACTCCGTGCCGGCCTTTATGCCATCGAAAAGGATCTGCCGCCGGTGGACGTCATGTTCATTTATGAAATCCTGAAATGGACCGGTGACCTGGCCGATGCCGCGCAAAGCACCGGCAACCGACTGCAGTTAATGCTGGCAAAATAATAATAAAACCGTAAAACCCGATACTTTTCTTATGGAATATACCGTACTGCTGCTGGTACTGGCCGCCCTCTTCGGGCTGTTCATGGCATGGGGCATCGGCGCCAACGACGTGGCCAACGCCATGGCCACATCGGTGGGCTCCAAGGCGATCAGCCTGAAAACGGCGGTCATAATCGCCGCGGTGTTTGAATTCACCGGCGCCTATCTGGCCGGCGGCGAAGTGACTGCCACCATCCGCAAGGGCATGGTCGACGCCGGGATGCTGGCCAACACGCCGGAACTGCTGGTCTACGGCATGCTGGCGGCGCTGCTGGCGGCGGGGGTATGGCTGCTGATCGCCAGCCGTTACGGCCTGCCCGTCTCCACCACCCATTCCATCGTCGGCGCCATTGTCGGTTTCGCGGCGGTGGGCATCGGCATGGAGGCGGTTCACTGGAACAAGGTCGGTTCCATTATCATGAGCTGGGTGGTCTCGCCGGTGCTGGCGGGAACACTGGCCTTCCTTCTATTCCAGACGGTTCAGAAACTGATCCTCAACAGTAACGACCCCTTTCAAAACGCCAAACGTTATGTTCCGGTGTATATTTTTTTCACGGGCTTGATCATCGCCCTGGTCACCATGCTCAAGGGGCTCAAGCATGTGGGCCTGGACCTCACTACAGAGCAAAGCTATTCCCTGGCTGTAGTGGTGGGTCTCGTTGCCGCAACCATAGGTACCCTTCTGATCCGCCGGATCAAGCTGGATCCGGAACTGGACCGGCGCTATCACTACCAGAATGTGGAACGGGTGTTTGCCGTTTTGATGCTGTTCACCGCCTGCGCCATGGCCTTCGCCCACGGCTCCAACGATGTGGCCAATGCCGTCGGGCCGGTGGCGGCGGTGGTGGGTATCGTCAACAGCGGCGGTGATGTCAGCCAGACCATGCCCATGCCACCGTGGATCCTGCTGCTGGGCGGCATGGGTATCGTCGCCGGGCTGATGACCTACGGCCACAAGGTCATTGCCACGGTGGGCACGCGCATCACGGATCTGACGCCCAGCCGCGGTTTCTGCTGCGAAATGGCGGCGGCCACGACGATTGTCATGGCCTCCGGCACCGGCCTGCCCATTTCCACGACGCACACACTGGTCGGCGCGGTACTGGGCGTGGGCATGGCGCGCGGCATCTCGGCGCTCAACCTGCGCATGGTCGGCACCATCTTCATGTCCTGGATCGTGACCCTGCCGGCCGGGGCTCTGCTGGCGATCGTGTTCTTCTATATCCTGAAAACCATTCTTTAAGTTTTCGGCTCATCAGAAACATCTGTGGGCGTTAGCCTGCCCAACTTGATTGCCTACTCTACGATAAACAGGATTTTATGCGCCCACCGAGCGCGAAAGCGAAGCCGGTTTTCGCGGATGGGTCTTCAAAAGGATCTCGCAAAGCGCGCAAAGTTCGCAAAGAGGTAAAAATCCATGATTCCTTTGCGTGCCTGGCGCTCTTGGCGAGATCCATTAAAATCCTTCCAGATACCCGCAAATTTTGCCGAACAACCAGGTTCTAGCCTGTGGTCGGCGGCAACATGCCGCGATGGAAGACCCAGGCGATGAAGTAACCCAGCGGCACAATAATGAACAGCAGGCCGCCGCCGTAGAGCAGCGCCAGCCGTTTCATGCCGCGCAGCTTGCTGAAGTCCGTGATGACGCCGATGCTGACGAAGGTCAACATGAACATCATCTTGCGCATGGGACTCTGCACGGTTTCCGCGCCCGTCTTCGCCGCCTCAATGAGATCGGGGATAAATGTGGCGATGCCGAGATAGACGAACCAGGTCAGCAGATAGCCGAGCACGAATTTGGGAAAGCGGAACCAGATCTCCGACAAGCCGATACTCAACTGCCCCGGCGAACGTTCCACCTTGTAGATCCAGATCAGGGCCAGCACGAAGGCCCAGACACCGATAAAGACATCGATCCAGATCTTGGTCATGACCGCCGCCGCCAGTATCCAGCCTTCCTGCCAGCCCTGACCCGCCTCCGTGGCCCGCATGAGTTCATCGAGGATGGCACCGGCGGCGGCGTCGGCGCCGTCGGTCTTGATGGTCAGGCCCAGGGCGGCGCCGTTGACAATGGGTTCGTTAGGCGCGAAAGCGGCGTAAACGCCCGGCAGGATAATCAGCTCCACCATGGCGAAAACCACGATCAGCATGGACACCATGACGGGAATAACAGGCTTGGCCCGGATGGCGCCGGCGGTGGCGATGGCCGCCGACACGCCGCAGATGGAAATACCCGAGGCCAGCACCGCCGCCCACTGACGCGGCAGGCTGAATAACCGCCGCCCGGCTGCGTACATAATGGGCCAGAACAACAGATAGGCGGCAAAAGCCGCACAAATCCCGGCCATGGCCAGTTCAAAGGCGAACCCCGCCGCCTCCATGGACATGAGGCCGATCTTGATACCGAGAAACACAATGGCGGTCTTGATATACCACTCCGGTTTCGCCGCCTCTTCCAGGAAGCGTGCCAGCGGCTTGACAAAATTGCCGATCGCCAGACCCACCACCAGGGCCAGCAGATAAGACGCACCGCCGCCCAGGGACAGACCCCATTCAATGCCGTATTTGTCGAAATCGTTGGGCGTCGCCTTCAGGTGCGCTTCGTGGCCGATGATCCAGGTCAGCCAGGTAATGGCGAACAGAATGGTCCAGCCCAGGAAGAAGCGGCGCACGTCCAGGCGCATGGCGGCGGCGCCGGCGCAGGTAAGGATGGTAAACACGGCGTAGGTCATGCCCAGGGACGCCCACGGCCCCCAGCCGGCGTAGGCGGCGCCCGCCGGCTGCAGGACGTTGTCCGGAGAGAAGTCGACCCAGGTACGGGTCTTGGCCATCCAGCCCACCAGATCCACGCCGGCAATGGACATAAAACCCGCCAGAAACAGGATCATGCCCAGCCAGACCGCCCACCAGTCCTCGCTGGATGCCATGCCCGAATACCAGCGCCGGTTGACGGTACTCATACCGAAAACCTCACAATACGGTTGAAGTAATGACTGCTGTACTGATGCAGGCGCCGCGGCAGGCCGTCCATATCAAAGCGCATGCAGACCTGCACGGGGTTGCCTTCGGACAGCATGCCCTGCTCGGCGAGCCGCTGCTGCAGAGTCCGGTCCAGTTCTTCCCAGTTGCAACCCCGCACCTCGACACCACCGCCTGTAGCGACCCACTCTTTGCCGTTGTGCCCGACAATCATGTCCATAAAACCGGCCTCAGAGCAGGAAGCGGTGGACGAGAATCCCCAGCACCACCAAACCGACAGTCCCCAGCACGACACTGCCCAGGCACAGCCAGGTTTCCCAGGGCTCCCAGGGTTCCGGCGCCTCGATATCCTCGTTTCCGATATTCGGGCCGTATTGTTCTCGTTCTTCCGACACACTGTCCCCCTATAAAATCTAAACAGATATTCCGAATTCCACTCCAGTTGCCGTCAACAGGTTCAATACAGGGCAGGGGCAGGGTGTTGGAGTAAGTACCTCGCCTCAGGGATTAGGATGCGTTCAGCGCCGGTCCAGGGCTGTTCCCGCAAGGCGCGGCGGCGCCGGCAGAGTGGGCCCTCTGTCAAGCCGGCGGAACGCAACGGGAACGGCCCTGGCCAGCGCCCTCCGGGTCGGCCCAAAAGCGGCCATTGCGTCGTTGTTTTCTCTTGCCATAGGCCCACTATGCCTGCGAGCAAACGCCTTGCGCTGGCCGCTTTTGGATTGACTGAACTCATCCGAATCCCTGAGTCGAGGTACGAACCGCCATGGACGAGCGCGGGACCGGGCCAGGGATGGCCCGGGGAACGGAAACATCCTGCCCCTGTCCTGTATTCCGTATCAGGCTCTCATTCTCCATAACTGTAGTGGAATTCGGATCATATTTTTAGATGTAATACGCCGTCGTCGTCATTACCTTCGAGCACAGCCGCATTAACCCCCGGATCGGCCGCGGCAGTTCTGCCGCCCCCGCCTCCAGGGCCACGGTGCCGTGGCGTTCCTCGTCCTCCTTCATCTGTTCCAGGATGCGCCGGCTGCGCTCGTCCCGCGGCGGCAGCCGCTCCAGGTGTGTCTGAAGATGCTCGCTCACCTGGCGTTCGGTCTCGGCCACAAACCCCAGGCTCCAGCGATCGCCGCAGAACCCGGCTACCGCGCCCAGACTGAAGGAGCCCAGATACCAGACCGGGTTCAGATAACTGGTCCGGGAATCCAGCTCCGACAGGCGTTCCTCGCACCAGACCAGATGATCGATCTCCTCTTGCGCGGCGGTATCCATGGCCTTGCGGACCTCGGGCTCCCGCGCCGTCAGCCCCTGGCCCTGGTAGAGGGCCTGGGCGGAGACCTCGCCGGAGTGGTTAACCCGCATCAACCCGGCCACATGGCGTCGTTCGGCCGAAGAGTCCAGTACCTCGGCCGCCTTCCCGGCCGGATTCGGCCGCTGCGCCGCGTGGCCGCTGCCCAGGGCCGCGGCCAGGGCGCCGTCCATCTGCATGATCAGCCGGTCCAGGGGCGAATAACGGCGTTCTGCTTGCATAAAACCCTCCGTAAACAGGCTAAAATCAGTTGCTTAATATTGACAGTCCCGGGGCTAGACCGTACCATTGCCCGTCTTTTTTCAGGCCTTTGACGGATCTTCCATGACAACCTATACCGCAAAACCCGCCGATATCAAGCAGGACTGGTACGTGGTCGACGCCAGCGGCAAGACGCTGGGCCGGCTGGCGACCGAGATCGCCCGTCGCCTGCGCGGCAAGCACAAGCCCGAATTCACCCCGCACATGGATACCGGTGATTATATCGTCGTTATCAATGCGAAACAGGTGCGCGTGACCGGCCGCAAGAAGACCGACAAGACCTACTACAGCCACAGCGGCTATCCGGGCGGCATCAAGTCCATCACCTTCGACAAGCTGATGCAGAAGAAACCCGAACTCGTCATTGAGAAGGCCGTCAAGGGCATGCTGCCCAAGGGTCCGCTGGGACGCCAGATGTTCCGCAAGCTGCGTGTCTATCCCGGAGCCGAACACCAACACGCTGCCCAGCAGCCCCAAACACTGGAAATCTAGACCATGTCGGAAGAAGTCTACTACAGCACCGGCCGCCGCAAGAACGCCACCGCCCGTGTCTTTCTGAAGAAAGGCAGCGGCAACATCACCATCAACCACCGTGACCTGGACACCTACTTCGGCCGCGAAACCGGCCGCATGGTGGTCAAGCAGCCCCTGGAAACGGCCGAACTGGAGGGCATGTTCGACATCAACGTCACCGTCAGCGGCGGCGGCATATCCGGTCAGGCCGGCGCCATCCGCCACGGCCTCACCCGCGCCCTGATCAAGTACGACGAAAGCCTGCGCAAACCCCTGCGCCTCGCCGGCTTCGTCACCCGCGACGATCGCCAGGTGGAACGCAAGAAGATCGGTCTGCACAAGGCCCGCAAGAGACCGCAGTACAGCAAGCGCTAAGCGCGCAGTTAAAAGCGAAAAGTCTAAGGATAATTCCTCATAAAATTCAATGAGTTATTTGACATTGAAAGAAGGAGCAGCCGGGGTATTGTATTACCTCAAATTGAAATAGACTGATTCTCCCTCAGTGCTTATTGAGCGGGAAGACAGCACCTGGCCGGGATTGTCTTGCGCCTGGCTTGATGATCAATGTGTCCAAATGCCGGTCTGTGGGTTGGTTATGCTTCGTATCAGTGGCCCGCTGCGGTAGCGCCGGCTTCGTTTGACAATTGAAAGGTGTTAAACCTATCGAGGCTGAACTGCCGGATTTGTTCCGGTATTAAACCAGTGGCCACTACCTCGGCCATCCGCTTGCCCGCTACTGGCGTCGCCTTGAAACCCCAAGTACCCCAGCCGGCATCCAGCCAATAATTCTGAACCGGGCTCTCACCCATAATCGGGCTATAGTCCGGTGTCATATCGGTTATACCGGCCCACTGACGCAGGAGTTTCACCTCACTCATGAACGGGAACATTTCGAGCATATGGCCAATCAGGGATTCCTTGAGCTCCAAGGTTGATCGAGTGGAATACAAATCGTACGGATCCGAGCCGCCTCCGATTACAAACTCACCACGTGCGGTCTGGGAGACATAACAGTGCAGACCGGCAGAACTGACGAGCGGATCGAGGAAAGGTTTCAGTGGCTGCGTGACCATGGCTTGCAGGGGGAAGGTCCGGATTGGCAATCTGATCCCGGCCATTCTTGCAACCTCGCTGCTCATCCCGGCCACCGCCTGCACCAAATGTTGGCAATTAATCTTGCCATGCCTGGTCTCTACGGTAGTGACCTTGCCATTGGCGGTTTCGATCCCTGTTACCTCAGTGTGCTGGTGGAACTCCACTCCTAATTCAGAGGCTCGCGTCGCGTAGCCCCAGGCAACCGAATCATGTCGTGCAGTGCCGCCATCCCGGTGCCAAAGTCCACCCAGGATTGGGTAACGGGCATTCGGGTCGAGATTAAGGCAGGGTACTATCTCACGGATCTGGGCTCTGTCGACCATCTCGGAACGCACGCCGCAATGTTTATTGACTTCTGCACGTCGTCGAAACGTGCGTATGCTGGCATCGGAATGGGCCAGAGTCAGCTGCCCCCGTTGCGAATAAAGCATATTGTAACCAAGCTCGTTGGACAATTGCTTGTACATATCTACGGATTCTTTGTAAAAATTCACAGAATCCGGAGTGATATAATTGGATCGGATTACTGCAGTGTTACGTGCTGTGTTACCTCCACCCAAGTAACCCTTTTCAAGCACGGCGACGTTAGTAACGCCGTGATACCGCGCCAGATGATAAGCAATCGAGGCCCCGTGACCACCGCCACCGATGATGACTACATCATAGCTTTTCTTGAGCTCTTTATATGTATTTATATCGCAGCGAGCGGGATATTTTTTTGATAGTCCGTATTTGATTAAGCCCAAAGGCATCTTGAAACTCCTTAAAGATAAATAGATAGAAGTATGCGAAGCCCGGACATGAGGAATTATCCGCGCTGTGCGAGGGCCTGCACCGCTTCGTGCCCGACCGGCCGGCCATCGTACTCAATCATTGCGTCTTTGAGCATACGCCAAAGATAATCTGCTGAAGCGGAGTCGAAGACCAGATGATAAGCCGGCAAGCCGGCAAGATCCTGGCGAATAGCAATAACGTTCATTCGTGCCATTGAGGTCTGGGCAATACTGCCATTCAAAAACCTGCTTTTGCGCATATCGACACCACAGAGTTTTGCGAACATAGCGTCGGCATTGTCGCCAGTCACCAATAACCAGGCTGATAAATTGCGTCGGGGCACGGAAAAACAACCATCGGCGTCCTCAGAAACCAGTTGCTGTTCCAGTTCCGCGCTGGTACCGGAAATACCGGCAATATCCTCCAGAATCAGTGTTTCGTTATCACTCAACCTTGCTGCCTGTGTTCCATTGCCTTGCTTCCAGGAATAATTATTCTGATCGCCGATCTCGATCCCTTGCTTGCGCAGCCATTCGACGGCCCGTTTTCCCTTGAAGCCGATTCTGGACAAAGGGGTCAGATCGGCCAGCCCCAGAGTTCCGGCCTGGCTGATTTCTTCCTCAACCGTACCGCCAAAACTGGATGCGATGGCACAACCTTCCCACTCGGAAAATTGCGCGCCATCGGCCAGCAAGGTGCGATAGTGAAAACTGCGGGTTTTATAATCAGTTGGTTGTACAGTAGATGCCGACATGGACTACATCTCCTGGCGTTCGTTTTGCGGATCGTAGAAATGCATGCTGACAACGTCGGCTTTGGTTACGGTACCGTCGGTAAGCTTAATTGAAATCGTATTGCCCGGTTCGGTCTCTGCCCGTGCGTAGGCCAGACCCACGATCTTTTCCAGTACCGGTGAGCGCGCCACTGAGGTTACATGCCCAACGACGGCTCTATCGTGCACTACTACATTGGATTCTTCCGGCATGCCTGCCGATCCACCCCTGATTTCAAATCCAACCAGCCGCCGGTTTAAAGGATGCTTAGAGCAAATTTGCAGAGACCGCTTCCCGACGAAAAAGGGTTTTTTGAACTTCACCGCCCAGTCCATCCCGCATTCCGAGGGATATGTTGTGGCATCGGTATCCTGGCCGACGATGATATGCCCCTTTTCCAGCCGCAGATTGCGCTGAGCCTCGATACCTACAGGACGAATACCATGTGAGCTACCGGCTTCCATGAGACTGTCCCACATCGCCTCACCCTGCGAAGCGGGCACGTGAATCTCGTAGCCGAGTTCGCCAACGAAAGCCACACGCAGAAGATAGGCCTGTATGCCTCCGAGACTCCCGGCGCGTATCTCGTTACCCGGAAAGGCCTGAGCCGAAAGATCAATATCTGTGCCCAGTTTTTCCAGAACTTTCCGGGAGTGCGGACCAGCAATACTGATAGCCGCATAGGCAGCGGTAACATTTGTAATATCGATATCCAGGCGCCATTGGGTGTTATACCACAGCATATTTCTATAGACGTTGTCGGCACCGCCACTTGTAGTCGTAATGTAAAAGCTGTTCTCCGACAATCGCCCGGCCACGCCGTCATCAATGATCGTACCCGCCTCATTGGTCATGAGCAGATAGCGAGCTCTGCCAACCGGTTGCTTAAGATAATTGAAGGTATACATACGATCGAGGAACTCGGCTGCATCCTTGCCCCGTATGCGGATCTTGCCAAGCGTGGAAACGTCGATCAGGCCAACACCATTGCGAATGGTAAGAACTTCCTCCCGTATACAACGGTCTCGCTCACTATCTTTACCGTAATAGGCGGGGCGCCACCACAAACCGGCGTTCATCATGCTGGCTCCGGCTTCCTTGTGACGATGATGCAGGGGCGTCAATCGTTCCGGCTCGAACGATCTTCCGGCCAGCACCGCAAGCTTTTCGCCTCCCAGCGGCGGACGAGCAGTAGTTACGCCAATCTCGGCCATGCTGCGCTTGGTTTCCCGGGCGACGATTCGGGCCGTGGCCAGGGCGGCGTGGCGACCCTGAGACGGACCCATGCCGACGGTGGAATAGCGTTTCAACAGTTCCAGGTCATCGTAGCCGTCGGCGCAACCGTTGACGATGTCGGCGTAATGCAGGTCCTCGTCCAGGTCGATGAACTCTTTGCCTTTCGGATGGGGGAATATCGGCCAGGGATGGTTAATATCCTGCCTGCCCGAATCGACAGGCTCCATCGGTTCTTCACCGGTTTCGAGGCCCAGCCTACCCAGCGCCTTCCAGGCAGCACTAGAACCGGTCTGGAG
Organism: Gammaproteobacteria bacterium; assembly: GCA_040905045.1. Classification (GTDB taxonomy): domain Bacteria; phylum Pseudomonadota; class Gammaproteobacteria; order Eutrophobiales; family Eutrophobiaceae; genus JBBDSH01. Next base: position 23,607 of record JBBDSH010000041.1, on the reverse strand, counting down.
GACAGCGTCCAGGTCAAAGGCACCGTCGATGGATCCCGCCAGATAGACGCCATCCGGCAGGCTGGTGATCTGGAACATGGCATTATCGTCATCATGGCCGAGCCGGCTACCGGACTGCAGGGCAAGCTGATACGCCGGTGCATAACCGACACTCATGCACAGCAAGTCGCATTCAATCTCGAACGATTTGTCGCTGTAGGTGCCCTGACCGGTAATCGGTGCCACCCGGACACCCTTGATATGGCGGTTCCCGGACGTCGCGAGGGCTTCACTGACAGTGGAATTCTGCTCGATCCGGATGCCGGCATTGGCGGCCGCTACAGTGAATTCATTATCCGGCACTGTTGATCGCAGGTCGACAATGGCGGCGACGTCGACCCCGGCTTCGTGCAGATCAAGAGCAACACCATAGCCGTGGGTATTGGCAGTCAGTATCACGGCGCGCTTCCCGGGCCTGACCCCGTACAGTCGCAACAGGCGTTGAGTACCAGAACCGAGCATGACGCCTGGCAGGTCATTATTGCGAAATATTGCCGGTTGCTCCATCGAACCGGCAGCCAGGATCACCTCACTCGCACGGACCTTGTAAAGACGATTGTCCTTGATGATCGGCAACCAGTTATCGGCGAACCAGCCGTTGCAAACGGAACCAGTCATGATCTCAACGTTTGGCAATTGCTGCAGTTCATGCAGCAATTCTTTGCGTAACGTTTCCGCCTTTCGGTTTTCAGCATCGAAGCGGAAGTAATTCAGAGAACCACCGATTTCGGGCTCCTGTTCAACCAGAAGCACTTCAGCACCCGCGCGTCCGGCATGGATCGCGGCACTAATCCCGGCCGGACCCGCTCCGACGATAACAATGTCGTAAAAGCCATAGCGCTTGTCATAGTAGCCGTGCGGCGAGTTGAGGTTGACGCGGCCCAGACCGGCGCCGCGACGGAAAATCGGTTCCCAAAGTTTTTCCCAGATGCCCCGCGGACGAAAAAACGCTTTGTAATAGAAGCCGACCGGCAAAAAGCGGCTGAACAGGCCGACGATCGCCATGCGATCCCTTTCCAAACTGCCGCTGTAGTTCTGGCCGTAAACCTTCAACCCCTGGCTGATTGTTTGTTTATCTGCCTGTACATTGGGTTCGTATTCAAGCTGAACCAGCGGGTCCGCTTCCAGGCCGGCCAGAGAACGTGCTCCGCGGGGGCGGTGGTACTTGAATGAACGCGCCAGCAACCACACACCATTCGCGGCCAGTGCGCTGACGATCGTGTCGCCTTCAAAGCCTTGATATTTTTGTCCCTCGAAGGAAAACTCAACTTTCTTTTCAGGGTTAATGTACAGGCCCTTCCTGGATTCCGGCGTACTGTTGCTGCCGGTGTTTCCGGCTCTGCTCATGGGTTCTCCTCCGTGTCCGATTTAAAATTGATACGCTCCTTGTATCTTTCATTGGCCGGATAGGTACAAATAATCTGGTCGGTCACCGTATCGCGTTCAGCCAGGAACCAGTAGGACGTAGGTACGTGACACCACCATTCGGTAACAACGCCGGCGATGTTATTTCTCATCCAGACATAATCGGCCCACGTATCGTCATCGGTCTCAGCCGGCTCCGGCATGTCGGTAACTTCGCCGCCGCTGATAAATTCTGATATGTTGCGTGGCCCATTAAGCGGGCAATGCATAATCTTCATGTTCTAGTAGATAATTCCAGTAAAGGCCCACCCAAACCCCAAAACGAGCCTGAACGAGTGTCGTAAATAAGGCTCATTAGGCGGTGGCTGTTTATTTGGGTCTTGTTGACAGATCAGGTGAATCTCCAGCATATCGTCGCCTGAAGTTCATACAGCCCGGCTGCCCCTTCAGGGTCAGGCATAGAAAATCATGCCTGTCCCAGATCCATTTTCGCCTGGGTCCAGTCAGGCTGAAATTCCAGTATCTGAACACCTGGTGGCATATATGGATTGAACAGACGGTTATGCCAGTAAGTCGCCTGATACAAATAATCTTCAACCGGGAGATTCCGAACCCGACACGGCAAATTGAAATATTGCCGGGGCTGATCAAACTCAAGGATGCAGTTCTGTTGCGAGTTCAGGTATTCGACTAACGGCTCACCTGGCCCAAACAGTGCAGTAAGCTGATCAGTGAACTCCTCGCTGTACTGATAATATTCAGCAGCCAGAAATTCCAGCGCTCCTTCGTAGCGCTGCTTTGGATCCACTGTCCGCAGCGCCATATGCTTCAGCTCAGGGACTTTCGAATGATTCTCTTGTTTATTAATTAATACAACAATCCGTGTCAGTCTTTCGTCGTCCACAACAACTGCCGGACGCATGGGTTCCGATGGCTTACCGGAATTCCTGCGTATCGCGTTTTGTCTGGTCTTGCACTGATATTTTAAAAAATGCTGACGCAGAGTCGATCCAACCGCCTGATAGTGCATGACATTGTGCTAACTGCTTCTGAACCCGCTATAAAAGCATTGTTTCCTGAACTCGTAAGTACACCAATTAAAACTTGGCATACGCCTTCTTCAGATCGACCATCGGATGCCTCGGTGACATCTGGAACTTGATCAACAGTTCCCTGGCGATCATATCCCGATCCTGCTGGTTGTCCGGCAGATCGATGTCCTTCGGGACCTGCACCCACCCGTTGATATTCCGATCGAATACGGCAGGCTTGCCTTCTTCATATCCCATGTGAACATCCTCGAGCCAGTTCAGGTCTTCCCAGCCCATAACTTCCATATATTTCTTGAGAAACGGAGTGATCCGGTTCATGTCCGGAACCAGGTTCACATCATAACGATAACCGATATGCTGCCCGATCAACTTCTCGCGATCAGTATCAACACCTTTATGGGTAACGTAATAATCGATATCTTTTTCTTCACTCATGGCAAACTCTCTCAAAAATTGACCTGCATTGATCAGTAACGAGTCATATCCGGACGACCGACGGTATGCTGGGATCCCGCCATCGGCACCTGTGCACAAGCAGAGGCCTCGAGCGTCAGTGCCGCCAAGTCCTCCGGTTCCAGCGAGTGGATATTGGTCTTGGCACAAGCACGGGCGAACAACTGGCACTCGATGGTGAGGGTATGCAGAAAATTGTAGACCCTCTCTGCAGCTTCATCGGGATTCAGACGGGTGCGCAGCTTGGGATCCTGCGTCGCAACGCCGACCGGGCAACGGCCCGTATGGCAATGGTAACAATAGCCCGCCTCAACTCCCATTTCCTTGGGGAAATCGGCTTCCGGAATATCTTTGTTGCAGTTCAGCGCCATCATGGCCGAATGACCGATCGCGATAGCGTCGGCACCCAGAGCCAGGGCCTTGGCCACATCGGCGCCGTTACGGATGCCACCGGCATACACCAGCGAGATATCGCCTGTCCTGCCGAGATCGTCCAGGGCCTTGCGTGCCTGACGGATCGCGGCGATACCCGGGACACCGGTATCTTCAGTCGCCAGATGCGGGCCGGCGCCGGTACCGCCTTCCATACCGTCAATGTAAATGCTGTCCGGCTCGCATTTGATGGCCATGCGGACATCGTCATAGACACGGGCCGCACCCAGTTTCAACTGAATCGGAACCTCCCAGTTGGTCGCCTCACGGATCTCCTGGATCTTCAAAGCCAGATCGTCGGGGCCCAGCCAGTCAGGGTGACGCGCAGGAGAACGCTGGTCGATGCCGGCCGGTAGCGAACGCATCTCGGCCACCTGATCGGTCACCTTCTGACCCATAAGATGGCCGCCGAGACCCACTTTACAACCCTGGCCGATAAAGAATTCGATACCGTCGGCCAGCCGCGCATGATGCGGGTTGAACCCATATCGGGACTGGATCAGCTGATACAGCCACTTTTGAGAATAACGGCGCTCGTCCGGAATCATGCCGCCCTCACCCGAACAGGTGGCCGAGCCAGCCATGGTCGCACCGCGGGCCAGGGCAATTTTCGCTTCATAACTCAGAGCGCCGAAGCTCATGCCGGTGATGTAAACAGGAATATCCAGTTCCAGCGGCCGTTTGGCCTTGGGACCGATAATAGTCTTGGTCTCGCACTTCTCGCGATAACCTTCGATCACGAAGCGGGTCAGGGTGCCCGGCAGGAAAGTCAGGTCATCAAAATGCGGAATCTTCTTGAACAGGGAGAAACCGCGCATGCGGTATCGGCCGAGTTCCGATTTTACGTGGATGTCATTGATAACATTCGGCGTAAAAATCTGGCTCTTGCCGAGAATATACCGATCACGGTTTGACTCCTCGGCTTCCGGCGCCTGTTCGTCTACTACTGATTTATGCTGTGACATGATTCATTTCTCTCAAAAACCGTCTGTATCATATGATGGACGTGGATAACTTGGACTGTGCCTAAAGGACCAGTTTCTTCTCGGTCGGCTCAAGGTTGTCGTAGTTCCACAGCTTTTTACCGGAAACAATCTTGGTCATCTTTTCCACCCCGTTGGGAGCATCCAGACCGTAAATGGAAAGTTTCTTCTTCAGCCACTGGATATCGATATCGGTCATTTCACCTTCCACCGCATCGACACCCAGGCTCTGATACTTTCCGGCAATATAAATTGTTCCGTCATACATGGAATCACCCAGGTTCGGCCCTGAATCACCGAGTATCACCATACGGCCGCGCTGCATCATGAAACCGGAGTTCATTCCGGTCTTGCCTCCAACAATGATCGTGCCGCCCTTCTGGTCAATACCGGTCCGCGAACCTACATCGCCCTTGCAAACCAGGTCGCCGCCACGGATGGCCGCCCCGAAGGTCGAGCCCGCGTTCTTCTCAATGACCACGGTTCCGGCCATCATGTTTTCACCGCATGACCAGCCGACACGGCCGTTGATACGGACATTCGGGCCATCGATCAGACCGCAGCCGAAATAACCCAGACTGCCGTCGAAGTTCAGATTCAGCCGGTTCAGGATGCAGACACCCAGCGAATGCTTTGCACCGGGATTGCGTACCGTAATCGTGCCGTAGCCCTCCTTCATTAACTCACGCAGCTTGAAATTGACTTCCTTGTTGGTCATGTCTGCGGCGTCGATCTCCGTTTCTTTGTCGAAATCGACATCGAAAGCACCCGGGTACGTGAAATTTTCTTCTTCCTCAGGCTTGAAGAAAACCTGCTGTGTCCGTCCGGCCAGCGTTTCTTCGTGCATTCCCATTTCATGGGGATCCACGGATTCTAGTTCTGCCATACTTTTACCTCCCCCTCATAAGGGTCGTATGTGTCAATCTCATGAGGAAAAACACTGCGAATGGCGACTTCTTCGGAAGCCATGGCAATGAAATCGTCACTTTCATAAAGCACCATCGGCTTGGCTGCCATGGTATCCTTGGCCATGCCGAGGGAGTCACCGGTTGCAACCAGGTAGGTAAACACCCCATCCAGGTCGTTGACCGAGTCCCTCATGGCTTCTTCCAGCGTCTTGCCCTGCTCCAGCTTGTCGGCGATATACACTGCAATCAGCTCAGAGTCACAATCCGATGAGAACCGGTGCCCCTTGTGCTCAAGGGCACGGCGGCGTAACCAGTAGTTGGTTAGTTGGCCGTTATGAACCACAGAGATATCGCTGTAGGGATAGGCCCAGTAGGGATGGGCGGAACGGATATCCACGTCAGATTCGGTCGCCATGCGCGTGTGACCGATGGCGTGAGTCCCCTGAAAACCATCCAAGCCATAGCCATCAACCACGGTAGCGGCATCACCCAGATCCTTGATGAGCTCCAGGGAGCGTCCAAGCGACAGGATTTCAACGCCTTCCAGGTCCTCGAGACGGTCTGCAAGCTCACGAAGGTCACCGTCATACTCCATTATATAACGGAAAGCATATTCCTTGGGCTGCTGGACGTCCTTGATCTTGACGCCCATTCCCTTCATGCGCTTTTCAACTTCTTCTTTGCGACGCTCAATCTCTTCGTGAATACCCCAAGCGCCTTTCTTGTTATGCGTCGCTGCCACATCCGCGCCTTCAGCCACCTTGATGCGCATAATATACTGCTTGGCATTACTCTTGCCATAAAACGCAAATCCCGTGGAGTCAGGACCGCGATGTTTCAGTGCCTGAAGCATCGAGGCCATTTCCTTGCCAATAGGAGCGCTCTTTTTACCTTTATGAATAAGACCTGCAATTCCACACATCCAGGTATACCTCCAGGTTACGGAAGACAATCAATATAAGTTTCAAGATCCCACTCGGTGACGGTGGCCAGGAACGTTTCCCACTCGTTACGCTTGTAATGGTTCCAGACCTGGTACATCTCACCCGGCAGAGCCGACAAGACCGTATCATCTTCGTCCAGTGCGTCCAGTGCCTCACCCAGCGAAGTCGGTATTTTGGTGTACTTCCCTTCGACCTCTTCCATGGTATCGTAGATATTGCCCTGTTCGGGTTCGCCCGGGTCCGTTTTCTTCTCTATGCCTTCGCTCATGGCCTTGAGTAAGCCGGCTCCCATCATGTAGGGGTTGTGGGAGGAATCAACCGTCTTGTACTCAAAGCGCCCGGGCGCTGAATTGCGTATAGCAGTAGTCCTGTTCTGAAAACCCCAGGTGGCGTATACCGGAGCCCAGAAACCCGTATCCAGCAACCGACGATAGGAATTGACCGTCTGGCAGCCCAGTGCGGTCAGACCACGCTGATGCTGCAGAATGCCGCCAAGTGCATATTTCCCGATTGTCCCAGGTTCACGCGGGTTATCGCCCTCCGGCATGAAAGTATTCTCACCACCCTCAGCGTAGGTAAACGGAGCTTCCATGCCAGGTAGTCCTTCGTGACCCAACTTCTTGACTTCAGTATTGCCGCCACGCCACAACGAAATGTTGGTGTGACAGGCCGAGGCTGACAGGTGCATAAACGGCTTGGACATAAAGCACGCTATGAGATTGTGCTCACGCGCCACCTGAGCGCAGATCTGGCGATAGGTGGTGAGACGATCTGCATTGCGCAAGACCTCATCAAACATCCAGTTCAGTTCCAGCTGTCCCGGGGCATCCTCATGGTCACCCTGGATCATGTCCAGGCCCATCTGCCGCGAGTATTCAATCACCTGCATAAACACGGGACGCAGGGATTCAAATTGGTCGATATGGTAGCAGAAAGGTTTGCTGTAACCCCCGTCAGGCTTGCCATCCTCACCTCTCTTCAGCCACATCATTTCCGGTTCTGTACCGGCCCGGAGTTCAAGCCCATGTTTGTCCTTGAATTCCTGATGGATGCGGCGCAGATTGCCCCGGCAATCGGAAGTCAGAAACGCGCCTGGATTTTCCGGATGCTCCCGCCCCCGGAATAACGTGCAGAATACACGTGCCACCCGCTTGTCCCATGGAAGCTGTACAAAGGTTTCGGGTTCGGGAATACCGACCAGTTCCCAGGCTTCCGGACCGTAACCGATGTAGTTGTCATGCCGGTCTATAAAGAGGTTCGCGGTAGATCCGTAGACCAGCTGAAAACCCTTCTCAGCAAGCCGTTCCCAGTGATCGGCAGGAACGCCCTTGCCCATGATACGTCCGGTTACCGATACGAACTGATAATAAATAAAAGTAATACCAAGTTCATTAATAAGCTTTCGGACTTCCTGGACCTTTTTATCACGACCCGATGCATTAATAAAATTTTCGTAATCAGTCATCTCTATCCCCACGCTGCAGTCTTTATAATCTTAAAATTGTTTTACAACTATCTTAATGAATGTACAGAAACATACTTACAAAATCGGAAAACAGACATTCCTAGCTCCACGGGAAAGGACTGTGAGAGGTGGGATGCAGTTCTCCCGTCTCATACCGAGCGAAACGGAACGGTTCCAATAACTCATTTTTCCCGCCTAAGATCTCCTCGGCGACCAGTTCACCGACACCAATCATTTTATACCCGTGATTGGAGTCAGCTATGATGTAACAGTTTTGCCGAAACACATCGAAAACAGGGAAGTTATCCGGCGAGAACGCCCCTATTCCACCAGAGGGTTCCTTCTTGTACAAGGGGTATTTGTCCTCAAAGCGTTTCTGACAATGCGCCAGAGCCGAGCACCACATATTGGCAAAATCCTCACCAACAATAAAATCCGGTGATTCCAGCCCGTAAGGATCGATCTTGACTTCATCCGAATCGGTCTCGACCTTGTTTGGTGCGGCGCCTCCTTGTACACCACCGAAGTACGGATCGGGCTTGTAATAAATGCCCCACATTTTATCAGTTATCAATGACCCGTCCCGGATCGAATAGAGCGGAGCATCCGTATCAACGTGTACAACCGGCGGCCGTTTGCCGTCATTCGTTCTCACCAATCTCGGATCAACCCCAAGGGTCCCTTCCTGCAACGACCAGAATACCCACATTGGTATATCCTTATGGGTCCGGCCCTGACCGTCGTTTACATCAATCTTCTTTGGCAACTCAAGCATGTCCCATATTTGTTTGACCCATGGGCCCGCACCTACGATTACATAATCACATTCAATTGTGCCTTGATCCGTTTCCACGGCCTTAATTGCCCGGCTACCATTTGCAAAGCGAAACCCGGTAACTTTTACTCCCGTCAGGATATTCACGCCTTCATTTCGTGCTTTCGCCGCCAGCGCCTGACAACTCTTGATGTTATTGGCATAACCGCCACGTTTTTCATGCAGGACTGATGTTATGTTTTGAGCCTGCCAGTCATCAAAAATATCGCGCATGTACTTCATGGAGTCTTTTTCACCTTCGATGAAAACAGACTCATAGCCAATCTCTTTTTGTTGTTCGGCAATGGTCGCCACATCCTTGTGCATCACCTCGGAGGAAATCTGCAAATAGCCTACGGAACGATAAGTATAGGCTTTGGGATCCCGCTCCCAAACATCGACACTATGCGCCATAAGCTTGCGCATTGCCGGCTGAAAATAGTTGTTTCTAACTACACCACAGGCAATACCAGAAGCACCAGCGCCGATATCCCTTTTATCAACCACAAGGATGTCCTCACCCTTGCCCAACCCACGTTCCTCTAACTGGAGAGCAAGATGATATGCAGTGCTGAGGCCGTGAATGCCAGCGCCTATAACCAGATATTTAGTATGGCTGGGAGTATTCATATTTATTAATAACCTTTTTAGAGCAACAGATTTTAGAGCAACCGATTAGTTTCCACAGTCCTGATAAATACGGCTTTAAATCCAGTACCTTCCGGTCATACCTATCCACACACAAACCCCATGGCATAATCCGCCAAGTGGCAAATCCCACAATTGAAATCCGGTGGAAACCGGCTTCGCAGGCTGGCAAAGGATTATTGCTTGTGTCAGTACCGGTCCAAAGTGTCCCCATAGCTGGCAATATAATCCTCCCTTATCCCCTTTCATGATGGGCTATCGTTATCAATGCCAGGCTCATAAAATACAAGTTCGGCACTATAAATCAACGATATAAGCAAATCTAATTGCCTACATTAGCTCACCGCAAGATTTGAACCGGTTGGATTCATTGTCCCAAAAAGGCGCTGAATCAAATCGGTGCGCTCTTAACCGATACACGGGTTGAGTTTGATGTCAAGTTCGTCCACATAAAGAACGAGATGTTGTCGTCGGCCCGTCGCAAGGCCCGCAGGATGACACTCATACTTCATGTAGCTGTGGGAAGGGAGCGTATGTAATAGTCCCGAATTACTTCCTCAGCCAATCTCATTCAAAGTGATTTTTCATTTCATCAGCGATTTCGAATAAATCGCCGACTATACCGAAACGAGCAACACTGAAAATCGACGCCTCCGGATCTTTATTAATGGCTATGATGTTCGGCACATGCTTCATCCCCGCCAGATGCTGGACGGACCCCGATATTCCCAGAGCCAGGTAAACCTTGCAGTTGGCTACCGTCTTTCCGGACTGCCCCACCTGACGCGATTTGGGCAGCCAGCCGCTGTCGGCGATCGGCCGTGAGCAGCCCAAAGTAAAGCCCATCAGATCTGTCAATTCCCGAAACTGTTCGACATTGTCCTCATCCTCGATGCCCCGGCCGATAGAAAGCATGTATTCGGCCTGGGTGATGTCCACGTCGCCGCCGCTTTCCGGCTCGATATATTCGAGGTGCTGCGTGCGGGCCACTACGGACGGCGCATCAAAGTCCATCATCTCGGCACTGCCCTCACTCTCGACCGGCTTGTAGACGTTTCCTCGCACGGTCAGCAACACGGTTTCCCTGCCGGGGAAGCCGAGTTCCATATGCAGCTTCTCGGCGTAGGCGGCCCGCGTCGCTACGAGGTCGTCGCCATCGTAACGTATACCAAACACATCGGTGGCAAAGCCGTAATCGCCGCGCACAGCGATTACCGGCGCATAACTCCAGGCATCGACACTGTGCGGCACCAGTGCGACAGAAGGCCGGCGATCCTCAATGAGCTCTCTAATCGCCGCCTCATAGGCGTCCACCTGGAACTCTTCTTCTGGAGTCTTGATCCGGATGATCTCGTCGACACCCTCCAGGTTCAGCTGTTTTGCATACTTGTCGGGATCACTGGCCAGAATCGCGACCATGAGCTTCTGATCCTTTTCCGCCTTGAGCTCCCGGGCCGCGGAAACGACCTCGAAGCTGGCCGGCGTCAATTCACCCTGCCGATGTTCGGATATTGTCAATATGCCACTCATTTATGCAGCCCCCTTAAGTTCCTTAATGATTTCCGCCAGACGCGACGCTTGTTCAGCCGGCGTACCCTCAATGAATTCGGCCTGGCCCTTTTCGGGCACTTCCATGCGCCGCAGTTGCGACAACGAACCTTTTACACCGACATCCTCATCCGACAGACCGAGGTCTTCGTGCGAAAGTACTTCGATTTCCTTGCTTTTCGCCTGCTTTATGCCACGCAGAGAAGCATAGCGCGGTTCATTAATGCCGAGTTGTATAGTGAGCACTGCCGGCACATCGATCGCCATTTTCTCCTCCACGCCGCCTTCCAGTTCACGGTGCACGGTCGCCTTGGATTCGCCCGGCTTGAATTCCAGACGATTGACAACGGCTGTATGCGGCCAGCCGAGATAAGCGGCCAGACTCATGCCTGTCTGGGCAAAGGAATGATCGGAAGACAACGTGCCGGTAAATACCAGATCCGGCTGTTCGCGCTCGGCCACCTTGGCCAGTATCCGGGCTATGGCGCAGGGATCGGACCCTTCGACAGCATCGTCCCATACCCGGATGCCGCGCTCCCCGCCCTTGGCAAGGCACTGGCGCAGTGCATCATCGGCCTGTTCCGGTCCCACGGTCACGGGCACAACCTCGACCCCTTCATTGGCCTCCATGATCCGAAGCGCTTCCTCGTAGGAATAGTCGTCCCACTCATTAAGTTCGTAGTCCAGAAAATCCGGATTCGCGCCCATACCGTCATCGAGGAGTTCGAAGTCTTCATCGAGTACGGCAATCTGCTTGATGGGTACCAGTATTTTCATAAAGCTTTACTCCGCTGTGTTGCCTGTTGCATGTTCGGTTTTCGTTGATACATCGTTTGGCGCTTTCCGGACCAGCGTCTGTGCAGCGATGAATCGCACCTGCGGTTCCGGATCGTCGACCATCTCTCTCAATTCTGCCGCAGTCAGCGCCGGATGCCCGGCCACTATGGCACGATTGAGCGGATACGGGTCATCCTGCAAAATCCGCACTATCTCCAGAGGCGCTTTCTCGTTCAAAACCACGGCCCGCCGGATATCCTTGTCGGGATGGTTCGCGATCTTCTGCAATATCTCGTTCGATACCGCGGGATTCTGGCCGATACCGGTGAGGATATCCGCATCTTCCTCCGCCGCAAGTTCCCGCAGTACCGGCTCCGGAAGGTCATGCCGGAACGCCACGCCCGCGCGCACCCAGTTGTCGCGATCCTTCGCCAGTTCGAACAGCAGATCCCGCGGGCAAACCGGATTACGTGCCACCGCCCGCCGTACCTCGGCAACTTCATCCTCCGCCAACTGCCGCAACACACCTTCCGGGGTGGCGCGGTTGCGCGCCACCCAGCGCCGTACCCACTCATCCTCATCCTGTGCCAGGCGCTCGATTAGTGACTCTGTCAGGCCATCCCGCCTGGCCTCCGTGCGCCGGACCTGGCGCGACGGATCATCGATCAGCGAGTCCAGCTCCTCGGCCGGCAGCAAGAGATTGCGAACCGCCGCCGCCCGTACCTGGGGCAGCGGATCCCCCAGCAGGCGCACCAGCCGTTCCACCCGCACCGATTGATTCGCGGCCAGCAAGCGTCGTACCAGCGGCGCTCCGTCCTTTTCCGCCGCCTCCTGCAGCCCTTCCGGACAATGCCCATTGCCCGCGATCTCCGCCCGCAGATAGGTATCCCCGCCTCGGGACCAGAGGTCCTGCAATAACAGTGCGTCGGCATTCGAATGCTTGGCGATCTCCTTGAGCACTTCGAGCGGCGCCTCCGTTGCGATTTCGGCGAGCAGGTCACAATCCAAAGCCGGATTGCCCGCCAATGCCTTCTGCATCGACACCGATCCGCGCCATTTCAGCTCCGCCAGTACCTCGGCAGGAGTACTCTTGTGGCCGGCCAGCGCTTCGGCTAACGCCTCAGAAACATCGCCGTTTGCCAACTCACGCAGGGTCTCGGGCGGTGTTGCCGGATGCCGGGCGATCCGTTCCCGCAGTTTCGAATCCGACGTGCGCGCGACGAGTTGCGCCAGTACCGAGCCCGGCGTGTAGGGCGCGGCAGCCAGCTGGCGGCGAAGCCTGGGAGTCGCGAACAGGATCGGTTCCAGTCGCTCACGATCGTCCTCGCCCGCAAAGGGATGCAGCGCCGCAGCGAGGTAAACGTCTTCCCGTCCCACGGCCTGCTCCAGTAATTCATCCAGAAACGGACTGCTGTCTCCGCATCCAGAACTCCGGGCGGCGTTCGCATCCGTCATCGCCTGCATACCGCCACTCTGCGTCCGCCGAGGCCAGCGTTCAGGCTTCGGCCGTGGAGCCGGCATCGGCCGGCTCGGCTTTCTCGAGCCCCATGCACTCCTCGACCAGCTCAATCAACTCACGAACGCGGATATTCTTCTCGTTGCCTGTAGACTTGACCGAGTCCTCGAACATATTCATGCATTTGGGGCAGCTGACGACAAAAGTATCCAGATCCCGGATTTCCGCCGCTTCGCGCATGCGGTTTTCAGACGGCTTTTCCTTATCCACGGGATCGGGTGTCCATATACGACCCCCTCCCGCTCCACAACAGAAAGAATTGTCCCGCGAACGCTTCATCTCAACAAGATTGGCACCGAGCATTTGCAAAGACTCGCGCGGCGCGTCATAACCCTTGTTAAGGCGGCCCAGGTGACAGGGATCATGGAACGTCACGGTACTCTCACCCAGGTTCTTCTTCAGATTGATCTCACCGTTGGCGAGCATGCGCCGAATCATGCTGCTGGCATGCTCAACCTCATATTTCCCGCCAAACTCCGGATATTCGTTCTTCAGTGTATTAAAGGAATGAGGATCCGTTGTCACGATACGTTTAAACTCACATCCTTCCAGTGTCGCAATGTTTTCCTCGGCCAAATGTTGATACAGACCTTCCTCACCGACCCGGCGAACATCGTTGCCGGCGGTCATTTCCGCCTCGAACAGAATACCGAAATCAATCCCGCTGGATTTCATTATTCGCGCGAATGCCTGCGAAACTTTCTGATACCGTGGATCAAAAGATGCGAAATCACCGACGAACCAGAGTACATCCACCGGTTCCTTGCGCGCGTCCTTGATTTCAAAATCCAGTTTTTTGGTCCACGCAGGTCGCTTGCGTTTGTTTTCACCAAGGGAATTTCCCTTTTTCTGAATATTCTGCAGCGCACTCTGGACTGTCGATTCCATGTCACCACGCTCCACGAGCTGACGTCGCATTTCGACAATCATTGGCACGTGTTCGATACCAACCGGGCAAATCTCGACACAGGCCGAACAGGTCCGGCAGGACCAGAGTGTCTCGCTGCGGATCCGGTTGAGACCGTCACCCAAAACGGACAATGCCTCCTGCTCCGCGGGCAGAGATCCACTCTCCAGCTTATCGTTGGCGAGTTCCCGTAGCGACAGGACCAGATCCCGCGGCGACAGCGGATAACCGGTGGCGTTGGCCGGACAGGCCTCGTGACAACGACCGCACTTGGTACAGGCGTCCAGATGCAGTAGATGTTTACTGGTGAAATCGGTAATGGTGGTATAGCCGATCTTCTCTCCTTCCAGGTCAGCCATGGGGAGCCGGGACGAGGATTTGGGATCGCGCAGCGCCAGCGAGCCCATGGCAGTAAAGATATGCTTCACTTTGGTGAACGGTATGAGCGCGATGAAAATCAGGGCCAGAACGCCGTGGAACCACCAGCTATACAGGCGCAGGCTGGCCGCGCCTTCGGGCGACATCCCAAACCCCTGGTAGAGATAGGCCAGCAGGGTGCCGAATGGCGACCACCAGCGGTAATCCCAGACCGTCGGATCGTCGGCCAGCCACACCAGCCGCGCGGCCTCGAGGATATAACCTGTGATGGCGATGATGATGAGGGTCCACAGAAAAGCCCAGTCCTCGCGCTGGTAGAAACTGCGATTATAATCCGGATCCTCGGGACTGCGGTCGGGACGTTTGTAATCCAGTTTGGGCAGCGCCAACCACTTTCTGCGGTACATCATGTACAACAGGCCGACGATCAGCGCCGCGCCGGCGATATCCAGGATCAGTGAGAACCACAGATAAAAATCCCCGTACCAGAACGTAAATCCAAACAACGGTTCGGTAATATCGTATTCCAGCGTGATGATCGAGGTGCCGATAAACAGCAGTACGAAGCCGAAGAAGATCAGGGCATGACTGTGTCCGGCCGGCTTGTCGCGTCGCTTGATGGTCCTGTGGGTAAGGAGATCGTTGATCATCCTGACAGTACCGTTCCACAGGTTCCGTATTTTAATCGGACGGCCGCGGCGGTATTTCCGTATCTGTACATAGCAGCCGTAAATAAAGACGGCAATTACAGTGAAAGCCACGACGTAAAAACTCGCCAGCATCCAGCCGGGAAAGTCCTGGAACAGGATGCGTGTGACTTCTTCGGGATTATGCTGTGGATCGACCATTATCGGGCTTGCTGAATCGGTAACGACTGCCGGAAGTCGGAGAACGTGGTCATTGGATGCCGGTAGCGACCCACCCCGGCACGGTATCCACCGCACCGGTGCTGCATCGGGTATGCACGGTTACTACTTCTGATACTCGATCTTGGGTGCATCGCCCGGGTTATAGGGCGTGCCCCAGACGGCCACTTCACGCTTGTAGGGCTTGGGATACTGGGCCCGCTCTTCCTCGATTTCGCGTGCCAGCCGGTGGCCCTCAAAGGTGGCATCGGCGATAATCTTCGGCGCATGCGCGTCACCGATTACGTAGACATCCTTGATGCCGTTCTGCTCCCATTCGTCCTTGCGCTCCTTGAGCCCCTTGTACAGATCGTTCACGGAATGCTTGCCGGTGACGAGCACCAGGGTATCGAACTCGTGCCACTGGTGGGTCTTGTTTTCGTCACGCGGCGACTTGCCGGGGCCGCGGTATTCGCGCCTGGAACCCTCGCCGAACAGATTGTAAACCTCGATGCGTCCCTTTTCGATCTTCGACGCCCAGGATTCCCCTATCACCTCGACATGAAGCTCGTGCAGCCGGCGCATCATGTTCGGGAACTCCAGCGTGAACTCCATGTAGGAGGCAAGGCCGACGCTGTCGATAACAGTGACCTCATGGCCGTTCTGCGCCAGCTTCTCGGCCAGGCTGGGAGCCATCCAGTAGGTATCCGCGCTCAGGATGGTCACCCGCTTGCCGATCTTCTTCTTGCCTTCGAAGAGCTGCTCGGGCGTAACCTGATCCTCCTGGCTGGCATCGGCGCCCGGTATCGGCTCGTGGGTCAAGGCGTTAGTGCCATCGGTATTCCATTTCGAGCCCGTCGCGATGACAATCTTTTCCGCACCATATTCCAGCGCTTCATCAACCGTCATCGGCTTCTGGCCGAGCATCAATTGGGAATCCTTATTCTTTTTCAAAAGCTTGTTAATCTGTACCTCGCGGTAATCCCGGTGATAGCCCCATTCGCCAAGATTGGGGATGTGATCAACAATGTCGTTGATATGACCACCGACCTTGTCGCGCGTATCATAAATGTGTGTGGTATAACCGCGCTCCAGCAGTACCCGGGCGCACTCGGCTCCTGCAGGACCTGCCCCCACCACCAGGACAGAGTCGTCAGACCCGGCCTTCGGGAAATATTCCGGATGCCATCCGCGACGGTATTCCTCGCCGGCCGTGGCATTCTGGGTGCAGATCATCGGCGGTCCGCCGATCTCCCAACGGGATATGCAGACATTACAGCCAATACAGACACGGATGTCGTCATACCGCCCTTCCTTTATTTTATTCGGAAGGAACGGATCGGAGATGCTCGGCCGGGCAGCGCTGATGATGTCGAGTTGCCCGGAACGAATCACCTCCGCCATCTTGTCGGCGTCGGTAAAGCGGCCCACTCCCAGCACCGGCTTCTTGCTAACCTGCTTGATATACTTCGTCCACGGAAGTTGGTGACCCATCTGGTAAAAGCGCGATGGTCCCGCGTCCTCGCCCCATTCGGCAATATCGCCGATTTTAACATCCCATACATCCACATAAGGATCCGCCAACTCGATAAACTTCATGCCATCGACTTCAACTTCGATGGCGTCGGGACCGTACAGCGTATCAATGGCAAAGCGAGTGGCGATGGCGCAATCGTCGCCGACCGCCTTTCTTACCTTCTCCAGGGTCTCGATCCAGAACCGGGCGCGGTTTTCCAGCGAGCCACCGTACTTGTCCGTGCGCTTGTTGTAATACGGAGACAGGAATTGCAACGGCAGGTAGGAATGACCGCCGTACACATACACGATATCAAAACCGGCATCTCGGGCCCGCTTGGCGGCATCGACATAAAAGCCCTGCAGATCGTCGATGTCGTCCTGATCCGCTTCCTTGCAATAAGTCGCTGTCTCGAACTCCGAGGCATACTGGCTGGGACCGCGCGGGGTTTGACGGGTTTCCATGCACGGCGCGTGTGACCCGCCATACCATAGCTCTACACCAGCCAGTGCGCCGTGCTTGTGAATATGATCGGTCATCGCGCTTAGATTGTGCACATCTCCATCGTCCCAAAGCCGCGCAGATACCCGCATGACATCATCGGACTCGGGATGGATGGAGCAGTATTCCGTATTGATACCGCCCCAGCCGCCTTCCGCTTTCAGCGCTCGGTGTGCAGCCTGAAATCCCGGCTTGTCCGAACCTGCGCCAATACAGTGCGGAGACTGATAAAACCTGTTGGGCATAGTCTTTGGCCCGAGCTGGATTGGCTCAAATAGAATGTCATGTTTTGGGTTACGCGCCATTGTTATCACTCTCGATGGTTAGACAAATTAACTGACTACTATCCCTTAGCTTCCCACAGTCGATATAGCCCCAGTCAGCTTCAGTAAACAGCGGCAACGGCAGTGTCGGGAGGCAGCGATTCAAGAAAAGGCATCCGACTACTCCCATGCTCAGCTCAGGTGGAACACTATCGCTCTGGATTTGTATATTATTATGGAGATAAAAAGATACAAGTCTGGTGTTATAAATCAATGACATTAGCAAAACTAATTATCGATATAAGCCCATTATTGGAACTGTCCCGATTCCGTGAACAGGGCTTGATTTAAGCGTTTTGCTTCATGATTCAGAAATACTCTCTAGATCATCGTGGAACAGTAGTCAATGAATACCCGGGATGCAAGTTGTTCATGGCCATCTCCCCCGGATTAATTGATACCGCTATTCAGAGGCGTGACGTACTCCCCGTTCTGAGATAGTTCATAAATGGAAACCGTCAGGCGCAGTTCATCATGCCGGAGGCTGAGGCGTTGCGCCAGGCCGGCCTGACACCGCTCGGCAAGATCGGCCTATCAACGAGAACCCGTACGCTTCCTCGACCCGGGAAAGCTCGGCCCGGCCGCAAGGCAATGCCGTTCCGTTGTAGCCAGGAGAACCGGCCTCAGGGTCAGACTCCAGCCCGCATCGCTTGCCCTGATTTGATTCAACGCTGTTTTGAAAATACAGCCAATCTGTCCAACGGTATACCCCCTACTTATGTTAACAATTAGATTTGCTAATATCATTGATATATAACACCAGACCTCATATCAATACAATAAAATAATATAAAAGTAGTAGGAGTAAACTTGGAAAGGACGCTCAACCTTTTCAACGACGAGGGCAAGCCAGAATGTACAAAAAAGACAGGCTGTATGAGGCCATTACCATGGCGATTGCATCGGGGGCTATGGGTGTTTCGGGCAGCGCATTCGCGCAGGACGACGCCCCCAGAAGGCTGGAGGAAGTCATCGTTACGGCGTCCAAACGGGCCGAGAACCTGCAGGATGTCCCCATCTCGGTCCAGTCCATGGACGCGGCGATGCTGGAAGAGCGCGCTATCACCACTTTTGAGGACTGGGTCAAGAATGCGCCCAGTGTGAATTTCTCCGGCCGCGGCCCGGGCCAGAACAGCATATTTATTCGCGGGATAGCCGGCAATCCACAGGATATCCGTAAGTCCGGCGGGCTCAGCAGCAGTCCAGCCGTAGCGCTTTACCTGGACGATGCCCCGCTGATCACCAACGGTCGTAACATGGACCTGTATATTACCGATATGCAGCGCATCGAGGTGCTGCCCGGTCCGCAGGGCACGCTGTATGGCGGTAGTTCTCAGTCGGGCACGGTCCGTCTCGTCACCAACAAACCGGAATTCAACGAGTTCAGCGGCAATGTCGCGTTTTCGGGGCACACGATCAATAAAGGTGAGGCGGGCTGGGGTGTGGAAGGCACTGTCAACATTCCCGTCATTGAAGACCGGTTCGCTGTGCGTCTCACCGCCTACGAAATCCACAAGGGCGGATGGATTGATAATATCCCCGGCACCACCTCCTATGCCGACAGCGAGTTTTTCCAGGACGGCACCTTCACTTTAGCGAACGACGTCGTGCTTCATGAACGGGACAATGCGAATCAGGTCGAGGACGATTTTAACGAGGCCCGATACCGCGGCGGCCGCCTCTCTGGCAAGCTGCGCATCAGCGACGACTGGGAACTGACCGCGGGTGTTGTCACCCAGAATCTCCATGTGGACGGCGTGTTCGACTATTTGCCGAGAGAGGGTGATCTGAATGTCGTCCGTTTCAATAGCGATAAACTTAAGGACGATATCCTCCAAACCAACTGGAACCTCGAGGGACGGCTGGGCTGGCTGGATGTGGTCTACAACGGTTCCTACCTCGAGCAGGACATTACTCAGAATTCCGACTATTCCATCAATCACGAGAATGTGATCTGGATGCCCTTTTATAACTGCGCGTACAACGCCGCGCGCGAAATCCAGGAGTGCGCCGCGCCCGACGCGCTTTTCCTGCCGCGAGAGGAAAACCAGTACATGCATCACGAACTGCGATTCTCGACGGACCCGGCCAAACCGCTGCGTTTCATCGGCGGGGCGTGGTATTCAGACAGCGAAAACAAGCTTTTGAATTCATGGACGTATCATGCTCCCGAGATAGCGGGTTTTGTGCCCAATGAGCCGTTTCCGGGGACAACGCTTGGACTGGCGCAACCCGGTCCCCAGGATCCGTCAATCGCCTGGTTTCATACTATTGTCGATCAATCGGATGAGCTGGCCTTCTTCGGCGAGCTGACCTACGACATCACGGATCAATTGAGCGCGAGTTTCGGTGTGCGCTGGTTCGATATTGATATTAATGCCTTGGGTTCGTTCAACCCTGCACCGAAGACTCAAGCTAGTCAGGACATTGGCGGTTCGCTGGACGCTATCCCCCCGGCGAATGAATCCGACGTCATTTTCAAAGGCAATCTGACCTACAGGCTGACGGATGACATGATGCTCTATACCACCTTCTCCCAAGGCTTTCGCCGGGGCCGTTTCAATCGTCAGGGGGCTGTTTTCGATCCGGTCACGGGCGAGCAGGTGTTTCCGGCATTCGTCGATTCCGATTCCCTCGACAACTACGAGATTGGCTGGAAAACTCAGCTTTTCGATGACCGTCTGAGATTCAATGGCGCGGTGTACTTTATTGAGTGGTCGGGTATGCACTTCACTTCGAGCATTCCTGGTAGCAATATTGCCACTACAGCCAATGCTGGAAATGCCGAGATTCTCGGGGTCGAGGCCGATTTCAACGCACTGGTCACCGATAACCTGACCGTCTCCGGCGCTGTTTCCATTAATGATACCGAACTTGTCAGTGTCCGCGAGGGTACCGAGCGTTTTGTGGTGCCAGTAGGCAGTGAGCTCTCCCTGACGCCGACATTCCAGGGCAATCTCAATTTCCGCTACGATTTTCTCCTGAACGGGATTGAGAGCTATGCGACGTTTGGCATTCAGCACCGCGGCGAGGCCTTTACCAACCTTGATCCTTTTGGCAGGCAGCCTCTCGATGCTTACACGCTGTTTGATGCCTCCGTGGGCATGGACCTGGGGCAATGGCGGGCCTCGATGCGGGTCAACAATCTGACCGATGCGCGTCCCGAGTTTTATAAATCCAGCATCCAGGGTCCTACACGGATCACCAGTGCCCGGCCGCGCTCGCTGAGCTTCCGAGTCTCCTACGATTTCTAGAGAAGCAGGTATCGATCGGGGCTGACTACGCCAATCGCCTGAGATAGACGGGCGGCCTGCAAACCATCATCGTCGGTTCCGGTCCTCCACACGGGTCGGGCCGGCGACCGATTGGGATTCCTTCAATCAATGGGAGTTCGGTCTCATGCACAAACAGGATCCGCTATACCATTATTTAATGTCGGGCGTTGCCGTGCTCGCCGGCGCCCTGTGGCTGGCCGGGCCCGTCGCCGCCGAACCCGACCTGGCCGTCCCCTACCAGCCCATCGAGGCCACGATGGCCGACACCACCGTCACCCTCACCGGCCACGACCTGACCATTGAGCAACTGGTCCGGATCGCCCGCCACGGCGCGAAGGTCCGTCTCAGTCCCGAGGCCAAACAGCGCGCCGCCGCGGCCTACGGGCTGCTGCTCCAGGGCGGGCTCGAGGGCATGCCCATCTACGGCTTTACCCGCGGCTACGGCTCCCAGCGCGAGGTCGAGTTGTTCTCCGGTGATCCGCTCGCGCCGGAGAACAAGAAGTTACTTCAGCAGCGCTGGTACGAGATCTTTGAAAACGGTGCTTATGGGGGTTACGGCCCCGAGGTGCCCAAGGAGGAGATTACCCGCGCCTTCATGGCCGCGCGTGCCAACAACGTTACCTACGAGGCGGTCACGCCCGAGTTCCTGGACATGCTGGTGGCGCTGCTGAACCGGCGTGTGACGCCCGTCCTTCAGGCGCGCGGCACGAACGGTGATTCCGATCTGTGGGTGGTCGCCATCGTCTATGGCACGATGCTGGGCAAGGGCGAGGCCTACTACCGGGGCGAGCGCATGCCCGCCGCCGAGGCCCTGGAGAAGGCCGGCCTTACCCCGATGACGATGGATGAGATCGGCGTTTTCAACGGCTTCTACAGCAGCAACGCCTATTCGGCCGGCTGGGCCGGGCTGGTGGTGGACGAGGGCCGGCGCATGCTCGAATGGATCGACCTGCTGCACGCCATGGTCCTGAACGGCATGAACAGCACGATTGCGCCGC
This sequence comes from Gammaproteobacteria bacterium, assembly GCA_040905045.1. Classification (GTDB taxonomy): domain Bacteria; phylum Pseudomonadota; class Gammaproteobacteria; order Eutrophobiales; family Eutrophobiaceae; genus JBBDSH01. The sequence goes on along the minus strand of JBBDSH010000041.1, from coordinate 1,920 downwards.
TGGCGCTGCCGGTCCAGGTCAACCGCCGACACACTTGGCTCAACTGGAACGCCGCCCGCGTCCTCGGCATGCTCCGGGGCAGCTACCTCCTGGATTATCACCCCGACCGCATCATCCAAGACCCCGAGAGCCTGCGCGCCGCCTCCATCCGCCAGGGCTCGGCCTGGCAGGCCTGGTCGGTCCTGCGCGACAGCGTCCTCATGCAGATCAACACCTCCGACCACAATCCCGCCATTGTGCCGGGTCTGGAGCCGGCCGATTCCTGGGAGCTGGCCGGGTCGTGGCTGAAGCAATACCACGTACGCGGCGGCAAATACAGCAACGGCCAGTCGGGCTACATCCTCTCCAACGCCAACTGGGACCCCTACCCGCTGGCCAACGACCTCGAGTACTTCCTCAACGCCCTGCAGAACCTGGGCGTGGTGGTGGCGCAGCGGATGCAGCGCTTCAGTGATCCGTATTTCACCGTCCTCGACGCCGACGAATTCCTGGAGAGTAACCCGCAGGGCCTCCCCGCCGGCGGCTACATCCCCAGGGGTAGCGGCTCCACCGCCGCCGGCCTGTGGCAGGACGTGCAGAACGTCTCCAAGCCCCTCTCCCCGGAAGGCTTCAGCGTCGGCTTGCATGCCGTCGCCGACATCGAGGCGCAAACGCGGTTGAAGATCCACAATCTGAACCTGGCCATAGAACACATGTATGACCTGATAGGACAGGAACTGATGACGGCCGCCTTCTGGATGGACCTGCGCAAGCTGCAGGACCCCGACCGGACCTTCGGCGCGGCGCCGACGGCGGCCTGGCAGGCCTTCCGCGAGGTGGTGCCGTTCCGGTACGGCGCCGGGGAGCGACCGACGCAGCCCATCGGCCGCCTCGCCGCCCGCTTCCTCAGGGACACCCCGGCCTCGACGTTTTACCCGGACGGGCCGCCCCTGCCGGGCGGCCACGGCCACATCCCCGTCGCCCAGGAGTCAGTCGGGGACTAGGACTGGCCGGCAAGGAGTGCATTATGCGGTCTTTCTGCCCCGGAATGCGCGTTGCGGGGCCGGCGACCGGTTGAAAATTTTAATCGAGAAAGAGTGAGTCATATGCATAAAAAGAATCTATTGCGCCGCCGTTTCATCCCGGCCCTGGCCGTGCTCATTACCCTGTGTCTGGCCGGGCCCGCCGCGGCCGCGCCCGATCTGGATGTCCCCTACCAGCCCATCGAGCCGACGATGGCCGACACCACCATTACGCTCACCGGCCATGACCTGACCATCGAAAAATTGGTGCAGATCGCCCGCCACGGCGCGAAGGTCCGCCTCAGTCCCGAGGCCAGACAGCGCGCCGCCGCCGCCTACGGGCTGCTGCTCCAGGGGGCGCTCGAGGACGTGCCCATCTACCGTTTCAACCGCGGCGGGGGTGAGCAGCGCGAGGTGGTGCGCTTCTCCGGTGATCCGCTGGCCCCGGGCAACCGGGAAATGCTCGAGGAACGCCAACGCCGGTCTTTTGAGGGCGGAGCCGGGCGCGGCTACGGCCCCGAGGTGCCCAAGGAGGCGATCACGCGGGCCTTCATGGCCGCGCGCGCCAACAACGTCACCTACGAGCCGGTCACCCCCGAGTTCCTGGACATGCTGGTGGCCCTGCTGAATCACCGGATTACGCCCGTCGTGCAGGCGCGCGGCACCCTCGGCGAAAGCGATCTGCCAATGACCCGCAATATCCTGGGCCCGATGGTGGGCGTGGGCGAGGTCTACTATCAGGGCGAGCGCATGCCCGCCGATGCGGCGCTTAAGAAAGCCGGCCTGAAGCCACTGAAAGAGGTCGGCGTGTTCAACGGTTTCACCAGCACCAACGCCTACTCGTCCGGGTGGGCCGGGCTGGTCGTGGCCGACGCCCGGCGCATGCTCGAGTGGGTCGACCTGCTGCACGCCATGGACC
>JBBDSH010000040.1:0-43822 GCA_040905045.1 Gammaproteobacteria bacterium | reverse complement strand
ATGTTATCCATGACCATGCCGCGGTCCACGGCCTTGCACATGTCGTAGATGGTGAGCAGGGCGATCTGTACGGCGGTCAGGGCCTCCATCTCGACGCCGGTCGGTCCGGTGGTTTCCACATGAGCGCGACAATGAACCGAGTTGTCTTCTTCCGCCGGCACCAGGTTGATCTCGATGTGACTCAGTGACAACGGGTGACACAGGGGAACCAGATCCGCGGTTTTCTTGGCCGCCATGATGCCGGCGACCCGGGCGATGCCCAGGACATCGCCTTTCCTGTGATCGCCCTGGATTATCATGGACAGGGTTTCCGGCTGCATGCGGATACTGCCTTCCGCGACGGCGACACGGCGGCTGTCCGGCTTGTCGCCGACATCGACCATATGGGCCTCGCCCTGTTGATTGAAATGTGTCAGTCTGGACATGGTATGATTTTTATTTTACCACACTCTATAATAGACATGCTTTCAATGAAACGGAAACCGGATTTATGGCTGTTACAGTGAAATATTTCGCCAGCCTGCGCGAGACGCTGGGCCGCAACGAAGAAACGATCGAGTTTGAGGATGGCATGCGTCTGTCCCGTTTATGGAAAAAGGCTAATGACGGCGAGCCCATGCCGGAATCCCTGATGACGGCGGTCAACATGGAATACGTCAAGGGCGATGTGGAACTGGCCGATGGCGATGAAGTGGCGTTTTTCCCCGCCGTAACCGGCGGTTGACAGACGTGCGTATCGAGATCAGAAAGGAAGTCTTTGAGCCTTACCGAGAGGTGGCCGCCTACCAGAAAATACTGGCTATTACAGGCAAGGCCGGTGCGACTTGCGTTTTTGTCGGTACCATGCGGGATTTCAATGAGGGCAGCAGTGTCAGGGGCATGACTCTGGAACATTATCCCGGCATGACGGAGAAACACCTTCATGAAATAGCCGCGCAGGCCGGTGAGCGCTGGCGAGTACTGGATTGCCTGATTCTGCATCGTGTCGGCGAAATCCGCATCGATGATGTCATTGTCCTGGTGGCGGTGTGGTCCGCGCACCGGGGTGACGCCATGGACGCCTGCCGGTATATTATCGAGGATCTGAAATCGCGGGCACCGTTCTGGAAGAAGGAACAACTGGACGACGGCGAACGCTGGGTGGAATCGAATACTACGGGTTATAGTGAGGAGTGAGAGATAAGGTGTAAGGAGTTAAAAATTGCCCGGGTTTTACCTCACTCCTCACGCCTTACTCCTTACCGGCTTGGTTCAAGCGCGAAACAACAATACAGCAAGAATGTATAAGGAATAGATAATGTTTATACGAGTATTAGGTGCGGCGGCGGGGGGTGGTTTCCCCCAGTGGAACTGCAATCATCCCAACAGCCGGCGGGCGCGGCAGAACGACCCGAACGCAAAGCAACGTACCCAGTCTTCCATTGCCGTCAGTGCCGATGGCGAAGACTGGTTTCTGTTCAACGCCTCGCCGGATCTGCGCCAGCAAATTAATAATAACGAGATTCTGCATCCGAAAAGGGATCTGCGTCACAGTCCCATCCAGGGTGCTGTTCTCACCAATGCCGATGTGGATCACGTCGCCGGATTACTGAATCTGCGCGAATCCCAGCCCCTGCGCATCTACGCCACGCAGCGGGTTCTGGATGTGCTGGCAGCCAACAGTATTTTCAATGTCCTGAATCCGGAATTCGTCTCCCGAGAGGCCATGCATCTGGAAGAGCCGCTGGAACTGCAAAAGGCGGACGGCACCCCCATGAATATTCGCGTGACGCCGTTCGCCGTGCCCGGCAAGGTGGCCCTGTGGCTGGAAGATGAGAGCAAGGGCGAGAATTTCGGTTCCGTCGAGGAAGATACCATTGCCCTGGAAGTTGAGAATATGAAGAGCGACGCGAAATTTATTTATATGCCGGCCTGTGCGCAGATGACCGCGGAAGTGGCGGATCGGATACGGGGCGCCGATTTAATCTTTTTCGACGGCACCCTGTGGGTGGACGATGAAATGATACGCGGCGGCGTCGGCGTCAAGACCGCGCAGCGCATGGGGCACATGAGTGTATCGGGACCGGAGGGGACCATGGAAGCGCTGAAGGACCTGAACATCAAGCGCAAAATCTTCATTCATATCAATACCACCAATCCCATCCTTCTGGATGACAGCGAGGAACGCAAACAGGTCGAGGCGGCCGGCTGGGAAGTGTCCTATGACGGCATGGCAATCGAAATCTAGTGAGGAGTAAGGAGTGAGGAGTAAGGAGTAAGGAGTGCTGTACAGCCTGTAGCCCGGATGGAGCGTAGCGGAATCCGGGGAGGACCTGGTGATCCGTAATTCGTGAATGGCGGGAAAGATCGTCCTGCAGCATATCCGGCATAGTCATGCCATGTATATATAAACGAAAGCATGGTTACCGGATAAATGCATACACATTCCGGTATGGTATTGCTTTTACTTCTTACTCCTCACCCCTCACTCCTTACGTAAGGCCGTAAAACGGCTGGACGTCCACTTCCTGCCCTTCTTCAACGCCGGCATTGTCCATGCCGAGAATCATGAAACAGTTGGCCCGGGCCATGGAGGTGAGAATGCCGGAACCCTGGGCGCCGGTCTTGTGCACAACCATACGGCCGCTGTCGTCGCGTTCCAGGATGCCGCGCTGGTATTCAATGCGGCCGGGGCGTTTCTTGAGTTTTGACATGCATGTCGCCCGGAGAGTGACGGGCTGCGTTTGTCTGTCGCCTGACATGGCCCGAAGCGCGGGCTGAACGAACTGATAGAAGGTTACCATGACGGAAACCGGGTTGCCGGGCAGGCCGAAGAAGATCGCATCCCGCACCGTACCGAAGGCCAGGGGCCGGCCGGGTTTCATGGCGACCTTCCAGAAAGCCACATCACCGACCTTGTTCAGTGTTTCGCGTACGTAATCCGCTTCACCGACGGAGACACCGCCGGAGGTGATGACAACATCGGCGCAGCCGGCGGCGGAGAGGAATGCGTCTTCAATGGCCTGGCGCTCATCCCGGATAACACCCATATCGATGATATCGGCATTCAGGCGCCTGAGCATGGTATGGAGTGTGTAACGATTACTGTCGTAAATACAACCCTCTTCCAGGGGTTCGCCGATGGAACGCAATTCATCGCCGGTGGAGAAAAAGGCCACCCGCAGGCGCCGGGTTACTGCTACTTCACCAATGCCCAGGGACGCGATCAAACCGATATCCGCCGGATTCAGGCGGCGGCCGCTGTGCAGGACGATATCGCCTTCTTTAATGTCCTCTCCCGCCTGGCGGACGTTGTCACCGCGACGGGTGCCGGCATCAATACGGATGTTGTCGGCATCGCGTTCCACATCTTCCTGGATGATGACCGTATCCGCCCCCCTTGGCAGGATGGCGCCGGTCATAATACGGGCGCAGGTGCCTGGTTTGATCGATTCCTGCAGGGGTTTGCCGGCCCAGGCCGTTCCGATGACATGGAGTTCGGCAACGCCATCCGCGGGAATATCATCGCCATTGACGGCATACCCGTCCATGGCGGAATTGGTGCCCGTGGGAACATTGATCCGGGAAATGACGTCGTCGGCCAGGACCCGATTCAGGGCATCGCGGATAGCAATCTTTTCGACCCCGTCAACCGGACTTATGAATGAAAGTATTCGTTCCAGGGCTTCGGCGGGCGGCAGCGAGGCCGGGTCAAAATCGTCCCGGCAGCTGATATCTTTTTCAAGCTTGATTCTGCTCATGTGTCTGTTTTCAGCCTGTGGCGTTCCATCAAGACTACATTATCCATGAATCGTTTGATGATAAAGTCCGCGATAGTTTCGGGCTGTGCCAGATCAAATACCGGCAGCCCCGTGTCAATACGCTGTGGCTCATCGGTAGCGATGGCGATGATATGTTCGTCCTGTTTGTACAGCGGCGGATTGCCGAGCGAGGGACGATGCACCTCGATCTTGGGGATACGACCGACCTTGAAGCCTTCCACCAGTATCAGGTCCAGATTTTCCATATCCAGTTTCTCCAGGTGGTACTCCAGCGGCCGGTTGCCCTTGTCTTCATGTTCGACCATGAGAGCCCAGCGCTGACTCGATCCGATTAAAACCTGGCTGGCGCCCGCCTCGCGCAGACGGTAACTGTCCTTGCCCGGGTAATCGATATCGAAATTATGATGGGCGTGCTTGACCGTGCCGACACGCAGATTGCGCTGCGACAGAATCCTGATTATGCGGGTGATCAGCGTGGTCTTGCCGGTGCCGCTGTAGGCGGCGAATCCGATCACCGGTATATCGATGTTCCTGGCTGTCTTAAGCATGCTTGAGTGTTTTTTCTATGCCGGCAATATCTTCCGGTGTGTTGGCATTGATAAAGGTTTCCGGCACATCGGAAAAATCCGTTTCTGTCATGCGATGCCGGGCATACCAGCGGTCGATCTTGCGTTCGCCGCTGTCCAGATAATCCAGCAGGGAATCCAGCAGTGAACATTTCATAAGGCTGTATACCGGTTGCAGCCGGTCGCCGTTATGCGCCACGCTGATGTCCGCATCATGCTCGACCAGGCTGCGATACAGCCTGGCCACCAGATCGTCCGGTACGTAGGGTGAATCACAGGGCAGTGTGGCCATGTATTTTGTTTCCGCGACCCGCATACAACTGGCCATGCCGGCCAGCGGCCCGTTAAAGCCTGCCAGTTCGTCCGCGATAACGCTGAAGCCGTATTTTTCATAGTGCTCGCGATTGCGATTGGCGTTGATCATCAGTGTTGCCACCTGCGGGCGCAAGGCATCGATAATAAATTCAATCATGGGCCGGCCGGCCACCGGGATCAGGCCCTTGTCGTTTCCGCCCATGCGGCGCGCCTGCCCGCCGGCGAGTATAACACCGGTCACGGTTTCGACTGGGGGGGCCATGTGCCTATTCGACAGCGGCCTTGTGTTTCAGGTTGGCGACTTCCAGCTTGGGCGGCAACTCCACATCGAACTCGATATTATCCGCACCGTTGTAGATCAGGAAGTGCTTTCCCTTGGCACGGGAGAACAGGGTAATACCGAAGTCCCGGGCCAGCTTCAGTCCCATCTGGGTGATGCCGGAGCGGGACAACAGCGCGGGGATGCCCATCTGGCCGACTTTCATGACCATCTCCGACGTCAGCCGACCGGTGGTATAGAACAGCTTGTCGGCACCGCCGATCCCTTCCAGCCACATACGGCCGGCGATGGCGTCGACAGCGTTATGCCGTCCCACGTCCTCAATGAAGATCAGGGGTTCCGTGCCCGCGCACAGGGCACAGCCGTGTACGGCCCCGGCCGTTTTATAGACCTCGTTCAGGGCATTGATATTTTTCAGAAGCGTGTAAATATCCGATTGCCTGAGGGGCAGGGGACGGATATTAATCTGTTCCAGTTGTTCCAGGATGCTGCCGTAGACGGTGCCCTGACCGCAGCCGGTGGTAACGATGCGGGGGCCGAGACGTTCCTTCCAGTCACCGCGTTCCGCGTAGGTCGTCACGGCGGCGGCGTTGACGTCCCAGTCCACCTGGACGGATTTGATTTCCCGGATATCAGAGACGAGTCCCTGGTTTTTCAGGTAACCCAGCGCCAGCAGTTCCGGATAGACGCCCAGGCTCATGAGCGTGACGATTTCGTAACTGTCCACATAGACGGTCAGGGGACGTTCATCGGCGATGGCCTGGGTGCGGATGTTGCCGTATTCGTCCATGACATCGACATCGATAGTGGGTACGAGGCCGGCGTCGGTCATGGCCGGACGATAGGATGAAGCCATTATCCCCCCGTGGCGTTCATATGGCGGAAGATAACCGGCTTGGCCTGGAGGTTGAAATCGTGGCCCCGGGGTTTGATGGCCATGGAACCGCGGATGGCATCCTTGAGTTTTTCCATGTCGCCGGGATGACTGCGTATGACCTCTCTCAGATCCACCGAATGTTCCTGGCCAAGGCACAGCAGCAGGCGGCCTTCGCAGGTCAGGCGGACGCGGTTGCAACTGTCGCAGAAGTTATGGCTGTGGGGGGAAATGAATCCGACTCTGGTACCGGTTTCCGCCAGCTTGAAGTATTTCGACGGCCCTGCCGTGGTTTCCGTGGTCGGCAGCAGTGTATAGACTTTTTCCAGATCCTCGCGGATTTGATCGCTGGAATAGTAGGCTTCCGCCCGGTCATGGTCGCCGATGGTCCCCAGCGGCATCTCCTCAATGAAACTGATGTCCATGCCCCGCTCGCCGGCGAAGCGGACTAGATCGTGGATTTCGTCGTGGTTGCGATTTTTCAGGATCACGGAATTAATCTTGAGTTTCTCGAAGCCGGTGGCCAGTGCGGTATCGATCCCTTCCAGGACGCGGTCCAGTTCGCCGACGCGGGTAATGCGGCGGAATTTCTCCGCATCCAGGGAATCGAGACTGATATTGATGCGCTTCACCCCGGCATCCTTCAGGGGGCCGGACAGGCGGGCCAGTTGCGAACCGTTGCTGGTCATCACCAGTTCCTCAAGGCCCGGCAGCCGGCCCAGATCCCGGAACAGTTGCAGGACATTGCGCCGCACGAGCGGTTCGCCGCCGGTGATGCGGATTTTATTGACCCCCAGTTCGGTAAACGCCCGGCCGATGGCGGCCAGTTCCTCCAGGGTGAGGAGCTGGGCGCGGGGCAGGAACTCCATCTCCTCCTCCATGCAATAGACGCAGCGAAAATCACAGCGGTCGGTCACCGAAATTCGCAGGTAATCGATGACCCGGCCGAAATTATCCACCAGCTTTTCCGTGTTGTTCGTCATTGTAGCCATAGTTATTTATGTGAGACAGCGATGCGGCCTTGATGTTTCCCGCACCGAAAAATGAGCGCCCGGATTAAGCGGGTCTGAAACGATGTTCCGAATTCCGCTACTGTAACCGGGTAGAACGCAAGGCCGGGTCATGGTGTCGGAGCGACTAGCGCCATGGATGAGCGCGGGACCGAGCCAGGGAGGGCTCGGGGAGCGGAAACACCATGACCCGGTCTTGCTCTATAATGCGAAATCCTATTCTACATGTGACAACCACGTTACAGTAGCGGAATTCGGAACATCTATTCAGCGGTTTTCCCATCGGTCAAAGCCGTTCGTGATGCCTGATCCTGAATTAATATTTGTAATTATAACAGTTACAGGGCAAGATTAAATCCATACAAATCACAGGGTTATTGATTGCCTGGGCCGCCTGATTCAGGGCTGCTTGACTCCGTCATGGACATTGGCGATCCTCCGCCGCTGGCATCCGGTTGCCGGCGCGGCATGATTGATAATGAGCCGTGTCTTCGACTGGCTTGCGGGCCGGCCCGTTCTGAAACGCGAATAAACAAACAACAGGGGGAATAAATGGCGGGATTATTATCGAAAGAGCGCATCGTTGCCGGTCCCGGGTTTAATCGCTGGCGCATCGTGCCCGCGGCCCTGGGTATCCACCTTTGCATCGGTTCCGTTTATGCCTGGAGTATTTTCAATCCCGCACTGATAAAACGCATTGGCATCGTCACCAGCGCCGCCGATGACTGGTCCCTGAAAAACGTTGTCTGGATTTTTACCGTGGCCATCGTATTCCTCGGGCTGGCCGCGGCCGTTGCCGGACGCTGGCTGGAAGAAGTGGGGCCGCGAAAAGTAGGCGCGGTCTCCGCCTGTCTTTGGGGCGGCGGTTTTATTGTAGGCGGGCTGGGGATTATCACCGGTCAGTTGTGGCTGCTGTATCTCGGATACGGAGTTCTCGGCGGTTGCGGACTGGGATTGGGTTATGTTTCTCCGGTCGGCACACTCATCCGCTGGTTTCCGGATCGCCGCGGCATGGCCACGGGCCTGGCCATCATGGGTTTCGGCGGCGGCGCCATGATCGGCGCGCCCCTGAAAGAGTTTTTTCTGAAGCTGTATTACCAGGCGCCGGAATACCTGGGCAAGACAGCGGATCTGGATTTGATCACTGAAGCCGGCCGGCGTTTCGTGGAAACCGGCGGCCGGCTGCAGGAAGTGGTGGTTGTGGGCGCCAATGACGTCAACAGGATGATTGTGGAAGGCCCACCGGGCGTCTATTTGCTCGGTACCGGCTCTTCCGGCGTGGCGCAGACTTTTTTCACCATGGGGGTGATTTACTTTGTTGTCATGATGATTGCCGCTTTCGCCTATCGGGTGCCGGCGACGGGCTGGACACCGGCGGGCTGGACGCCGCCGGATGAAGCCCACGCGGAAAAGCAGATGATGACGCGGCATCATGTGGATATTGATGAGGCTATGAAGACCCCGCAGTTTTATCAACTCTGGATCGTGCTTTGTTTCAACGTTACGGCCGGTATTGGCGTGCTGGGAGTCGCCAAGACCATGATGAGTGAAATATTCGGGACCACCCTGCCGAATATCGTCGACGGGGCCTTTGCCGCGACTTACGTCATCATGATCAGCGTATTTAACATGCTCGGCCGTTTTTTCTGGGCCAGTATTTCCGACTACATCGGCCGACGTAATACCTACTGGATTTTCTTTGCCCTGGGAATCGTGCTGTACTGTTCCATTCCCTATACGGCACAGCAAGTCAGTATCAATCCCTCCGTTGTCTGGCTGGTGTATTTTTATGCCGCGACCATGATCATCTTCACCATGTACGGCGGCGGTTTTGCGACGATCCCCGCTTATCTTGCCGATATATTCGGAACCCGTTATGTCGGCGGTATACACGGCCGCCTGTTGACGGCATGGAGCACGGCCGGGGTTCTGGGCCCGCTGGCCATTACTTCACTGCGGGAAAACGCTGTTACCAGGGCCATTAATGACCTGGTCAGCAAGGTCGAACCGGAGGTATTCCGGCAGAAATTCGGTTCCGGGGTGGATCAGCTGGAACAACTGGTTGAGGCCAATACCGTTACCATATCCAAGCTCATGGAAATTGCGCCTCCCGGCACCGTGGATCCGACAACGAATCTTTACAACAACACCATGTACCTTATGGCTGCACTACTGGCCGTGGCCCTGGTAAGTAATGCGTTCATGCGGCCGGTGAATCCGAAGCATTACATGACCGAGGAAGAGCTGAAAGATTCGAGGTAGGAACCTTTCTGCTCAGGCGATATACAGAAGAGAGAAAGGTGAGGGGTGAGGCATTAGAAGTAAAATCTTCACCTCACTCCTTACCCCTTACTCCTCACTCCAGTCGGAGTAGGGATACTCGACCAGACAGACGTTATAGTATCTCGGGTCGTCCGAGACTTCTTTTCCCAGCCAGGGGGGCGGGTCGAATGCTTCATCCTCACGATCGACTTCCAGTTCCGCGACAATGAGCCCGGCATTGATACCGTGGAATTCATCGATTTCCCACGTGTGGCCGTTGTATTCCACATAATGACGCGTTTTATCGATTACAGGCTGCATGCATAATCCATCGATCATGGCGCGGGCATCATTGGCCGGGATGGGATAATCGTATTCCTGCCGTGTTACTCCCAGGGTCATGCTCTTGATGTTGAGGTTCGCTGCACTGCCGGAAACCCTGACCCGTATCGAGCCCCGTTCCGTATTGGCCAGATATCCCTGTATGATGTCCACTTTGCGTGAAACCGATGCTCGCCAGGAGTCGTCGTTGACCAGAAATTTTCGTTCTATTTCGGTTGCCATGGGAAGATGGTAGCGGGCTGCCGGGAAGTCGACAAGATACTTACGATATGAGTCTCACCTTCAGAGAAATTCCGGCTGCACTGGCCAACCGCCGCATGACCGCGATGCTTTTGCTGGGTTTTGCCTCGGGGCTGCCTTTGGCCCTGTCGGGCGGGACTCTGCAGGCGTGGCTGGCTACCACCTCCGTGACTATCGAAACCATCGGTATTTTTTCCCTGGTGGGGCTGCCGTATACCGTAAAGTTCATCTGGTCACCGATCATGGACCGCTTCGTGCCTCCGTATCTGGGACGGCGGCGCGGCTGGATACTGCTCACTCAGCTCGTTCTCATTGTCCTGTTGCTTGTGCTGGGCAGGAGTTCACCGGAAGAAGCAATCTGGTTTGTCGGAGTGGCGGCGTTGTTACTGGCTTTCTTCTCAGCTTCGCAGGATATCGCAATTGATGCCTATCGCGCCGATGTACTGCGACCCGAGGAACGCGGCATCGGTGCCGGTCTGTCAGTGACGGGCTATCGTATAGCCATGCTGGCCTCCGGCGGCCTGGCCCTGGTCATGGCCGATTTTCTGGGCTGGAGCGCCATGTATTCCATAATGGCGGGCTTGTTGTTGATCGGCGTGGTTGCCACCTGTTTCGGCCCCGAGCCGGAAGTCCGGGCGGTGCCGCCGATCTCGCTGCAGGAGGCGGTGATCGCTCCTTTCTCGGAATTTTTGTCCAGGGACAAGGCCGTCCTGATACTAATGTTGATCATTCTTTACAAGCTGGGCGATGCCTTTGCCGGCACCTTGACGACAACCTTTCTTTTGCGCGGCCTGGATTTTACTCTGAGTGAGGTCGGGGTGATTAACAAATGGCTGGGGCTGCTGGCAACCATATTCGGCGGCCTGGCGGGCGGCGCCATGATGATGCGCTGGGGCCTGTACCGCTGCCTGCTCTGGTTCGGGCTGCTGCAGGCGGTGACCAACCTGGGCTTTATGCTGCTGGCCATTGTCGGAAAGAGCTATATCGGCATGATAATCGTCATCGGCATGGAAAACCTGGCAGGTGGCATGGGTACGGCTGTTTTTGTCGGTTTGTTAATTTCCCTCTGTAACCACCGGTTCACTGCGACGCAGTACGCGCTGTTGTCGGCGTTAGCGGCCATAGGCAGGGTCTTTGTCGGGCCGCCTTCCGGTTATCTGGTGGAAGCGACGGGCTGGGCGCCGTTTTTCTTTGTTACATTCCTGGTCTCTTTGCCGGGTATTCTATTACTTGTATATTTGAAGCGTACGGTTCAATCCTATGAGAAAACCGAATAAACCATGAGTGTCGAGACAAAATCCAGGGTTGTTATTGAATACTGCTCACAGTGTCGGTTTATATTGCGTGCCGCCTGGATGGCGCAGGAGTTGTTGATGACCTTTGCAGAGGAGATCGGCGAAGTAGCGCTCAAACCGGGAAGCGGCGGCGTATTCAACATCTATGTGGACGGCAAGACAGTATTTTCCAAATCAGAGGAGGGCCGTTTTCCGGAGTCGAAGGAGCTTAAGCAGTTAATCAGGAACCGTATCGCCCCGGACAAAGACCTGGGGCATAGCGATCGATAGTGAGGCGTAAGGAGTTAGGCGTAAGGTGTAAACTTTGGCATTGTTTCAACACCTCGCTCCTAACTCCTTACGCCTCACTCACCAGCGGCGGTGAAGGGAACGGTTGCGATGCTGTCCGGCGCGGAAGCCGTCCCGGAAGCCGCGTTTGTAACCGTAGCCATGACCTTTTTTATGACGATGTTCCTTCCGGTAATTGCGTCGATCATAAAATGACTTGAAGTGCTTCGTCCGGAGGTCATGGTCTGGCCGTGTGATGTTGAGATTATATTGATTGCGTCCGCCCAGGATATGGCCGGAACCGAAAGAAGTCACCGGTCCATAGGTATGACCGAAGGAGGTTGCCGGGCCATAGGTGCGATGACCGCTGTGTGATTTGAAGCCATAACCGCTGTCGCCGATATGGATATAGTATCCGTCCGCATGAACGACGGGAATGGCAAGGGCCAGTAACAGGGGTGTGACGGCCAGGGTAAAGAAACGCGGGACTGTTCTCTTCATGGCGCAGCCTCGTAATATTCGGATTGTACTCTTGAGACCGTTCAAGGGCCGGTTGGTTCAGCAGAAACTGCCTGGGAATTCTGCTGCAGTATCCGGTGGTCAGGGTTCGCGAACCACCCGTATGCCGATGTGATCATACCTGGAGTCTGACTTGAATTTATCCCGTTTGGCGTGGCGTATGGATTGCGGCGGGCTGCTGTATGAGCCGCCCCGGACGACCCGGTATGAACAGTCCCCGCCTTCCCAGACACTGCCGTCGGTCGGTGCATTGTTGTAAGTCTCATGCCAGCAGTCATGGACCCACTCTGCAACATTACCCGTCGTATCATGCAGCCCGAAAGGATTGGGGCCGAAGCTGCCCACTTTCGTGGGTTTGCGCGGATCCAGCCCGGATTCGCAGCCGAAGCAGTGTGCCCGGCCCGGCTCTTCGTCATAGCCCCACCAGAACGGGGAACGTTTTCCGGTGCCCGCGGCATATTCCCATTCCGCTTCACTGGGCAGACGATAGGTCTTGCCGGTCTGTTCGGTCAGCCACTTGGTGTAATAGTAGGCATCGTCCCAGGACACAAAAATGACCGGATGCGTTTCCCTGTCCATATACAGATTGTCCGGAATCTCCCGACCCGTTGCCCGGGCGAATTTGTCATATTGGGAAAAGGTAATCTCGTGTTTGCTCATGGCAAAACGGTCCACGTTGACTTCATGGCGCGGCCGCTCATCGGCATTCCGGGAAGTGCCTGGGCTGCCCATTTCATAGCTGCCCTCGGGGATCCAGACCATGGTGGGGCCCGGCGTTCCGTCCTTGAGTGTATCCCGGAACTCGCGTTTGCCTGCATCGTCCGCAGCCGTTTCCCTGGCGGGTTTATCAGCTATTTCCCCGGACGCGGATGCCGATGCGGATTGTTCATCAGCCGGCGCGGATTCTTTATCCGGTTCGCCCTCATCAACTGCATCGGTTCCGGCTGCGGCGGTTTCGATCTCATCGACGGTATCATCCTGTGCCGGAGATGTGTCCGGTGCCAGGGCTTGTTCATCGAGGGTGCCGGGGCTGGGCTTGTCCCCACCGGTCATGACAAATGCCGCAACGGCAATACCAATAACGACAACGGCGGCAATGGCGATGATCATCCCCTTGCCGCCTTTGGTGTCTTCGGGAGTGGCCAAATCCTGTGTTGTATCTCCGGCTTCTTCCACGGCAGCGGTGGTTTCCTTCGTCGTTTCCGTGGCGGGAATCTCAGGTTCCGGGGCAGCAGCCGGGGTTGCTTCGGCTTTTTCCTTGACGTCGGCAATCACCACAGTCGTATTATCCTGCTTCGGCATGCCGGCATCCTCGACGGCATCCAGTAACGCCTCGGCGTATTCCTTCGAGGTTTCCGACCAGTCGCCAAACTGGATGATCTTGCCCTGACTCAACGTATCCATGCCGTCACTGCAGATAATGATTCGATCACCGGGTTTTATTTCCGCGGGTTCGTATGAAATATCGATATCATCGATCTCGTCACCGGTAATGGCGCTCATGAGCATGTTTCTGGCCAGACCCGGCTCCGGCTCCACGGGTGTGCCTTCGGCTTCCATGCGATCCAGAAATCCGCCGTAGCTGTGATCAGCGTTTTTCTTGATGAGTTCTTTATCCCTGAGCAGATAGAGGTGACTGTCGCCGACACTGGCCCACCAGAGCTTGCCCTGTTCCAGGATGGCGGCTACCAGGGTGCAGCCCATGCCGGACAGGGCCGGTGTTTCCTTGACGGTTTCCTTGATGGAGGAGTTGGCCTTGATCACGCACTCATGCAGGATATCGGCCGGGTTTTCCGAGGGGTAATTTCCGGTAACATGCTTGTTGAAGGCCTGGACGGCCATATTGCTGGCGACATTGCCGGCGGCGTGGCCACCCATGCCGTCGGCGACTATGATCAGGGCGCTGGGATTGCCGTCAGAGTCGGTGAGGTGAGTAATCAGGAAGGCATCTTCCTGATAGTCTCTGGCCCCGTCTATCTGGCTGCCTGATAAATCGAATTGAAGTGCCATGTTTGCCCGGGTCTACCCCATTAATTTCAACAGCAACTGTTTGTTTTCAATGTTTTTATTGAATCGCTCTGGGTAACAAACCGTACCATTCCCGGATTCTGCATGTTTGTTGTTATCGTACCAGTGATTAACGGATTTACAAAACAATTATGGGCTCCATAAGCCCTGACAATGTGCACTGATTCCTGTTTTTTATGCGGCCGTAATGAGTCAATTCGCCGGCAGCCTGGCTGCCCCACCGTCCGACTTGTAATACAATAGCAAAAACACGAGGCCAGGACCCACGAACCACGAGCCACGAGCCACGAGCCACGAATATAATGAGCGATGCCCTGTCCTACCTGATGCGTGTCCGCCAGGATGCCATGAAGTCTTATTTCCGGTTTTTAAAATCGGCGGGCGGGCACCTCGATCCGAAAACCCGGGCGATTATCTCGGTCATTACCAAGGTCGATAACCAGACTGAAACCGGTTTCCGCCAGTATCTGCCGAAAGCGCTTGAGGCCGGTGTCAGTGCCGACGAGATCCTGGATGGCTTGTTATACGCCTTTCCGACACTGGGCCTGACCAAAATCGTCTGGGCGGTTGATATTATGCTGGAGATGGACCTCCCGGAGTTCCGGCCCGAACAGCTGGAGCAGCCACCTGCATGGATGGATATTATTGCACTTGATGACATCGTGGATGGAAAACCGGTTTTCGTGACCTGCGGGGAGAAACGGTATTTTATCCATAAGGACGGCGATGATATTCGTGTTTTCGATAATCACTGTCCTCATCAGGCAACCAGTATCCCGGAAAATGCACTGGCTGAATACGAACTGACCTGTCCCAGGCATGGCTGGAAGTTCGATATCCGGACCGGCGAATGTACAGACAGGGGAGATAAACCGCTGAGACGGATTGAACACAGAGTGGAGGACGGCAGGTTGTGGGTATTTGATCACTAAGGGGTTCCTGACAACCAGATTAGTAATATATTAAGTAGGTTATAAGTATGCCGACAGTCCTCTGTGAGACACGCTGTGAATACATCCCCCGGATCAAGTCCGGGGCAGGCTCTGTACGCTCGACGGCCGCATCTCCCGGATCAAGCCTGCCCCGGCCGAAGAGCCGGGGTCCGGGACAGGCTATGCGGCCGACGGTCTCACAGAGGACTGTCGGGATACTTCCGGTTTCGTTAATATCTGCGGGAGAGAAATAATGAAATTATTCCGGTTCGCAGCAAGCGTGGTTTTTGTCCTTAACCTTGGTGCCTGTGCGCCCGAAGTAGGCAGCAGGGAATGGTGTGAGCAAATGGATAACAAACCCAAGGGTGAATGGACGGCAAACGAGGCGACAGAGTATACAAAAAGCTGTGTCTTTTAGGAAACTTGTGTCTTCTGCCTGTATCAGGCAGTTTCCGGGCTCCGGTTGATCCAGGCCCGGCGTGGTATGACTCCACGGTATCCGCCGGGTCGCAAGCATACCCGGCTAATTGGGGCTGGGCTGATCCCGGCGATCGGCAGGCTCGGTAAGTTGCTGATCGATGGCCGGTAATCCTGTTGCGAGTATTCTGTCCACAATCCGATCAAGATGTAAACGGATGCTGTTCTCATCGTTACGGGCAGGATCAAAACGATAACGATAATGAAGTTCAATCGCCTGCATGAATTGTTTATAGCCCGATTCGACACCCAGGCGATGAAACCACGCGGCCAGTGTCTCACCCGGTCTGCGATAATATCCATGCTGTTCCAGTCTCGTGATTAATTGATACATTGCCGAATCGCTGCCGTGCCGTTCCCGATGACCTGTATTGTGACCGGCAACAGGCTGTTCCGACTTCTCCGGGCGTTTGCTTCGATATAAGCGCCAGAGCAGGAAAAGCAATAAAGGTGGCAACAACCAGAGAAGGTAATCCGTATTATTTATTTCTTCTTCCAGGTTATCATCGGTTTGCCAACGAGCGTATCTGTATTTCAGCCAGGCAACCAGGTCAAATACGGATTCAAGCAGAGAAGTATTTTTCCGGGCCAGGGGAATCCATACAGGTGGTGTGGTATCTACGATCCGCCAGGAACCATCAACATGGGCGAGCACCCATGAGTGGGCGTCGCGCCCCCTGACAACATACTGCTCTTCAAGTTCGCTATATTCATTCACTGAATAGCCGACGGCATAGCGGGCAGGTATCCCCGCCGCACGCAAAAGAAGTACCGTTGAGGTCGCGAAGTATTCACAATGACCTTTCTTGCTGTCGAAAAGAAAATCATGCAGATAGCGGCCGCGTGGATAACGACTCCTGTTGTTCAATGAATACTTGTAGTGTTCGGAAAAGTTCCGCTGGACTGTTTGTATAATTTCAGCGGCATTTCTTTCTTCCAGTTGCCATTCTCTGACCAGTTGATTGAAGTCCTTTCTCAAGCGTTCAGGGACATGCAGATCATTTCTGTTAGGCGGTGCGTCATGAATGCGATCGGTTTCGTAGTCAGCCCGGTAACTAATCCAACCATCACGGGATTCGATTCTGACTGTTCCGTAAGCATTTCTTTCAATATCAAATGCATCAATGTCATAGATGCTGGTGGTTCCATGGGGCAGGGGGGCGACTTCAACTTCTTTTATTTTATAAGTGTTGATCGTGATACTGCTTTTGCCCTTTTCTGTCTGTAGTGTCCAGCTTCCCGGAGTTACATCGGGATCGACCAGTTGAAATTCACTTGATGCATTGCTCCATACGCTGTAACCGTAATTTGTATAGCTTGCTTCACGCAGGAGCAGCGGTTTTTCAGGAATTTTATCCGTATCGACGCGCAGCAATATCCTGTCCGACAGCTTGATACGACCGAGCGAACCGATGGCCGTCGATGCCCGATCCGGGTCCCGATAACGCCACATGTATTTTTCAAAGACATCCATCAGTATCATTTCAATTGATCGCTGGGCCTGTTTCATGCCGGTTTGCCCGGCATAGGCAAGTGACAGGGATAGAGCCAGCAGACCCGCCCAGAGTAGCGGATGATAACGTCGTGGCCTGACAGACCAGAGCACGACTGCAACAAGAATACACAGGATCAGGAAAAACAGGACAGGCTCACGATTACCGGAGCTGGCCGAGATAATACAAAGCAGGAAATAGGGCAGGGATAAATCAATCTCCCTGTTCATGTCCAGGGTCTTGTCCGGCTCCAGCTTGCGCAGGCTGATGAACAGGACACTCAGCCTTATGGTGCCCCTCTCGCCGTAGACCTGGCTGAGGATCAGCAGATACAGGATAAACGGCATGATGGAAAGAATTTTATAAATTCCGCCGGCACCGTCGCTGCTGAAAATATAGACGACCAGGATGAAAAAGACCAAACCACTGATATCCGAGATGAGGTTGTATTCCCTGTCCGTGACGGTACTGCGCCATCGAAGCAGGCGGGACAGTTCCAGCAACAGCGCCATGGGGATTGCATAGACGAGAAAGCCGGTCTGCCAGCCCCAGAACAACAGGCCGGCACCGAGCAGCAACGGTGGAGCGGGGCGAAGTCTGGTTGCGATCGAGCTCACAGGGACAGCTCCAGCGTCATCTTCTGCAGACTGGTTTCAATATTATCCATAGGCAATGCCACCAGCCGTTCTGGGGTTTCATAGAGAGGGCCTGGATCGAGCCCCGGCGAAGATGAATCTTCGATTAGCACGAACACAATGGTCGGAATCCCCGCTGCAACCAGTTTTGCAGCCATGCTACGGCGAATGCTGTCCCAGTCCATAAGAATCATGACCATGCCGCTTAGTTCGTCGACGTGCCGCAGCAGGAGGGATTCCAGTGACTCCGGAGTCTGATCTTTACAGGGTTCCACGCATGCCAGAACTTCCAGGATGTTTGCGGACTTGCCGAATCCTCTCCCGGACGTGAACCGATAGGCCCGGTTGCCGACAAACATGAGATCAAGCAGTGAGTCCTGTTCTTCCATGGCCAGTTGAAACGAGGCGGCAACAGAAACGGCTTCTTCAAAGATATTGTTGTTACGATGTTCAATAAAGGTATCCAGAGCCAGGCCCTGTCGGACAAAGTATTCGTCCTGGTATTCCTTGACAACCGGTTCGCCGTATTTGGCGTAGCTGCGCCAGTGTATCGAGCGCAGGGGGTCGCCGGGTTGATATTCACGCAAGGACAGAAATTCCTGCGAATCTCCGATCTGGCTGGCCAGGCTCAGCCCTCCCTGGCGGTATTTCCTTTTGCCCGGCAGATTGAGTTTTGAAACGGGGTAGATACGGGGCAGGACCAGTTGGGAATCCGGCAGCGGGTATTTACGTAACGCCCTGAAGAGACCCAGTGGATCGGGGCGTGCGATGTATGCCGCGGAGAAATTCAGATATCCCCGTCGGGCAGGAACAAATTCGATATCCACTTCTGCCATATCGTAGGCAGGCACGGGGGGAATCTCACGGGCGGGTATGGCGCCGCCCCGGTTTTTATGAATCAGGGAGATAAGTCGCGGATAACCAATAGCACGATCCAGCCAGTTTCTGTTTTTATCCTTGGGGTCGCTGGTTGTGATGAATTCCTGATAGTCCGGCAGGCGTTCCGTTAATTCATCGATTAAAAGTAAATCATACTGGCGCCGCCGTCCGGGGTTTTCGATACGTAATTTGTATTGAAATGGAACACCGGCCGTAGCGTATTCCGGCAAATGCCTGCGCAGCCTGAATCGGGCACGAAAGATAAGTGTGGTCAACACGGCGAACAGCATCAGGGAGGCGCAGACGGCAAATATCTGGAAGGCCAGTGACTGTCTGGTATCGATACCAAATATCCCGGAGGCGACAAGACCTCCAAGGATGAGCGAGCCGCCCGGGGTCAGCCGATAACGCAGCCAGCGGCTGACCCGGTAAATAAATCGAAAATTACGGAATAACAGCTTCCTGATCATTACGTAGTCAAAGCGGAACCGGCACGGATTCAAGTATGTCCGTAACTACCCCGTCCGCGCTGATGCCGGAAAAACGGGCCTGTGAATCCAGCATAAGTCTGTGTGCGATTACCGGTCGGGCTATTTCCTGCACGAGATCCGGCGTGACGAAATCAATCCCGTCAAACATGGCCAGGGCCTGGGTTGTCTTCATCAGTGTCAGGGAGGCCCTGGGACTGGCGCCATTCACAACGCCTCGTGCCGTGCGTGTTGCGCGTATGATACTGACGATATAATGCTTTATTTCGTCGCTGATGCGGATATCGGCAAGTTGTTGACGGCAAAACATGATGTCTTCCATGGATGCACAGGCTTCCAGTGAATCCAGTGGATGGCCGTGGTTTTGTTCCGTGAGTATTCCCATTTCGTCATCTTCAGTGACATAACCGAGACTGAAACGCATGGCAAATCGGTCCATCTGCGCTTCCGGCAGGGGATAGGTGCCGTGGTATTCAATCGGATTCTGGGTAGAGATGACAAAGAAAAGATCATCCAGGGGGTAGTCTTTTCCGTCAATGCTGACCTGCTTTTCCGCCATGGCCTCCAGTAATGCCGACTGGGTACGTGGCGAGGCACGATTGATTTCATCGGCGAGAAGTATATTGGTGAATACGGGTCCACGATGAAAATGAAAACGCTGGTCCCGCTGGTCAAAGATGGACACACCGAGAATATCGGACGGCAGCAGATCGGGGGTGAACTGTACACGCCGGTATTCCACGTCGATTGTTTTGGCAAGTGCCTTGGCGAGAGTGGTTTTCCCGGTTCCCGGGACGTCTTCGAGTAATACATGCCCTCCGGAGATAAATGCCGCCAAAAGGCGCCGGATAGATTCTTCCTGTCCCTTGATCACCTTGCTGATATTGCCGGATATGTTTTCAAGGATGGTTTTTGCCTGCATATGGACCCCTGTTTGTCTCGTGTTCATGACTCTGCCCGGCCGATTCGGCATTGCCGCATATATCTTCCCGGTCGCGGCCACGTAGAATTTTGAGATAGGTTCTATATGATCGGATCTGCACTTACCCCGGGACTTCATTATATAATTGAATCCGGTCCCAGTTTAACGAAGATGGTGAGAATATGTTTGAAAAGAAGGCGGAGACCCAAGTGCCGATAAATGACCTGATTGCACGGCGCTGGAGCGGGCGCGCTTTTGACCCGGACAAACCCGTTTCAAGAGGCGCCATTCTGGCGCTTGTGGAAGCCGCTCGCTGGAGCCCCTCCTGTTTCGGTGATGAGCCATGGCGGTATATTGTATTTGATCGTCAAACAGAGCCGGAAGCCTGGCACAAAGCTTTTGACTGTCTTGCCGAGGGCAATCAGAGTTGGGCCGCCTCGGCACCGCTTCTGCTGCTGGCTGTAGCCAGTTTACGCTTCAGCAATAATGATAAATCGAACCGCTGGGCGCAGTACGATACCGGTGCCGCCGGCATGAGCCTATGCATACAGGCCACGTCAATGGATTTGATGGTGCATCAGATGGGGGGCTTTGATGTTGAAAAGGCCATGGCATCCTTTTCCATTCCCGAGGGTTTCGAGCCCATGGCCATGATGGCCGTCGGCTATCAGCTTCCAGCGGAGGCGATACCGAAGAATCTGGAGGAGAGAGAACGGGCCCCGCGGCAACGCAATCCCTTGAGTGAAAATTTCTTCTCCGGTTCCTGGGGAAACCCACTGGGCTGATCTTCTTGCCCGGATTCCGGACCGGACACATCGAACCACGCCATGTTGAGGCATGAAACGGTCTGGCGGCTCGCCGGGCCATTAATCATTTCCAACGTTTCCGTTGCCGTTCTCGGCATGGTGGATACGGCCGTGGTCGGGCATCTGCCCGAGGCCTATTATCTCGGTGCCGTAACCGTAGCCGCTGTTATCTTCAATTTCCTCTATTGGGGTATGGGATTTCTGCGTATGGGTGCTACCGGTATCGTCGCCCAGATACACGGACGTGGCGATGCCGACGCCATGCGGACCTCACTGCTCCATTCCGGAGCCATCGCCCTGGTAGCGGCGGCTCTGTTCCTGATTATGCAGCATCCCATAGCGTTGCTGGGTTTGTATTTAATCGGAGGAAGCGACGAGGTTCTTGTTCATGCACGGATCTATTTCGACTGGGCAATCTGGGGCGCCCCCGCCGTTTTGCTGAGCCTGTCGCTGATGGGCTGGCTGCTGGGGTTGCAGAACGCCCGGGCCACGCTCTTTATTGCCGTCGTCACCAATGTTGTGAATATCATTCTGGATTTCGTTTTCGTGTTTGTATTTGAAATGGATGTCAAGGGGGTGGCACTGGCTTCGGTGGTGGCCCAGTACTCCGGCCTTTTGCTCGGCCTTATACTGGTGCGACGGGAACTGAAGGCTTTTCCGGGGCACTGGCTTCGTTCAAGGATTCTGGATTTTGATCAGTTCCGTTCCATGCTGGTATTGAACCGGAATATTCTGATACGGACGCTATGTATCATATTTGCCTTCGCTTTTTTTACCCGGCAGGGAGCGGCGCAGGGCGATCTTGTCCTCGCAGCCAATGCCATTTTGCTGAATTTCCTGATGTTTATTTCCCTGTCACTGGACGGTTTTGCCAATGCTGCGGAGGCGCTGGTAGGCAAAGCCATTGGAGCGGCTGATCGCAAGGCACTGAAAGAAGCCGTAATCACTGCCGGGGTGTGGTCACTGATCATAGCGTCGGGGTTATCCATATCGTATCTGGTCCTCGGTGAGGCTCTTATCAATCTGATGACGGATATCGATGCCGTACGTGACGTGGCCGGAGATTATCTGCCCTGGGTCATGGTCGCCCCCCTGATTGGCGTCTGGTGTTACCTGCTGGACGGGATTTTTATCGGCGCCACGCGAGGCGAGGAAATGCGTGATACCCTGCTCATCTCCACCTTTGCCGTATTTTTACCGGCGTGGTACGGATTTCGTTTCCTGGACAACCATGGATTGTGGCTGGCCATGATGCTGTTCTTCCTTGCCCGAGGTCTTACCCTGGCCATGGAAGCCTTCCGTATAGAACGCCACAAGGGCGGGTTCATTCCCGGTGCCGTGTGAACCGGATCAAGTTCCGGCGCTCACGTTTGTCCGGCCGTCCACGGGGACGCGGCGTTTTTGCCAGGTCGGATTTCAGTTGCAGGGACAGATCATTGCGGGCATCCATACTATCCTGGTGCTCTTGATAGAGTTTCTCCGCCCCGGGGGCGGACAGGCGGGTTTGCGCCAGGGCAAGGATCGTAATGGTCCAGGTGAACGGTCCTTTTCGGATGCTGATGCAGTCCCCGGGCATGACGGTTCGGGCCGGTTTGATGCGGTTACCGTTTTCCCGTACACGGCCGTTACGGATGGCGTCCGTGGCCTGTTTGCGCGTTTTGAAAAAACGTGCGCACCACAGCCACTTGTCCAGCCGCATACCTTCCTGCTCATTGTCGTTTTTATTGTGCAATGGCCTGTGTTTATGGGCAGTGATGATTTATGATCGGTTGCGTGCCCGGCGGATTCCGTTTGCCGGTTATGTATCAGCCTAACACGATAAAAGTTACGAGGTGGAGAGAAGCTGTGACGGAAGAAAACAGGCGGGAATTTCTGCCCCTGGATATTGCCGTGCTGGTGGTATCGGATTCCCGGACCGAGAAGACCGACAAGTCGGGCCGGCTGCTTGTGGACCGACTCAAGGAAGTGGGACACAAGCTCTATGAAAAGCGTATCGTCCCGGATGACATATTCGAGATACGGGCGGCGGTTTCGGAATGGTGTGCCGATACCCGGGTCAATATTGTGCTGACGACGGGCGGTACCGGGGTGACCGGCCGGGACGGAACGCCGGAAGCGGTAACGGTCCTGTTTGAGAAGGAAATCGAGGGGTTCGGTGAGCTGTTTCGCATGCTTTCCTGGGAGGAAATCGGCACATCGAGTCTGCAGTCCCGTGCCGTAGCGGGGGTTGCGAACGGAACCTATGTGTTCTGTCTGCCGGGCTCCTCGGGCGCCTGTGCTACCGCCTGGGACAGGATTATCAATGCACAACTGGATTTTCGTACCCGCCCCTGCAATCTTGTCGAACTCATGCCCCGACTGACGGAATCGTGATTTCGTTATTTGTGTCACGGTAAAATGGTTTACTAATGCTGCAATACAGCTAAAGTATTCTAATGATTTACAAATCACGAATGTTAATACAGCAGGCCCTCGCTGTTTTCGGCTTGGCAATCATTGCCTGGAGCGGCAGGGCCGAGGTTTTCGACCTCCCTGAAGACGACAATTCGCTTATCGGGAAAGTGGTTTTCACCGCTGCCGCGGAAGAGGATACCTTGCTGGATATCGCCCGGCAGCACAGTCTGGGGTATCGCGACATCCAGTTGGCCAATCCGCATCTGGATATGTGGCTGCCTGGGCAGGATATGGAAGTGATGTTGCCGAAGAAATATGTTTTGCCCATGGCACCTCGTACCGGCATCGTCCTCAATATTCCTGAGATGCGTTTGTACTACTATCCCCCCGCGGCCTCCGGTCGACCGGCCAAGGTGTATACCTATCCATTGGGTATAGGTCGTGAAGGCTGGTCGACACCGTATGTGAGCACGAGTGTTATACAGAAACAGGAGGATCCCTACTGGCACCCACCCGAATCCATACGCAAGGAGTATGAGGAAAAAGGTGAACCGCTGCCGGTGCGCGTGCCTCCGGGCGATGAGAATCCACTGGGTAAATATGCAATGCGTCTGGGTATCCCGGCGTATCTGATTCACGGTACCAATAAACCCTATGGTATCGGAATGCGCGTAAGCCATGGTTGTATACGGCTTTATCCCGAGGATATAGAGGCGCTTTACCGGAAGGTGGGATTGGGCACGCCGGTCAGGATCGTCAATCAGCCGTACAAGCTGGGTCTGTCCGATAATCGTTTTTACCTTGAAGCCCATCCGTATCTTGAAGAAGACAGTGAACAGTTTCGGGAAAACCTGACCAGTGTGGTCAAGATGCTCGTCAAACTGACGGAAGATCGGGATTATGAAATAGACTGGGAACTGGCGAAGGAAGTGATTAAAGAAGCACGAGGCATACCGGTTGAAATCGGCCGTCTTTTACCCGTGCCCCTTATGGCTGAACGGGGAGAAAACGGAAGCGCAGACGATCATATCCAGGGAGTGGAACTGAAGCTGGAAACCGATCTGAAGGAGATTAACTAGAGAACCTGTCTCAAAATTCTAACGTGACTCACGCAGGATTTTGGATAGGTTCTAAATAAATATTCCGAATTCCAGTACAGTTGTCGCTGAAGTATTGAGAATGAAAGATTGGCGGGGAGAAAGGGCGGGGCCATGGTGTTTCCGCTCCCCGAGCCATCCCTGGCTCGGTCCCGCGCTCCTCCCTGGCGCTAGTCGCTCCAACACCATGACCCCGCCCTAACCCTTCACGCAATACGCTGTGTGGGATGCTGCGGGGTATGCCGGAATCCATGCAGTTTCGGGCATAAAAAAACCCGTGTCGGTTGACACGGGTTTTAAAGAGCGGTGGAAAGCCCGTCTGTTACTTGCGCATGGCCTTTTCAAACATGCGGTCAATCTTGCTTGAATTGGCATTGCAGCACTCAAGGGCGTTGGCCGCGGCGGAATCAGCCCGGCGGGCCAGGTCGAGAGCCTCGTTGGCAGTGGCAAGGGCACTGCTGGCCTGGCCGCTGGCATTGTTTGCTGTTGCCTGAGCGTCTTCCGCCATAGCGCGAATTTCATTGATTTGCTCAGTTGATGCACAGCCGCCCAGAAAACCGAGGATCAGGGCGAGTGCGGAAACTTTGATTAATGTTCTTTTCATGGTCGAATCTCCAGTTAACCGATATTGATTTACCCAAGTTTACCAGCTGTACATAATCTCTAATTATAGAACTTTTAGCAATGAATTTACAAATGGATTTTGTCTATTGGATCTCAGAATCTGGCCCCCAACTCCCTGTAATCTCGTATGTTCCCGGATGAGATTTGTACACAGACACCGGCTTCATAAACCATTGCGAGCAGACGGACAAACCAGTACCCGTCGAATTGCGATCGGCGGTCTACCGGGGGAACTGCGACCGGGCCTGGTCCTGTCGGGTTTCGTGATGTTCAAGGATGAAATTGGTCACTGCCTGTTCAAAACCGTGAACACCCTTGGGTTCACAGTAATTGTCAACCCATTCCAGAATCTGGGACATATTCTTGTCCCCGGAAATCCTGAAAGTCTTATCCGCCATGGTGTTGTAGGCGGTCAGATATCCCATGATGAAGTACTTGAAATCATCATAATTGTCAGTCTCACGCGCTTTCATATAACTGAAGCAGGATTTTTCTCCCGGACCCCAGACGGCGTAATTGCCATCCTTATCGGCGGCATGTAGTGACAGGGCCAGGATGCCCGCCAGCAATAGAACTATAATGCGCATGGTTTGTACCTCTTGCTGCTGCAGGCGTACTGCAGGCGGATTGTGATATAAAAAGCCGTATGGGCGATGACAATATTATAACCGGGCCCGAAGTAACCGGAAGCATTCTTGCCTAAGCTGCGCTAATGACGTTTTCACACAGTCTGGTGCGCCGACGGTACATCGTCATCGTATTTCATTTTTTACTGCCGATAAAACGGCATGGGCCGTCCGGAAAACTGTGATTTCAGAAATTCCATCTGGTCCAGCAGAATTCGACGATTCGAGAGCGCCAGATATTCCGCCCAGTTGGGCACATAAGGCACTGCCAGCAGCGGCATATTGGCCATTTCCGGAGTACGGTTGCCCTTGCGGGTATTACATTGCCGGCAGGCGGCGACGACATTGGACCATTTATCCAGTCCGCCGCGTGACAGCGGTATGACGTGATCACGGGTCAGGGCGTATTCCGGAAGCTCGTGTCCGCAATACATACACAGATGAGCGTCACGCAGGAACAGCTCACGGTTGGTCAAAGGCGGAATAACCCGCTTTACGTGTTTATGCCGGCTTGAGCGCTTGACCGCGATAATTGTGTTGATGTCCACGGACGAGCGCAATCCCGTGCGCCGGCAGATACCGCCGTGAAAGGTAAAGTCATGCTCACCCGCGGTCCAGGCAACCATATCCCTGCAGTACAGGCTCACGGCCTCCTGCCAGGGTACCCAGGTCACCGGAATGCCGGAAATATCGAGTCGTAAGATCAGCGGTGTCATGTTTTAATCTCGTTGGCCGAGGAAGCTATGATAAAGCCGCATGTGACCAAGTTTCCTGAAACCCGTTCACTATAGCGCATTTTTAATGGAAATATCCAGAAAATCAAGAGGCTAGCCGGACTATTTCAGGCCGGCGTCCGCGCCGGTGCATAACTTCCTGACGTGTGTGGATAAACAGGTTTCTCCATGGCTTGAGCGGTTTTGCCGGAAGGGTGGTCCGGCCATGTTGTTCCGCCACCGCTGCCACACCCGTTAAACGGGAAACGGATTGTCAGGAATACAGATATGAAAGCAATCGAGCAACTACTGGAAACAATGGCAAGCCTTCGGGACCTGCAAAACGGCTGTGCCTGGGTAAGCCGGCAGACCATGGCCAGCATCCTTCCGTTCACTCTGGAAGAAATCTATGAATTAATGGCGGCCGTGGAAGAGGAGGATGAGGCCGAGATACGCGACGAACTATCGGACCTCCTGTATCACGTCGTCTATTACGCCGCTATTGCCCGGGAAGCGGGGATGTTTGATTTCGATGACATCGCTGACCATGCCCGGCAAAAACAAATCCGCCGCCACCCGCATGTCTTTTCCCCGACGGAGTTGAACACAGCTGACGCAGTACAGGGCGTGGAATGGGAAAGGCGCAAACGGGACGAACGGACCGGCAACGACTTGCTGGGCGGAGTGAATTTGTCGCAGCCGGCCCTGATCGCAGCGGTCAAGCTGCAGAAACGGGCTGCCGCGGTCGGTTTTGACTGGCCGAATGTGGCGCCGGTGTTGGACAAGATCGAGGAGGAGATCCGGGAAGTACGCCAGGAATTGCAATCCGGAGCGGATTTACGTGATTTGGAGGAAGAGATCGGCGACCTGTTATTTTCCGTTGTCAATGCGGCCCGGCACGCCGGTTGCGAACCGGAGGCCGCGCTGCGTCGGGCGAACCGGAAATTCATCCGTCGTTTCCGCCACATTGAGACCGCCCTGCAGGAGCATGGCCGCTCGCTGGAAGAGGCGACGATGGAGGAAATGGAGGCCCTGTGGCAGGAAGCCAAGAAAACCGAGTGAAGTGTGAGGGGTAAGGAGAAATACGAAAAAGTTAGAATATAATTTCAACTCCTCACACCTTACCCCTTACTCCTCACTCCTTACTCTCATCCTCCTTGTCATTGCTGAGCATGGCATAGGCGGAGTGGTTGTGGATGGATTCGAAGTTCTCTGATTCCACGGTATAGGCGCCAATGCGGTCGTCCTTGTTGAACATGACCGCGACGTCACGAACGATATCCTCGACGAATTTGGGATTATCATAGGCGCGTTCGGTAACGTACTTTTCGTCCGGACGTTTCAGCAGGCCGTAGAGTTCGCAGGAGGCCACTTGTTCCACCATTTCGATCAGTTCTTCCATCCAGATAAACTTGCGGGTATGGACAGTAATGGTGATATGGGAACGCTGGTTATGTGCGCCGCGCTCGGAAATCTTTTTTGAGCAGGGACACAGTGTGGTCACGGGAACAACGACCTTGACATGCACGCGAGGTTCGCCGTTCCGGAATTCTCCGATAAACGAGGCTTCATAATCCATGAGGCTTTCGACTCCGGATACCGGCGCGGCCTTGTTGATGAAATAGGGAAACGTCATTTCCACGTGGCCGGATTTGGCCTCCAGGACTTCAACCATTTCCTCGATCATGCGCTGAAAGGATTCTACCGTAATTTCATATTCATGGGCGTTCAGTATCTCCACGAACCTGGACATATGGGTGCCCTTGAAATTATGGGGGAGACTGACGTACATATTGAATCTGGCAATTGTATGCTGTTCACCGCCGCTGCGATCGCGCACCACCACGGGATGGCGGATATCCTTGATGCCCACCTTGTCGATGGGGATATGCCGGGTATCGGGACTGCCCTGTATATCGGGGATCTCTTCTGTTACTGCTGGTGCCGGTTGATTCATATTCCTGCCCTATTCATTAATGTGTTGCATTAGCCCGCATATTACACAATGCAGGCTGGGTCCCCGCGGCCGCCCTGCACGGGACCGAACCTGACTGACCTGACAGCGCCAGTGTAAAATTATTCTTTAGTATTTTACTAGGTTTTTGTCGATTCTTCACGTCCGAATTTTCGCCTGCATTGACTTTGTGCCGTGAGTGGGATTATTTGTTCCGTGCAATAATGTATTCCGCGATCCGCCTGAGGGTATCGGCCCGTTCGTCAAATACGTCCAGGGCATCAATGGCTTTCTGCTGCAATTCACGGGCGACCTGTTTGGCTCCGTCCATCCCCAGAAGGTTCGGGTAGGTGGGTTTGTTCCTCTGTATGTCCGATCCCTGCGGCTTGCCCAGCGTTTCGGTATCGCTTTCCACATCCAGAATATCGTCCTGCACCTGAAAAGCGAGGCCGATGCAATCGGCGAATTCGACAATGCGCTCGAATTGCGATGCATCGTACCCGGGCCTGGACAGGGCACCCAGTTCGACACTGGCGCGAATCAGGGCGCCGGTCTTGTGCCGGTGCATGTTCTCCAGTTGCCCGATATCCAGCGTCCGGCCGACGGCGGCCAGATCGATGGCCTGACCGCCGGCCATGCCTCTGGAGCCGCCTGCGACGGCCAGCCTGTGAATCATGTCCAGCCGCTGTCCGGGATCCACAATAATGGAGGGGTCGGAGGCCAGAACCTGAAATGCCAGGGCCTGGATGGCGTCTCCGGCCAGTATCGCCGTTGCTTCGTCATAGGCCTTGTGGCAGGTGGGCCGGCCGCGGCGCAAGTCGTCATCGTCCATCGCCGGCAGGTCGTCATGGATCAGTGAATAGGCGTGTATCAGTTCCACGGCGACCGCGGGACCGTTCAAATGCTCCGGGTCGACGCCGAAGGCCTCGCCGCTGGCATAAACCAGTACGGGACGAATGCGTTTGCCGCCGCCGAGAACAGCATAGCACATGGCTTCGTGCAGCCTGGCCGGCTCGATTTCCGGGGCGGGCAGCCAGGATTCGAGCGCGGACTCCACCCTGGACTGATAGTCCTGTAATTTATCCGACAGTGTCATACCGATCTTATTATTCTTCTTTGTCGTCCGATTTCGCTTCCGGAAACTCTGCCAGTGTCTCATCACCCTGTTCGTTAAGCAGGATCTGCACTTTTTGCTCCGCCTCCGTCAGGGCCTTTTGGCAGGAGCGGGTCAGGGCCACACCCCGTTCAAAGTATTTCAGCGAATCCTCCAGGCTCATATCGCCGGTCTCCATGCGTTCCACCAGTGATTCCAGTTCCTTTAGTGCCTTTTCAAAATCGAATTCAGAGTTCTTTTTGGCCACATGGTTCTCCGCCGGATTGCTTGAGTGTTTTATCATCTGTCCGGACTGCCGTCGGAGAGATGGAAACCGCCCCCTGAACGCAGATCAAATCAGGTTTTCCGATATCTTACCAGTATGGGGTCACGGTTAGTAAGCCCGGTTTTGTTCACCGGGAGAAGCCTACCACCTGCAATAATAGGTTTGATCTATAAGCGGAATAAGGATTATCAATCGTGCCTTGATTGACACCTTCCGGGCCCTGGAGTAGAGTCATCAGGAATAAAAATCTGTTTCCAACAGGGCTTATAAACATTTATAAAACAAGTTGTTAGGAGGAAGGTCATGAGCTTGAAAGGCAGCAAAACCGAAGACAATCTGAAGGAGGCTTTTGCCGGCGAATCGCAGGCGAATCGTCGTTATCTTTACTTCGCACAGAAGGCCGATGTGGAAGGCTACAATGACGTTTCCGCCGTTTTCCGCTCCACCGCGGAAGGCGAAACCGGTCATGCCCACGGTCATCTGGAGTACCTGGAATCAGTGGGCGATCCGGTGACCAATGAACCCATCGGCGGTACCGAACTGAACCTGAAATCGGCCATTGCCGGCGAAACCTACGAATACACCGATATGTATCCGGGCATGGCCAAGACCGCCCGCGATGAAGGTTTCGACGAAATCGCCGACTGGTTCGAGACTCTCGCCAAGGCCGAGCGTTCCCACGCCAACCGTTTCCAGAAAGCACTGGACGGACTGGACGCCTGAAGATACTCAGGTGAACGCGAACAGGGACCGGGCAATGCCCGGTCTCTTGGTTTAGGGCCGGAATAAACCAGGGTGGAAGCAATCATGAGTGAATCAGGCTACCGTGAAGGCAGTCTGGATGCGCCGACGCGCCATCCCATAGACTGGAAAAATCCGGATTTTTACGATGAAGACAAGGCTCTCCAGGAAATGGAGCGCGTCTTCGATATCTGTCACGGTTGCCGCCGCTGCGTCAGCCTGTGTCATGCATTCCCCACATTGTTCGATCTTATCGATGAATCGGAGACCCTGGAAATTGACGGTGTCGCCAGGGAAGACTACGGCAAGGTGGTGGATCACTGTTATCTTTGTGATCTTTGCTACATGACCAAGTGTCCCTATGTGCCTCCCCATGAATGGAATGTGGATTTCCCGCATCTGATGTTACGGGCCAAGGCCATAAAACATAAAAACGGCAAGAGCCGTTTCCGCGACAAGCTGCTGACATCGACGGATGCGGTCGGTAACCTGGCCGGCATCCCGGTCGTTTCGGAAGTTGTTAACGCCACCAATAAAAACAAACTGGCGAGGAAAGCCATGGACAAGGCCCTCGGCGTGCATCCCGATGCCATCGTGCCGGAGTATCACAGCAACACCCTCAGGAAACGCATGGCGAAGCACGAAGAACCGCAGTTACAGGCCGAACCCGCAGGCCCGACGCGGGGCAGGGTGGCCTTGTTCGCCACCTGTTACTGCAACCGCAACACCCCGGACATCGGTGAGGATCTGGTTGCTATCTACGAACATAACGGTATTCCCATCCGCCTTGCGGACAAGGAAGTATGTTGCGGCATGCCCAAGATGGAACTCGGTGATCTGGATTCCGTGGAAAAGGCCATGCAGTTCAATATTCCACACCTTGCCGGCCTGGTGGACGAAGGCTGGGACCTGATTGCACCGGTACCGTCCTGTGTGCTCATGTTCAAGCAGGAACTGCCGTTGCTGTTTCCGGATGATGAACAGGTGCAAAAGGTGAAGGATGCCTTCTACGATCCGTTTGAATACCTCATGCTGCGGCACAAAGAGAACAAGCTGAAGACGGATTTCAGGCAATCCCTGGGCAAAATTGCCTATCATGTGCCTTGTCACCAGAGAGTACAGAATATCGGGTTGAAGACCCGGGATATGCTGCAACTGGTGCCGGATACCAGTATCGAAGTCATTGAGCGTTGTTCCGGCCATGATGGTACCTACGCCGTCAAGAGCGAGTTCCATGATATCTCGGTCAAGATATGCCGGCCGGTAGTCAACAAGATCAAGGGGGCGGAAGTCGATCACTATATCAGCGACTGTCCCATGGCCGGTGATCAGATCCAGCTTGGCATGAAAGACGAATCCCATGCAGAGTCTCCTTTTTCACTTTTGCGTCGAGCTTACGGTCTTTAAACAGGAGGTGTGAAACCCACAATGGAAAAATTAAGCAGAGACGATCTTTATACCCTGGAAGCCTATGCCGAGAAGCGCAAGGAATTCCGTACCAGGGTTATGGAACATAAAAAGAACCGGCGCCTGGCCATCGGGCCCAATGCCACGCTGTATTTCGAGGACAGGTTGACCATCCAGTATCAGATTCAGGAAATGCTGCGCATTGAGAAGGTATTCGAGGCGGAAGGGATTGAGGACGAATTACAGGCCTATAATCCACTTGTCCCGGACGGCAGTAACTGGAAGGCCACATTCATGCTCGAGTTCGAGGATGCGGATGAACGCCGCCGGCAACTGTCCAAGCTGGTCGGCATCGAGAGCTGTGTCTGGATGAAGGTCGATGGTAATAAATTAATCACGCCGATTTATAATGAGGATTTGGAACGCTCCACCGAAGATAAGACTTCTTCCGTCCATTTCATGCGTTTCGAGTTGACTCCAGAAGATGTCAAGGCATTGAAAGAGGAGAATGCCGACATCTCTGCCGGTATCAGTCATGAACTATACAACTATACCGTTTCCCCCGTCCCCGCCGAAATCCGCAATTCCCTGGTGGAAGATTTGGATTAATATGTGAGGAGTAAGGGGTGAGGTGAAATGACCTACTCCTCACCCCTTACTCCTCACTGCGACGTAGACGTCCCCGGAGCTTTCCTAGTATCCTTCCCCCGTTTCAGTTGTCCTTCCACAGGAGATCCGGTTTTTGAGCAGCAAGAGCTACGACGCCGCCGATATTGAAGTTCTCACCGGACTGGAGCCGGTACGCAAACGACCGGCCATGTACACGGACACCAGCCGTCCCAACCATCTGGTTCAGGAAGTCGTGGATAACAGCGTCGACGAGGCCATTTCCGGTTACGCCAAGCGCATCGATATTATCCTGCACAAGGACGGTTCCGTTTCAGTCAGTGACGATGGCCGCGGCATGCCGGTGGACAAGCATCCGGGCGAGAAGATCAGCGGTGTTGAGGTGATCCTGACCCGCCTGCATGCCGGCGGCAAGTTCTCGGCCAAGAATTACAAGTTTTCCGGCGGTCTGCACGGTGTCGGTGTGTCCGTCGTCAATGCCTTGTCCAGTCACCTGGAAGTCTGGGTCAGGCGCGACGGCAAGGAATACAATATTTCCTTTGCCGGCGGTGAACGCAAGACGCCGCTGGAAGAAGTCGGCGATGTAGGCAAGCGCAACACCGGCACGACCATCCGCTTCTGGCCGGACTCCAAGTATTTCGATACTACTAAAATCGCCGTCGGCAGACTCAAGCATCTGCTGAGGGCCAAGGCCGTTCTCTGTCCCGGTCTGCAGGTGACGTTGAACGATGAGACCAGCGGCGAGAAAACCGACTGGTATTACGAAGAAGGCATCAGTACTTATCTGTCCGAATCCCTGCAGGGTGTGGAACTGCTGCCGCCGGAACCGTTCATGGGGTCCATGGCCGGCAATCACGAGGCCGTGGACTGGGCCGTACACTGGCTGCCGGAGGGCGGCGAACTGATTACCGAGAGCTACGTTAACCTGGTCCCCACGCCTCTGGGCGGTACACACGTCAACGGCCTGCGCCAGGGGTTGCTGGAGGCCATGCGCGAGTTTTGCGAGTCGCGCAATCTGCTGCCGAAAAATCTTCGCCTGACGGCGGATGACATCTGGGAACGCTGCGCCTACCTGTTGTCTGTAAAAATGGATGATCCACAGTTCGCCGGACAGACCAAGGAGCGGCTCAGTTCGCGCGAATGCACGCCGTTTGTCGCCGGAGTGGTGCAAGATACCTTCAGCCAGTGGCTGCACCAGCATGTGGAAATGGGCGAACGTATTGCGGAACTGGTTATCGAACACGCCCAGAAACGCGTCAAGGCCGGCAAAACGATTATCCGTAAAAAGGTCACCGGCGGCCCGCCGCTTCCGGGCAAGCTGGCCGATTGCACATTGCAGGATCCGGCCGTCTGTGAATTATTCCTGGTTGAAGGCGATTCCGCGGGCGGTTCGGCGAAGCAGGCCCGCGCCCGGGAATATCAGGCGGTCATGCCGCTGCGCGGCAAGATACTGAATACCTGGGAAGTGGAACCCGCCGAACTGTTGTCCTCGAAAGAAGTGGCGGATATTGCCGTTGCTATCGGCGTGGAACCCGGTTCCGACAATCTTGAAGGATTGCGCTACGGTAAGGTCTGCGTACTCGCCGACGCCGATTCCGATGGCCTGCACATCGCCACCCTCCTGTGCGCCCTTTTTCTCAAACATTTCCGGCCCCTGGTGGACAGGGGGCATGTTTATATCGCCATGCCGCCGCTGTATCGCATTGATGTGGGAAAGGAAGTGTTTTATGCCCTGGACGATTCCGAGCGGGAAGGTATTCTCGATCGGATTGCCGCCGAGAAAATGCGCGGCACGGTCAACGTCCAGCGTTTCAAGGGACTGGGAGAGATGAATCCGGTGCAACTGCGCGAGACAACAATGGCACCGGAAACCCGAAGACTGGTTAAACTGACGGTAGCGGAAAAGGATAATGCCGATCAAATGCTGGATATGCTGCTGGGCAAGAAACGAGCCCAGGACCGCAGGGCATGGCTGGAATCCAAGGGAAATATGGCCACATTGTAACGGCAGCTACAAGCTACTAGCCACTAGCTACAAGTCCATTCCTTTGCCATCATCCCATTGAAGTATAAACTCTTCGTGACAGGAGCATGAAGCGAAAGTGAATAACGAGTGAGGTGTGAGGCGGTGGCGTGCAGAATTTACTTCATGCCGGCAGCGCGTTGTCTATTAGGCGTGACCGGATACCAAACGACTCTCCAATGCAGGATTATGCCACTCCTCACGCCTTACTCCTCACTTCGTGAATTCCACCAATTGGGCAGATCGGCAATAGAGTCCAGTACAACATCGGGTTCAATGCCGCCTTTCAGGTCGGCGGGGCGGAACTTGCCGGTCCGGACCAGGGCTGCGCGGATCCCGGCTCGTTGTGCTCCCTGAATGTCGCCGACTATATCATCGCCGATCATGAGGGTGGTCTCTGCCTCGGCTCCGAGTCTGTCCAGTGCCGTCTGAAAGAAATCACCGGAGGGTTTGCCCAGGACAATGGCTTCACATCCGGCGGCGTGTTCCAGGGCCTTGACGAAGGGGGCCACATCCAGGCGCAGTCCGTCCGGTGCGCGCCAGTAGCGGGTCATGCCGAGAGCAATCAGTACCGGAGCCGGTTCGTCCATCAGCAGCCGGAAGGCCCGGTTTAAAGTGGCAAAATCCCACCCTTCTCCAAGATCGCCGAGCACCACTGCTGCGGCGCCGTATTCCCTGTCAGCGGGCAGGTTCTTTATATCGCCCAGGTCCGATCGGGTCGCATCGGGCATGAACAGGGCAACCGGGCCGTTAACGTTATTCTGTAACCAGCCGGCGGTTGCGATCACCGGTGTCAGGATGGCTTCCTCCCCGGTCTCGATGCCGAGTGAGGTAAGCTTTTCCCTGATTTTTTGACGCGGACGTGAGGTGGTATTGGTCAGGAAAAGATGCGGAATACTCTCGGATTGCAGCCAGGCAACGACGTCATCGGCGCCGGGAATCCGATCATCCCCCCGATAAAGTACACCGTCCAGATCCACGAGCACGGCATCAATCATAGAACCAGTCAGCTATAATACATGCGGGAACCATGATAGAACGACGGCGCGAATGGCGCTAGCCCGCATATTGCACCAAATGTGTGCCGGGATCAGTTCAACATTCATTCGCCACAGAGGAGCACAGAGAACCACAGAGGTGGGAAATGTCATCTCTGTCGGCAGTTCGTCTCAGTTTCATGATTTATATTCCCGCTGGATTAAGGAGGGTAGCAGGGAATTATATTTCCTGATTATACTGATTGTCGTTTTTGACAACAGGCTGATATGCAATCAACGCCAGCCGGAACTCGCCGAAGTCCTTGCCCAGTATCAGCCGGACGGGAATGATGGAGGACAGCAGTCCGGCGGCAAACCCGAAGATCATTCCGATGACTCGTGACAGGCCCTGCGCCGCTTCCATTTCCAGGCCCAGCACAGGAACAGCCAGGGAAAACAGCAGGCCGAAAACGATGCTTGCAAGGATGATGACGATAAACATGGCCAACAGGGTTACGAGAGATCGCCAGAAGTAGGCCCACCAGACCCGGAACACCCTGCCTGCGGTGACGGGAAGAACCTCGATTATTGCTTCCATTTCATTCTCCTGGGTTAAAAACAAATACCGGTTAGCCCGCCTATTGCACGAGGGAACGCTGATACTCGCACGGCCGCTTCACGCGCCCTTGTGCAATAGGCGGGTCAGACTGTTTCTGGTAAAGATGTGACAGGACGGAAGCTCTGAGTATACCTGCGGGACCCGTTTCCCTTTTTATTTGCCGGTCGTTGAGCGACAATCCACGCCGAAACCATTATGTGAAATACATTGTATACGGACTCAAGCCATGGCTGAAAACCTGACACTGGATTTTGAACAGAACGAAACCCGCCCGCTGCATGAATTCACCGAAAAGGCCTATCTGGATTACTCCATGTACGTCATTCTGGATCGGGCCCTGCCGCATATCGGTGACGGTCTCAAGCCGGTTCAGCGGCGTATCATCTATGCCATGTCGGAACTGGGCCTGAAAGCGGGGGCAAAATACAAAAAATCCGCCCGTACCATCGGCGATGTCATCGGTAAATACCATCCGCACGGGGACTCGGCCTGTTATGAGGCCATGGTTTTGATGGCACAGGGGTTTACTTACCGTTATCCCCTGGTGGACGGACAGGGCAACTTCGGCTCCATGGACGATCCCAAGTCCTTCGCCGCCATGCGTTATACCGAGGCCAAGCTGCACCCCTACGCGGAAGTCCTGCTGAGCGAATTGGGTCAGGGGACGGTGGACTGGGTGCCCAACTTCGACGGCACCATGAATGAACCGAAACTTCTGCCGGCACGGCTGCCCAATGTGCTTCTGAACGGTACTACCGGTATTGCCGTGGGTATGGCCACGGATATCCCGCCGCACAATCTGCGCGAAGTCGCGGCCGCCTGTATCCGGCTGCTGGATGCGCCGAAGTCCACCGTTAAAGATCTGTTCGAGCATATCCACGGGCCGGATTTTCCGGTGGCGGCCGAAATTATCACGCCCCGTGAGGAAATCCTGGCCATGTACGAAACCGGGCACGGCAGCGTCAAGGCGCGCGCCACATGGGAAAAGGAAGAATCCAATATCATCATTACAAACCTGCCGTATCAGAGTTCCGGCAGCCGTATCCTGGAACAGATAGCCGCGCAGATGAAGGCGAAAAAGCTGCCCATGCTGGAGGATCTGCGCGATGAATCGGACCATGAGAACCCGGTAAGACTGGTGCTGGTGCCGCGTTCCGGCCGCATTGACGCCGAGGCCCTGATGTCGCACCTGTTCGCAACCACCGATCTGGAAAAGGGCTATCGCATCAACATGAACATGATCGGTATAAGCGGCCATCCACAGGTCAAGGATCTCAAGACCATACTCGGTGAATGGCTGGAGTACCGCAAAGAGACTGTGACGCGGCGATTGCAGCACAGGCTGCAGAAGGTCGAGGACCATATTCACATCCTCGAAGGGTTAATGATTGCCTATCTTAATATCGACGAGGTGATTGCCATTATCCGGGAAGAAGAAAAACCCAAGATCGAACTGAAAAAGCGTTTCAAGCTCAGCGATATTCAGGCCGAGGCCATTCTGGAACTGAAATTGCGCAAACTGGCGAAACTGGAAGAAATCAAGATCAAGGGTGACCTGGATGAACTGAAGGAAGAGCGGCAATCCCTGCAACAGACACTGGGCTCAAAGCAAAGGCTCAAAACCCTGATAAAGAAAGAAATACAGGAAGACGCGGAGAAATACGGTGATGAACGCCGTTCGTCCCTGCAGGAACGGCAGGAGGCCCGCGCCATGGACGAAACGGCCTTGATACCGACCGAACCGGTGACGGTGGTCTTGTCCGAGAAAGGCTGGGTCCGTGCCGCCAAGGGACATGATATCGAGCCGGAATCGCTCAATTACCGGGCCGGTGACGGTTTCAAGCAGGCGGCCCGTGGTCGCAGCAACCAGCCGGCGGTCTTCCTGGATTCCACCGGACGCTGTTACTCACTGCCGGCGCACAGCCTGCCCTCGGCACGGGGACTGGGCGAACCCATTTCCAGCCGGGTGACGCCGCCGGACGGTGCCACCTTCGAAGGCGTCATGACCGGCGAGGCGGGCATGTTGTATCTGCTCGCCAGCGACGCCGGCTACGGTTTCATGGCCAGACTTGAAGACCTGTATGTGAGAAACAAAAACGGCAAGTCCATTCTCAACGTTCCCAAAGGCGCCCGGGTATTGCCGCCGGCGCGGATTGTCGATGCCGGGGAGGGTTACATTGCGGCAGTCAGTTCCAGCGGCCGCCTGCTGGTGACGGATATCGGCGAGTTTCCCGTCCTGCCGCGGGGCAAGGGACTGAAGATCATGCAGATCCCGCCGGCAAAGTTGAAAAACCGCGAGGAATACGTCGTCGCCATTACGACATTCGTTGAGGGTGATTCCCTGACATTACTGTCCGGCAAACGCCACCTGACACTGAAACCGGCCGATATTGACGAGTATTACGGCGAGCGCGGCCGGCGCGGCAATCTGTTGCCAAGGGGATTCAGACAGGTTTCGGCTATTATGCGTCTTCCGGTCCAGGGTGACGAGGAGTGACAATTGCTCGTGGCTCGTGGCTCGTGGCTGGTGGCTCGTGGCTCGTGGCTCGTGGTTTGTGGAGTGAAATTTGGTTGAAAATAGGTGTTGATAATCGATAAGAAGTGGCAGACTTCTTGACCAGCCACCAGCCACCAGCCACCAGCCACCAGCCACCAGCCACGAACCCATT
The DNA here is from genome assembly GCA_040905045.1 of Gammaproteobacteria bacterium. Taxonomy (GTDB): domain Bacteria; phylum Pseudomonadota; class Gammaproteobacteria; order Eutrophobiales; family Eutrophobiaceae; genus JBBDSH01. The sequence continues at coordinate 5,581 of JBBDSH010000040.1, read as the reverse complement.
GAACTTTCCCATATCGGCCCTATCTAGATATTCCGGATAAGTAAAGGAGATCAACAGCCATGTTCCGAATCATGCTGTTTCTGGCCACCAACCTGGCCATTGTGGTGGTTCTGGGTATTGTCATGGAGATTTTCGGCCTGCGCGGCGTGCTGGATGAACAGGGCGTCGGTCTGGATCTCAATGCCCTGTTGATTATCTCGGCCGTGGTGGGCATGACCGGTTCGTTTATCTCGCTGGCCATTTCCAAATGGATGGCCCTGCGCATGACCGGTGCACGTGTTATTGAAAGACCGTCCAGTGAGGTTGAAAGCTGGCTGCTGGAAACCGTCACCCGACAGGCCCGGCAGGCCGGTATCGGCATGCCCGATGTGGCCATTTATCCATCACCGGATATGAATGCCTTCGCCACCGGCATTAATCGCAACAGTGCCCTGGTGGCGGTAAGCAGCGGCCTGCTGGAACAGATGAACCGGGATCAGGCCGAGGCGGTGCTGGCCCATGAGGTATCCCATGTGGCCAACGGCGATATGGTGACCCTGGCCCTGGTTCAGGGCGTGGTCAACACGTTTGTCTTTTTCCTTTCCCGCGTCATCGGACACATCGTCGACCGGGTTGTCTTCAAGGTGGAACGCGGCCACGGCCCGGCCTACTGGATTACCGCTATCCTGGCCCAGATCATCCTCGGCATCCTGGCCAGCACCATCGTCATGTGGTTCAGCCGTTACCGGGAATTCCGCGCCGATGCGGGCGGGGCGCAACTGGCCGGCCGCCGGAAGATGATTTCGGCCCTGCAACAGCTCAAGCGCAGCGTCGAGCAGCCGCACCTGCCGGAACAACTGGAGGCATTCGGTATCTCGGGCGGATTCAAACAGGGCGTGGCAAAGCTCTTCATGAGCCATCCGCCCCTGGACGAGCGCATCGCGGCCCTGGAAGCCATGGCTTGACTTCGTAGACTCGGACACGGACGGGATAAACATGCTGTTTAACAGGCGTTTGGAGGTGAGGAGTAAGGAGTAAGGAGTAAAAACTTGATAGCATAGGCAAGAAGTTTCCCTTATTGGCACCCCTCACTCCTCACTCCTCACTCCTCACTCACCCAGGGGTGTCTTGGAGAGTTCGCCTTCCTCTTCCCGCACCAGCTTCGGTACCAGGTAACCGGGCAGTCGTGATCTGAGATCCACCATGATGGCCCGTGCGCGTTCGTCATCGACGAGAAAATGGGCGGCGCCGGCCACGGGGTCGAGCATGTGCAGGTAATAGGGCAGTACATGACAGTCGAACAGACGTTCGCTCAGTTGCGCCAGCGCGGCGGGATCGTCATTGACCCCGCGCAGCAGGACCGACTGGTTCAGCAGCGGCAGTCCCGCAGCATGCAACCGTGTCATGGCCGCGGCCACCTCCGCGTCGATCTCGTTGGCATGATTGGCGTGAATGACCATGATGACCCGCGGACGGATGCTACTCAGGGTAGCGACCAGTGTCCGTGTAATCCTGTTCGGCACCACCACCGGCATGCGACTGTGGATACGGATACGCCTGATATGCGGGATTGCCGCCAGTGATTGAAGCAGGCCGAACAGCTTTTCATCGGCGAGGGAAAGCGGGTCGCCGCCGCTGAGGATGACTTCATGGATGTCGGCGTCCTCACGGATGGCGGTCAGGGCCGGTTGCCAGTTTTCCCTGGCCGCGTTGCTCTCCTGGTAGGGAAAATAGCGCCGGAAACAGTAACGGCAGTGAATGGCGCAGACTCCAGTGGCCACCAGCAGGACTCGGCCGGGATACTTGGCCAGCAGTCCCGGTACCGGCTGATGCCGGGATTCCCCCAACGGGTCTTCGTTGAATCCGGCCGTTTCCTCATCTTCGGCTGAGGCGGGCAGAACCTGCCGCAACAGGGGATCGTCCCGGTCTTCATGTCGAATGCGATTCAGGAAGGCGTGTGGAACCCGAACAGGGAATGATTCCGTTGCTGCTGACGATATCGCCTCATCGTTATCATCCAGGCCCACGTACTCCATGAGGGTTCGCGTTTCGCGGATCACCTGTTTTAATTCGGATTGCCAACTCGAAATCGCCATGGGTTTCAAGGTATCATACGCGCCTTTCGCACGCATGCCCGGGTTTGCACGCAGCTTTCAGGCCGGCGGCAGTATGAAAACCGGCACCGGGCACCACGCATCTATCCTTAGCTTCGAGGTCTTAGGCATGGCGAGTTATAACACCAACGAATTCAAATCCGGATTGAAACTCATGATCGACGGCGAGCCCTGTACGATCCTCGAGAACGAATTCGTTAAACCCGGCAAGGGGCAGGCATTCAACCGGGTCAAACTGCGCAACCTGAAAACCGGCCGTGTCCTGGAAAAAACCTACAAATCCGGAGAAAGCGTCGAGGGTGCCGATGTGGTTGATGTCACCATGCAATATCTCTATACCGATGGCGACATGTGGCATTTCATGAATCCCGACACCTACGAGCAGGTCGAGGCCGACGCCAATGCCATGCGGGACGCCGCGCAATGGCTGAAAGGCGAGGAGATCTGCGAAATCACGCTCTGGGACGGCGTGCCCCTGAGCGTCTCGCCCCCCAACTTTGTTAGCCTGACTATTACGGAAACGGATCCGGGCGTGCGCGGCGACACCGCCTCGGGCGGTACCAAACCGGCGACTCTGGAAACGGGCGCCGTCGTCAAGGTACCCTTGTTCGTGGAACAGGGCGAGGTCATCAAAATCGATACCCGGAATTCCGAATATGTGAGCCGGGTCAGGGACTGACGTCCGTCGCGGCAACAATGACATCATCCCGTGACTGGCGGCCGCGCGCCGCCGCCGAGATAGTGAAAAAACGGGCACGACTGCTGGAAGGGATACGAACATTTATGCGGGACAGGGAGATACTGGAAGTGGATACCCCGATACTGAATACCGGCGGCAATCCGGAACCTCACCTGCAGAGCCTGGTGACCAGGCTCAATGCCACGACAAGCGATAACGGTACGGCCCTGTATCTCCACACCTCGCCGGAGTTCGGCATGAAACGTATGCTGGCTTCCGGATCCGGTTCCATCTACCAGATATGCAAGGTGTTCCGGGACGCGGAAACGGGACGTTATCATCAGCCTGAATTCACCATGCTGGAATGGTATCGCGTCGGTTTCAATCAACATGACCTGATGGATGAAATCGATGAACTGCTGGTGGTCCTGGGATCATCGGCAGCGGAACGGGTTACCTACAATGAAGTATTTCATCAGTACACCGGCCTGGACGCCCACGCGGCCGGCAATGATGTCCTGCTGCGCAAGGCGCAGGAAGTGGGCCTGTCGGCGGCCAATGCGGATCGCAGTCTGCTGCTGGATTTCCTGTTCAGCAGTCAGGTGGCGCCGCGACTGGGCCGCGCCGGCCCCTGTTTCGTGCATGATTTCCCCGCCTGCCAGGCGGCCCTGGCCCGGATCAGAAGGGAGAACGGCACGGAACTGGCCGAGCGCTTCGAGCTCTTTATTAACGGTATTGAAATCGCTAATGGTTACAATGAGTTAACAAATTATTCTGAACAGGAATCGAGGTTTGAGCAAGATAACCGGCGGCGCATGGACCTGGGATTACCGGCGATTCCCTGGGATCCGGATCTGATCGCCGCCCTGCGTGCGGGGATGCCGGACTGCGCCGGGGTGGCCCTGGGCATCGATCGCCTGCTGATGGTGCTGACCGGCGTCGACGCCCTGGAAGACGTCCTGACCTTTCCGCTGACCTGATGCACAGCCCCATGGAGATACTGGCCGCGGACGGACCGCTGGCGCGAATCCTGCCCGGTTATACCGAGCGTCCCCAGCAGATGGAAATGGCCGAAACCATCGCCGGGGCCATCCGTGAAGACGAATCGTTCATCTGTGAGGCGGGAACCGGTACTGGAAAGACCTTTGCCTATCTCGTTCCGGCCATGCAATCCGGGCGAAAAGTGATTATTTCAACGGGTACGCGACACCTTCAGGATCAGCTTTTTCATCGTGATCTCAAAATCGTTCAACAGGCGCTGGGACTGCCCGTCAACGTCACGCAACTCAAAGGTCGGGCCAATTACCTTTGCCTGCATCGCCTGCGGCTGGTGGAAACCGATGCCATACGGGTCGATCGGAACACGCTGGCACAGAGCGGGCGTGTGCGTCAGTGGGCGCAGCAGACCGGCAGCGGCGATCTGGCGGAATTGTCGGATCTGCCGGAGGACGCGGCCATCCGATCCGTCGTTACCTCAACCACCGATAACTGCCTGGGCCAGGAATGCGATTACTACGATGAATGCTTCGTCTTCCGCGCACGACAGCGGGCCATGGATGCGGATATTACCATCGTCAATCATCATCTGCTGCTGGCGGACATGGCCCTGCGCGAGCAGGGCTACGGAGAATTGCTGCCTGTGGCGGATGTAGTGATTTTCGATGAGGCGCATCAGCTGCCGGACCTGGCTTCACAGTTTTTCAGCACCACGCTCAGTTCCCACCAGTTCCACGAATTGACGCGGGATTGCCGCAGCGCCTATTTGGCCGAAGCCGCGGATCTGCCCGAATTTTTGCAGCTCATGGACAATCTGCAAAATGCTGTCCGGCAACTGCGTCTGGCGTTCGGTCGCGAGGATATCCGGACGGCCTGGCATCAAGTACGTCACGAAGAAGGTGTCAATGAGATGCTGGAAAAACTCATGTCACGCTGTCATGACATCCAACATATCCTGGAGCAGTTTGCCGGACGCGGCAAACAGCTGGATCAGTGTCTGAAACGCCTGAATACAATGATGAACATGCTGGATTCCTTTATGGAAACGGGCGCCGGCGAGGATGTGCAGTGGCTGGAAACCCGCGGCAACGGTTTTCTCCTGCACCGGACGCCGCTGGATGTTGCCACGACATTCCAGTCGCGGCTGTCGGAATACGATTGCCGCTGCATCTTCACCTCGGCCACCCTGGCCGTCAACGATGGTTTCGATCACTTCAGGGACTTGCTCGGCCTGCATGAGATCGCCGGCCGGGCCTGGGCCAGTCCCTTCGACTTCCGTCGTCAGGCCCTGCTGTATCTGCCACCGGGGCTGCCCGAACCACGCGCGCCGGACTATACCGAACGGGTCATTGAAGCGGCACGGCCGGTGCTGGAACTGACCCGGGGCCGGGCGTTTTTACTGTTTACCAGCCATCGCGCTTTGCGTATCGCCGCGGAGCGGATACGTTCCGTTATCGATTTTCCGGTTTTCATCCAGGGCGAGGCCCCGCGCACGGAGTTGCTGGAGACATTCCGGACTACGCCCCATGCCGTACTGCTGGGAACCCAGAGCTTCTGGGAAGGCGTGGACGTCAAGGGCCAGGCGCTGTCCTGCGTGATTATCGACAAGCTGCCGTTCGCCACGCCCGACGATCCGGTACTGCAGGCGCGCATGAAAAAAATGGAGGAACAGGGGCGGAATCCGTTCATGGATCATCAGCTGCCCGAAGCGGTGATCACCCTGAAACAGGGCGTCGGACGCCTGATTCGCGATGCCGCCGACTACGGCGTTTTGATGATCTGCGATCCGCGTCTGACGGGCAAATCCTACGGC
>JBBDSH010000039.1:5405-8368 GCA_040905045.1 Gammaproteobacteria bacterium | reverse complement strand
TACGGTTGCCCGAACCCTGGTTGTAGGGTGGGAAGAGCGCGACAGCGCGAAACCCGACGATGCGAATGGTGGGTTTCACTGAACGGTGTTCAACCCACCCTACGGGTTTTATTTAACCGCTTTTGTATTGCGTTTTGATCCACGCCTCGTAGGTGCCGTCCAGCAGCGGCCGCCACCAGTCCTCGTTCTCCAGATACCAGCGCACGGTCTTCTCCAGGCCGCTGTCGAAGGACTCCCGCGGCTGGAACCCCAACTCGTTGCGGATCCGATCGATATTCATGGCGTAGCGGCGATCATGACCGGGCCGGTCCTTCACAAATGTCACCAGATCCGCGGCTTCGCCGCCCCCGGCCGGCGGCGCATCGGCAAACCGTTCCGCCAGGACGGCATCTTCCCGGAACAAGCGGTCGACGATCCCGCACAAGGCATTGACCGTATCGAGATTACCGCGCTCACATTCGCCGCCGATGTTGTAGGTCTGTCCGGCTTCGCCGTTGTCCAGGATCAGTTCGATGCCCCGGCAATGGTCGGTGACATACAGCCAGTCGCGCACATTCTTTCCGTCGCCGTAGATGGGCACGGACTTGCCATGGAGGATATTGAGGATGGTCAGCGGGATCAGTTTTTCCGGAAAATGATAGGGGCCGTAATTATTGGAACAGTTACTGATGGTGACATTCAGGCCGTAGGTATGATGGTAGGCACGCACCAGGTGATCGGAGGCGGCCTTGCTGGCGGAGTAGGGTGAGCGCGGATCGTAGGACGTCGTTTCGGTAAAGGCCGGATCGTTCTCGCCCAGGGAACCGTACACCTCGTCGGTGGACACATGATGAAAGCGTTTCCCCGCAAACGAATCCGGCTGCCGCGACCACGACTCCCGCGCCGCGTTCAGCAGGCAATGCGTCCCCGTGACATTCGTATGCACAAACGCACCGGGACCGTGTATGGAACGGTCCACATGGGACTCCGCCGCGAAATGCACCACCGTATCAAATCCGTGCCGCTGGAACAGATCGGCAACCAGCGCCTCGTCCGCGATATCGCCGTGAACAAACCGGAAATTGTCCCGGCTTTCGTAATCGCTGATGCTGTGCCGGACGCCGGCGTAGGTGAGGGCGTCAAGCACGGTAATCTCATCCTCCGGATAACGACCCATCCAGTGATGCACAAAATTGGCGCCGATAAACCCGGCGCCGCCGGTGATCAATAATTTTCGCATGAGGTTATTGTACTTGTTCTATAGAAGAATCCGTAGGGCGGGTAGAGCGCAGCGGAGCGAAACCCGCCGAAGATAGTGCGGCCGAAAACCTGCCCGGCGGGTTCACTGGAACGCAGACATCCTGCATTTCCAGTATGTCCGCCGTCCATGGTGGTTACGCTGAACAACGCTAACTCCTGACGAAATGACAAACGAAGATGTCATTCCGAGTGGAACGAGGAATCTTTACTCCGAGTAAAAGATCTCTCCTGCCGTCGAGATGACACCGCTTTTTCGCATGGGAAAAGGGTAGCGTTCTCATTTCCTCATTGATAGACATCAGCCAAATCGGCATCGGCCTTATCAAGAATCTTGTACTTTCCCGGTGCTTGAGCTTCCCTGCTTCATCCTGGTTAAAAAGATATTCGCATCCCATTCTTCCAGCAATTGACTGTTTTCGCCTTCTTCAATCGCCTTACGTAATATTTCCAGTTTTGACTCGGCTTCTTTTTCCTGCAATAACCTCAGTGAGTCTCGAATAACTTCACTGCTGGAGGCATAGCGACCGGAACGGACCAAACTGTCGACGAATTCCTGCAGGGGACCCAGGGTAACGGAACTGGTACGTGCCATAGGAGAACTCCGATATGGGTTTCATTGTAGCACAATGTAGCACATTGATTATGTGATGACCAGAGCAAGGGCAACTGGTGGGCAATACTATTCACCCGGGAATTTCGTCGCCTCCTGCAACTCCGCCAGCATGCGCCGCAGGGCATGGCGCCAGTGCTCCGCCTTCACGCCCCAGACCTTGCGGTTGGCCGTGGTATCCAGAACGCTGTAAGGCGGCCGCCGGGCGGGGGTAGGGTAGTCCGCGGTCGTTATCGGCAGGATCGATACTTCATCATGCAGCAGGCCCAGCTGCCGCGCCTCTTCGTGGATGGCCACGGCGAAATCGTACCAGCTGGCCACACCCAGGTCCGACCAGTGGTAGATCCCGGCCGGGACTTTGTTTTTCACGAATACCCAGAGCATGATCGCCAGGTTCTTCGACCATGTCGGGGAACCCACTTGATCCGAGACGACGCGCAGGATGTCCTGCTTGCCCATCAATTCCAGCATGGTCTTGACGAAATTACGCCCGCCGACGGAATACACCCACGAGGTTCTGACGATGATGGCCTGTTCGCCGGCAATCTCACGCACGCGCTTTTCCCCTTCCGCCTTGCCGCGGCCGTATTCCCCCAGGGGATTGACCGCATCGTCGGGCTGCCAGGGCGAGGATTTGCTGCCGTCGAAAACGAAATCGGTGGAAAGATGAATGAGAGTGCTGCCGGCGGCTTTGGCCGCTTCAGCCAGATTGGCGGCGCCGTCCGCGTTCACGGCCCGGGCCGCCTCCGGTTCTGATTCCGCCTTGTCCACGGCGGTGTAGGCGGCGGTATTGATAATGACATCCGGCCTGTGCTCCGCCACGATGTCGGCGACCCGACCGGCATCGGTAATATCCAACTCGATTCGATCGCAGGCGATGACCTCCACATCCTGCGGCGCCGTCTTCGTCAGATCCCGGCCCACCTGGCCGTTCTTTCCCGTGATCAGTATTTTCATGGAACAGAAGAAATGATGAAGGATGAGAATAACATCTTACCATTGAGACAGGCGGAGACGTAGGGTGAGTAGCTGTTCATGGTGGGTTTCGCGGACGACGCTCTACCCACCCTACGGCTACTTCGAGGATAAAACCCGAGGTAGGGTGGGTAGAACG
>JBBDSH010000039.1:0-5305 GCA_040905045.1 Gammaproteobacteria bacterium | reverse complement strand
GGCCGGAGTGGTTTATTTTTAATCACTCCGCCCCCTTTACTCAGTTGATGTCAAGCAGCATCCGTAAGTCGCTGATTGACAACATGCCAGAATATAGATATTTGCTCGGGCTTTTGGTCAAAAAAATCCTCAAAAAAACCGATACTATTCAGAGGTTGAGGATAGGAATATCGTTCACCATCATCTCCATATTCCGTTATCCAGTCTTCCGGTTCGGTTGAGTCCACAATATCAAAGAGATCAGCTGGATACAGATACGGTTTGCCTGCATCGTTCAATATCCTGTAATCGTCCGCCTCTATCCCTATGACAAAATAAGGCTGACCTTCGGAGAGTTCCGGGTAATCAGAGTTTTTTGTATTGAGTGTAACAATCATTTTTCGGCAACTACCTTGAGCCTGGTTTCGATCCGACCTATACCGTGATGCTCATACCAGGTGATATTCATATAATATTCCCTGGTACTCAAACACAGGGCTGCTCTTCTTGATCCATTTCGATCTCTGTCCTCCGTATTGGTCAAGAAGTCTTTCTACATCCCGGATTCGACTACCTTTGGCAATAATCCGTGACTGACTGATAAGTCCTTTTGTAAGTCTGATTGCCTGATTCTCCAGTTAGTGATTCTGTTGGTATCCAATACAACGTGACAGAATCGAACAGCCGGATATTCGTGACTCAGGTCATAATAGATTATAGTTCTGTTGTGAGCAATACTCGTAACTACCTGATGTTTCTAAGGAAATAAGCAGGAACGACCCTGCAGTGACTGAAATGCAGCAGAACAGGGAATGATTGGTCTACTGGATGCTGGGTCCACCAGCATGCCTGCCCCGGCATGCAGTAAGCCGGGGACGGCTTCCCCGATTACATGCGGAAAAGTGAAATCCTGCAACTTGTGACTTGTAACTTGTCACTTATAACTTGATTACTCATACACCTCCGCATCCTTGAACATCAACGCCCCCGCATCCTTCTTTGATAATATCGGCTGCACGTCCTCAGGCAACGGCCACTCGATAGCCAATTCCGGATCGTCCCAGCGAAGGGTACGTTCGTGTTCCGGCGCGTAAAAATCCGTGCACTTGTAAAGCAGATCCGCCGATTCACTGGTGACCAGGAAACCATGGGCGAAACCGGGCGGCACCCAGAGCATCTTTTTGTTCTCCCCGGAAAGATACTCCCCCGTCCATTTCCCGAAGGTCGGAGAGGCGCGCCGCAGATCCACCGCTACGTCGAAGACCTCGCCCAGAACCACGCGCACCAGTTTCCCCTGCGGCTGTTTGATCTGATAATGCAGCCCGCGCAGGGCGTGCCGGCCGGAGCGGCTGTGATTGTCCTGGACGAAATCCGCATCGATGCCGTTCTCCCGGAACTTTGCCTTGTGCCAGTTTTCCATGAAGAAACCGCGTTCGTCGCCGAACACATCGGGTTCGATAATTATCACGTCGGGTATCTCGGCAGGAATGAATTTCATGGGCGGTAACAGGCTGAGTAATGTATGACAATCGAATTTTACAGGAAAATACAAGACTTGACCCCCATGCCGTCTGAAATTACATTAAAGCGCCTGATAAACAATACCTGGACAATCCGTGAAAGGCGCTGATCGCCCGCACACCGTTAATAGAGACGCCGTACCCATCAATGGATAAACAAGCACAACCCATCGTCATCCTTCATATCCCCAAAACCGCCGGTACCAGCCTGAGAAAATTCGTACTGGAGAACTATGAACCCGAGGAACTCTTCTTCATCTACAGCAAGGATTCGCATTTCACAACCCAGGAAGACTTCAAGGCGCTGACACAGGAGCAGAAGAAAAATTACAAGGTGTTCATGGGGCACATCGGATTCAATCCGGTGCAGTTCAAGGGGTTGCAGCCGACCTATGTGTCCATGGTGCGGGATCCGGTCGAACGGATATTGTCCTATTACCATCACATCATGAATGAGAGGGAGGAATGGCGGGGAAGAAACATCAGCCTGCTGAAATATCTGGATACAGTCGGAGACTCCCAACTGGACAACCATCAGACGAGGTTACTGTCCGGCATGCACAAACGACCGGTCACCGACGAACATCTGCAAAAGGCCAAGCAGAATATCAAAAAGCATTTTTCTCATATCGGCACCACCGAAAACTTTGATGACAGTGTCAATGAGTTGTGCCGTTTATTCGGGTGGAGCAAAAAGGAAGTGCCGCGCAAGAACGTATCGGAAGGAAGAAGAAAATCGGACTATTATTCCGATTATGAAATAAACCAGATCAGGAAATTGAACCAGTTTGATCAGAAATTATACAGATTTGTGGAACGCCTGCGCGAAGAGGAGACGTAAACCAGGCGCGGCCTGAACCGTGATCTGTCCCCGATTTTCTGTTATGCCAGTAGCCGTAGGGTGGGTAGAGCGCCGCCGTTCAGGCGCGAAACCCACCATTGAAGAATCATCCATTCCGGCGGGTTACGCTGGACGACGCTAACCCGCCCTACAGCTTTCAACTCACACCCTTTACCAGCCGCCGCAGATACTCCCCGTAATCCGACGAATTCAAACCTTCCGCCAGTGCCAGCAACTGCCCGTCATCGATGTACCCCAGCCGCCAGGCGATCTCCTCCGGGCAGCCGATCTTGATCCCCTGGCGTTTCTCCAGCACGCGCACATAATCGGTAGCGTCCACCATGCTGTCGTGGGTGCCGGTATCCAGCCAGGCCGTGCCCCGGTCCAGCAGCTCCACGTTCAGTGTTCCTGCTTCCATGTAACGCCGGTTCACGTCCGTGATCTCCAGCTCGCCCCGGGCCGAGGGTTGAATGGATTTGGCAATGGACACCACCTCGTTATCGTAGAAATACAGGCCCGTGACGGCGTAGCGGGAGCGGGGGTGCTGCGGCTTTTCCTCAATGCTAACGGCTTTTAAATCGTCATCGAATTCGATAACGCCGTAACGCTGCGGATCGGAGACCTCATAGGCAAACACCGTGGCGCCGGCGGATCGTTCCACGGCGGTGCGCAACGGCTCGGTGAGATCATGCCCGTAAAAGATGTTGTCACCCAGGATCAGGACGCAGGGATCATCACCGAGAAAATCCTCGCCCACCAGAAAGGCATCCGCCAGCCCCCTGGGTTCCGCCTGTACGGCGTACTCGAAACGCAGTCCCCATTGAGAGCCGTCACCCAAAGCGAATTGATAGGCCTGTTGATCGTGAGGCGTGGTAACGATCAGAACCTCCCGCACCCCGGCCAGCATCAGCGTGGACAGGGGATAATACACCATGGGCTTGTCATAGATGGGCAGCAGCTGCTTGCTGACCGCGTGGGTAATGGGATAGAGGCGGGTGCCCTTGCCGCCGGCGAGAATGATGCCCTTGCGCTTGTTCATCGAGCAATTCTAAATACTGGCATCAACAATTGCCATAGCCAATACCGGTGGGTTTCACCAACGACGTTCAACCCACCCTACGGACTTCCTGTCACTGTTATGCCAGAGCCGTAGGGTGGGTAGAGCGCCGCCGTTCAGGCGCGAAACCCACCATTGAAGAATCATCCATTCCGGCGGGTTACGCTGGACGACGCTAACCCGCCCCACGACACTAATCCATTCCCCCGCTATCACCCCCTGTGGTTTCAATATCCTTCAGATGGGAAATCCTGACCGGCTTTCGGTTTGGGAATTCGGCCAGAATCGTTAAACGACCCCCCATCGCCTGTAAGTAACCGTGCAATGTAGAGAGCAGCATATCGGTACGCTGCTCGTACCGGGATACGGCATCTTGTCCGACCCCGAGGCGATCCGCGATATCCGTCTGAGTCAGATCCAGGGCCTTGCGTAAATCCCTTAAGGAGAGTTCTTCATTGATCAACTCAGCCGCACGCTTTTTTACTCTTTTTTGCCGTTTGCAGGGCAACTGCGAGATTTTCTGATTCAATGTCCGTCCCATAACCATCACCTCAATTTCCCGGAAAGACGCTCCAGGTGTGCCTTGTATCGTTTGTCGGCGACTTCTATCAGCTGCTTGTAAAAACGTTTCTCACTGCCTCCGGATTTGTCTCCGGCGGCGAGTAATACGGCATGCCTTGCAGGATCGAATGCGAAAGCGACCCGCCATGCTCCATCTTCCGCATCAAAACGCAACTCTTTCATATTTGAGTATTTCGAACCTTTCAATGTATCCACTCTTGGATGTTTCGCCTCCGGCCCGAAATACTCAATGACTTTGGCCTGCGCCAACAATTCATCCTGAACAGGAGTGGGTAATTCATCAAATTCCCGTTCAAACTCCTCGGTAAACTCGACCGTCCATAGCATTATTGAATTATGTCTTAAACAACATATGTTGTCAAAGACATATCTTTGAATGCAGAAAATCGGGAAAGATGGGGAGTCTGTAGGGCGGGCAGAGCACAGCGAAACCCGCCGTTATGTCATTTCAAACGAAGCCGTCATTTCGACCAGCGGGAGAAATCTTTCAATTCTCAGGAGCCGTAGAGCCGTAGGGTGGGTAGAGCGCCGTCGTTCAGGCGCGAAACCCACCATTAAAGCATCATCCATTCCGGCGGGTTCACTGGAACGCAGACATCCTGCATTTCCAGTATTTCCGCCGGCCATGGCGATTACGCTGGACGAAGCTAACCCGCCCACGGTATGAAGCTAATTTCTCAAAGGCGGGCGCAGACGAAAATGATTCGCTTCGACGACGGCAAGGCGACCCGGTAATTGCTCAATGATCTCAGTGTGACTTATGAAACGCTCAAGTATCCGCACGATATCATCAGCTATAACATCGTCCGCAATTCGCATAACAATAATGCCCTGATAATTCTCGGGTGGGTATTGGCGGATATCGGAAAAATCCAGATCGCGGGTGACGATTGCGGTACGAGTCGTACGCGCATGGGCTGCAATCTGTTCGTCTCACGCATCCTTCAAACCGGCATCATTGACATGCTCGGCTGTATGGCCAAAGTCGGTGAATAGAGAAACAACTGAGCGTGGCAGATTGGCGTCAACCAGAAATCGCACCCGGACTTAAGCAGCCGTCAGGGAATGAAACGATTCCTGCTCTACCAATTCACTCGCGAACTTAAGTGCCGCACGGATATCCTGGTGAGTAAGATCGTATTCGCGTTGAACTTCTTCAAAAGTCATGCCGCCGGCCAGACTCCCGACGACAACCGACACCGGCACGCGGGTGCCACGAATGACGGGTTTGCCATGGCAAATACTGGAGTCGATTAGAATATGCTCACTCATAAAACCAGACTGACCCAAAATAAAGGGCAAGTCAACTACAGGAGGCGCAGCCTG
>JBBDSH010000038.1:0-8529 GCA_040905045.1 Gammaproteobacteria bacterium | reverse complement strand
GCGTGTAGGAGGTCCGCCCCGGGCCGAAAGATTCGCGGCGAGGCGCCGCTCCTACTATCAGGATTTGGGCCGTGTCAGTTCCTTTAACTTGTCCCTGACAGCCCGTGTATGCCGCCGGCTGACGGTCAGGTTTCTCGGGGCATCGCGCAGTACGATCTCGTAGTTGCCTTCTTCGTCCTTTTCCAGCGCCTCGATATGGGCGACGGAGACCAGGGCGTTGCGGTGGATGCGCAGGAACAGATCGCCGAATTCATCTTCAATGGCCTTGAGGGACTCGTCGATCAGGGCTTCCTGGTCGGGCCAGTAGACGGTGACGTATTTCTGATCGGCGTGTAGATAACGGATATCGCGCACGGGGATGAGCCGCAGCTTGCCCTGATGAACGGCGCTGATATGGGACCGGGTCGCGGCCAGTGTGCCTTCCGTCTTGATGTCGTCCAGTTCCGCGCGTCGCACAACCCGGGCCCGTTCCAGCGCGGTTTTCAGGCGTTCGGCCCGGATCGGTTTCAAAAGATAATCCACGGCGTTGGCGTCAAAGGCGCTCAGGGCGTGTTCCTCGTAGGCCGTGGTGAACAATACCGCCGGCGGCGACGACAGCAGCGCCATGTGATGCGCCGCCTCCAGGCCGTCCATGACCGGCATGCGAATGTCCAGCAGGACGATATCGGGCTGTGCCTCTTCCGCCAGCCGCAGGGCTTCCAGGCCGTTGCCGGCCTCCAGCAGTTCATACCCGCCGCCGATATCTAGAATCAGATCCTTGAGCCGTTCCCGCGCCGGGCTTTCGTCATCAACGATGAGTATCTTCATTCTTTCGGGGTATCGTAACGGTGACGGAATAATGGTTGTCATCCCGGCTGATCCTGAGCGGATCGGCTGTCTGGAAAAACGCGGCAAGCCGCTCCCGGATGTTTTCCTGCGCAATGCGGTTGCCGGCCTGTTCACCGCTGTCTGCTGTAACCGGATTATCAATGTGTATCAATACCACATCGGGCCTGATTTCGCCGCGCAGTTGAATGACACCGCCCTCGGGCAGTCGCTCGATGCCGTGATAAATGGCGTTCTCCAGCAGGGGCTGCAGGATCAGGGCCGGCAGTTCAAGATTGCCGGGCAGATCGCCGACCCGCCATTCCACCCGCAGGCGATCGCCCAGGCGCAGTTCCTCGATGCGCAGATAGCGCCGGCACAGTTCCAGTTCCTGTTCCAGCGTGGAAGCCTTTTGCTGTTCCTTCAGGGTGACCCGGAACAATTCGGCCAGATCCTCGACCACCTGTTCCGCCGAGGCGGGATTGCGGCGGACCAGACTGGCAATGGTGTTCATGGAGTTGAAGAGAAAATGGGGTTTGATGCGGGCCTGCAGTGCCTGGTAACGGGAGTCGGCCTCGGCGACGATCTGTTTCCGCAGTTGATATTGAACGTAAAAATAACGCAGCGCCATGGCCCAGACGATGGCGCTGATGCACATGACCCGCAACAGGTAATCGTAGTGCGCCATGCTCGTGCCGCTCATCGGCGTCACAAAATGCTGCGTCCACCAAGCCAGTTCCGCCACCAGCAGGGTGGTCAATTGCGTGATCAGATAGCTGATCAGTCCTACCTTGATGTCGCCGAATGCATTAAGGTGTTTGCGGAAAATGCAGAGTACGGCAAGACAGCTCAGTGCCGCCCACTGAATGAACAGGGAATACAGGGCCAGGTCGATCAACCTGTCCCGGTCCAGGGCCGGCGTCCGGGCCAGGGTCAGGACGATGGCCAGCAGTTCGGCGATGAGGATGACGACGAATACGGTTCGCGCGCCGCAGAAGTCCGGCAGGAAGGAACCGCGGTTCTCTGTTGACCTGGCCACTGAACTAAATGCCCGTTCGGGAACACCAACGATCGGTTATACTGTCTATCGACATTCTCTCAAGATACTGGCCCTGAAATGACATCCGGACAGACTACAGTAAAGCCCTGGGGCGGTCGATTCAACGAGGCGACCGATGCATTCGTCGAGCAGTTCACCGAATCCGTCTCCTTTGATAAACGTCTGTACCGGCACGATATTGCCGGATCCATCGCGCACGTCCGCATGCTTGAAAAAACCGGTGTTCTGGGCAAGGGCGACGCCGCCACCATTATAAAAGGTCTCGAAGAAATAGAGCAGGAGATTTCCGCCGGCCGGTTCCAGTGGAAGCAGGAACTGGAAGACGTCCACATGAATATCGAAGCGGCCCTGGTGGAACGCATCGGCGATGTCGGCAAGAAACTGCATACCGGCAGGTCAAGAAACGACCAGATTGCCACCGATATGCGGCTCTATCTCCGGGATGAAGTGGACGATATCCGGGCCGGACTGGCGGCGGTCATGTCACGGTTGGCGGACCTGGCCGAACAGGAGGCCGACACCATTATGCCGGGCATGACGCACATGCAGGCGGCCCAGCCGGTGACCTTCGGCCATCACATGCTCGCCTGGTATGAAATGCTCAAGCGGGATGAAGCACGACTGGCCGATTGCCGGCGGCGGATCAATATTCTGCCCCTGGGCGCCGCCGCCCTGGCCGGAACAAGCTTTCCCATCGACCGTGTTTGTACCGCCGAACTGCTCGGCTTTGACGGCGTCGCCGACAATTCCCTGGACGCGGTCAGCGACCGGGATTTCGCCATTGAATTCTGCGCCGCCGCCTCGCTCATCATGATGCATCTGTCCCGTTTTTCCGAGGAACTGGTGCTGTGGAATTCCTCGCTGTTCGGATTCATCGAGTTGTCGGACGCCTATTGCACCGGTTCGTCCATCATGCCGCAAAAGAAAAACCCGGATATACCGGAACTGGTACGCGGCAAGACCGGTCGCGTCTACGGCGATCTGACCGCCCTGTTGACCCTGATGAAATCCCAGCCCCTGGCGTATAATCGCGACAACCAGGAAGACAAGCAGCCCCTGTTCGACGCCGTGGATACGGTGCGGGCCTGCCTGGCCGCCTACGCCGGCATGCTGCCGGCGATCCGGGTCGACCGGGATCGCATGCGGGAGGCGGCCGGCCGGGGTTTCGTCACGGCCACGGATCTGGCGGATTATCTGGTTCGCCACGATGTGCCGTTCCGGGACGCCCATGCCGTGGTCGGCAAGGTGGTTCAGTACGCCATCGACAACGGCCGTGATATCCCGGAACTGAGCCTGGAGGAATTGCGGGGCTTCAGTGACGGTATTGAAGAGGATGTGTTTGACTATCTTACATTGCAGGGTTCGGTCGGCTCCCGGAAACACGTCGGCGGCACCGCCCCGGTGCGGGTTCACGAAGCGGTGGCGCGGGCGCGGGATCATATTCAGGCCCTGTTGGACGCACTACAGGTGAAATAAATGAAACGACTGTTGAAATGGTTGCTCGGCCTGGCCGCTTTGCTGCTGATTGTGGTGCTGGCCGTGGTGGTTGCGGTCGCAACCCTGGATCCCAACGAACACAAGGACTGGATTGCGGATCAGTTCGAGAAACGCACGGGACGGACGCTGTCCCTGCAGGGCGATCTGTCCCTGACGTATTACCCGTGGCTGGGTGTGGAAGTGGCCGATGTCACCATGGGTAACGCCGCCGGTTTCGGTGACGAACCCTTTTTCCATACGGATTATGCGAACTTCCGCATCAAGCTGATACCGATGCTGCAGGGCCGCTACGAGATCGACACCGTCCATATTCACGGTCTGGTGGTGAACCTGGCCGTGGACAAGGACGGCCGCAGCAACTGGGCGGACCTGGCCGGTGAAGAGCCGGCCGAACGCCGGCAACTACCCCTGGCGGCGGTGGTGCTGGGCGGCGTGGACATACAGAATGCCTCCTTCAGTTACCATGATCGTGCCGCCGGTGCCCGCCATGTCATCCGCAACCTGAATGCCGCCACCGGGGAGCTGACCTACGGCGATCCCATCGACCTGAATCTGTCCCTGGAAGCCGAATCCACCGCCCCCGAACTGGCCGCGGACCTGAATCTGACCGGCACCCTGAATTACGACCTGGACGGCAAGCGCTATGAGATCAAACCCCTGCGGCTGACCAGCAATATCCGCAGCGACCGGCTGCCGGGCGGGCAGGCGCGCATGGAAATGAATACCGTCGTTAATGTGGACATGAAGGCGGACAGCATTCGTATCAGTGATCTGGACGTGAATGCCCTGGGTACCTCGGTCAAGGGCGAACTGGAGGCGGGCCGCATATCAACGCCCGCGCCTTCCGTTGCCGGCCGGCTTGACGTGAAAGGCGAGGATCTTTCCCTGCCCTTCCGGCTGCTGGAGGTGGAACCGCTGGCGTCGCAGCTGGCGGCCCTGCCGGACAAGTCCATTACCCTGAATACCCGCGTCGATATGGACATGCAGCGCGGTGACGTGAATGTGCCGGAGCTCAAGGCCAGGCTCCTGGGCGCGACCATCGAGGGCTTCCTCAAGGCGCGCAATATCCAGTCACAAACCCCGGCGGTTGAAGGTGAACTGAGCGCCGCCGGCCCCGACCTGCCGACACTCATGCAGGTGGTCGGCCAGGTGCAGGGCGGCAAGGAAGCGCCTCTGGCGGTTTACGGCCGTAAACTCCGTTCCCTGCCTGAGCGGGCGTTTTCCGTGAAGACCGCTTTCAACGCGGACATGAAAAGCGGCGATATCAACGTGCCCGATCTCGATATCGACACACTCGGCATCAAGCTGACTGGCAATCTCAAGGCCCGTAACATGCAGGATGCCGGGGGCACCATGCAGGGCAACCTGAGTCTCCGCAGCGGGCAGCCCGGCGCGTTATTGACCGCCCTGGATCAACCGGACCTGGGCGCCGTCATGCAGTCCCTGGCACTGGATGCCGGCGTCGGCGGCAGCCGCACGGATCTGAACCTGAAACCGTTGTCTCTCAGGATGCGTCTGGCCGGCAAGGATATTCCCGATTCGCCGGTGGATGTGACGCTGAACGCGGCGAGCCGCTTCAATCTGGAAAAGGGACAACTGGATGTGGACGATTTCACTCTCAACGGCCTGGGTCTGGATGTCAAAGGCCGGATCAGTGCCCGCGATATACAGGAGGCGCCGGCCTTCAGCGGCCGGGTGACGGTGGCGCCGTTCAACCTGCGCAGGCTCATGGGGCAGTTGAATATGGAGCCGCCGGAAACAGCCAATAAACAGGTTCTCCGCAAGGTGGCGGTGAGTACCGATTTCGACGGTTCCACCAAACACATCAATCTGGAAAATCTGGCGCTGACTCTGGATGAAACCAGCCTCAGCGGCAAGGCCGGAATCACCGATCTTGAGAAGCGGGCGTTGCGCGCGGATATCAATATTGATCGAATCAACCTGGACGACTATCTGCCGCCGGAAGCGGAAGACAAACCGGCCACGCCCGAGACCGCCGCCGGGGCCGCGGCGCAATTGCCGGTGGAGACACTGCGTGCCATTGACGCAGTCGTCGATCTCAAGGCCGGCGCCCTCACCGTTTCGAAAATCAATCTCACCGACGTTATTCTGCGCCTGGAAGGCAAGGACGGCGTCATCAAGCTGGATCCCCTGTCCGCGAATCTTTACCAGGGCACCTACAGCGGCCGCATCAACCTGAATGCCAAAGGCAAGACGCCGAAACTGACCGTGACTTCGAAGCTCGACGGCGTTCAGATGGAACCGTTGCTTCTGGATTTCAGCGATACCGGCGAGGCGCAGTTGCACGGCCGCAGCTTTATTGATCTGAACCTGAACACCAGCGGCGATAACACGGACATCATGAAGAAATCCCTGAACGGAAAAATCGATCTCAGGGTGGAGGACGGCGTTCTGGTGGGTGTGGACGTACGCAAGGTGCTGGAACAGGCGGAAATCATTCTGGAAAGCAAGCGCATCGGCAAGATCGATCGCGGCGAACGGACACCGTTCGATCGGCTCACCGCCACCCTGAATGTCAAGTCCGGCGTGATCGATAATAATGATCTTGTGATTCTGTCACCGGGTTTCCGGATCACCGGCAAGGGCATGGTGGCCAATCTGAATAACGACACCATCAAATACGACATGATGGTGGATGTCATTGAAGAAACCACCGAGCGGGAAGAGCAGCGTTATAACATTGGCGGCTACAGTATAGCGCTCCAGTGTCGCGGCAACATGAACATGCCGGACTGCCGGCCGGATTACGGCTCTTTACTGAAGGAGGCCTTGCGCAAGGGCGGATCCGAAAAGATCAAGGAAGCGCTGGAGAAGGCGCTCGGCGGCGGGCGGCAACAACAGCCGGCCGATACCACGCAACAGCAGGCACAGCCGAAGCAGGAACAGGAACAGGCACCACAGGAACAAGAACCGCAGAAGAAGGATCCGCAAAAGGAACTGGAAGACAAGCTGAAGGAAGGTCTGAAGGGATTGTTCCAGTAGCCGATGCAATCCGGAAACAGAAATCCCGCAACGGACTGAATTCATGTTCCCGTGGCATGCCTGCCTGCTGCTTCACGCGGGATTGCTGTTCTTCCCGGTCAGTGAAGCGGGTACCGTGCGCGATTCCGATGTCCGCTACGATGACGGTATCTACAGCGTCGAGATGGATATGGAGATCGAGGTCCGTGTGGAAGCCGTCCGCGACATAATTACCGACTACGCCAACATGCATCGTGTCAGTAATCTGCTCACCGAAAGTTCACTGGTGGATGCGCCGGCGGAAGACGGTATTCGCCGCCGGCTGGTATCGGAAATCTGCATCCTGTTTTTTTGCTTCGAATCCGTGATCGTCGAGGACGTGGAGGAAATCGGACGGGATACGGTTCTGACCACGGTGGTGCCGGAATTGAGCGATTTCCATTCCGGCCGTTCCCGCTGGTATACACAGGCCCTGGACAATGACCGCAGCCTGCTCCGGTTCCGTTACGACATGGAGCCGGATTTCTGGATACCGCCCGTTATCGGTCCTCTGTTGATCAAGCGCAAGCTGCTGCGCGAGGCGCAGGACACCATTGAAATGATCGAAGCCCTGGCCCGTGAAGAATAAATTTACAAGCGAGTTGCTGCGCTGGTACCGGCAACACGGCCGGCACGATCTGCCCTGGCAGCGGGATGTCGAACCCTACCGGGTCTGGGTCTCCGAGATCATGCTGCAGCAGACGCAGGTGCAGACGGTCATCCCTTACTACGAACGCTTCATGACCCGCTTTCCCCATGTCCGTAGTCTGGCCGATGCGCCTCTGGATGATGTTCTGCATTTGTGGACCGGCCTGGGGTATTACGCCCGCGCCCGTAACCTGCACAAAGCGGCGCGGATTATCCGCGATGAACATAACGGCTGTTTCCCCGAGGACCGGGCGGTGCTGGAAACCCTGCCCGGCATTGGCCGCTCCACGGCCGCCGCCATCCTGGCCCTGAGTCATAATCGGCCCCATGCCATCCTCGACGGCAACGTCAAGCGCGTGCTGGCACGTTATCACGCCGTTCCCGGCTGGCCGGGCAAAAAGGCCGTCGAGAACCGGCTCTGGGAACTGGCACGGGCATACACGCCCGAACGGGAAGCGGCGGCCTATACCCAGGCCATCATGGACCTGGGGGCGACCGTCTGCACTCGCACAAAACCGGCCTGCGAGGCCTGTCCGGTGGCGGCCGGCTGCGAGGCCCGGCGGCTTGGGAAGCAGGAGGCCTTTCCCGGCAGGAAACCGCGCAACGACAAACCGGTGCGCCATACCTGTTTCGCCATTCTGGAAGACAGCCGGGGCCGCATCCTGCTGCAGAAGCGGCCGCCGGCCGGGGTCTGGGGCGGATTGTGGAGCTTTCCGGAATGTTCACCGGATGACGACGTGGAAGCATGGATAAAACAGGCGTTCGGTAGTACAGTGTGCGGCCTGCGCAGGGAAGACGGTCTGCGGCATACCTTCAGCCACTTTCATCTGGATATTACCCCGGTGCGGGCCGTGCTGGCGGAAACGCCGGCTGCCGTCCGCGACCAGAGCGATATCCGTTGGGTGCATCCGGCGGATGAACTCACAATCGGCACGGCCGCCCCCGTTAAAAAGCTGATCCAATCATTATCTTAAGAGTGCAGGAGAGTATTCATGGTGCAATGTGTGAAACTCGGGAAAGAAGCGGAAGGACTCAACTCCCCGCCCTACCCCGGAGAACTCGGCAAGCGGATTTATGAGAACGTGTCGCAGGAAGCCTGGCAGATGTGGCTGAGCCACCAGACCATGCTGATCAATGAATACCGGCTGACGCCCATCGAACCCAAGGCGCGGGAATTTCTGGAACAGGAAATGGAAAAATTCTTCTTCGGCGAAGGATCGGCAACACCCGAGGACTACGTCGAGCCGGAAAAGTAACCCGGCTTGACTATACCGCCTTGTCCCGGTTTAATACGCTCCTCACACGTAAAGTCACAAGTAACAAGTGACAAGTCACAAGTGAAACCACGGGGCAGAGGTTGAATAAATTATAAGCGTTTACCGAAGCCGTTCTTATAACTTATGACTTGTAACTGTGTTTCGGCCAGGTAGCTC
Organism: Gammaproteobacteria bacterium; assembly: GCA_040905045.1. GTDB lineage: Bacteria > Pseudomonadota > Gammaproteobacteria > Eutrophobiales > Eutrophobiaceae > JBBDSH01. Next base: position 66 of record JBBDSH010000038.1, on the reverse strand, counting down.
AGTCGGTAGAGCAGGGGACTGAAAATCCCCGTGTCGGCAGTTCGATTCTGTCCCTGGCCACCAATC
>JBBDSH010000037.1:0-8682 GCA_040905045.1 Gammaproteobacteria bacterium | reverse complement strand
GCTCGTGGCTCGTGGCTCGTGGCTCGTGGCTCGTGGCTCGTGGCTCGTGGCTCGTCGATCAAACCGAGCGGATTGTCGAAACGCACCGGGAAATCAAGCTTTTACTTGTCCCTGATGATAACCCTGGCAATACGGCGCTTGCCCACCGCGATAACATGGGTGGCGCCCGATTCCAGTTGGGTATCTTTATCGGTCACTTTTTCGCCGTCGATTTTCACGGCCCCGGAGTTCAGCATCTGGGTGGATTCGGAGGTACTGCCGGTCAGATTCGCCCTTTTCAAGACGTGGCCTATCCAGATTCTGCCTTCCGCGTCCGCGGTCAGGCTGACTTCGGGCATGTCTTCAGGCAACCGGCCATGGCGAAAACGGTCGATAAAGGCCTCCCGGGCGCGGCTGGCGGCTTTCGCACTGTGGAAGCGGGCCACCAGTTCGTCGGCAAGCTGGAGTTTGATATCCCGGGGATTGGCGCCGCCGCCGGCCACGTCGGCCTGCAGTTTTTTCACCTCCTCCATGGGGCGGAAACTGAGCAGCTCGAACCAGCGCCACATCAGATCATCGGATATGGACATAAGCTTGCCGAACATTTCCTCGGGCGCCTCCTCGATACCGACGTAGTTGTTCAGGGACTTGGACATTTTCTGGACGCCGTCCAGTCCCTCCAGCAGCGGCATGGTCAGGACTACCTGTGGCGGCTGGCCGTAGGTCTGCTGCAATTGCCGGCCCACCAGCAGATTGAATTTCTGGTCCGTGCCGCCCAGTTCCACATCAGCCTTCAGGGCCACGGAATCGTAGCCCTGGACCAGGGGATAGAGGAATTCGTGGATGGCGATGGGCTGGCCGCTGCGATAGCGTTTGTGGAAATCGTCCCGCTCCAGCATGCGCGCCACCGTGTGTTTGGCCGCCAGCTGGATCATGTCGGCCGCGTCCATATCGTTCATCCAGCTGGAATTGAACACCACCAGTGTTTTTTCCGGCTCCAGGATCTTGAAGATCTGCTGCTCGTAGGTACGGGCGTTTTCGATGATTTCGTCGCGGCTCAGGGCCGGCCGGGTGGCGTTCTTGCCGGACGGATCCCCGATCATGCCGGTGAAATCCCCGATCAGAAACAGTACCTCGTGGCCGAGATCCTGGAATTGGCGCAGTTTATTAATGAGTACCGTATGGCCCAGATGCAGATCCGGCGCCGTCGGATCAAAACCGGCCTTGATACGCAGGGGAGTTCCGCGCTGCAGTCTTTCCCGCAACTCGTCCAGTTGAATGATTTCGTCGGCACCACGCTGTATCAATGCCAGACTTTCTTCCAGGTCATGCATAGCCGTTGATTCCGATACCTTGCAGGTTGTTGTATTTTGTATACAGTAGTGCGTTCAAGCCCGTTATTCTCCCCATTGACGTCCTGACTCATTGACGCTAAGGTTCATTTAAAATTATCCAGTATTCACCGTGACTTACAGTGTATATATAAGGAAGGACTATAAGCCAGTTATCCGTTTCAGGCCAGATCGGCCCTGGTATCGACGGATGGGACTGCGGTTGCCCATGTTCGGCGGGATCGCCCTCGCACCTTTTCTGGTGATGATCATACCATCGCCAACCTGGAACACCGAGACACGATCCGCCCTTGCCACTATAGACGCCGATATTCCACCCTACAGGCAAGCGATCGACACTATCGATCCCGCATCTCTTCTTCATACACCTGCGGTTACGGCCGAGCCGGTCAATGTAAAGAACAATCCCGTTGAAAAGCCGCCGGTCGAACCGGCTGCCGAAGAACCTGCCTGGCAATCGGTTACCGTGGCGAAGGGAGAAAACATGTCGCTGATCTTTGATCGTCTCGGTCTCGGTCCGACGGAACTCTACAAGGTTCTGCATACCGATGAGCAAACCGCGTCATTAAAGGATCTTGTTCCGGGTCAGGAACTGCGCTTTCGCATTGAAGAAGATTCGCTCCAGGCACTGGAATATGAAAAGGACCTGACCACGACCCTGGTCGTGAAAAGAAGGGAAAACGGCTTTGCAAGCGAACTGGTAACAACACCGCTGACGAAAAAGATCGTCGAGGCCGAAGCCACCATACATCAATCGCTTTATCTGGCCGGTAAAAATGCCGGCATGTCGGACAATCTTATTATGCAACTGGTGGCCCTGTATGGCTGGGATATTGATTTCGCCATGAACATCCGGGCAGGGGATCATTTCAAGCTTTTATATGAACAACATTTCAAGGACGGGGTCCTGGTACGCGAAGGTCCCATACTGGCGGCCGACTTTAACAACCGCGGCCGTTCCGTGCGCGCCGTTCGTTATACCGACCCCGCCGGCAACACTGATTATTACGCGGAGGACGGTGCCAGCATGCGCAAGGCCTTCCTGCGCAATCCCCTGGACGTTTTCCGGATCAGTTCGCATTTCAACCCCAGGCGGCGCCACCCGGTATTGAATACCATTCGCGCCCACCGGGGGACGGATTACGCCGCCCCCACCGGCACGCCGGTCAGGGCGACCGGCGACGGCAGTATCGCTCATATCGGCCGCAAGGGCGGTTACGGCAACGCCATCATCCTCAAGCACGGCGGCCGCTACAGCACTCTCTATGGCCACATGTCCCGTTATGCCAGGGGTCTGCGGCACGGCAGCCGGGTCAGGCAGGGACAGGTCATCGGTTACGTCGGCAGTTCCGGACTGGCTACCGGCCCGCATCTGCATTACGAGTTCCAGGTTAACGGCGTCCATCGAAACCCGCTGACCGTAAAACTGCCCAAGGCGGATTCCATACCGGATAAATATCAGGATGACTTCAAACTCAAATCCCGTACCCTGCTTGCCGAACTGGAAGGCGGCGGCGATCAACAGGATAGAACAATACTCGCCATGCGCGAGGAAGAACCGGAAGAACAGCTTCTGCCGGACAACAATTAAACCGCCGTGCTCACCATCGGCCTCATGTCGGGAACCAGCATGGATGCCATTGATACCGCGCTGGTCCGGTTTGATGAAGACTCCCCCGACATCCTCGAGTATCGCCAGTATCCCATTGATGACCGTATCCGGCACGCGGTAAGGGCGCTTACTTCCGAATCGAACATCAAAGAGATATCCAGGCTGGATGCAGTTCTGGGCAAACTCTTCGCCGACGCCGTGCTCGGGATCATCGACCAGGCGGGTCTGACGCCTGCCGATATCGATGTTATTGGCAGCCACGGTCAGACGGTCCTGCACCTGCCCGATGCGGAACAACCTCGTACGCTGCAGATCGGGGATCCCGATATCATTGCCTTTCGCACAGGGATTACAACAGTTGCCGATTTTCGACGTATGGACCTCGCCGCGGGCGGCCAGGGTGCGCCGCTGGCGCCGGCATTTCACAATCACTATCTGAGAAACCCGGACAAGAACAGAATCATCCTGAATATCGGCGGCATCGCCAACATTACCCTGCTCCCGGCCGAGCAGTCCGCTCCCGTACGCGGATTCGATACCGGTCCGGGAAACGGTCTGCTGGACGACTGGAATTTCCGGCATCGTCGCACGTCGATGGATGAGGATGGCACCTGGGCCGGCAGCGGCAATGTCGATGAAAGTCTGCTGAAGAGCCTGCTGGAGGATCCCTATTTTTCCCTGCCGCCACCCAAAAGCAGCGGCCGGGATTACTTCAACCTGGCCTGGCTCGACGCCCATCTGCAGACGCAGGGGCACACCATCTCCGCAGAGGGCGTACAGGCCACGCTCCTGCAACTGAGCGCGAGAACCATTGCCGATGCCGTCACAGAACACGCCCCCGAGACCGGGGAAATATACGTCTGTGGCGGCGGGGTGCATAACCCGCTGCTCATGAAAACCCTGAGCAATCATCTGCCGAACCTCCACATCGGTTCGACCCGGGACGTCGGCATCGACCCCGATGCCGTGGAAGCCGTGACTTTTGCCTGGCTGGCCAGACGCCGCCTTGAGGGAAAGCCCGGCAACCTGCCATCGGTTACCGGGGCGAAGAAAGCAGTGCTGCTGGGCGCGATCTACGGAGCAGTCACAAGTAATAAGTCATAAGTTACAAGTAACAAAAAAGGCCCTTGCGGGCCTTTTTGTTTCCTCAAGTCCTTGTGACTTGTAACTTGTTACTTGTAACTGCCTTTACACAGAAAACGATGAGCCGCAGCCGCAGGTGGTGGCGGCATTGGGATTACGGATGACGAACTGGGCGCCTTCTAGTCCCTCTGTGTAGTCGATTTCGGATCCGGTCAGATACTGGACGCTCATGGGATCGATAAGGAGTTTGACATTACCTCTTTCAATAACGGCATCGCCATCGCTGATGTTGTCATCAAAGGTAAAACCATACTGAAACCCCGAGCAGCCGCCGCCGCTGATAAAAACGCGCAGCATGAGGTCGGCATTGCCCTCCTCATCTATGAGCTGTTTCACCTTGTCCACGGCGGCATCGGTGAACTGCAACGGTTCCTGGATCTGCTCTACTGCTTCTGACATTCGGTATCACCAATCAATTGAGGAATTATTCGCAAGGATAGCAGGAAAGGCGACTAAAACCAAGCATTTTAGTAGGGTATTACGGCTCGGATATCCCCATACTCCCGTCCTGTTCCAGGGCGATGTCGGCAGTTTCCTCCGTCTCGGGATTGTGGACCAGTTTGCCGTTCACCTCGGCCCCGATAGCCATTTCAATAAGACTGTAATAGACATTGCCCGTCACCCGGGCGCGCGAGGAAAGTTCTATATGTTCGCTGCTGCGGACGTCACCCAGGACGACGCCGTTGAGAATAACGTAAGGGACGTTCACTTCGCCCTCGATAGTACCGCGCTCGCTCAGGGAGAGCATGGACCGGCCGTCATCCTCGGCGATGACATTGCCGCGGATGGTGCCGTCAACATGGAGACCGCCGCTGAAAGAGACATCCCCGTTCACCTGAGTATACTGGCCTATCAGGGTATCAATACGGGTTGTTTTGCGTTTACGTGCATTTCCCCACATAAGCGATATCTCCTCAAGTGGTGACCGCCGGCCATTCGAAAACCTTGCTGATGGTTGACTGATTGCTGCCTTTGGGCTGAATCGTTACGAAAACACGGCGCGGTTCAAACCCTGACGGCAAGGTCAAATGGCGTTCTATACGCTTGAAATTCTTGAACTCGAACTGCAGTTCCGGTTCAGCTTCAACGCCCAGTTCATCAAGCGCATACCTGCGAAGAGAACCGTCCTTTTCCGATCCCTCTACCACTACTCTCAAGCGACCTTGGGCTACCTTATCACCTTTTACAACGTGGGTTAATACCAGTCGCAGCAGAAAGCTTCTTTCAGCGGATAAAGGTGTGATATGTATCCCGTAAATATTGAGCCCTTCGGTATCACGGGCGGCCTCCATAATGCCCTGATAAAATTCCAGTTCCCCCCTGAGCTGATGGATTTCATCCTGCTGGGCGGCCAGTTCATCCTGCAGCAGGGAGGCCGTTTGCTTGTCCAGTCGTATCGTCTGTTCCAGTGTCAGTACCTTTTCATAGAGACGCTGGTTTTCCTGCTCCAGTTCCTTGTTAATCTCCAGCATGCGTTTGTAGTTTTCACCAAGGCGATTGCGATCCCGGATAGACGACCAGTGGGAATGTTCCAGCGCCAGCCAGGTCAGTACGGCGAAAAAAGTACTCAGGAAAATAACGGCCAGGGCAAATTGCCAGGGACGATGACTCTTGACGACCAGTCGCGACATCAGCCCGTCACACGCGAATGCTGCGGCAAAACGACACCGTCAGGGACAGATTGCCGATGCGGTGAGACCGGCCGTTTCCGGAAAACCGAACATGATATTCATGTTCTGAACGGCCTGGCCGGCGGCCCCCTTCACCAGATTGTCCTCCACCACCAGGATTAATGCCGTATTCCCGCCCGGGGGCCGATGACAGGCCAGGCGGCAGACATTCACGCCCCGCACGGTATTGGTATTGGGGTGGCTGCCCGGCGGCATGACATCGACGAAAGGCTCATCCCGGTAGCGGTCTTCATAGAGACCCTGCAGATCGACGGATTCATCGTTCAGGCGTGCGTACAGGGTCGCGTGAAGCCCCCTTATCATGGGCACCAGATGCGGCACGAACACCAGTTCAACCGGGTTGGTACTGACCGATTGCAGACCCTGCCTGATCTCCGGCAAATGCCGGTGCCCGGAGGCGCCGTAAGCGGAAAAGGAATCGGAGGATTCACAGAACTGGGTCCGCATGGCTTCCTTGCGGCCGGCGCCGCTGACGCCGGATTTGGCGTCGGCGATGAGGGATGTGCTGTCCACCAGGCCCGCCCCCAGCAGAGGCAGGAATCCCAACTGAACTGCGGTGGGATAACAGCCCGGGTTGGCGACCAGTCTCGCCGATTGGACCGCCTCCCGGTGCACTTCCGGCAGGCCGTATACTGCTTCTGCCAACAGGCCGGGACAGGCGTGTTTTTCGCCGTACCATTCCGACCAGACATCGGCGTCTTTGAGCCTGAAATCAGCGGAAATATCGATGACCCGGACGCCAGCATCCAGGAGTGCCGGGGCCTCGCGCATGGCCGTGCCGTTGGGGGTGGCAAAAAACACCAGATCGCATTGCCGCAGTTCTTTCACGTCCGGTTCGCTGAATGTCAGATCTATATGCTGCCGAAGCGCCGGAAACAGGTCGCCGACGGGCCGCCCCGCTTCTCCCCTGGACGTAACGATACCCAGTTCCGCTTCGGGATGTCCCGCAAGCAGCCGCATTAATTCGATGCCTGTATAGCCGGTAGCGCCGACGATGCCAATCTTGATCATTAGAATGCTGTTTCAGTTATGGTTTCCGGTACAGGCACCATGATACGAACAGACGGGATTAAAACAACCGCAATAAAAAAGCGGCCGTGAGGCCGCTTGTAAAATATCTGATTTTTATCATTATTATTTCAATTGAATCCCATGCACAATGTCATCGAATTCAGAACTCAGAATAATTACCCCGAAATAAAGTGTCAAGTAAAACAAATTGTTAGGCATACCCGATCCGGCGGGTTTCGGGGCAATATCCTCAGGCACCCATAACCTCTTGTAATTTCATCATTTTTATTGAAAGGACGGAATTGATTTCCTATACTGAAAATACCTTCGACAAACATCGTATCAAGCATACAATCCTTGTTCTCAATCACATTCCTGTACCGATTAATCCGGGCCGGTGGAAAAACAATACGTCCCGGCAAATTCCGTCAACCTGACAAGGCAATCCGTTTATGCGACATCGCCGGGTAATCATCATTCTGGCCCTATTGATTCCGGCCGGCGCCGTCACACTCTTTTGGCTGAATGACTCGCGTTCCGCGGCCGAACAGGCGCCCGGAATAACGTTTTCCCTCATAGACGGCAGCCGGGTTGAACTCGACGCACTCCGCGGCCAACCGGTCATGGTGCATTTCTGGGCAACCACCTGCCGCGAGTGCCGCAGGGAGATCCCGGAGCTCGGCGCCCTGCACCGTGATCTCAGCCCCCGGGGTCTGGAATTTATTGCCGTAGCCATGCCCTATGACCCGCCCAACCGGGTACTGGAAGTCGCCGAACGGACACCCCTGCCCTACCCGGTGGCACTGGACATCGACGGAACCGCCGTCCGGGCCTTCGGTGATGTCAGCCTGACACCGACCACTTTCCTGATCTCCCCAAAGGGTGAGATTGTATATCGAAAAACCGGTCCTCTGGATTTCAAACAGCTTCGTAATCAAATCGAGGATTTGCTTGCTACAAAGCAGCGAGCCACCAGCCACGAGTCACCAGCAACAGGTGGCCCGTGGCTGGTGGCTGGTGGCTCGTAGCCGGTTGCTTTATGATGCTCTGGCTCAAGGCTCTTCATCTCATTTTCATGGTCACGTGGTTTGCGGGACTCTTTTACTTGCCGCGGTTATTCGTGTATCACGCCATGAGTGAAGATCAAATCAGCACCGATCGTTTCAAGATCATGGAGCGGAAACTGTATTACGGGATTATGACGCCCGGAGGTCTTTTAACGCTGATATTCGGCTTCTGGACCCTTTACCTGGCCGGCTGGAGCGCCTATACAGGAACGCTGTGGCTTCATGTCAAACTTGCCCTGGTCGCCCTTCTCGTGCTCTACCACCTGTATTGCGGCAAACTGGTCCATGATTTCAAAATGGACAGAAACCGGCACGGCCATGTCTGGTACCGGTGGTTCAACGAGATCCCGGTATTGTTCCTGGTCGCCATCATCATCCTCGCCGTCCTGAAGCCTTTCTAACAATCCCATAACAGAATTTAGCCACAGAGAACACAGAGGACCACAGAGGACAGAAATTTTTCCTTGTGACTTGTAACTTATAACTTGTAACTGCAAGTCGGCGGCTTTTGCCGACTTGCAAACTCTGTGCATCTCTGTGTCCTCTGTGGCAGAATTTAAACTTCAATCATCTCGAAGTCGTCCTTGGTCGCGCCGCAGTCGGGGCAGGTCCAGGTGGGCGGCACGTCCTCCCAGCGGGTGCCAGGCGGGATGCCTTCCTCGGGCCGGCCCTGTTCCTCTTCGTATATAAAACCGCAAATAACACACATATAACGTTTCACTGCCAGATTCTCTCCTGTTTCATTTCTCGCGCCGGCTAGTACCTCGACACAGGAATTATGATGAATTCAGCGCCGGACCAGGGCCTTTCCCGCAAGGCGCGGCGGT
>JBBDSH010000036.1:0-46694 GCA_040905045.1 Gammaproteobacteria bacterium | reverse complement strand
CTCCATGCCGGTAAAATAGACATCCCAGCCTCCAGTGAGTACATCATCCGGTGCCTCCAGCCATTCGCCGCCCTTCACTGCGCCTGGATAGATATCCTCCCCCGGTCCATCATAAATCTTGGCAATCGCCTTGATCTGCGACGCGGTGAAGCAATCGTTACCGTCCCCGCCATCGGGACACTGGCTGAGATCACGATACGGATTGAAGCCGCATAAGCGTGGATCGTCGATGAGACCGTCCTCTAGGCCGTCGATCTTATCGCAACGTCGGTATACCGCTTTTCCCAGTAGCTTCAGCTTCGACTTGGATACATAGCCTTTTCGATCGCTGCCATACAACGTCTTGCTGACCCAGGCGGCATTGTAGATCTGTTTGTAGGTATAATCGTAGATGGGCGCACCAATGCTCCAGCCGTCGAAGTCATCGGGAAACCGCTGGGCCTCCATCAGGGCCTGCCGGCCGCCTGTGGAGCAACCACGGAAGTAGGAATAGGCCGGCGCACTGCCGTAATAAGCCTCGATCAGCCGCTTGGCGGCCTGGGCAGTCACATGGACGGATCGAAAAGCAAAATCGATCTCGGCGGCACGGTTGTCGTGAGCAAACCGCGGATCCGGGCCACTGTGACCCGTATCCGTCGAGGCTGTCGCATAGCCGCGGACCAGACCATAGGACTGATCGAAAAACTCTCCCAGATAACCGCCGTTGCCGACCATATAGAATTTGCCATTCCAGTTCTGCGGTAACCGCAATTCGAAATTCACTTCCGGCAGAATAAAACCATGGACCCGGCAGTGAGCCGGCAGTTTATCCGAGGCCGGGATTATTTCGGTAGATACGATTGAAAGATTTACATCGGTTTCCGACAATAGTTGTATGCAGTCTCTTTCTGACAGGGCGAAGGATGGAGCGGCAAGATTCAGCATTATCATACAGAACAGAACACGCAGGAAATATTGTGACATTACTCTCTCCCAGGGGCGTATTAATCTACCTAGCAATGTCTGAGCATTTGTCTAACCAGCAACCTTTTCCTTGACGGACTGGCCAAGGTACATATCCAGATACAGTTCATCGAACGTCTCCCGGTCCGTGACAGCCATACTGCTGCGATCCAGTTTTGAAAAGAGAATGATGCTGATAAAGCCCAACGGCATGGTAAACAGAGCCGGGTACTGGTACGGGAAGATCGCCTTTTCGTTCCCCAGGATCTCGACCCAGATGGTGGGTCCCAGGATGATCAGGCTGACGGCGGAGAACAGGCCGATGGATCCGCCGATGACCGCACCGCGCGATGTCAGGCCACGCCAGTAGACCGACAATACCAGGAGCGGAAAGTTGGCGCTGGCCGAGATGGCGAATACCATGCTGACCAGATAGGCCACATTCTGCCCTTCGAACAGTATACCCAGGCCGATGGCGACAATACCCAGGGCAATGGTGGCGATACGGGTAATCCGGACTTCTTCGTGCTCGGTTGCCTTGCCGTGCCGTATCACCCCGGCATAGAAATCATGGGAGATTGCCGAGGCACCTGCCAGGGTCAGGCCGGCGACCACGGCCAGAATGGTGGCAAAGACAATGGCGCTGATAAAGCCAAGAAAGACATCACCGGCGATCACCTGTGACAAATGAACGGCGGCCATATTATTGCCTCCGATCAACCGGCCGGAAGGCTCGAACAATTCCGGATGCTGATTCAGGATGGTAATGGCACCGACTCCAATAACAAAAGTAATCAGAATAAATACATAAGCCATGAAGCAACTGGAAAAGAACACAGACCGGTAGGCCTGTCGGACATCCGGGACGGTAAACAGACGCATGAGTATATGGGGCAAACCGATAAATCCGAATACCAGCGCAATGGCCAGCGATACACTTGAGACAGGATCCTGAAGAAGCGTGCCGGCTTCCAGGATGCGTTCGCCCAGATCGTGCGTGGCCACTGCCTCCTTGTACATTCCAATAACACTGAAATCGAAATAATGCAGTGTGCCGAAGGCCAACACCGTCACGCCCAGCAACATCAATACGGCTTTAATGATCTGCACCCAAGTCGTCGCCATCATGCCGCCCACCGCAACATACGTCACCATCAAACCGCCGATAATGATCACGGCGCTTTCATAAGGCAGGCCGAACAGCACCTGAATCAAGGCGCCGGCACCGACCATCTGTGTGATCAGATACATGATTACCACAGCCAGGGAGGTTATCGACGCGAATCCTCGTATCAGCCTTTTGTTCAACCGATATGAGGCAATATCGGAGAGTGTATAGCGGCCCAGATTGCGGAATGGCTCGACCACCATGAATAACAGCAGGCATAATCCCACCAACGCAGAGAGGGAGTAGATTACAGCGTCGATGCCGCGCGCAAAGACCAGACCGGAGATACCGAGGAATGTAGCCGCCGACATGAAATCGCCGGCGATGGCCAGGCCATTCTGAAATCCGCTGATACGACCGCCGGCCGCATAGAAATCCTTCGCATTCCGCGTCTGTGTTGCCGCCCACCAGGTAACAAACAGGGTGGCAACAATGAATACCACGAAGATGCCCGCCGCGATGACGTTCATCCCGCCATCGCCCCCGGCCATATCGCCGGAGCCCACTGCACCGGCGGCAATGACCGCGCCGGAGGGAAAAACCAGAAGGGAAAGTAACAGGCACCTGAACAATATCATCGCTCGTTCTCCTCCCTCAGAATCCCGATCAATTCATGAATATCGTCGTGATTGTCCCTGGCCTTCAGAGTGACAAAAAGATTCATAAGAACACATATCAGAATGATCAAAAGAACAGAAAGAATCAGATAGAGTTTGATGACGCCGTCTTCGCCAAACTCGACGGCAAGTAGACCGGGAGCAAAAGCAATAACCAGAACAAAACCGAAAAAAAGGAAAATAGCAGCCAGGGAAAATAATAGCGGTAACCGTTGTTTTTTACGGATAACCTTCCTGAAGCGTTCGTCCTCAAGCAGTTGATGAATGTTTTCATAATGCATAAGTGGTATCTCCACTTCAGATGATTAACTGATGGATTAAACCTCTGGCTTACAGTTCGTTATTCCGCGAGTTCCTTGACCGCCTTGCCCAGATAGATATCCAGATACAAAGCATCGAATGTTTCCCGATCCTTTTTTGCCCTTTCACTGTTATCCAGCAGCGAGACAATAATTATCACGGCAAACCCGATACTCATGGAAAACAGCGCCGGAAATGCATACGGGAAGATCGCGCTTTCATTGCCCAGTATTTCCACCCAGATAGTCGGCCCCAGGATGACAAATCCGACCGAACTGATAAGACCGCAGAAGCCGCCGATAACCGCCCCGCGGGTCGTAATGCCGCGCCAGTATACGGACAACAGCAGTAGCGGGAAGTTGGCGCTGGCGGACACGGCAAACACCATAGTCATGAGATAGGCGATATTCTGCCGTTCGAATGCAATACCCAGTCCGATTGCAATGGCGCCGATCACCAGGGTCGCGATACGCGAGACGCGGATTTCCTCTCTCTCCGAAGCTCTGCCGCTGCGGATGACGCTGGCATAAATATCATGGGATACGGCCGACGCGCCGGCGATAGTCAGACCGGCAACGACCGCGAGTATGGTGGCGAAAACGATGGCGCTGATAAAACCGTAGAAAATATCACCGGCGATAACCTTGGAGAGATGCACCGCTACCATGTTGCTGCCGCCAATCAAGCGGCCGGAGGCGTCGAACAGTTCAGGATGCTGGTTCAGAACCACAATGGAACCGAAGCCGATAATAAAAAAGATGAGACAGAATACATAGCCGATAAAACAGGTGGAATACAGCACCGAACGATAGGATTCACGCACATCGGGAACGGTAAACAACCGCATGAGCACGTGCGGCATGCCGATGGCTCCGAAGATAAGTGCCACTGACAGGGAGATCATGGCCAGGGGATCGGTCAACTGGGCGCCCGGCGTAAAAATATCGATGCCGAGATGATGCGTCTCGGCAACCTGCTGATACATTTGGCTGAAACTGAAATTAAAATGATAGAAAGTGGCAACGGCGAGTATGGTAATGCCCAGCAGCAACAGGACAGCCTTGATGATCTGCACCCAGGTGGTAGCCATCATGCCGCCCGCCGAGACATAGATCACCATCAGCGTACCGATAGTTACTACAGCCGCTTCATAAGGCAGACCGAACAGCAACTGGATCAAGGCGCCCGCGCCGACCATCTGGATGACCAGATACATGATAACGATAATCAGGGAGGTGAAGCCGGAGAAGGCGCGTATGGGCTTGCGACTGAGCCTGTACGAGACGGCATCGGAAAGTGTAAATGTTCCCAGGTTTCTGAAAGGTTCAGCCAGGAGAATCAACAGCAAACAGAAACCGACAATTCCCGCCAGCACATACAGGGCCACATCGAAACCGTACACGAAGACCAGCCCGGTAACCCCGAGAAATGTAGCGGCGGACATGAAGTCACCGGCGATGGCCAGGCCGTTCTGGAAACCGGTGATACGTCCGCCAGCGGAATAAAAATCCTTGGTATTATGCGTATTCCTGGCCGCCCACCAGGTAATGACCAGGGTTACGGCGATAAAGAAAACAAATATGGAGGCGGCGATGATGTTAAAGCCTTCCTGCTGAACGGAGATGCCATTACTATTGCCGGCGGCCAGCACGACCGACCCGGCCGAACACGATATAAACAGGGTGATGATACGGAGAACAGTTTTATTCATTGCTGATTGTCTCGACCAACTCATGAATATCAGCGTTATTCTCGGCAATCTTGCGCCGAACGAAGACAAACATCACGACATAGACCGCCAGGATCAGTATAAAGGTAACAAGCAGACCCCGGGTCTCAATGCCTGTTTCGGTAAGGCGGGCCGACAGCCAGTCGGGGAGCCAGGCCATGGTAAGGACAAGTCCGAAATGAATGGCCAGAACCAGCAATGCCAGTGAAAAGACATAGCGCTGTTTTCTGGTCACGAGTTTCCTGATGCGCTCGTCATTGAAAAGACGACTGCGGATATCCTTATCCACAAACACACCCCCCGTTACGGGAAAGATACGGATCGACCGCAGGGAAAAACAAACCGCCACCCCCTTTTAGTATGATATTTATTATTCGCGGCCACATGGGTCCCTTCGGCAACCATGGAACACCGGCATGCGGCACTGTAGAATATGCATTTTAAAGTAAATGCCCTTCTTTTCACAGTATATCAGCAACAACCGGGTTACACCGCTTCGGGCTGCGGAGTACGAAAAAATCGCGAGGAATAAAGTCTATGGAGCCCATCTGGCGCAAATCCTGGCCGCCGCATGTCCCCGATCACGTGGATCCGGACAGCATCGGCTCCCTGGTCAATATAATAGAAGAGGCCTTCGGACAATACGGTGACAAACCGGCCTATCATAACCAGGGTACAACCCTGAGTTATTCCGAGGTGGACGGCATGTCGCGGAATTTTGCCGCCTTTCTTCAGGCCCGCCCGCATCTCGAAAAGGGCGCCCGTATCGCCCTGATGTGTCCCAATATACTGCCCTTCCCGCTGGCCATGTACGGCAATCTCCGTGCCGGCCTCATCCAGGTCAATGTCAATCCGCTGTATACGGCGCGGGAACTGAAACACCAGCTCAATGATGCCGACGTGGATTCCATTATCATCATCGAGACTGCCCTACCCACCCTGCTGGAGGTGCTCGACGAGGTGCCCGTCCGAACCATTATCGTCATCGGCGAGAACGATCTTCTGGGAGAAACGGACGACGTCATCCTGCCGAACCTGTCCGGTTATGACGTCCATACTTTCCAGGGCGCGCTCAACGCGAGCGAGGCCCTTCCCGTCCGGAAAATCGAGCTGGGCGGCGGCGATCTCGCGTTTCTGCAATACACCGGCGGCACCACCGGCCTGGCCAAGGGTGCCATGCTCAGTCACCGTAATGTGATTACCAATGTCCTGGCCTTCACTGCCTTTCTGGGGGACGATGTATTCGGGGTGGACAGACCCGTCATCATTACGGCCACCCCCATGTATCACATCCTCGGCCTGGCCGCCAACACCCTGAGCTTTCTGCACAAGGGCGGGCTCAACATTCTCATTCACAACCCCAGGGATATGCCTGGCTTCGTTGAAGAACTGGGCAAATGGCCGTTCACCGTCATCACCGGCGTTAACACGCTGTTCAACGGCCTGCTGCATACTCCCGGTTTCGATAAAGTGGATTTTTCCTCGCTGAAGCTGGCTATGGGCGGCGGCACTCCGATCCAGGAAGCCATCTCCAACCACTGGCACACGGTGACCGGTAAGCATATCAAGGAAGGCTACGGTCTGTCCGAGACCGGCGGCGTGACACAAACACCGCTTTATGTCGAGGGTTTCAGGAGCACCATCGGCCTGCCCTTTCCGTCACTGGAGGTGAGTCTGCGTGATGATGAGGGTAATGAAGCGGGTATCAATGAACCTGGCGAGATCTGCTTCCGCGGCCCTACCGTCATGCGCGGCTATTGGGGACGCGAGGACCTGAACGATACCATCTTCACTGGCGACGGTTTCTTCCGCACCGGCGATATTGCCACAGTGGAGGAAGACGGTTTTTTTCATATCGTCGATCGCAAAAAGGACATGATCCTGGTGTCCGGCTTCAATGTCTATCCCACCGAAGTCGAAGAAGTGGGCATGTCGGCACCGGGAGTGTTTGAATGTGCCTGCATCGGTGTTCCCGATGAGCGGACCGGCGAGGCGGTCAAGCTGTTCGTGGTCCCGAAACAGAACGCCGATGTGTCAGTGGATGAAATCCGGGAGTACTGCCGGCGGAACCTGGCCGCCTACAAGGTGCCCAAGTACGTGGAATGCATCGACACCCTGCCCAAATCCGCCGTCGGCAAGATCCTGCGCAAGGACTTGCGCAGTGAGGAGTGAGGAGTGATAAACAGTCTTTAGCGTTACTCCTTACCCCTTACTCCTTACCCCTTACTCCTCACTCCTTACCAGTTACTTCAGGCTGCAAGCTCAAGTTCCGCGCCGAAGTTTTCCTTGTAGCGCTTCTTGAACTCGTCCAGTGTAAAGCCGTGGTTCTGGGTGCCGGCCTTTTCGATTTTAATGGCGCCCATGAGTGAAGCGATACGGCCGGTGGTTTCCCAGTTCAGATTGTTCTGAAGACCGTACAGCAGGCCGGCACGGTAAGCATCGCCGCAGCCGGTGGGGTCCTTGATCGCCGCCGGTTTGGCCGACGGTATGCGGACTTCACCTTCATCGGTATAGATGGAAGAGCCTTCCCCGCCGCGGGTGACTATCAATGCCTCCACCCTTGACTGGACCTCATCGTAATCCCAGCCTGTACGATCGGACATCAACTGCCACTCATAGTCATTCACCGTTATATAAGTGGCCTGCTCGATAAAACGCTTCAGGTCATCACCGTCGAACATTGGCATGCCCTGTCCCGGATCGAAAATGAACGGGATGCCGGCCTCGGCGAACTGGGCGGCGTGTTCCACCATGCCGTCGCGGCCGTCCGGCGCAACAATGCCCAGCTTGATGCCTTTCACGTCGGTCACCTTTTTCTGATGGGAAAAGTTCATGGCGCCCGGATGGAAAGCGGTGATCTGGTTGTCGTCCAGATCCGTGGTAATAAAGGCCTGGGCCGTCAGGGTATCGTCGAGGACGGTAATGGCGGACCGGTCGATGCCGTGTTTGTCCATCCATTCCGCGTATTCGGTAAAGTCCTGGCCCGCCGTAGCCATAATCAGGCCGTCGCCGCCCAGGAGTTTCAGATTATAGGCGATATTACCGGCACAGCCGCCGAATTCCTTGCGCATGTCCGGCACCAGGAAGGAAACATTCAGGATATGGATCTTGTCCGGCAGGATATGATTTTTAAAATGATCCTGGAAGACCATGATGTTGTCGTAGGCCAGTGAGCCGCAGATCAATGCAGTCATCGATTCAATCTCCGTTTTCTTATAACCAAAAATAAATGGCCGGTCAGAATCTGACCGGCCATGGAGTGATGTACGCCGTCGTCAATCAGGCGGCGAGGTCTTTCTTCAGCAGATCCGCCTTGTCGATCTTCTCCCAGGGCACCTGGGCGTCGTCGCGGCCAAAGTGGCCGTAGGCCGCCACCGGACGATAGATGGGACGCAGCAAATCCAGCATCTCGACAATACCCTTGGGGCGCAGGTCGAAATGCTCGCGGATGGCGTTGATCAGGGTGGCGTCGTCCACCTTGCCGGTGCCGAAGGTATCGACACTGATGGAAGTGGGTTCGGCCACGCCGATGGCGTAGGACACCTGCACCTCGCACTTGGCCGCCAGGCCAGCGGCGACGATGTTCTTGGCCACGTAGCGGGCGGCGTAGGTGGCGGAACGATCCACCTTGGACGGGTCCTTGCCGGAGAAGGCCCCGCCGCCGTGCCGGGCCATGCCGCCGTAGGTGTCGACGATGATCTTGCGCCCGGTCAGGCCGCAGTCGCCATGGGGACCGCCGACCACAAACCGGCCCGTCGGGTTGATGAAGTACTTGGTCTCCTTGCTCAACCATTCCGCCGGCAGAACCGGCTTAATGATCTCTTCCCTCACCGCTTCCTGCAGGTCTTTCTGGGAAATCTCCGGCGCATGCTGTGTGGACAGCACCACGGCCTCGATGCCGGTGGGTTTGCCGTCTTCATAACGCAGGGTCACCTGGCTCTTGGCGTCGGGACGCAGCCAGTCCAGCTTGCCGGATTTACGCACTTCCGACTGGCGCTTCACCAGACGATGCGACAGCGCAATCGGCGCCGGCATCAGTTCGTCGGTTTCGTCGCAGGCATAGCCGAACATCAGACCCTGGTCGCCGGCGCCCTGATCCTTGTAGTCACCGCTGCCTTCGTCCACACCCTGGGCGATGTCCGGGGACTGCTTGTCCAGAGCCACCATGGCGCCGCAGGTTTCATAGTCAAAACCCTTGTCGGAACTGTCATAGCCGATTTCCTTGACGGTCTTGCGCATAATATCAGCATAATCCACCTGAGCCTGGGTGGTGATCTCGCCGGCGATCATCATGAAGCCGGTGGTGATCAGCGTCTCGCAGGCCACTCGGCTTTTCGGGTCCTGCTCCAGCAACGCATCCAGAACCGCATCGGAGATCTGGTCCGCCATTTTATCCGGATGGCCTTCGGACACCGATTCCGATGTAAAAAGATAACTCTTGCTCATAACTGATTTCTCCTGTTTTCAGGTTACTTATTTCGTCCGCTGTTTCATGCGGAAGTGTTCAATTTCGTTTATCGGATGATTTTTTCAGAGACCGGCAACACCGGATGTATGATTACCCGGACTGAAGAGAATCAAACTCTGTGTTCGCGAGAGAAATGCATGATCGTGCAAATCCCCCGCCGGGATGTCCTGGCAATACCCGCTCCCTTTACAACCGGCTACTGCCTGCAACAGTCGCGGCTGCTCCGATATGAGGGCTGATGGCAATGTGTTACTGCGGATATGCTTGTTTCCCTGCCGGGACGGCTCCGTCCGTGTACCGTTAAGACCTGCCGGCTCCGTGCTCGACTGCGTGATTAATTTTAATATTCTACATGTTTTGGCCGCGGGTTTCATCCGCAACCGGCCTTGACATGGAAAACTGCCCGTATATTCAGTACTTACAGGCTTATACTTGTACTTCAAAGCCGCTTTCATCTTTATTCAGTGTAATACGGCCTTCAACAACCGCATTGGCCCATTTTGCCGTTTTTTCCACACCGCCCAGGGCAAAAAAATGAGCTCTTTCTACCCGGCTGTCGGGATTGGCGGCCAGGTATCCGGCATAGGCCGTAATGATTCGATCCGGACCGGATACCTTGAGCATATTGGTTACCGCCCTGGTTCTTTTGGTCAACATGCGCAGGGAAGCACCGATACCGCAACGCACGCTCAGATCCATGAGACGTTTTAGCGTCGTCGGTCCGGCCATGCCCACATGTATCGGCAACGTAATGCCACGTTTACAGATAGCCGCTTCCCAGGCCGGTATCGCCGTCGTATCGAATCCGAACTGGGTGACTATGTGCACATCCATGGTTGAATCGGCGGCGAATCGGGCTTTCTCGTCCAGGGCTTCCTCAAGCACCTTGTCCTTTATGACGGCATTACCCTCGGGATGACCGGGGATGCCCAGTGTCTTAATACCATGCTGCTCCAGCAGGCCCGTCGACAGGATGTCCATGGCGCAGGTATACGGGCCTTCCGGTGTCGGTACATCACCGGCAATAACGAGAACATGGTCTATGTCCTTTTCCCTCAACTGCTCCAGGGCACGCGTCAACTCAGCCTCGCTGCGCAGCCGCCTCGGTACAATATGCGGGACCGGCTCGTAACCCTGCCTGCGCAGGCGTCCGGCCATTTCGATAACATCGTCGATTCCCGCTCCCGGAATATGGGCGACATAAACACAGGTGCCGGCGGGGATGAATTCGGGATAGGAACAGACACGATCCAGGTCATGAGTGGTGGCCTCGACAGAGTAACCCTTGATGAAATTGGCAATGGCAGTCCTCAACTCATCTGTCGAGAGTGATTCCGTACTGTTTGTCATTGTTTGTTGATTCAATTTCGCCGGTCCGCGGATAGCGTTGGATGCCGCCGGAATGCGGATAATGAAACCACCATCCGCCCCCCCAATGTTTTCAAAATCACTTTAGTTAGCCGCCGACGCAAAGTCAAACTTCTACATCCCAATCTTACGCGACAACCACCTTATGGGGAAATGCCCAATACCCAACTCTGAAAAACGTCACCGACAAAAAGATAATAATTTATTTTTTAACCAATACATTACAGTTTCAGAAATTTCATATTGCGATGAGTTCCACACTTAATCCAAATGCCGCGAGCCAATAATTTCCGGCCACTCAAGGAATATTGTGGGACAAATCCTACTTTATTAAAGTTAAAGTGGGAATTTATCTATATATAAGCGTTTATACTGTTTCGATTGATGCATTTGGTAATAAGCAACAGGCTCTCAAAGCCAGATCAATCGGTATATTATTGATAATACAATGAGTTATATGAATTATCGAATTGTGGATATTTCCCAATATATTTATATTAAAACAAATTGGGAATTTTTATTGACTGATCCTGCAGACTCGATTAGTGTTTTTTCGACAAACATCGATTTGCCGCATAGCGCCATTATCAATGAAGGGGGATTGCATGAACGAAGCCGAGGTACTGATCGACGAGATCGAATCCTACTGCCGCCGCACCGGTACGGCCGAATCCACATTCGGCCGGCACGCCGTGAATGACGGCAAATTCGTCAGCCGCTTGCGCGAAGGCAAAAGCGTCACTCTGAAAACCCTCAACCGCGTCCGTACCTACATGCAGGACAATGCTCCGGCGGAATCCCCGCAGGAATCGATTCCGGCCAGTGTTGCAGCCGGATACGATCAATCTCAAGCCGAAGATCAGACAAAAAGTGAATCCGGTACCGACAGGCCGTTTCGCTTCTACGACAACCGCCAGAAATACCTGGCCTTTGTAAATACCTGCAACGAGAAAATCTCCATCGCACGCCGCGCCGGCAGGGAAATTCAACATATCCAGCCCCGGCCCCCGGCGCTCAAACTGTTCGACGCGGGCATGGGGGATGCCACCGTCCTGTCGCTGATCATGCGGGACCTGCACCGGCGCTTCCCGCATGTCCCCTTCCTGATCAACGCCAAGGAAATCAGCCTCGAGGACGTACGGCTGGGACTGGATAAAATGCCGGATCGCTTTTTTGAACATCCTTCCACGGTTCTGGTCATTACCAACCTGAATTATTCCGAGGCGCCCAAGCTCATGCCAGGGGATGTCAATGCCGCGGCGGCACTGAACTGGCACGAGATAAGGCTGCAGGGAGACACCTCGCACGAATACAGTGAACAGATCGAGGCACTGGATTCCCTGCTGGTCGACGGCTGGCAGACCCGAAGCAGCCCGAAAACCGGCAACCCCATGTATGTACGGCCTTCCGTGCTGGTCATTTATCGCGAAGACCACAAGTTTCTCCTTAATGGCGTTATCCCGCATCAGGGCCACTATGACGGGCTTTACGATTTCATCCTTGCCTCGCAACCCTGGCGGGCAAGAATGGACGCCCGTTTCAAGGCGCAGAAGGTGTTGAAACCGCTGACCCAGAGCCTGGGGCCGTCGGGCCGACTGCTGGCCATACAAAGCTGTGGCAACGACCCGGCCGAGGAAATCATCCGGAAGATATGGCCGGAGGAGAAACCATTCACCGTCAACCGTCATGATCTGATCAATGCATTGAAGGAAGAACTGGGGCGCGACGCCAGGGACTTTAATTTCAATACCGGTTCCGACACTAAATCCATCTTCCAGTACAAGATGCACACCCTGCCGTCTGAAATCGGCGACAATATCGGTACTTCCACCCTGTTCGCCGCCTGGAACGCAGCCATATACGTCAATCAGATCGAGGACGATAAACTGGAGGAAGCCATATCAAGCGACCGCTACATCAAGGCGACCAGCGAGATCCTGAAGCAACACGGCGGCCTCTGGTTTAACGACGAGGCCTTCGTGATATCACGCAAACGCACCTGATGCGAGTGAAGTGAGGCGTGGCAGTTACTCCTCACACCTCACGCCTTACTCCTCACTATTTCGTTTTTTTCTTCTTCGCTTTCTTCTTTGCCGACTTAGTGTCCTTGTAGTGCTCCAGCCCCGGCTTGTACTGCTTGTCGTCCAGGAAGGCCTTCATGGCGCCCTTTCGGTTTTCCGCCGCCTCGCCGAAAAACAGTGCCTCGCCCATCTTGGCGTACAGATAATCGGCCGACATATCCCAGTCCATGTCACGAACACGCTTGGCCGCCAGCTTGGCGTTGCGCAATACCTGGGGGTTTTTCTCCAGCAGAGTCATGGCCAGCTTGCGGGTATGCTGGCGCAGCTTCTTCAGGGGCACGGCTGCATTGACGACGCCCAATTCGGCCGCTTTCTTGCCGTTAAACGGCTCTCCAGTCATGATGTAATAGAGGGCGTCGCGGTAACCCATGGTTTCCACCACAGCCTTGGTGACATTGCCGGCCGGCAGAATGCCCCAGTTGATCTCCGAAAGCCCGAGCATCGCCTCTTCGGCCGCGATGGCGAGATCACAGCCGACCATGGGCGTGAATGCACCGCCGAAACACCAGCCGTTGATCATGGCAATGGTCGGTTTGGGATAATCGCGCAGCCGCCGCCACTGCCATTCCTCGTTGATACGGCGCGCTTTCAAAATGACCTCGTCACCCGCATCGTCGGTCTCGCGAAAATATTCCTGCAGGTCCATGCCGGCGGCGAAGGCATCGCCGGCACCGGTCAGGACCAGCACGCCGCAGCGGTCGTCCAGGACCAGCGCCTCCAGAGTCTCGCGCATCTCCACGCCCATGGCCGGGTTCATGGCATTCTTCTTTTCCGGCCGGTTCAGGGTAACCCAGGCGATGCCCTCATCGAATTCAACCAGAACAGTATTACCCCAGGGCTCGTTTGATTTTTTTGTCATCTGCCTCTCTCCGTATAAATCGCGGTATTTCATCGAATTGGCAATTATATCATGGGTTACATACCGGATAATCCCTGTCCGCTTCTGCCGTGTTTGCCACGCCCACGCCTCATTTATTAATGAGACCGGAAGTATCCCGACATTCCTTTGTGGTGGGACCGTTGGCCGCATAGCCTGTATTGGACCCCGGCTTTTCGTCCGGGGCAGGCTAAGTCCAAACTCGACGGCCGGTATGACGGTAATGCGAAGCCGTCATGCCGGAAGCGCGCCGTTTAGCGCTATCCGGCATCCACCCATTTATGTAGAAGAGGCAGGACTTGATCCGGAGGATGTATTCACAGCGTGTTCCACAAAGGGATGTCGGGATACTTATAACCTGGCCGAAAAAATGGCCGCCCTGGGCGAGGCGGCCTTTGTTTACAACTTGTGCCGGATTGGGGTCTCCGGCAATAACGGCCTATTTCTGCCGCGTGCGCCAGCCTTCCGCGTACTGCTTGCGGGCGACTTCGGCATAGGGAACGGGACTGACGACGGCGCGTATCTCCTTCTGCGCATGCTTCTCCACCATGGGCTTGGCGGTGCCGCCGTTTTCCTCGCCCCAGACCAGGGTGACCTCAATGCCGGGCTCGGTGTATTCCTCCTCGAGTATGGCCAGCGTCAGCATCTTGCGCTCGTTGGAGCTGTAACCGATCCAGGTGGAGATGCCGATGGGCTTGCCGTTTAATTCGACCCGGTCATAGGGATGCATGGAATAGACGGCCGAGGGAAACTCAATGAATTTGCCCCGCTCACCCTTCTCCAACTGACTGCCGATGACTTCCTTGACGCCGTCGGTGTTCAGCGCCAGCGTCATCTTCTTGCGATGCGGCCCTTTGGCCTTCTCTTCCAGCGCCTCGCGGCCGATGAAGTCGTGATCAAACTTGACGAACATGCCGTAACCCAGATCCCATGGCGTCAGGTAATAATCCTCAATATTATCGGACGCAAAACTCCCGCCGATGGAAGCTTTTGCCTCGTAACAGTCCGCCGGCAACCATTCCCGGAAGGCCTTCATTTTTTCTCCGGTATACACGGCCGGCAGCGGCGACGGGATCCAGCCCGACTCCAGCGTATTGGAGGAATAGGCGCGACCGCCCACCAGACGCAGGCCGAATTCCTCGCCGGCCTTGACCAGCGCCTCATGCACGGCTTCGCCGTCTTTCCACGGACCGAACAGTTCGAATCCGGGCTGGCCGGCCATGCCGTGACGCAGGGCGCGAACCTGTTTGCCTGCAATGGTCATACTGCACATGTTGAAAAACTTCAGTTCCGGCGGTTTCTCGCCCAGTACCTTTTCCATCACTTTCATGGCGTTGGGACCCTGTATCTGGTAACGGTAGGTGCGCCGGTTGAAGGGATCCGGACGGGCCGCGGAACGTTCGTCCAGGTTGCATTCGACGTTGTAGCCACCGGTCTCGGCGTGGAACATGACCCAGTGCAGTGACGGGATTCGGCCGACCATGTCGAACTGGTTCTCGGCCAGGTAAAACAATATCCCGTCGCCGATGACATAACCGTCGTAGTTGCAGGGCACAAACTGCTTCGCCTTGTCCACAGTAAAGCCCTTGAAACTGTTGACGCCGAGATCGGAAAGCAGCTTCAGGGCATCCGGGCCTTCCAGCCTCAGATCCGCCATGTGATAGGACTGATTGAAGAGGACGCAGGTCTCCTGCCAGGCCTGTTGCTCGTCACGCCAGTTGGTGTATTCCGGCGGAACACCGGGGTAAACATTGGGACCGGACTGCAGATTACGCAGCATATCCACCGGATTGCCATTGCTCTTGATACGATCTTCCAGACTCTGCTTTTTCATGATTTACCTCGCCTCTCCACATTGGAATGAACCTGACCGACCCGTGACAGGGTCTCCGCCATAGTCAGGATTGTGAAACTGTTATTGTATACAGAATTGTCCGCCTCGATTTCATGCGTATTTTGATGAGAATGCTATAATCTATTGTTTTAAATAGTTAATTTTAGATTATATGGATATTAATCTGTCTGTGAGTGCACACTTCATTTTATCTGATACAATATCAATGTATACAATTAAATAATATTTGTATACAAATTTCACGGCAGAGATATAAGCTGTGAATAATAATTTCACCTGTCCGGGCAACCGGCTACCGATACAATCCACCTGGGGTGACTGATGAAACAGCAAAACCGCGTGGTCTTTGAACTGAGGAAACAGATCCTCAACGGCGAGATCAGGCCCGGGCAACGGCTTGCCGAAATTGCCCTGGCGGAGAAATTCTCCGTTTCCCGCACTCCGGTTCGTCATGCCTTGACCATTCTTGAGCAGGAAGGCTATCTGACCCGGGAAGACAGCCGCAGCTACCTGGTCCGCAGTTACGGAGTCGGCGACATAACCGATGCCATTGAAGTACGAGGCGTTCTGGAAGGGCTGGCCGCGAGACAGATTGCGGAACACGGGATTTCAAGATCCCTGGCACGCGAGCTCAATGCCTGCCTGGCGGAAGGCGACCGCCTGTTTGAAGGCGGTGCTTTTGCCGAGGAGGAGCAGGCCCGATATTTCAACATGAATGAACGTTTCCACGGCCTGATCGTTGAAGGCTCGGGCAATGCCGCCCTTCAGGATGCGCTGAAACTGAATGACAAGATCCCCTTCGCCTCCGCAGCTTCCATCGCCTTCAGGAAAAACGCCTTTGACGATAACCATAAACGTTCCCTGTTCGCCCATATGCAGCACCATCATGTGGTGGAAGCCATCGAGGCGGGGGAAAGCGCCCGGGCCGAGGCCTTGATGAAGGAACATGCCCAGGTGGGCAAGCGCGGCATGAACCTGTTTGGGGACGATCCGGCAACGGCCGAAAAACCGATCTATCCGGGAATGAAGTTGACTGCGTAGCAGCAACGGAAGCATTTCCCGTTCCGGCATTACGCTGGTAATACATCTTGTATAATAAGCGAAGATTTCGGAAGAAACCTGTAACGTTCCGTTTGCATGCGTCCCCCGAATCCTATGCCCTATAAGCCCGTAAAAGCACCGCTGCGAAAAACCGTATCCATCCGTCACCTCGATTACTGCCTCAACTGCTGGGGCAACGAATCGACCCCGCCGGTGTTCCTTCTCCATGGCTGGGCCGATAACGGCATGACCTTTCAGTTCCTGGCCGACTGTATGAGTGACGACTGGTTTCTCATCGCACCGGACTGGCGCGGTTTCGGCGGCAGTGAACGGGCCCGGGACGGCTACTGGTTTCCGGATTACCTGGCTGATCTGGACGCGTTACTGGAGCTATTGTCACCGGATCGACCCGCACGACTTATCGGTCACAGCATGGGCGGCAATGTTGCCTGGATGTACGCCGGCATCCGGCCGGAGCGGGTTTCCCATGTGGTTTCCCTGGATGTATTCGGATTGCCGGACAGTTCACCCGAACAAGCTCCAGATCGATACCGCCAGTGGCTGCAGCAATGCCGCGAGGGAACCCGGTTTTCCGATTATCCGGATCGGGAAACGGTGATCGACAAACTGATACAGCTTGCGCCGCGGCTGTCCAGGGACAAGGCGGCCTTCCTGGCGGAATACTGGTGCACAACAACGGCGCAAGGCGGCTTGACGCTGAAGGCCGACCCCGCTCACAGACGGGTCAATCCGGTGCTGTACCGGCGCGAGGAGGCGCGCAGTTGCTGGCGCAACATCACGGCCCGTACCATGCTGGTCATGGGCACGGAGTCACGTCTATACAGGCAATACCGGGATGACGGCTACCGGGAGGACGTGCATGCCTGCATCCCCGGCCTGTTTGAAGAAATTATCCCGGATTGCGGCCACATGCTGCACCAGGAACGGCCGCGAGAACTGGCCAGGCTGCTTGAATCCTTCCTATCGTAATGCATGTCCGCGTTCAGGGCCGTCCGGATAACATGATACGGTTATTCCTCAGCTGGCAGTGTCCCAATCCTTCTTGCCTTCATCCTTGCCGGCAACCGAATACAATACCTGCGCATTACGGGTTTTCTGGAATTCCTCCAGGGACTCGCCCCGCATGGCCGCGTAGATGTGCAGGTTGGAAGTGCCGACCACTGCACCGAGTTTCTCAAGCATAAAGAAAATTACCCCGTAGCGAATCATGGCGCGCCAATCGAGATTGCGAACCACATTTCTCTCTTCTTCAGTCAGGCCGGCCCGTTCAAAGCTGGCTTCCTGATCGTTCAGAAATTCCGCACGATGCCCGGGATCAACCAGGCTGTGCAGGTATTCATTCAGGCGGTATGCCTTGACGCTGCGATCAAGAGAAAAAGGATAGGTACCCTCAAGCCTGTCAATGCCTTCAAGCTCATGATTGATTCGTTTCAGGTACGCTTCACTGCTTTCCGCCGGACGTTCATCGGCGGCATCTTCATATATCACGCTGGCGATAGGCGTCATTGATGGCAGATAATAAGACTGATGAAGCTTGTTGACCTGTGTCGCCAATGCACCACGCATTATCAGCCACATGGTCACCTCCGCGCCTTCAAGACCGCCGCGCGCCGCATACTCCGCGATTGTGATTTCCGTGAGCTTTTCCGGATCCTTTTCCAGCAGTTCCAGAAATTCCATATCCCACTCGGTGTTGTTGAAACCGGCGCGCTCACCGTGCACTTGATGGGACAGGCCGCCGGTACTGACAACCGCGACTTTAATATCCTCGGGGTAGCTCTGTATGGCCTGCCTGAGCGAACGACCCAGTTTATAACAACGCCTGACCGTGGGGATCGGGAATTGCAGGACACCGACCTGTAACGGCACCATCGCAATCGGCCAGCCGTCTTCGTAGTCCAGCAATGCGGACAATGGCGAGAAACAGCCATGGTCGAGATTCTTGCTTTGAAAACAGGAAAGATCGAATTCATCGGCAACCAGTCCCGTAGCGATATGCTGTGCCAGGGCGGGATGGCCCTTGATGGGAGGCAAATTGCGTGGACCGCCGCCTTCGTCGGCAGGCGCATAGGATTCGCCGACACCGAGAGCAAAATGAGAGTAATGATCGAAAAAGAAGGAGGTTACATGATCATTGAAGATGTAGAACAATACATCAGGATCCTTTTCCTGCAACCACTGTTTTACCGGTTTATAACCTTCAAAGATCGGCTTCCAGACCGGATCATTCTGTTTGTTTGTATCGACCGCAAAACCTATTGTCGGGGTATGAGAGGTGGCGATACCGCCTGCTATCGTTGCCATGGTTTCTCCTGTCTATCAGCGGGTTTTCTACCGAACCGGCAATGACACGCAGCTTTGTATGGGACCATTAAAAGCCCGACCGCCGAAGTCAGACTGGATATCGAGGGTCCGAATTCACTTTCAACAATTCTAAAAAAGGGGCTATACAACAGCCCCTTTTTGCCCTTCCCGAGACATAGGTGACAGACAATACCGGAGACATGGGTTACACCTAACCGCATTTGGGAGGTGCCCAAATGCCTTGGAGAGAGTGTTACCCTATGGATGAACGAGTGAAATTCGTAGCACGGCTGCTGGACGGCGAGTCGATGACGGCCGTCTGCCGAGAGTTCGGTATCTCACGCAAAACCGGCTACAAAATGTTCCACCGATACAAGAACATGGGGCTTGAGGGGCTCCAGGACCGCAGTCGCCGGCCCTATCGCCACGCCAACCAACTGCCCTTCCAGGTCGAACGAGCCATCCTGGCCATCAAACGGGAACGGCCGAACTGGGGCGCCCCAAAGATCCGCGAGAAGCTCCTGCGGCAATATCCCCTGACTCACCCACCCGCCAAAAGCACCGTGCACGCCGTGCTTGAGCGTCATGGTCTGGTGAAACGGCGTCGAGCCAGACGGCATAAAGCGCAGGGGACGCCACTTAACGAGGCCCAATCCAACAATGCCCTGTGGTGTGCCGACTACAAAGGCGAGTTCCGGCTCGGCAATCGCCGATACTGCTATCCGCTCACCATCAGCGATTACCGCTCCCGCTACCTGTTGGCCTATGAGGCCCTGGAGTCCACCCGAGAAGCGGACGCGTTCCTCGTCTTTGAGCGGGTGTTTAAAGAATACGGCCTGCCGGCCGCCATTCGTACCGATAACGGTGTGCCCTTCGCCTCTCCCAATGCCTTCCTGGGCATGAGTCGACTGGCCGTCTGGTGGTTGCGCCTCGGCATCGACATCGAGCGCATCCAACCGGGCCAGCCTCAGCAAAACGGCTGCCATGAACGCCTGCATTTGACCTTGAAAAAAGAAGCGACCAAACCGGCTTCCTTCAACGTCCTCCAGCAACAAAGCCGGTTCGATGACTTTAGTCAGGTTTACAATAATGAACAACCGCACCAAGCCCTCGGGATGCGATACCCGGCCGAAGTCTATACACCGTCGGCCCGCATCTTCCGGCCGCCGGACGACCCCGAATATCCTTTCCATGACCGTACCGTCCGGGTCACAACGTGCGGACGGATTTGTATCGGCAAACGTAAGATCAATCTGAGCCTGGCTTTCGCCGGCCAGTGCGTCGGGATCACCGAGGTCAGTGACAAGATCTGGCTTGTCAGCTTTATGAATTTTGACCTAGGCTACTTTGATGAAGACGAGAATCGAGTCGAACCGGCTGAGAACCCGTTTGTACCGAAAGTGTTACCCATGTCCTCGGTATAAACTGTTACCCATGTCTCCGGTACGGACCATTCGTATTTGGCGGAGAGGGAGGGATTCGAACCCTCGGTACCCGAAGGTACAACGGTTTTCGAGACCGCCCCGTTCGACCACTCCGGCACCTCTCCGTTGACAAACTTCGCCGGCCAAATGAACCCTACATTGTACTGGATGTCCTGAAAAAGGACAGAGCGGGACGGATTTTCCCTCCCCGGGCTTCCCCGTGCACGCCAATCCCTCTATGCTTCCGATTATGATAACCCTTTACCGCCTGGACGAATGCAGAACTATTCCGTTCCCCAGTATCTATATTTCCTGATCATTGCGAGCGCCGTGCTGCTCAGCGCTTGTGAACAACCGCGCACCCAACTGGACAAGATCATGGAACGGGGGGTGGTTCGTGTGGTCACCCGCATCGGCCCATCCACCTATTACATCGACAGTGACGGTGAAACCGGCATTGAATACGAAATGGCACGCCTGTTCGCCAACGATCTTGGGCTGGATCTCGAAATCATCATTGCCCGGAATACGTCGGAGATAGTCGAATCGCTGAAACTCGGTCAGGCGGACATCGCGGCGGCGGGACTGAGCCGGTTTTTTCTTGAGGACGAGAAACTGGTTTACGGTCCCGGCTATCAGTGGGTCACCCCCCAGGTCGTCTACCGCAGCGGGCGCAAAAGGCCGGATTCCCTCGCCGATATCTATCCCGATCAGCTTCATATTTCCGACGGGACGCTCAGTACGGATAAACTTGAATCCCTGAAGCTGGAATATCCCAACCTGTCCTGGTACGTCCATAAAGACAGGGGGGATGCGGAATTGCTCGATATGGTGGAATCCGGTGAGATTGCCTACACCGTGGTCAACTCCAATGAACTGCAACAGACACGCCTGTTCAATCCAGAGGTCCGGGCAGCGTTCAATCTTTCCAACCCGAGACCGCTGGCCTGGGCCATGCGTGATACCGGCGAGGACACGTCTCTGCTGAGGGCCGTGCAGAACTTTCATGATCGTATTTCCAGAAACGGCGATCTGGCGGAACTGATTGAATATTTCTACGGTTATGCGGAATATTTCGATTACGTCGATTCACGCAAATTTGTCGACCGGTTTCATAAACGCCTGCCGCAATATCTGCCGCTGTTCAAACGAGCCGCGGCCGAGCATGGATTCGACTGGCGTTTTCTGGCCGCGGTCAGTTACCAGGAATCGCATTGGAACCCGCGTGCCCGATCACCGACGGGCGTACGCGGGATGATGATGCTCACTCTTACCACGGCACGACGTGTCGGCATTAAAAACCGTCTGGATCCGGAACAGAGCATTATGGGTGGTGCGAAGTATCTGAAAGAACTCACGGAAAGAATCCCCGACCGCATCGAGGAACCGGACAGAACCTGGATGGCGCTGGCCGCATACAACGTCGGCATGGGCCATCTGGAAGACGCCCGTATCCTGACCGAAGTACGCGGCGGTAACCCCGACAAGTGGGAAGACGTAAAATCCAGTCTGCCCCTGCTCAGTCGAAAAGAATGGTACAAACAGACCCGATTCGGTTATGCCCGCGGCATTGAACCGGTTCGTTTCGTCGAACACATCAGAAAATATTACAAGATACTCATTCAGCTGACACAGCCCGAGATCGAACCGCGCAACCGAGACCTGCAGCCGGTCATTATTGATGCCCGCGCACTGTAGCACCGGCCTGATAGATTGCGCGCCATTCCTCCGCCAGACGGTTTGCTTCCCGCAGATCTTCCGCCGGAAGCAGGGCTTCGATACGCCTCAGGACATTATCAATTTTCTCGTCACCAGCGCCACGGGCCAATATTAACCAGGCGCAGGCCTGAACCTTGTCACGCCCGACGCCATAGCCCTTCAGACAGCAGACGGCGAGGGAATACTGTGCGCCGGAATGCCCTTGCATGGCCGCCTTTTCAAACCAGCGGACGCCGCTTGCGGGATCGTGCCGAACCCCTTCACCATTCAGGTACAGGCGGCCCAGCCGGTACTGGGCCTTCGCATAACCCGCCTCGGCCGCCTGAATATAATGTTTGGCCGCCTCGATTTCGTTGATTTGAACTCCGATACCCCGCGCGTACATTTTTGCCAGTTGATAAAACGCCTTGGCGTAACCCTGCCTGGAAGCCAGCCGGAACAACTTGAACGCTTCGTCCGGGTCGCGTCCGGTTCCCAGACCATAGAGGTAGAATAATCCCAGGTTGTACTGCGCCTTGTAATAACCCTGAATAGCGGCCTTGCTCTGCCATTTGAAAGCTTCATCGTCATCCTGCTCGACGCCGTATCCGCCCGAATACATCAATGCCAGATTGTACTGGGCCTTGGCGTAACCCCTATGGGCGGCTTCCCGATACAGTTCGATCGCCTTGTCCAGGTCTTTTCCCGTGCCTTCACCCGCGGCGTACATCATGCCCAGATTGAGCTGTGCTTTTACGTGTCCCTGCGCTGCGGCGCGTCCATACCAGTCCACCGCCTCAAACGCATTTTTTTCCGTACCGATACCATTGGCATGCATGTACCCCAGATTGTAACGGGCTCCGGCGTTACCCTGCTGCGCCGCTTTTTCATACCAGAAACGCGCTGCTTCATAATCCCTGACCAGGCCCATCCCTTCCTGGCAACACCAGCCCAGGTTGGCCTGGGCCACGGCATCCCCCTGCTCGGCCGCCTGCTGCAACCAGTGCACCGCCAGCTCATAATCCTGGGGAACGCCGATACCCCGAATATACATCTGTCCCAGGCAGGACTGACCGGTGGCCGAACCCAGCTCCGCCGCCTGACGATACCAGTAAGCCGCCTGACCCCGATCCACGGGTACACCGAATCCGCTGTCGTACAGCTCGGCCAGTTGCAGCTGCGCCTCGATATCTCCGGCACCGGCATCGGCAGTCAGTCGGGAAAGTTCAGCGGCCATGACCTCGCTTTTGTCCAGTCTGTTAAGTAAGTTATTAAGCAGATTATAAGTATCCCGACATTCCTCTGTGGGACCGTCGGCCCGCATAGCCTGTCCCGGACCCCGGCTCTTCGACCGGGGCAGGCTTGATCCGGGAGATACGGCCGTCGAGCGTACAGAGCCTGCCCTGGACCCCGGCTCGTTGGCCGGGGCAGGCTTGATCCGGGGGACGTATTCACAGCGACTCCCACTGAGGAATGTCGGGATACTTCCGGTCTCATTAATAAAGGTACACTGGTAGACTGTCTTCCTGAATCCCTGCGATTACACGATAAGACCCAACCCGCAATACAAAACAGCTTAGCCCGTTTATACCCGCGGGCATAGTAAACCTAGCGCTTCGTCCACTGCTCCCAGTAGGGCACGGGCTGATAACGATCCACCAGGAAATCCACGAACGTCCTTACCTTGGCCGATAAATGTCGCCGGTGCTGGTAAACCGCGTACATGGGCCGGGCCGGGCCTTCGAACGCCTCCAGAACCGCGGTCAGCCTGCCCGCCTCGATATCCAGTCCGACAATGTAGGTGGGCAACTGGGCCAGTCCGACCCCCTCAATGGCGGCAACACGCAGTGCATCGCCGACATTGGAACGGACATTGCCATTAACAGAGACTGTAAAGGCCTCGCCGTTGTCGCTGAACTGCCATTCATACACCGGGGCGCGCGGCGTATAGACAAGACAGTTATGCCGGCGCAGATCCGATGGTTGCCGCGGCACGCCATGCGTTTGCAAATACGCCGGCGAGGCACACACCACTGATCGCACCTCCGCCAGTTTTCTCGCCACCAGACTGGAATCCTCCAGGCCGCCGACACGAACAGCCATATCCAGTCCTTCCTCGACAATATCCGGCGAGCGCTCCGTCAACTGCAGATCAAAGCTGACATCGGGATGAAGGCAGCGGTACTCCGCCATGGCCCGGGTAATATGAAAAGCGCCGAAGGAAGTCGGCGCCATCAGTCGCAGAGTCCCCCGCGGCTCCGCATTCAACGAGGAAACCGCCAGTTCGGTTTCCTCGATTTCATTGAGGATCTCCCGTATACGGTCGCGGTAGGCGATACCCACTTCCGTCAGGCTTAGATGGCGGGTAGTGCGATTGATCAACTGCACATCCAGCTGGTTTTCCAGACTGCTGACATGCCTGGAGATCATGGCCTTGGACAGCCCCATTTCTTCGGCGGCGGCGGAAAAGCTGCCCAGTCGCGCTACCCGCAGGAACGCCCGCATGCTGGTGAGTTTATCCATAGCAACCCTCGATTATTGTTAACTATTAGTAAACAATATATTAAATAAATCGCTATTGTAAATCTATCATGGAATCATTATCTTCTATTGCATCGCAACATCAGCGGCTTACGTAAATATCCGGCAGGTTGCGGCCATACACAAATAAGGAGAACGACCATGAAAGCAATATACAAACTCAGTCTCGCCCTGACCCTCTTCGGCGCCGTTTCATCCGCCGTCGCCGGGACTGCCCTGTCCGTGCCGGGCATCGACGAAAACAATGCACGCTGGCAGGAAGCCATGAACCGCAGTCTGGACGATACGGAACTGAAGGCACTTTATACCCGTAATGCGGTGGTGGTGCCTCCCAG
Source organism: Gammaproteobacteria bacterium (assembly GCA_040905045.1). Lineage (GTDB taxonomy): Bacteria > Pseudomonadota > Gammaproteobacteria > Eutrophobiales > Eutrophobiaceae > JBBDSH01. The sequence goes on along the minus strand of JBBDSH010000036.1, from coordinate 21,925 downwards.
CCAGGAGATCCTGGGCGATGCGGATTTCACCGACTTCCTGAACCGGCACATCCGCATCCGCATGGACGATTTCCAGATTCAGTCGATCAGCCTGCGCATGGACGGTGACCGTGTCTATCAAAGCGCCGTCTGGATGGCGACCATCGATGATGCCGGAGAGCAGCGCGAGATCGACGGCGAATTAACCAACGTCTTCCTGCGTCAGGCCGACGGTACCTGGAAGATCGAATTCCAGAACTGGAACTAGCCCGCCTCCGACACACGGATGTGTCCCCTTTCGGGGGGGGGTGTAACCGGCGGTGGCAGACGCCGGCTTTGCTGTACAATCCCCACCATGGATGACTTAACGTCCTACAGCCATCTCGGCCCGGACGATATTCTTAATGCCCTGGAACAATACGGCTTCCGCTGCGACGGCCGGATACTGGCACTGAACAGCTATGAAAACCGCGTCTATCAGATCGGAATCGAGGACGGCAATCCGGTCATCGGCAAGTTCTACCGGCCCCGCCGCTGGTCCAATGAGACTATCCTGGAGGAACATAGCTTCACCCTGGAACTGGCCGCCCGTGAACTGCCGGTCATTGCGCCTCTGGCGGGGGAAAACGGGCAAACCCTGTTTCATACCGGGCCGTTCCGTTTCGCCATATACCCCCGCATCGGCGGCCGCCCGCCGGAACTGGATGATGCGCAGCAATTGACACAGTTGGGCCGTTGTCTTGCCAGATTGCATAACGTCGGTGCACTCCAGTCCTTCCAGCATCGCCGCACCCTGAGCATGGAACAACTGGCCCTCATCCCGCATCAATTCATACTGGAGCATGATTTTCTCCCCGCGGATCTGGCGCCGGCCTATGAATCCGTTGCACAGGACGTCATCGCACAAGTCGAGCAATGCCTGGACCGCTACGGAGACTACAAAAGCCTGCGCCTGCACGGCGACTGTCACCTGGGCAATATCCTCTGGCGCGACGGCCCTTTTCTGGTGGATTTCGACGATACCTGCATGGGACCGGCGATCCAGGATTTGTGGATGTTTCTTTCAGGCGATCGGATATACATGACGGCGCGGCTGCATGATTTGCTGGACGGCTATTGCGAGTTTCGCGATTTCGATCCGGTGGAACTGAATCTGATCGAGGCCCTGCGCAGCCTGCGCATGATCCATTACGCCGGCTGGCTGGCCATGCGCTGGGAGGATCCAGCCTTCCCCCTGGCCTTTCCCTGGTTCAATACCCAGAAGTACTGGCAGGATCATATTCTCGACCTGCGGGAACAATCCGCCGCCATGCAGGAACCGCCCCTGGAATGGCGGCCGGATTGAATAAGCCACAGAGAACACAGGTCTTTGTGAGGGGTGAGGTGTAAGGTGTGAGGAGTACACTGAATTTCGAAAGCATAAGAAAACTGACGATAGCGTTACACCTCACACCTCTCTCCTTACTCCTCACTTCAACCTCTGTGTCCTCTGTGGCAGATATTTATGTATTGGAGCGTGTCATCAATAGAGGCGGAGCTGGCCCACGACTATTCCCTGAATACGGACGCGATCAGCGGGATAGATCATGGAAGCGAGGGTGGAATTGGCGGGGATCAATTCAATCCGGTCCCCGTGCCGGCGCAGGCGTTTCAGCGTCACTTCCTCGTTGTCGATCAGAGCCACGACGATGTCGCCGTTATCGGCGGTATCCGCCTGCCGCACAACCACCATATCACCGTCCAGGATACCGGCCTCAATCATGGAATCGCCGCTGACCTCCAGAACATAACGATCGTGGCCCAGCAGCAACTCGGAAAAATTCACTTCCCGCTGGCCTGGAATCGCCTCGATGGGCCGGCCGGCGGCAATGCGCCCCTGCAGGGGCAGGATGGTCAGCCGCCTGTCGTTTTCACCGGTCAGGCGCACCCCGCGCCAGCCGCGCCCGTTGCGGCGCAGGTGGCCCTTGTCCACCAGGGATTCCACATAACGGTGTACCGTGCCCTTGGAACGGATACCCAGTGCTTGCCCCATCTCGACCAGGGTCGGCGCGTGGCCGTTCTGGGCGATAAAGCGGGTAATGAACTGCAGCAATTTTTCCTCAACCCGGGTCAACATATGTATGTTCTCTAAAAGTTCTCTTTTCAGAATAGAGAACTTTTAGAGAACGCGCAAGGAAAAAATAGCATTTCGCCGGCTCCGAGAGACGGATCGCTAATCTTCAGGCTGAAACGTGTGTTGTCGCCGGCCTTTTCCCGATTGGCGATTATAAGATACTGTTATGAGTTCCGAATGAATAATAGAATCAGGCAAGTCCAATCGGAATGAGAAAACCATGAATCGATCACTCCTGTGTACAACCCTGGCCTCGGCCCTGTTGTTCCTGCCGGCGATCAGCCAGGCCGAAGACAATATGGTTAAAAGTTCCGTAGAGAAAGCAGCGGAGGCCGGATTCAGCGAACTGGAACGCCGCCTGATCAAGGAATACCTGGGTGAGCATGGAAAGGGTACGGAAAGCGAGCACCGGGCCGGTAACGGAAAAGATCGGCCGAAGGGTAAAAAGGGGTTACCGCCCGGACTGGCGAAGAAGGACCGTCTGCCGCCGGGACTGGAAAAACAATTGCAGAAGAACGGCACCCTGCCACCGGGACTGGCCAAACGTGACTTGCCCGGCGATCTCCAGAGCCGGTTACCGCCGGCACCCAGCGGTTATGAGCGATCCATCATCGAGGACGCGACCGTGGTTCTCGTGGAAAAGGCAACGGGACGCATCGCCGATATCATCACGGATGTCGTGACAGGCAGCGATTAGATTCAACCAGACCAGTATGCAGAACGATAAAGTAAATAAAACCGATCAGGAATGGCGTGAGGAACTGACGCCGGAGCAATACCAGGTTTGCCGGCAGAAGGGCACCGAGCGTGCCTTTACCGGGGAATACCATGACTGCAAGGAAACCGGCACCTACCGCTGTGTCTGTTGCGGCCGGGAGCTGTTCAGTTCAGAGGCAAAATTTGATTCCGGCACCGGCTGGCCCAGTTTTTACGAACCCATAGATGAAGGTGCCGTCAAGACGGAACGGGATACCAGCCATGGCATGGTTCGCACTGAAGTCATGTGCAGCGCCTGTGACGCCCATCTGGGGCATGTGTTCGATGACGGTCCGGAACCCACGGGGCTGCGTTACTGCATCAACTCGGTGTCCCTGCGGTTGGACAAGGATTGAGTCCACAAGTCTGATTTATAGTCTTATAGAACCAGGTTCGCGGCGGGGTCGCCGCTCCTACAGGTGCCACGGGTTATCTGCAGGAAACCCATCACTGACCGGATCATTCCTGAATCGGTTCATACCAGGCCAGCTTTTCATGCAGCCTGACAACGTCGCCAACGATAACCATGGCCGGTGGTTTGATGGATTCGGATTCCACGCGTTTCGGTAATGTGGAAAGGTCGCCGATCACTACCCGCTGTTGCGGCGTCGTGCCCTGCTGGACCACCGCGGCGGGGGTATCCGCATCCATGCCGCGCCGGATCAGTTCGCTGCAGAATATGGATAATCCCGCCACGCCCATATACACGGCTATGGTCTGGCGCGGCTGGATCAATGCATCCCAGTTAAGGTCGAATTTGCCATCCTTGAGATGCCCGGTCACGAACAGGCATGACTGGGCATAGTCCCGGTGCGTCAGGGGTATGCCGGCATAGGCGGAGCAGCCGGCGGCGGCGGTGATGCCCGGCACCACCTGGAACGGGATGCCCTTGTCCGTCAGGGATTCGATCTCCTCACCGCCGCGTCCGAACATGAAGGGATCGCCGCCCTTGAGCCGCAGCACCCGTTTACCCTCCAGCGCCAGTTTCACCAGAAGATCGTTGATCTCGCCCTGGGTGAGGGTGTGTTGATCGCTTTTCTTGCCCACATAAATACGATCGGCGTCCCGCCTTACCAGATCAACGATGGCCGGCGCTACCAGACGATCATAGAGAACAACGTCCGCCTGCTGCATGAGGCGCAGGGCCCGGAACGTAAGCAGATCCGGATCGCCGGGCCCGCCGCCGACCAGATACACCTCACCGCCGGCCTCGACACCGTCCGGTCCTTCCTGTAACTGCTTTTCCAGCGCTTGCAGCGCCGCCCTGTCCTGGCCGGCAAACAGCATTTCAGCGACCGGCCCTTGCAGAACATCCTCCCAGAATCGCCGGCGCCGGCGCATATCGGGAAACGTTTCCCTGACACGGCTTCTGAAAGAGCGCATCAGTTCCGCCAGCCGCCCGTAGGCGGACGGGATCATGGTTTCAAGCCGCGCGCGCAGCAGTCTCGCCAGCACCGGGGCGGCGCCACCCGTGGAAATGGCGATCACCACCGGATCCCGCTCCACCACCGACGGCATGATGAAACTGCACAGGGCCGGGTTATCGACCACGTTCACCGGCAGTCGCCGTGCCCCGGCCGCTTCCGAGACCTGCCGGTTCACCTCTTCATCGTCGGTGGCCGCGATGACCAGATGACAGTTATCCAGCAGCGATTCATCGAAACTGCCTTCACGGTATTCAATCCGGCCTTCGCCATGCAGTTGCCGCAGTTCCGGGCCCATTTCGGGGGCGACGACGGTAATCCGCGCACCCGCGGCAAGAAGCTGCCGCACCTTGCGCGAGGCAATATCACCGCCGCCCACCACCAGGCTGGGGCGGCCCCTGATATTGAGGAAGATGGGAAGATAATTCATGTCTGTATTCGCGACTCCATAACTTGAATCCTGCCTCACAGAACTTTCAAGAATCCAGTATTATCAATCAGTTAAATGCTCCCCATGAGGTAAAACCAATGATTATGGTACACCCGTTATACTGGTGGAGACTCTCAATTTGCGCTTTAATCTGTCATAATAAGCAGGTAAAGTGTTGTATTCTAAGATTCTTCAAATAAATCCGAGGGGGACGTTAAATGAGAGTACTGATTACTTCTATCTTGTTTTGTTTCCTTCTTTCGGCCTGCGGCAATGGCCAGGAAGAGGCCATGGCACCTGAGAAGTCTACCGGAACTGCTGCCAGCAAGGATAAGGGCAGAGATACTGCGGCATTCGCCAACGGCAAGACAATCGATGGTACTTTCTATCCGGATCATGTGAAAGATACGAAAGAATTCGAGGTCAGAAGTGCGCTGGCCGGTGTGAAACGTATCATCGAGAGCTACAAGAAGGAAGGACACGATACATCGGAGCTGGAAAAGAGGAAGGCCAAGCTGGAAAAAGAACTGGCTAATTTGACCAGTTAGGTTTCTGTCCGGACTACCGGATACGGAGCCCTGAGTTACTGTTCATAACGGGCTGATACCCGGCAAGGTATCAGCCCGTTGCAGTTTCTCGTCAACCCATTCTATCAATCATGCCCTGATGGCTCAGGTCTTGGGCAACGTTACGCCCGTCTGTCCCTGATACTTGCCCTTGCGATCTCCGTAAGAGACCTCGCATTCTTCATCGGACTCGAGAAAAATCACCTGCGCAACGCCTTCATTGGCATAGATCTTCGCCGGCAGCGGCGTCGTATTGGAAAACTCCAGCGTCACATGCCCTTCCCACTCCGGTTCCAGCGGCGTTACGTTTACTATAATGCCACAATTGTGGACGAAGACCCCCGCTTCAAGTGCAAAATTCCCGGCTTCAGGCACTGTCAGGCAATAAACATCATGTTCACCAGGCAGTTCACGGATTCCGGTCACTTTGTGGTTCCGCCCATTACTCTTACCCTTCACCTTGCCAATGATTTCAGGGAAACGACGGAATACTGACCTGTCACAATCAAGCAACCGCGCCGCTCCACGAACTGAACCTGCTTGATCCAGCGCCCAGAGCACATGCTCAGCCGTGATCTCGGGGCGCAGGTTAATGTGCCGGGCAATTTCCTGCTGCCGGCGTTTCCGTGAACCATCATCGCTCGCCCAGGCTGCCGCGCTCAACCGACTCTGGCGCTCTCTTTCCGCGGGGTCCGCATAGCGTCGTAGCATTGCCTGTCTATGACGTTCCCTTGTTTCATCGCTCGGATTCCGCCGCGCTTCCAACACACGTTCACGGATCCGCGCATAGCGGGGATCGTTCCAGAAATCCCGTGCCCGCTCCGATTGCATCTTTGAGTAATGCGCGGACCACTCGGCATCCAGAGCAAGACGACCAAGGGCCTGGCGGATAGCCGCCGAATGTTCCCGCGGATCGAAATCTTCACCATAGGTTTCGGCATTGTGCAAACGGATATGTTCGGACGCCTCCATACGCATGATATTGGTTGGCTGATTATTGCGGCGGTTGTAATCAATATGGTGCCTGTGCGTTCCCGGTACATCTTCGTACATCCTGTGCCGAAGATTCCATTCATCAGCCAGCCGGTGGGTCGGATACAGGTGACCGTTCAGAGGCTGGTAAACCATTTCATAGCCACGCTTGATATTACGATAAAGAGGCATTAACGAATCACCGGCCCTCAATTCAGCGGCGGGCAGGTGACGCCCATCGCGCAGCAGGAATTGATGATCCGGAGTGGCGCAAATGGTTTCATCATTATCGAGTTGTATTTCAATCAGGGAGTCTCGCCCGATATAGCGAGGCGCTTCCAGCATGGTTACAATCAGACGCCCCGTTGGCCCGATACTGTAGCCCCAGAAAAGCTCTCCCGACTCCGCTCTACGAGCCATTTCCTCCAACGTCGGCGCGGTACCGTCCACCAGGGCAACCCGGGTGTCGCCGCGAAAACAGCGGGCATACGTCGATTTTCCGAGACAGATCGTGAGTATGTTGCGCGGGATGCGGAAATACTCAACCGTGCGGGCCAGGGCAAAGGAATTGGGAGGAATAATACAGACATCGGCCTCCACGTTAACGAAGCTGCTGGAATCGAATTTCTTGGGGTCAACCACGGCGGAATTGATATTGGTGAATACCCTGAAATCAGGCGCGCAGCGGACGTCATAGCCATAGCTGGAAGTACCGTAGGAAATCAAACCATTGCCGGCGTCTTCCCTGACCTGGCCGGCCTCGAAGGGTTCGATCAGGCCGTGCTCTTGCGCCATGCGGCGGATCCATTTGTCGCTTTTTATACTCATTATTCGTGGCTTGTGGCTCGTGGCTCGAAATTGATAGTCAGTTAACTGTGAGTCTGGTAATTAAGGCCCGTAACATCCTGCCCTCGTGATCGAGCAACTCAAAAAGTTTATCACTCTGATCTTCATCAACATAATTAAATTCAAACACTAACTCTACCAAAGTCTCCAATTCTGCTATCGAACCGAGTGCAATTGATAGAAATCGCTTGAACTCCCTGTTATGACGCCGATTAAAACCCTCAGCAATATTAGCCGGAACGGATACCGCGGCCCTGCGCATCTGTGAAGTTACCCCGTAAATTTCCTCTCTGGGGAAAGAGGAAGTAATCTTATAGACCTGCAGTGCCAGTTCCTTTCCTGATTGCCATACGGTTAAATCCCTGAAACTCCTGATCTCCATACCGCATTCCTCCCTGAATTATCAAATTTATCTCCTGGTACGAGCCACGAGCCACGAGCCACGAATCAGGCATTCTCCACCACAATCTTCGGGAATTTCGCACTGTAATCCCGGCCTGTCAGCGCCAGCCGGGCCGCGGCACGGCGGGCGATATCCCGGTAACTGGCGGTGATGGGCGAATCCGGTTCCAGGGCCACGGTCGGTTTGCCTTCGTCCACACCTTCACGGATATGGATGTCCAACGGCAGCGAACCCAGCAGATCCACGCCGTACTGCGTCGCCATCTGCTCGCCGCCGCCGGTTCCAAAAATATGTTCTTCATGCCCGCAGTTGCTGCAGATATGGGTACTCATGTTTTCCACAATGCCCAGCACCGACACTTCCACCTTTTCAAACATCTTCAGCGCCTTGCGGGCGTCCAGCAGGGAGATATCCTGGGGCGTGGTGACGATAATAGCCCCGCTGACGGGGACCTTCTGGCACAGGGTCAACTGGATATCGCCGGTCCCCGGGGGCAGGTCGATGATCAGGTAATCCAGATCGTGCCAGTTGGTATCGCCCAACAACTGTTCCAGGGCGGAAGTCACCATGGGACCGCGCCAGATCATGGGGGTTTCCTCATCCACCAGGTAGCCGATGGACATGGACTGCAGATTGTAGCTGACATTGGGTTCGATGGATTTGCCGTCCGAAGTATCCGGTTTCATGCGGCAGCCGAGCATGCGCGGCTGGCTGGGCCCGTAGATGTCGGCGTCGAGGATGCCCACACTGGCGCCTTCCGTCTGCAGCGCCAGGGCCAGGTTCACCGCCGTGGTGGACTTGCCCACGCCGCCCTTGCCGGAGGCGATGGCAATGGTGTTCTTGACGTTCTTGAGGGGCTTGACCCCTTTCTGGACGGCATGGGAAACGATCCGGGTTTCCACATCCACCCGGATATCCGTGATCCCCTCCAGGTCCTGTAATTCCGACCGGATAGCTTCTTTCAACGTGTCGTGATAACCGGCGGCGGGATAGCCCAACCGGATGTTGACAGTCACGGTGTCGCCGTCGACGCGGATATCCGCCACCGCATCGGCGGAGACCAGATCCTGGTGCATATTGGCATCGGTGACGTTGGCCAGCCGTTCTTTGATGGTTTCCGGGGTTATTGCCGTCATGGTTCAACCGTATCCTGCTGCGAAATGAGGGCCTATATTACAACATTTCAGCCCGGCCAATCATATGGCAGCTTCACCACTTCGGGTAATAATGTTACTTTAACCGGCTTTTTACATTCCCGTGCCCATGACAACCCAGAAACGCAAACTGCTGATAACCAACGCCCTGCCCTATGCCAACGGGCCCATCCATCTCGGGCATTTGATCGAGCATATCCAGTCCGATATCTGGGCACGTTTCCAGAAGATGCGCGGCCATGAGTGCTGGTATGTCTGCGCCGACGATACCCACGGCACACCGACCATGCTCAAGGCGCGCAGCGAAGGCATCCGGCCGGAGGACCTGGTGGCGCGCTACCACGAACAGCATGCCCGGGATCTGGCGGATTTTCTGGTGCATTACGATAACTACTACACCACGCACTCGGAGGAAAACCGGCAACTGGCCGAGACCATCTATCTGCGCCTGCGCGAAGCCGGACATATCACCAGCCGCACCATCCAGCAGCTCTATGACCCCGTCAAGGAGATGTTTCTGCCGGATCGATTCATCAAGGGCGAATGTCCCCGTTGCGGCGCGGTCGATCAGTACGGCGACGCCTGCGAATCCTGCGGCGCCACTTACACACCCAACGAACTGAAAAACCCGGTCTCGGTATTGTCCGGTACAACACCCGAAAGCCGGGAATCGGAACACTATTTCTTCAAGCTGCCCGATTTCGAGGCCATGCTGCGCGAGTGGACGCGGGCCGGGCATCTCCAGAACGAAGTCGCCAACAAGCTGGACGAGTGGTTCAGAGCCGGCCTGCAGGAATGGGACATCTCCCGGGACGAACCCTATTTCGGTTTCGAGATCCCGGGGGCACCGGGCAAATACTTCTATGTCTGGCTGGACGCGCCTATCGGTTACCTGGCCAGCTTCAAAAACCTGTGTGACCGGGAAGGCATCGACTTCGACGACTGGACCCGCTCCGACACCGACGCCGGCATGTATCATTTTATCGGCAAGGACATCATGTACTTTCACGGCCTGTTCTGGCCGGCCATGCTGCGCGGCAGCGGTTTTCACACACCCGATAACATCTTCGTCCATGGCTTCCTGACCGTAAACGGCCAGAAGATGTCCAAGTCGCGCGGCACGTTTATCACCGCCCGCACCTACCTGGAACATCTTGATCCGGAGTACCTGCGCTATTACTTCGCCGCCAAGCTGGGCGCCGGCGTGGACGATATTGACCTGAACTTCGAGGACTTCGTCTACCGCGTCAACTCCGACCTGGTCGGCAAGGTGGTCAACATCGCCAGCCGCTGCGCCGGCTTTATCAATAAACGGTTCGACGGTCAACTGGCGTTGGCTTTGCACAACCCGGCACTCATCGAACAGCTTGCCGATGCCGGCGAGGATATCGCCGCCGCTTATGAAAACCGCGAATACGCCCGCGCCATGCGCGAGATCATGAATCTGGCCGACAAGGTCAACCAGTACATCGACGAACAGAAACCCTGGATCATCGCCAAGGATGAGGGTCGGAAAGATGAACTGCAAGGCATCTGCACGACGGGACTCAATGCGTTCCGGTTGCTGGTGTTGTATCTGAAGCCGGTCCTGCCGTTACTGGCCGAAAAATCGGAAAGCTTTCTCGATATCCCGCCGCTGCAATGGGAAGACCTGCATACCCCTTTGCTCAATCATCGCATCGATACCTTCAAACCCCTGCTGACGCGGGTGGAACCGGAGCTTATTGATGCCATGATCGAGGACAGTAAAGAAGACCTGCTGGAACAATCCGGCCACGAGGAACAAACCATGAGCGACAGCCCCCTGAACAGTGATCCCATCGCCCCCGAAATTGCCTTTGATGACTTTACCAAAATCGACCTTCGTGTCGCCAGAATCGTCAAGGCGGAGCACGTGGAAGGCGCGGATAAACTGCTGCAGTTGACGCTGGATATAGGCGGCGAGACACGCAACGTTTTTGCCGGTATCAAGAGCGCCTATACGCCGGATCAGCTGGAGGGAAAACTGACCGTCATGGTGGCCAACCTGGCACCACGCAAGATGCGCTTCGGCGTCTCGGAGGGCATGGTCCTGGCCGCCGGACCGGGAGGCGAAGAACTGTATATCCTGTCCCCTGATGACGGCGCCGTCCCGGGGATGAGGATTAAATAAAGCCCTGATCAAGCCGATGTTCCGGGAGAGTTTTCAAAGGGATCTCGCCAAGCACGCCAAGGGCGCAAAGGGCCATTATCTCTGCGTTCTTTGCGTGCTTGGCGAGATCAATCATTGTCCCCACAAGTTCTGCCGAAGAGCCATGATGTTTCTCCCTGCGTCCTCTGTGGCTAAAAAACGATATTCAGCGCTTGTCGCCGCCGCGAATCCTTCCCATACTGATTGCAGACATTAATACATGGCGTTTACGTGACTGATCTGCTGCTCATTTTTTTTGGTGCCTGCCTGGTCAATAACCTTGTTCTCGATCACCTGCTCGCCGTTGATCCGGCTGTCGCCATGGCCGACAAGATCGGGGCCGCCGTTGATCTGGGCCTGGCCATAATAGTCTTCGCACCCGTATCCGCGGTGCTCGGGCATCTTTTCAGTGTCTATATACTCGTTCCCCTGCAACTGGAATATCTGCAACTGCCGGCCTTGATCCTCGTGATTGTCGCCGGCGTCACCCTGGCGGCCGCCCTGATGCAACGCATCAGTCCTCGTGTCCATTACAGGATCAGGGACCTCATTCCGCTGTTATCAGTCAATTGCGCCCTGCTGGGTATCGTCCTGCTCGAACTTGCAAAAAACGACAGCCTCATTGCCGGGTTCGCCTTCGGCCTCGGGACCGGGGCCGGCGTGTTCCTGGTTGTCGTAGCATTCGCCGCATTACAGGAAAGGCTGGCCGCGACGGACGTCCCGCAGCCGTTTCAGGGTGTAGCGATACTGCTTGTCACACTGGGGCTTTTTTCCATGGCCTTTATGGGCCTTGCCGGAATCGGAACCGCCTGATGGAAACACTGGCCGCCATCGCCCTGCTGGCTTTTCTACTGGCTCTTGCAGTGGCCGGTGTCTCACTCGCAGCACCGTACCGAAGGGCTCTCGAACCTTCACTCATCGATCAAGTCGACGCCCTGCTGCCGCAGACCCAGTGCGGCAAATGTGATTACAGCGGCTGCCGGCCGTATGCCGCCGCCGTCGCCGACGGCCGCGCCGACATTAACCAGTGCCCGCCGGGCGGTGAAGCAACCATCCGGCAACTGGCGCGACTGCTGGGCCGACAAGGCAAACCGCTTAATCCGGCCCATGGCCGGGAAGAACCTCCCACGGTCGCCGTCATCGATGAAGAATTGTGTATCGGCTGCGTCAAGTGCATACGGGCCTGTCCGGTGGACGCCATAATCGGTGCCGCCAAAATGATGCATACCGTCATCCCCGAACAATGCACGGGCTGTGAATTGTGCATTGCCCCCTGCCCGGTGGACTGCATCAGCATGGAAACGCCGGAGAGCGACTCACCGGATTGGGTATGGATGAAACCGGAAGCCGTACAACCGCTGCGGCCATGAACCGGGAACTGCATGATTTTCCCGGCGGGCTGCATCTACAGACCTGGAAGCACCTCACCGACCGGATTGTCTCCATACAACACCCTCTGCCGGAACGCATCATACTGCCCCTGCAGCAGCATATCGGTATTCCGTCCAGGCCGCTGGTCGGAATCGGTGAACGGGTTCTGAAGGGACAAACCATCGCCCGCGCCGACGGCTACGTCAGTATTCCCCTGCACGCCAGTACCTCAGGCACGGTTATCAACATCGGTGATTATCCGGTAGCCCATCCCGTGGAAAGGAAAGCGCCCTGTATCGTCATCGAGCCGGATGGCCGTGATGAATGGTTCGACATGCGACCGATCCGTGAATACGCATCCGTCGATCCGCTGGAACTGCAGGCAGTGATCCGCGAGTGCGGTATTACCGGTCTTGGCGGCGCCGGCTTCCCCACCCACGTCAAGATCAACGAGGGCGTGGACAACGCCGTGGAAATGCTCATTATCAACGGCGTCGAGTGCGAACCCTGGATCACCTGCGATGATCGACTGATCCAGGAAAAGGCCGGCTATATCGTCGCCGGCACGCGTATGATCCGCCGCGCCGTAAAGGCCAGGCAGTGCGTCATCGCCGTGGAAGACGACATGCCCGCCGCATACCGGGAACTGGAAAAACATATCGATGACGATATTGAACTGGTGAGCGTTCCCACCCGTTATCCCGCCGGCGGGGAAAAACAGCTGATCAAGGTTATCACCGGCAAGGAAGTGCCCAGCGGCGGCCTGCCCATCCATGCCGGCATCGTCATGCAGAATGTTGCCACGGCCGCCGCCGTCTATCGGGCCGTGACCCGCGGCGAACCGGTGGTCTCCCGTTATGTCACGGTTACCGGTAACGTCCAAACACCGCGTAACCTGCAGGTGTTGCTGGGGACGCCGGCCATCGACTGCCTGAAAGCCTGCGGGTTTGAGCCCGAAAGCCAACAAAGGATCATTCTCGGCGGCCCCATGATGGGAATGCACATACAAAGCCAGGACATACCGGTGGTGAAAACCACCAACTGTCTGCTGGTGGAAGACGACAAACCCCGTCCGCCGGCGATGCCGTGCATACGCTGCGGTGCCTGTGCGGATATCTGTCCGGTGAAACTGCAACCGCAGGAACTGTACCGGCATGCCAAAACAGACGACCTTACCGGTAGTCAGCATTATCATCTGTTCGACTGTATCGAGTGTGGCTGCTGTGCAACGGTTTGTCCAAGCCATATCCCCCTGGTCCGGTATTACCGCTACGCCAAGTCCCGAATCGCCGAGGAAGAACGGCGCCGAAGCGGAGCGGATCGATCACGCACGCGATTCCTGGCCCGGCAGGAAAGGATACAAAGGCAATCCGGGTATGGTCCTGCAGCTCCGGAATCCGCACCTGCCGAACAACCACAGGCCCGGGATGAGAAAAAAGCCTTTATCCGGGAAGCGGTGGAACGCAGTCGCGCCCGGCGCCGCAGGCGGAATGACGAGTCCGCCGGGGACAAGGACAATGACTGAAAAACCGGCCCTTAGCTCCCCCCATATCCATACCGGTTCCTCCGTTAGCGCGATCATGCTTCGTGTCTGCCTGGCACTGCTGCCGGGGCTTTTATGCTACATCTGGTTCTTCGGCTGGGGCGTGTTGCTGCAATGTATTATCGCTGTTCTGTTTGCGCTGCTTATCGAAGCAATCATGCTGAAGTTCCGGGGCCGCGCTATACGCATCTTTATTACCGACGGCAGTGTCATCGTAACCGCACTGCTGTTCGCGCTGAGCATCACACCCCTGACAAGCTGGTGGATCAGTCTCCTGGGGATTGCTTTTGCCGTCATCTTCGCCAAACATCTGTTCGGCGGACTGGGCCATAACCTGTTCAACCCCGCCATGGCCGGCTATGTTTTTGTCTTTCTCTGTTTCCCGGCGGCCATGACCGTGTGGCCGGCCGCGCCGGGAACGACAGCCGCCCAACCGGATATCACGACATACATCCAGTGTATCTTCGCGGCATGTCCGGCTGCGATGGACGGCGTCACCGGCGCCACACCGCTGGCCCACATGCAGTCGCAGCTGACGGCCATGAACATGATATCGGAAATACGCGAGTCACCAATCTACAGCGGCATCGGCGGGAAAGGCTGGGAATGGATCAATCTGGCCTTTCTGCTCGGCGGTACCGGGCTTGTTTTCCTTCGCATCATCCACTGGCAGATTCCCGTTGCCATGCTCGCCGGACTGTTTCTCACAGCGGGTCTGTTCAATATCCACGACGGGGAACTCTATGCATCACCCCTGTTTTACCTGTTCAGCGGCGGCACCATGCTGGCTGCGTTTTTTATCGCCACCGATCCCGTAACCGCGTCCGGTACGCCGCGCGGGCGTATCATCTATGCAGGACTGATCGGCGTTCTGGTTTATCTTATCCGAACCTTCGGCGCCTTCCCGGACGGTATCGCCTTTGCCGTGCTGATCGCGAACGCCTTTGTCCCGGCCATCGATCATTTCACCCGGCCCCGCGTCCTCGGCGAGAATCAAGTATGAATGCCGAGCCGGATGATTCCGTGACACGCGTACTCTTGCCGTTACTTGTTTTGACACTGATCTGCGCCGGTCTCATCAGGGCAACGGTCGAATTCACCGATACAAGGATTGCGGACAACCGGCAAGAGACCGTTCTGCGGATCATAGGCGACATCCTTCCCGGCCCCTATAATAATGAGCCGCTGAAGGAAACCCGGGACATCATCGACGCGGCAACCTTCGGAAGCAAACAGCCGGTCACCGTCCTCACGAGCCGGCAGGGTGCGGATATACAGGGGTTTGTCTTCATGCCGGTCATTGCCGAAGGATACAATGGCCCGGTAAAACTCGCCGTCGGCGTCAACCGGAATGGCGTACTCAGCGGAGTCCGTGTCCTGGAACAAGGGGAAACGGAGGGACTGGGCGATGCCGTCGATCAATACAATTCCGACTGGATTGAGCACTTCCAAAACCGGTCCCTGGACAATACGCCTCCGGTCCTGTGGACGGTGCGCAGGGACGGCGGCGATTTTGATCAACTGAGCGGTGCAACCATCACCTCACGCGGAGTAATACAAAGCGTCAGGAAAGTGCTGGAATATTATCACCAGAACAAACAACGATTCCTTGAAAGAGAGAAACTGAATGCTGAATAAAGAACAGAAAAAACACCTGCGTTCACTGGCCCATGATCGCAAGGTTATTATTCGCATAGGCCAGAACGGCCTCACCGGCAATGTCCTGGATGAAATTAATACGGCGCTGGAACATCATGAACTGGTTAAAACCAGTATTCGCGTCGGCGACAGACAGGAAAGGGATCAACTGGCAACGGACATATGCGAATCCAGCGGCGCGGAAATTGTCCAGAAAATCGGCAACACTGTGGTCCTGTACCGACGAAACAACAAAGAACCGGTTATCACACTTCCCCGAAACTGAAATGATTGCCTTGCACGAAAGGTCGGGTTAATTTGTATTTTTCATCCATCAGGAGAGACTGTTATGCCATTTTTAAAATCAGTAGCTGAAAACGCACGTCCATCCACAATTTTAAAACAATTCCCGGAAAGCGGATCCCTGATCATGGATTTTACGGAGAAACTGCTGCGCGGCAAATCAAGCCTGACGACGGCGCAGCGTGAATTGATCGCTGCCTACACTTCCGGTCTCAATACCTGTCAATTCTGTTGTCAGACGCATTCCGCAACGGCCGAGGCCCTGGGCATGGAAAAAGGTTTGATCGACAGCCTGATCCAGGATATCGAGTCGTCGGATATTGAACCTGAAATGAAACCCATACTTCGCTATGTGAAGAAGCTTACCGAATCACCTGCCAGAATGACCCGGTCGGACGCAGACGCCATATTCGATGCGGGATGGGACGAGGAAGCTTTTTACCATGTTGTTTCGATATGTGGATTGTTCAACTACTATAACCGGCTCATAGAGGGGTATGGTATCAAGTCGGCACCGGATTATCGTGACGTCATAGGCAGGCGCCTCGCTGAAGAAGGCTACTCGACAGCCTTGAAACACGATGATTAGACTATAACTTCAGCCAAAGAGTACCGAGAGGAATATATAATTTCGTTAATATTATTAAAGAAACCGGAAGCATCCCGATATTCTTCTGTGGGACCGTCGGCCGCATGGATGCGGCCGTCGAGCGTACAGGATGTATTCACAGCGTGTCCCACAGAGGAATATCGGGATGCTTACTACCTGCTTAATAATTACTCTGTTTACCCTGTGGCTTCTCCTCACACCTCACTCCCTGTTTTCAGCTTCGGAAGTCTTTATCAGCACCCCGTCCAGCCACCGGTGCGGCAGGATCCTTTTCAGAAAGGCGAAGCCGTAGGTGGGCACGGTAACGTAATAGCGTGGTTTCGGCCGGTTACTTTCCAGGGCGTGAATCACTTTGTCCAGCACCGCCTCCGGCCCCAGTGTAAACGGCACGCCGCCGTCATCCACCGTCGCCAGCCGTTTTTCCACGGCCTGATAAACTGCCCTGTGCGGAGATGTATCCCGATCAATGTTGCGCCTGAACAGTTCATAGGCATTGCGCCGGAAATCGCTTGTCACCGGACCCGGTTCTATCAGGGAAACATGAACACCCGAACCCCGTAATTCCATGCGCAGGACGTCACTGAGCCCTTCCAGGGCATACTTGCTGGCAACATAGGCACCGCGGTATTTCAATGCCACCAGGCCCAGCAAAGAACTGTTCTGGATAATACGGCCTTTGCCCTGTCTGCGCATGGCCAAAAGCAACCTCACGGTCAGTTCATGCAAACCGAAAAGATTGGTTTCAAACTGATCACGCAATGTATCCCGGCTCAAATCCTCCACCGCGCCGGGCTGCCCGAACCCGGCATTGTTGAACAATCCGTACAGGCGGCCGCCGGTTTTCTCAAGCACAATCTCGACCGTCCTTTCAATGGAAGCCGGATTGGCCACGTCCAGTTGCAGAGCTTCAAATCCCTCTCCGGAAAGCCGTTCGACATCTTCATGCTTGCGGGCCGTAGCAAATACCCGATAGTTTCGTTGCGCCAGCCCCCTGGCCGCACAATAACCTATTCCCGTGGAACAACCGGTTATAAGGACGGAATTTTCACCGTTAGCATTCACGTCAGGTCGTCTTCATTGCAAGTCTAAGCCTGTTCAAAACCCGAATACGCATATCATCGGCAATCAGATAGAAACACGGCAGCGCCAGCAGGATCAATGCTGTGGCAAACACCAGACCGAAACCCAGGCTCACTGCCATGGGTGCGAGAAACTTCGTCTGTCCCGTAGAGAAAAATATGAGGGGAGATACGCCCAGGAAAGTGGTAATGGTAGTCAGGAGTATGGGTCGTGCCCTGACCTTGCATGCCTCGTATACAGCATCGAGCCGCTCTATGCCCGCATTGCGCCGGTTATTTATGAAATCAATCAATATCAGTGAATCATTGACGATGATACCGGACAGGGCCAGTACGCCCACCATGGAAAGAAACTGCAGATTATAGCCGAACAATGCGTGACCGAATACGACACCAATCAAACCGAACGGTATGGCAAACATCACCACCAGGGGATCCAGCAGGGACTTGAACAGGGCCGTGAGCATGAAAAGAATGATAACCAGAGAAATCAGCAGAGCCCTGTACATGCCGGTAAAGGATTCCTCCGCCTCCTGCTTCTGCCCCAGGAACAAAAGATTGTAATTGGCTTCAACGGGATTCTCCGGCTTGAAGTTCCTGTTGATGATACCCGCCACCTGGATCGGTGTAATAACAGCCGAGTCCACTTCCGCCGTGATGCGCGCCATTCTGCGAAAATCGCGCCGGCGGATTTCGTTCAGCCCCCGATCAACGGTGATATCGGCGACATCATCCAGATAGACACTGCGGCCGTTGGGAAGCACCACCGGCAATCCGGCCAGGCTGTCGGCCTCCTCGCGCAGCGTCTCCGGAAAGATCACACGAACCGGAATGCGTTTTTCGTTCCAGGTCACATGAACGACTTCAAAGCCCAGAAACCCGCTGCGTATCACATTGGCAATCTGTGACTGGGTCAATCCCAACATGCGGCCTTTGTCATTGAGCTCATACTGGTATTCCAGCTTGCCCGCTTCCTGATCGTGTTGCACATCCTTGACTCCCGGTATCTGGCGCAAATAATCACGGATTTCATCCGCCTTGCTCCTGAGCAATTTGAAATCACGGCTGACAACGCCGACATCCACATCGTTTCCGGCGGGCCCCGCCTGGGGCTTCAGTACACTGAGCCGGTTGACACCGGCTACCCGGCTGAATTCATCCCGTAATGAATCTATGACTTCATCCGTTGTACGCACGCGGGCGCCATGATTGTCAAATTCAAGACTGACAAGCGGCGCCACCCACTTTTCAATAAAGCCCTGCGGCACCGGTTTTTCCAGATCGATAATGAACTGGATCAGATTGCTGCCACTCCGTGAGCGCTGAAAATCGATGATGGAATAGCCCACATTGGTCAATACCGTATCGAGCTCGTCCTCGTGCACGCTGGCAAATATCTTTTCCTCGAGCTCTTCCGCCAGAGCCAAACTTTCTTCAAGCGAATAGGTATTGGGCGCCTCAACATTGAGGAAAAACTGGCCGATCTCCACGTCGCCGAATTGTTCGTACGGAAGGCGCGTGGCCGCATAGGCCAGTGCAATCAATAAAAGGCCGATGCCGGCCACGGCAACCGTATAGCGGTTCAGTATCGACCAATGCAATACCCTGCCATAACGATTCAGAAGATACTGCCAATCAATAAATGATCGGTCCGGCTCTTGCTTCTTCAGAAAATGCGCCGAATGAGACGGCAGTATTATAAAAGCCTCAAGCAGCGATCCCAGCAATGCACAACTGACCACGACGGGGATTACCTTGATGAATTCACCTATGGTGCCGCCGATGGCAAACATGGGCAAAAAAGCGGCAATGGTTGTAAACGTGGAAACAACCACCGGCCAGAACACTTCACTGGCGCCGGCAATGGCAGAGTCGACATTGCCTTGACCCATTTCTATATGCCGATAGCTGTTTTCGCTGACGATAATAGCATCGTCCACAATCATTCCCAGTACGATCAGGAAAGCGAACAGGGATACCATATTGATGGTAAATCCCAGGTAATTCATCAAGGCCAGGGCAAACAGGAAGGACACGGGAATGCCGATGGCCGTGATAAGCGCGACTCTGAAATTGACAAGAAAATACAGTGACAACAGCACCAGGATCAGACCCACAAGACCGGATGACTTGACAGTATTGAGACGGGTCTTTACATAGTTGGACATATCGGTATGCGTGCCCACGTACACACTGGCGGGAAGGGTTTGTTCCAGTTCCTTGCCCAGTTCACGAACCAGCCTGGACACCTCAATGGTGGATGCCTCCGCCGTCTTGGTTACCGTCAGGTTAACCGAGGGTTTGCCGTCGAAACGGGCATAGGTCAACGCCTCCTCGAACCGCCGCTCCACATTTGCAACATCCCCCAACCGCAGCAGGCCGCCCGCGGGGTTTGATCGTATTACTATATCGCCTATATCCGCCGGCTCCGGCGCAACCCCCTTGCCTCGCAGGCGAATATCCCCTTCCCTGGACGAGATCCTGCCACCGGGCTGATCGCGGAGATTGTTGCGCAGGGCATCCATGACACTCTCCAGTGTGATATTGAGTGCCGCCAGTTCATGGGGATCGACAATCACCCAGATTTCCCAGTCACGTTTGCCGGCCACTCCGACACTGGCTACACCGTTCAGCTGCTGCATCCTGTGCTGAACTCGATCAGTGATTTCAAACAGCTCCGCATCGGACAATTCCCCGTACAATGTCAGCGTAATGACCGGGAAACGGGTCCGGATCCGGGTCAGTTCCGGCTCCTTGGCAATATCGGGAAGATCATCGATGACATCCAGTATAGTGCGCGCATCGCGCATGAAATCATCGACATTGGAACCGGCCTTCAGATTGATGTAGATGCTCGACATGCCCTCGCGGCTGTTGGAACTGACATAATCGATATCCTGGTGGTTCTCAAACTCTTCCTCGATGGGCAGTGTCACCTGTTCTTCCACCTCCAGCGGTGATGCGCCCTCGAACTCGGTCTGTATGCTGACCATATCCAGTTCCACCACCGGAAAGATTTCCTGCGGCATGGCATACCAGGAGACGATGCCGATTATCAGGATCAGCACCATCATCATATTGACGATCAGGGGGTTGTCGATGGAAAAACGAACGATGGACATAGGGGCCGGTATGCGGCTGTGCCTCAGTTCCGGGAACTCAAGGTAACTTCCTGGCCGTCCGCCAGTGCGGCCACGTCATCCTTGACAATCCGCGCCCCGGCTTCCACGCCGTCAACGATCCAGTGACCCCGGAAACGCTTGGCCAGGTCCACCCGGGTCCGCACCAGCCTGTTATCATCGACCCTGAATACATAGGCATTGCCGCCTTCCTGCAGCACGGAGGTAACGGGAACAAGCAAGGCGTCGGAAATGAACGGTTCGGGCAACTCGACTCTGGCGATAAGCCCCGGCAACAGGCCGTCGCGTTCCGTACGAATGCGCAGCGGATGCGTATTGGTAACCGGATCCGGATCGGCGGAAAGAGCGATGATTAGCCCCTTGCGGGTTTCGTCGCCGACATGGATATCAACCTTCTCTCCCAGAGAAAGACTGGAAGCAAGAATGCTTGTAACCTCCAGGTACAAATCCAGGCTGTCCAGTTGCACAAGTTCTATCGCCGCCTGGCCCGTGGTTACGTAATCGCCAACTTCCAGTTCGACCGCATTCACTGTTGCATCGAACGGCGCCGTCAGCCTGGTTCTTTCCAGATCACGCAGGGCCCTGTTAAGTTCGGCGGATCGGCTTTGCAGTCGCGCTTCGGCCGTTTCAACACTGTATCGCAGCCTGGCTTCTTCCGCTTCGTACTGCAGCTGCCGGCGCATGGCCTCGTCATAAGCGGACTTTGAAGACAGTGCATCGCGGCCCAGTTGCTCCAGCCGTTCGACCTCCCTTTGCTGCAATTTCCGCTCCTGTGTCACCAGCTCCAGCAGCTTCCGATCCCGCTCTATAGCCTGCCTTTCCTGATTAACACGGGCCTCGATATCAAGTAATGTATCCCGGTAATCACCTTCATCCACGCGCAACAAGGGTTCGCCTCTCACAACATGCTGCCCCGGCTCCACATACCGCTCAACCACCCGGCCCGAAACTTCAAAACGCAGTTGTGCCTTGCGTGCGGGCTGCAGGCGTCCCGTTTTTATAACAAACGGCCGCACGTCCTGCTGTTCCACGGCAGTGAAATCCACCACGGGGGAAGGGTAGGGCTGCAGTTCCGCCTTGGACTCCGGTCGGGTCAGAACCAGGAGCAGAACGATAACGATAGCAACGGAGAACAGGATCAGCAGGCGCATTATGAAACGTTACCACTATTACATATTACAAGGTACCATGGGTTCATCGGTCCATTCTTCGGCAAATTTCGTCAATTTTCGGATATTTGAAGAACCGGCCCGGGTATGCGATTTTACATTCCCGTTGCCCTGAAAACACTCATTATAAATGAAACCGGAAGTATCCCGACATTCCTCTGTGGGACCGTCGGCCGCATAGCCTGTCCCGGACCCCGGCTCTTCGGCCGGGGCAGGCTTGATCCGGGGGACGTATTCACAGCGACTCCCACTGAGGAAT
>JBBDSH010000035.1:7693-8904 GCA_040905045.1 Gammaproteobacteria bacterium | reverse complement strand
AAGCCGCCGTAGCTGACTTCCCAACCATCCTCGCCGCCCAGTACCACGGCGGCATTCGCCGGCAGACTGGCGGACACGGCCAAGATGGCCGAGCCGGCAACCGCGGCCAGTTTTGTTTTCATGACGTTTTTCATCATTTCCCTCCAGTTTAATAAGATGATGCACCTAAGCTTTCAAGAAGAATAAGTTTGGCCTCCCCAGCACTTAACTTCCCCTAAACTCATTCTGATCCTGTAAAACCCTGCGTATCTACGTGTGATTTTTGCAAAAATCCGACAAGGAAAATACTACAAAATGTCAGTAGTTGCAATGTGATGTGAAAATTTTGCCACATTTTAATCCGGCCCGGACCAAGCCTGTATCATTTTAACAACAACCTGGCCGGGTTTCCCGGGATTGTATCGGATAATCAGGCAGTTAAAAAGCATTTTTAAAAATAATTTTCGAAGACGGATTTATGCCCTTCCCGAACGGCTGTACGGCCATGACCTTCAGCCACCGCCACGCTGGAAGGAACGGTTGAATCGTTCAACGAATCGCTTCTTCTCTTCCTCGGCCATATCCCCGAATTCCAGTGTCACCTTTGTTACCGGCAACCGCAGATTGCCGATGCTTCGCGTGGTCTGCGGTGACAGTACAACACGCACACGACCATCTTCGAAATTGAAAACCGCGGGATCGTCACTGATAAATGAACCTGTTTCAGGAAAGGCCATTTGCAAAACGCGCCGGAATTCCTCATGCGTAATGCTCATCTCTCTTTCAATACGTTGAGTCATGAACGATAAGTAAAAAGAGAAAAAGAATACTGTCAGACAGGGATGCAGACATGATTTCCCCGGATTACGCTACGCTTCATCCGGGCTACAAGTAATAACCTTGTCTATACTCCTCACTCCTGCCCCCTGACTCCTAACGCCTTCCGCCTGCAACCGGCGGCCACATGGCCAGTACATCCCCTTCCTTCAATAATGGCTGATCGCGTTCCTCGGGTTTGATATAGACGCCGTTCAGCAGAACGATATGCACGGATTCAAACGGCAGATTGTATTTCTCGACAAGGGCGTTAGGTGTCGTGTTTTCATTCACGTCCAGATTGACGGCATTGTTCTCGGCTTCGTCGGGCAGGTAACGGGACAGGCCGGCATACAGCTTGAGTGTGAGCTTCATTATCGACGTTTATACAGGACGGGAAATTTCAGGGAACGAAT
>JBBDSH010000035.1:0-7593 GCA_040905045.1 Gammaproteobacteria bacterium | reverse complement strand
AAAGTTTATTGACGGATTGAACACTTCCACAGTGTTTATATAACGCCGGCGTTATGACCGATGGCCTGGGTATTGGCAAGATAAGCTTCCATGATACGGGTCGGATCGCGCAATAAATGGTCTTTCCATTTGCCCAGTTTCAGGCGTGTCTGTATCAGGCCGCGCAGTACACCCACATGTTCTGTCAGACCCAGTGCCTGGGCACCGACCAGGACATCGTCTTCAAACTGCAGACACAGGTAACGGTATCTTCCCGGGTCATTGAGTTCCACCGACTCGCCGCCATCGACGCCCATCCAGAGACCGTAGGAAGTGGAAATGAGCCCGAGCGTATCGAGCACATTCATGTTGACACTGCCCTGGTGCCGGCTATCGTGACCCGACATGTTCATGGCGGCAATACGGCCATGGTCGGCCGCGGTCGGCTGAATGGCCTGGACGCTGTATTCTCCGGTGGAGAAGTCCCTTCCCTGGCAGACGTCGCCCGCCGCATAGATATCGGGATAATTCGTTTGCAGTCGATCGTTGACCAGTACACCCTGATCCGTTTCGATACCGCTTCCCGAAAGGAAATCAATGTTTGCCTTGACGCCCGTGGCGCAGATCACCAGATCGGCGTTCATGTCGCCACCATTGTCCAGCGCCACCTTCAGTTTACCGCCGGACTCTTCAATGGATTCCACCCGCGTGGAGGTGTACACGGTAACACTCTTTTCCTCGCACCAACTCTTTATCAGATTGCCGGCGGTGTCGTTCATCATTCGGGGCACCATACGATCTTCCATTTCGATGACGCTGAGATTGACGCCGCGCTCCGCCAGTGCCTCGAGAATGATGCAGCCAATGAAACCGGCACCCATGAGGACCACATCAGCTCCCTTGCCGGCTTTATCCGCGATACGGCGTCCGTCCTCCAGGGTCCAGCAGGAATAGACATTGTCCAGATCCATGCCCGGGATGGGCGGCCGCACCGGATGCGAACCGGTGGCCAGCAGCAGCTTGTCAAAGCCCTGGGTGCCGTTGCCTTCCAGGCTCAGTGATTTGTTCTTTGTATCCACGTTGGCAACCCGATCCCGGACCAGTTCGATTCCCCGGGAAGTAAAATACTCCGGCGACTTGCGCAGATAAGTGCCTTCCTCACCGATCCGCTCGATGAGGTAATAAGGCAGCGCCATGCGGGAATACGGCGGTTCCGGTTCGTCGCCGATCAATTTTATCGACGCGCCCGGGTCGTTCTTGCGCAGCGTCTCCGCCGCGATAACCCCGGCCGGGCCGTTACCGATAATCACATGCTGCATTCAGTTATCTCCGTACAAAAACTGTAGTTATCAAGGTTATCGGCCCGGTACCCAAGAGCATAAAGCGGGCCTTAGCAATGAGGATCTCGCCAAGCCCGCCAAGGCGCCAAGAGAGTCCATCTATCAATCACTTTGCGTCTTGGCGCTCTTTGCGAGATCGCTCAACCTGTAGCCCGGATGAAGGCCATGGGCCGGAATCCGGGGTTTGTATACTTAATTTTTTCCATTCCCCGGATTTCGCTGCGCTCCATCCGGGCTACAAACTACTTGCGCCACCCTTTACTCCTCACTCCTCACTCCTTACTCCTCACGCCGACAGACCGAGGCGCTTGCGGGTCTCGCCGGTGGGCACGCCCGTCTCGTCCCAGCCGCGCAACTGGTAATACTCGGGCAGCATTTCGCCCAGTTTGTTGGTCAGCCCCTTGGCCGGTCCGGAATTGGCCGCCTCTTTCAGAAGCCTTTCCGGCAGCTTGTCCTCGGCACCGGTGATTCCGGCCGCAAGATTGAAATCCCGCTCCATATTCCAGATACGCTCACCCACTTCCAGCAGTTTGTCCGGTGTCCAGCCGCCCTCGCAGGCCGTATCGATCTGGGGCGCGATGTCTTCCAGCGTCCAGGCAAAAGTGGTGAAGACACATAATCCGGACGAATCCACCGCGGCGGTGGCATCCTGGAAGGCCTTGACCAGTTCCGCCTTGCCCTCGGTAACATGCGGATCGGTCTTGAAGGGAATACCGGCAACCTCGGAGGAGACGGTGTAGCCGCGCAAATGACAGGCACCGCGGTTGGAAGTGGCGTAGGCCAGGCCCATGCCCTGAATACCGCGCGGATCGTAGGCCGGGAATTCCTGCCCCTTGACGGTCATGGACAGTTCCGGGTGACCGTATTTCTCGCACAGGCGCTTCGACCCCAGCCCCAGATCCAGGCCGAAGCCTTCACCGCGGGCCGTTACCTCGGCAGCCCAGCACAGGGCTTCGGCGGAACCGAACTCCAGGTGCATGCCGCCTGTGTCTTTTTCCGTAATCGCGCCCATCCCGTACATCTCCATGGCCGCGGCCACGGTGGCGCCGAAACTGATGGGATCCATGCCGTCCTCGTTGCAAAGGAAATTGGCATAGGTCAGGGCATCCAGATCGTCGACCCCCGTATCCGAGCCCAGCGCCCAGGCCGCCTCGAACTCCAGGCCGCCGGAGGCGTGCCAGTATTCCGGCTTGTTCTTGATGGAAAAGTGACCCTTGTCGATGGTGGAGATGCGGCCGCAGGCGATGGTGCAACCGAAGCAGCCGGCGTTGGTGACCAGATTCGGCTTGCCGTCGCCGGCGCGCGGTTCGTGCATGGCCTCTGCTGAAATTTTGTACGCGCCCTCGAACTGCACTTCGCGCATGTTGCGCGTCGGCATGGCACCCACCTCGTTGATGACGTTCATCAGCATCTGTGTCCCGTATTGGGGGAAGCCGTTACTGGTCATCTCATTTTCCCTGAGTACCTTCTTGCCGTCGTTGACCGCCTGCATGAAGGCGCCCGGGTCCCTGATATTGCCGACACCGCGGGTGCCGCGTATGGCAACCGCCTTGAGATTCTTGGAAGCCATGACCGTGCCCACGCCGGAGCGGCCGGCGGCCCGGTGCAGATCGTTGACGATGGCTGAATAGAGGCAGCCTTTTTCCGCGGAACGGCCGACGGTGGCGATGCGCAGCTGCGGATCCTGGAAATGCCGGTGCAGCCATTCGTCCGCCTCCCAGACCGATTTGCCCCAGATATCGTCGGCGGGCATGAGTTCCGCTTTTTCATTTTCAATATAGAGATACACGGGTTTGGGCGATTTGCCCTCGAGTATGACCATATCCCAGCCGGCGTTTTTCATTTCCGCGCCGATGAAACCGCCGGAATTGGAACAGGCGATACAGCCGGTCAGCGGGCTCTTGGTGACCACGGAATAACGCCCCGCAGTGGATGCCATGGTGCCGGTCAGCGGCCCGGTGGTCATGATCATCTTGTTGTCCGGCCCCAGGGCGTCGCATTCGGGATCGATTTCCTCAACCAGGTATTTGCTGGCCAGCCCGCGCTGACCCAGATACTGCTGCGCCCATTCCATATTGAGCGCTTCTTGCGAAATATCGCCTTTCGTCAAATTGATGCGTAAGACTTTACCGGTCCAGGCCATGATACACCCCCTTTAGTTTCCGGCGCCGATACCGGCGGATTGTGCCGCATGCGCCCGCATGCGCTCCAGACCGGTATGGTCGGCATCGACATAGGTTATTGCGGCGGTGGGACACGCCTTGGCGCATTCCGGATCACCGCCGCAGAGATCACATTTTTGCACCACTTTTGAATCATGATCGTAGTTGACCGTACCGAATGGACAGGCGATGGTGCAGACCTTGCAGCCGACGCAAAGATCGGCCTGGACTTCCTTGGCACCGGTCAGTTCGTTGAGTGTAATCGCCTCCACGGGACAGGCGTGCATGCACCAGGCTTCGGCGCACTGGGTACAGGTATAGGGGACAAAGCGCCCTTCCTCGTGGAAGGTGAATATCTTGATTCGGGACTTGGCCGGGTTAAAAACGCCTTCCGCCTGGTAGGAACAGGCCAGTTCACACTGCAGGCAACCGGTACACTTTTCGGGTTCTATCTGGAGTGATTTAAGCATCAATACTGCCTCCCGCGGAACAAATTTCGATGATTTCAGTCATCATTAATAATACGTGCCGTAGATTCCC
Source organism: Gammaproteobacteria bacterium (assembly GCA_040905045.1). GTDB lineage: Bacteria > Pseudomonadota > Gammaproteobacteria > Eutrophobiales > Eutrophobiaceae > JBBDSH01. The sequence continues at coordinate 3,572 of JBBDSH010000035.1, read as the reverse complement.
GGGAAAAACTCCCGGACTACCATAAACCGCCTTCCTTATCCGGACGGGATTATGCTGTAATGGCGCCCAGGGCACGGTTCTTTTTACAGAACATAAACCATGCGAGTAAAGACAGTCAATTTGGAAATCTCTTACTGTCAGCATGGCATCGTCAACGGTCGACGCCGCAAGCATGCAGGTTTCTTCAGGAGAAATGTTTAATTTATTGTATTTGAAGGCTTTTCCAGTGCCGCCTGCACACCGGCGACGGGCCCGCGGTATGGTATTTTGGGCATGTCCGCCCGTACCGCCGGCAAACGGCCAGGAGTGAAACTCGATGAACCGGGTCCTTATCGCAATTCTGTTGTTGGTATTGGTACAGTCACTCCATGCAACGGCAACAAACCGGGTCTTTGTTACTAATGAACAAAGCGGTTCCGTTACTGTTATCGACGGCCGGACTCTTGGGGTAATCACCACCATTGATGTCGGTGATCGGCCCCAGGGCATTGACCTGTCCCCGGACGGCAGCAAACTGTATGTAGCTGTAAGCAATGAAAATGCCGTGAAAGTCATCGATCCGGAATCGCTCGAAATCCTGCGCGAGTTCGGGATCGATCCCGACTCCGAAGTCTTTGCGGTCCATCCCGGCGGTAATCTCTACATGCCCAATGAAGACCGGGCGATGACATCGGTCATAGACCCTGATACGGGCCTGAAACTGGCCGAAATCGAGGTCGGTCTGGAGCCGGAAGGCGTTGCCGTATCGCCCGACGGCAAATACGTCGTTATTACCAGTGAATCATCCAACAATCTGCATGTGATCCAAGTTCCGGAACATATTGTTGTCAAAGAGATTCCTGTGGGAGCAAGACCCAGAGCGGCAACCTTCACGGAGGACGGCAAATTTTTATACGCCTCATCGGAAATCAGCGGTGAAGTGCAGAAAATAGATATGCGGACATTCGAAATTATTAAAAAGGTGCGTATCGGAGATGACAGCGCCAAGCCCAAGGATGTACTGCTCGGCAAGGATGAAAAGTTCCTGTATGTGGCCGGAGGCCGCGCCAATGCCGTTTTTGTCCTGGATGCCGAAAGCCTGAAAGTCCTTAAGCGGATCCCTGTCGGTGAACGTACCTGGGGACTGGCCATGACCCGGGACAAAAAACGCGTCTTTACGACGGACGGAGTCAGCGGCACTGTTTCGGTAATCGATACGGAACATAATGAGGTGATCGAAACGATAAAGGTAGGCGATTATCCCTGGAGCCTGGTGATTGATGACTGAAAAGTGGTTCAAGGGACAAGGGACAAGGTGGTTCGATGACGAAAGGATGGTCTCCCCTTATTTATTGTCAACCTTTATGACTTTACAGATCCTCAAGCCCCGAACCACGAGATGCGAGCCCCGAGCCACGAGATACAAGCCACGAGCCACAATTTACACTTCTATAACGCCGTGACGTATAGCCATCCTTGTCAGTTCGGCGACGGAACCGGCGTTCAACTTGCTTTTTATCTGGGTACTGTAATTGGCGATGGTCTTGTAGCTCAATGACAGCCGATCCGCGATCTCGCTGCTGTTCATGCCTTCCGCCAGATAACAAAATATCTCGAACTCGCGTGTCGACAGGCCGGAAAACGGGGTATCGTCTCCGCGCAGCTTTTGATAGGCAAGCGTCTGTGCCGTTTCATCGTCCAGATAACTTTTGCCGCTGGCGATCTTCTGAACTGCATCAATAAGAACATCGGGAGCGCTGCTTTTTGTAATATAGCCCTTGGCCCCGGCATTGACCGCCTGATCCACAAAAACCATATCCTCATGCATGCTGAAAACCAGGATTCGTGCCTTGGGATCCCGTGCCAGTATACGGCGGATCGCTTCCAGTCCACCCATGCCGGGCAGCGACAGATCCATGATGACCACATCCGGAGTCAGATCGGCATAAAGCCGACAGGCGTTTTCACCATTATCGGCTTCGGCGATGATATCGATTTCTGAGGAATTCCGGAGCAGCAACCGGTAACCCGCCCGAACAACGGCATGATCGTCCACCAGAAGAACCTTAATCTTGTTGTTAACGGAATTCATGACTGCTTCGTGTGATTAACGGGAATACGGATCATTATAGTCGTCCCGTCACCGGAATTACCATCAATATCCAGCACACCTTGCATAACTGCAACGCGTTCATTGATACCCATAAGCCCCATTCCCCTGGTGATTTGCTCTTTATTCATGCCGATACCGTTATCATTAATGATAATCTCAAGCCATTCCCCGGAATCCGGACTGCTGCGAGTCCTGGTTATTGATATATAGGCATCGGATGCGCGGGCATGCCTGGCGATATTGGTCAGGGCTTCCTGTATGATCCGGAAAAGATTAATAGACATTTCATCACCCAGATTATCCATGTTCACATCACATTCCAGGTGACAAAATGTACCCTCATGACTGGCATTCCACTGATCGACCAGTTCCTGGATTGCCCTTTTCAGCCCCAACTCATCCAGGATGGACGGACGCAGTTGCTGCATCATGTTTCTTGCCACGTTATACATATGGTCGGTGAATTCAATGATCATCCTGGCACCGTCCCGGACGGACTCATTTCCGTTGCGGTGATTCTGCTCGATTGACACGGCGACGGCCTTCAGGGCGCTCAGGGACTGACCAAGCTCATCGTGCAGTTCCCGTGCCAATCGATGCCTTTCCTGTTCCTGTATCTTGAGCGACTGCTGCGTCAAATACCGGTTTTCTTCCCGGCTCCGTTGCAGGACCTGTGCCATGTGATTGAATTTATCGGCAATGCTGTTTAACTCAGGCAAGTTGAATTCAGGCAACCTGAGTTCGTAATTTCCTTTTTCTATTTGATCCAGGCCTCTGAGAATAGTTTCTATCGGTGCCAGCGCTCTTCCCATGGTGTAGTAAAGCAGAATATTCGCGGTAATAATGAATACCAGAAGACTTGCAAGAATATAGCGGGTGTCATACCAGACCTCGGTGATTTCATCCGAAGGATCGGCCCGGATGATGATAACGGTATAGGTTGACTCCGGCCCGGAAAAAATCCTTCTGAATTCAACCGGCCTGGGCCTGACCAGATCCTCGAACCAGCCCGGTGCATCGGAGTGCACCGGGGTAATGGAAGGCGGCGGCATTTGTTGCTCCATCGATATGCCGCGCCGGACAAATATTTGCAAATGCCGGGTTGCTTCCACATCAGACAGCCTGTCCATAAGTCGTTGTTGCAGCTCCGGCTGTTGCGACATTTCCGCCGTTGCCAGGGTTGTTTCCACCAGTTGCAGTGTCAGATCCGCGGTCGAGACCATCTCCTCCTGCACGGCCAGCCGGGCATTGCGAATGATATAGAAACTGCTGGCAATAAAAATGACCAGAAACAGAACGGTAATAAGGAAGCTGAGGCGAAGCCGCAGGCTCATGTCATTATCCTGATAACAACCATACGAAGGTACAAATAAGTGTTCCGAATCCCACACCAACCGCTATAGTCGGATTGAATACAGGGCGGGGTCATGGTGTTTCCGCTCCCCGGGCCATCCCTGGCCCGGTCCCGCGCTCATCCATG
>JBBDSH010000034.1:7458-8945 GCA_040905045.1 Gammaproteobacteria bacterium | reverse complement strand
GGGTTGTTGACCAGCATGAGGACATGACCGGTGGGCGGAAGTTTTTCGGGCTGCTGTAATGCGGCGCTGTTCACGATACCTTTGCTTTCGATAATACCGCCGGGGAAACGGCGGTAATGCGTTCGATCATCGCTTCGGTAAGATACGGGTGCATCGGCAAACTGAATACCCTCTGCGACAGTTCTTCTGATACCTTCAGCCCGGCGGGCGGGCGGGGATAGTGTTCGTAGGCGGTCTGTTGATGCAACGGCAGCGGATAATAAACCGCCGTGGGGATGCCGGCCTGTTTCAGGTTGTCCTGGCAGGTGCCACGGTCTTCCACCTGCAGCGTATACTGCGCCCAGGCCGACATGGCGCCTTTTCTGACGGAGGGGGTTTTTACATTTCCATTCAATAATTCCGCATACCGATCCGCCACCTCGTTCCGCAACCGGATTTCATCCGGAAAGATCGCCAGTTTCTCCAGCAGAATGGCCGCCTGCAGGGTATCCAGCCGGCCGTTGATGCCGATGCGGATGTTGTCGTACTTGTCTTTGCCTTTGCCGTGAACGCGCAGGCTTTGCATGCGATCGGCCAGATTGTCATCGTCGGTGAATACCGCGCCGCCGTCACCGTAGCAGCCCAGGGGCTTCGCCGGGAAGAAACTGGTGGTGGTGATGGGCGCCAGTGTTCCGACTTTATTGCCGTTGAGTTCGCCACCGAAACTCTGGGCGGCATCGGCGATGACGGTAAGATTGTGTTGTTCGGCGAATTGATTGATGGAATCATAGTCCGCCGGCTGGCCGAAGAGGTCCACGGGGATGATGGCCCTCGGTTCCATTTCCTGCTTACTCACATATTCTATTGCGTCTTTTAAGGAATTCAGGTCTAGCAGGAAATAAACCGGATCAACGTCTACGAATACAGGTATGGCACCGAGAAGGGCTACCGCCTCGGCGGTGGCAACAAAAGTGAAGGAAGGAACGAATACCGCATCACCCGGCTTGATGCCGATAGCCAGCAGCGCCAGAACCAGTGCGTCGGTGCCGCTGGCGCAGGTAATGCAGTGCCGGGCACCTGTAAACTCGCAGAGCTGCTTTTCCAGCTCGCCGACTTCCGGCCCCATGATGTATTTGCCGTGAGCGAGGACGGCCTGGATGCGGGCATCCAGTTTGTCCTTGATGCGGGCCTGTTGCGCGGCGAGATCGATGAATTCAATTTTGTCGGTTGTCATGCGGTATTTCTTCCGGTTTTATAGGGCGACGATGTTGGGGTACAACAGAATAAAGAAACTCTGTCTACTGGGTCCCAGCCTGCGCTGGGATGGCGGCTTCGAATGTCGTCGTGCCGGATTTGCATATTCGCGGCGGGGTCGCCGCTCCTACAGATGCCAAGGTTTTTCTCCGCTGTAAAACGGAGCTTGTAGGAGGCGCGACCGCGCGCCGAATAGCGAGGCTCTGCTAATTCACGATTCGCGGCGGGGTCGCCGCTCCTACAGATGCCAAGGT
>JBBDSH010000034.1:4258-7358 GCA_040905045.1 Gammaproteobacteria bacterium | reverse complement strand
TAATTCACGATTCGCGGCGGGGTCGCCGCTCCTACAGATGCCAAGGTTTTTCTCCGCTATAAAACGGAGCTTGTGGGAGGCGCGACCGCGCGCCGAATAGCGAGGCTCTGTTAATTCACGATTCGCGGCGGGGTCGCCGCTCCTGCAAGCTCCGTTCTTCCTCACCGGTGTCCGGCACAGGTCCGGGCCGAATGACGGATATTGGGGAATACCATTGCTTTTCATTCAGTTATCCATGATTTCTTCAAGTTGCTGATCAGCGTTCAGTCTGTATTGCCGGCCCGTGCGCGGACACACCAGATTCTCGTCCAGCTTCTCCCCGGCGTGGCCGACCCAGCCGATTTGTTTCGCCGGCACTCCGGTCATTAATGCGAACGGCGGAACGTCTTTTATCACCACGGCGGCGGCGGCGATAAAGCTGTATTCACCCAGTTCCGTGCCGCAGACGATAGTGGCGTTGGCGCCGATGGTGACGCCGCGTCGCACCACGGTAGGCAGAAATTCATCCTTGCGTTCGATTTCCGCGCGCGGGGTGTTGACGTTGGTAAAGACACAGGACGGCCCGCAGAAGACGCCCTCTTCCAGGGTAATGCCCTTGTAGAGGCTGACGTTGTTCTGGACCTTGCAGTTGTTACCGATGGTGACGTCCGGACCGACCATGACATTCTGGCCCAGGACGCAGTTTTCGCCGATGCGGCTGCCGGATAATACATGGCTGAAGTGCCACACCTTGGTTCCCTTGCCTATTTCGCAGCCGTCATCGATGAAGGCCGAGGAATGCACAAAATATTCCCGTAATGCCGCGGGGGCAGAGTTCAGTTCATTCATCCTCACCACACGATTGCCGGAGATGGCCAGTTCCGAGGCCTGCAGAACTTTCAGGACCCGTATAGCCTCATCCCCGTCCGTACGGCATAAGGCGTTGCCGCGAATGCAATCCAGAAAATGGCCGGCTTCTTCCCTGAGTGGTTCCGCGGATTCAATCGCAACCGCTTTTGCGTCCGCCTTATTGGGAACCGGCAGGCCGTTTTTCCATTCAATCCTGTGCGGATACAACTGCAGCTTCTCTTCCCACGGCCGGGTATCATCGAACACAGCCATGGACTCATCCCCGACAATGACCAGCTTCTGTTCCTTGTACGGATGCAGCCAGGAAACGAAGACATGGGCATTCACGCCGCCCGGAAAAACCAGATGCGTCGTCGTGACATCGGCGATCTTCGAATGCAGATAAAAACTGCCCATGGCGGCAATGCTTTCCGGTTCCTCCCCCACCAGTGACAGGATCATGGAAATGTCGTGCGGCGCGAAACTCCAGAGGATGTTTTCCTCACGACGCACCTTGCCGAAATTCAGGCGATGGGAATAGATATGCCGCAGCCGGCCCAGCGTGCCGTCCGCGACCAGTTCCTTCAGTTTCAGGAATACGGGATGATACTGCAGCAGATGCCCCACCATGAGCACGCGGCCGGCGCGGGCCGCCAGATCGCGCACCCGGATCGCGTCCTCCACCTCCAGCGCGATGGGCTTTTCCACGAACACATGCTTGCCCGCGTTCAGGGCCTGCTCGACCAGGCGGGCGTGCGTTTCCGCCGGTGTGGCGATGACGACAGCATCTATGCTCTCTTCTGCGAGAATATCCTCCAGGGACCCGGCGCGGACACCGTGTTGCTGCGCGTATTGGCCGGCAACGTCCGCTTCGCCGTCACAAACCGCGACCAGGGCGTCCAGTTCGGCAAAATTCCGGATCAGGTTTTTGCCCCAATAGCCGCAGCCGATTACGGCAACCGCGGGAGTAGTCGTAGTATTTGTCTCCATTAACTGTTTCCTGTCAGGCAATGCATGCCATGTATTACGTGATCGAACCTGTGCGGGAATTGTCCATACTCGTCTGAACATGGGACAGAAAGCGTGGAATCAGTACCGGCACATTCCCCCGCCGGGCCCGGAAAGCATTAATCAGTTCCACACCGTCTGTCATGGCGGTCAGAATCGCGGCTTCTGCCTCAAGCGGACATGTTTCGTCGCGCAAGACGGGCAACGACATGAAGTTGTGCATCTGTGATCCGGGGTCGAACACCCCTTGAACCTCAACGCCGGCTTCGTGGGCGCGTAAAAAGGCGATCTCGGCCAGTTCGGACACCCCCAGAAGCAGAATACCGCCGTTGTTCTCCCCCCGGTATTGAGCCAGAAGTTCGCGGTAGTCGTTGCCGGCGGTGCGATACATCGCCAGAGACGAGGAAAGATAGCGGGCGGTAAGACGGCTCTTTTCCGCAAACCCCTTCGGCGTCAGGTAATAGAGATAGCGGTTCGACGGCGCCTGCTTGATCTTGACCAGGCCCTTGCGCATGCAGCGTTTCAGATAGGAATTGGTCAGACCCAGGGCAACACCAAGCTTGTTCGCCAGCCCGCGCTGGGTCAGTTGCCGATCCTCTTCAATGTTCTGCAGGATCTCGAGGATGAGGGTGTCTTCTTTGTCGGGGGCATTCATGTTCGTGAATCATAGCCCATATCGTTCAAAAAATGAACGATTGATTCATATCTTACTGTTTATAATGCTGTTTCCAAGGAAGAACAAGGGCGTGCCATGTTTTTGATCCACACATCCCGTCATGCCGGAGCCTGCCCCGGTACGTTTAAAGCCGGGGCGCGTTGTTTGCGCTATCCGGCATCCAGAAGGAAAAACGGCGTGGATACCGGATAACCCTGAACAGCGGGTTTCCGGTATGACGGGGTTGTGCGTACCTCAGGGACGCTACCCTTTTATCAGATATCCATCCCCGGCGAATCGGCGGGGCGAGTGGAATGTATCAGCGCTAAGTCAGCCGACAATATCCTCAAACATTTCGGCCTGTTCGTCGGAGGGTTCGGAGCCGCCCTTGAAGTAGAGCAGGCTCATGAACGCGAACACAGCCACGACAATAATCAGGGCGCCGAATAACGCTATGACGAATCGCCATGTGGTCTTCATGCTGTACCTGTGTTTCTTTACTGTTGCAGTCGCCGCAGGATGGGTTGAACGCTGTTTGAATCTCACCATTCATATCGGTGGGTTTCGTTGTACAACACTCTACCCACCCTACAGCTTCTGTTGCAGTCG
>JBBDSH010000034.1:0-4158 GCA_040905045.1 Gammaproteobacteria bacterium | reverse complement strand
CACCATTCATGTCGGTGGGTTTCGTTGTACAACACTCTACCCACCCTACAGCTTCTGTTGCAGTCGCCGCAGGGCGGGTTGAACGCTGTTTTGAATCTCACCATTCATGTCGGTGGGTTTCGTTGTACAACACTCTACCCACCCTACAGCTTCGTTCCACCCCGATGCAAAACCCACCATTAATATTCGCGACGAGGCTATCGGTCCCGCAACCAGGGCTCAACGCCGGAAAATGGATCAGGCAATACCCGGCCGGCCGACGCTGTAGTAAGCAAAGCCGGTCTGTTTCATTCTATCCAGATCATAGACATTGCGCAGATCAATAAATACCTTTCCCCGCACCAGCCCGGCCATGCGCGCGAAATCCAGATCCCGGTATGCCTGCCACTCGGTCATCAGCACCACGGCGTCCGCGCCCTGCATCGCCTCGTAGGCATCTTCGGCATAGACGATCCCCTCCGGCAATTCCTTTTGCGCTTCCTTCATGCCCTGGGGATCATGAGCCACGATTTCGGCGCCTGCTTCGGCCAGGGCCGGCACAATAACCAGTGCCGGTGATTCGCGCACATCATCCGTATCCGGCTTAAAGGTCAGGCCGAGGACGGCGATGCGTTTGCCCTGCACCTCGCCGCCCAGGGCGTTGCGGATCTTGTCCGTCATGCGCGCCTTCTGGGCATCGTTACCTTCGATAAGGCCGTTGATGATATGGCTGGGCACGCCCAATTCTTTGGAGATATAGTTCAGGGCGCGGGCATCCTTGGGAAAGCATGACCCGCCGATACCCGGTCCCGGCCGCAGGAATTCCTTACCGATGCGCCTGTCCAGGCCCATGCCCTCGGCCACATCGAGAATATTGCCGCCGCTTTTCTCGCAGATAGCGGAGATTTCATTAATAAAGGTGACCTTGGCGGCAAGAAACGTGTTGGAGGCGTATTTGATCAGTTCGGCGCTTTCAATGTCGGTTTGCAGGATGGGCGTATTGAGCATGTGCGGCCGGTAGAGCTGCTGCAGCAACTCGCCGGCGCGTTCGCTGTCGACGCCCAGGACCACCCGGTCCGGTTGCATGAAATCGGAAATGGCCGCGCCCTCGCGCAGGAATTCCGGGTTGGAGGCGACATCGAAATCGGCGTCCGGATTGACTTCACGGATAATGCGGTGCACTTCCCGGGCGGTGCCCACCGGTACGGTGGATTTGTCCACCACCACGGTATAGCCGGACAGATGCGGCGCCAGATCCTTGACGGCCTGGTAGACATAACGCAGGTCCGCCTCGCCGTTCCCGTCCAGGGACGGCGTGCCGACGCAGATGAAGACCAAATCGGCCGGGCCGACGGCCTCCGAACAGGAGTCGGTAAAGGCGAGGCGCTCGGCGTTTTTTTTCATCAATTCCGCCAGGCCCGGCTCGTAGATGGGCACTTCGCCGTTGTTCAGGCGACTGATGCGGTTTTTATCGATGTCCAGGCAGGTGACACTGGCGCCGAATTCGGCGAAGCAGGCGCCCGAAACAAGCCCGACGTAGCCGCTGCCGATCATGGTGATATTCATTCTTCCATATCCTTATTTGTGTTATTTATTTATCGGGATTTCCTTTACGTCATCCCGCATTCCGCTGCGCTGCATGCGGGCTACATACTACGGTTGTCGTCATGCCGCCCGTAAGCCGGGGACCAGCATCCAGTAGATAAATCATTCCTTAGTCAGGCGACTTTCTCGAGTGAGACGGTTATGCGGGCACCAAGCGCGGCAAAGGCTTTTTCCATTTGCGGTAGTTTACTGCCGTAATGGGGGTCGAGAAGACGGCGGACTTCACTTTCTCTTACCTGCATCCGCCCGGCCAGTTCGGTCTTGGTGATGTTGGCTGCTCTCCAGTGCACGTAAAGCAATACCTTAAGCATGAATTGCGGGTCCAGGAAAACTTTATACTGGCCACGCTTGATTTTGCCTGGTACTGGAATTTCCTCGTCCCGGTTAATACGTCCCGCCAGTGCTTCTTCGAGGCAGTCCGCCGCCTCGTCCCACGCCTCGCCCAGGGTCGCACCATCCGTCAGCGCTTCCGGTAGATCGGGGAAGGTGACCAGGTAACGACCCTCGTCATCGGGCCTGATTTCTGCAGGCCATATCGGGGAGTGGGTCATAATGGGTTGATCAGATGTCATCTTCGATTCCAAGCTGGTTCAACATGGAACGATACAAACCCGTTCCAATTTCCTTTTTACGATCTTTAATAATGGTCAACCGATTGCCGAAATAAAGGGTAACATGACTGCCTTTACCACGTTCTTCGTTGATCCGCACCGGGATCCCGCGGCGTTTGCCATATTTCTTCACCCTGCGAATAAATTCGTGTCCTTTCATCAGTGATCATCCCTGAGAATCAGCGAATATTCGCACGATATCGTACGATAATCAAGGCTCAAACGGTTTCCGCAGCCACCGTAACCCGGATGCAGGCCGAATCCGGGTTCCTCCGCATCATCCCGCATTCCGCTGCGCTGCATGCGGGCTACATACTACATACTACGGTTGTCGTCATGCCGCCCGTAAGCCGGGGACCAGCATCCAGTAGATAAATCATTCCTTGATCCATTTTTACAATCGCTTGAGCACAATCCCGTCCGGGGTCTGTTCCCTCGGCAGGCAACCCTTGACGTCATAAACCACACCGCTGCCTTTCCCGAGACAGCGTTTTATCAATTCCCAGCCTTCTTCACGATACTGGTGATGCGGTACACACAGGATCACACACTCGGCCGGCGCCAGTTCATCCAGAGCCGTGAGCGTCAGGCCGTATTCCTCACGCACTTCCTCCGCATCCGCGCAGGCATCGTGAATCTGAATACGCGTCCCGTATTCCCGCAGTTCGTGGATAATATCGACGACCCGCGTATTGCGGATATCCGGCACGTTTTCCTTGAAGGTCAGTCCCAGCACCGTAATCGTCGCATCCCGGACCGGACTGCCTGCCAGTATGAGTTCCTTGATGATCTGGGAAGCAATAAAGGCCCCCATGCCGTCGTTGATGTTGCGCGCATCGATGATCAGATCGGGAATATGGCCGGTGATGGTGGCCTTGTAACTCAGATAATAGGGATCGATGCCGATACAGTGACCGCCCACCAGGCCGGGCGTGAACGGCAGAAAGTTCCACTTGGTCCTCGCCGCGGCCAGAACGTCATTGGTATCAATGCCCATGCGCTCGAACACCAGCGCCAGTTCATTCATCAGGGCGATGTTCACGTCCCGTTGCGTATTCTCGATGACCTTGGCCGCTTCCGCCACCTTGATGGACGGCGCCCGGTGCACGCCGGCGGTGACCACCGATTCATAGACTCCGGCGACAATCTCGAGGATCTCGTCGTTCTGGCCGGACACCACCTTGATGATATTGGTAAAGACGTGCTCTTTATCGCCGGGATTGATGCGCTCCGGTGAATAACCGATGAAAAAATCCTTGCCGCCCTGCAGACCTGATTCGCTTTCCAGCAAAGGCAGGCATTCCTCCTCCGTGGCACCGGGATAGACCGTGGATTCGTAAACAACGATATCGCCTTTTTTAAGGACACCGCCCAGGGTGCGGCTTGCTTCCAGCAAGGCGCGGGTATCCGGGTACTTGGCATCGGTGATGGGTGTGGGTACGGCAACGATATGGAAATCCGCCGAAGCCAGATCCGACGCATCGGAAGTAAAGCGGATATCGGTGGCGGCCAGTTCCTCGCCGGTTACCTCGCCGGTGCGATCCCGACCCTGCGTCAATTCCTCTACGCGCCTGTCATCGATATCGAACCCGATGACTTGCCGCTGCTTGCCGAAGGCCACCGCCACGGGCAGGCCGACGTAGCCCATGCCGATGACGGAGATATTTCTTTTCGTTGTCATAAGGTTTCGCATTTTATAGTCATCCGGCCTGCTTGCCTACATTGTCGGAAAGATTATTCCTTCCGCTCGAAATGACTACCGGAGGGCTTGTGGCTGTTGTTGGTGGGTTTCGCTGGACAACGCTCTACCCACCCTACGCCTCCGGCAATTTCTCACTCCGGTCAAGATGACACCCGGAGAGCTTGTGGCTCGCGGCTGTTGTTGGTGGGTTTCACTGAACGACGTTCAACCCACCCTACGGATAACCCCGAAATAAAGCGAAGCTGTAGGGTGGGTACGTAG
>JBBDSH010000033.1:0-9021 GCA_040905045.1 Gammaproteobacteria bacterium | reverse complement strand
TAACGGTTTTGCCAGATCGCATGGATCGCTATTTTTCTACAGAGTTATTTGAGCCCTTTCGATGATAGGGGTGACACTGGTGCTCGTTACCGTACAGCTCTGAAGGAGCACAAAGTATTAGCCTGAATTTCAGATTTTCAAATAAGGGTTGGACATGTCCATGATCAGAGCAGCGGTATTCGTCGAACGCGGGCGCATCGAAAAGCTTGGCAGCTACCTGATCGCCAGTGGAAGCTGTGGCGCCCACGGTTACAAGGCAATGGCTGTCACCGCCGGTGTGGGCTCTCTGTTCGGTGTGGTCGCATGAAAATCGACACGGAGGTGCGCTGATGTGCGAATTACTGGCCATGTCCTGCCGACATCCGGCCAGGCTGACGTCCTCCCTGACAGCCCTGGCCGCTCACGCCAGCGGTGACAGCCGCAATCGCGACGGTTGGGGGCTGGCGTTTTATCAGGGCCACGACGTCGCCCTGTATCGCGACACAACGCCAGCCGACACCTGCCCATTGGTCCCCTGGCTGGAAGCAAACGGCCCGGAAACGACCTTATCGCTCGGGTATATACGCCACGCCACCCAAGGCGCCATCAATCTGGCCAACACCGGCCCCTTCTCGCGGGAGCTCAATGGTCGCGTTCATGTTTTTTCCCACAACGGCAACCTGAAACCACTGGCACACTCATCGCTTGTCGGGAACGAATTTTTTCAGCCAGTGGGCGAGACCGATTCGGAGTTGGCCTTCTGCCTGCTGTTGGATCGGATCAGACAACTGCCACACGCTCGTGGTCAACCGCCATCCTTGCAAGCCAGACTGGATACCGTGGCTGAAGTGGCTGTGGCGCTTCGGGCACTGGGCCCAGCCAGTTTTCTCTATGCCGATGGTGATGTGCTGTTTGTACACGCTGACCGGCGGCGGCAACCCCTGACGGGTCAGGTCACTTCGCCAGCGCTTTATCGTCTGGAGTGTCCGGCCGGCATAGAAGCGGTGCTGGTGCGCGATAGTGAATCAGCAGAAACAATAACGGCGCAGCGTGTGATCCTGCTGGCCAGTGTGCCACTCACCCACGAAGCGTGGACGCCCATGCGGGAAGGTGAGGTTCTTGCGGTACGCCAGGGTGAAATCGTCGCGAGCGTGCAGTTGTGATGACTCAACGAAATCAAGGGGTCGGAGTACTTGAAATATTTATGGAGAGGAAAAATAAACCGGCTGTTTACCGACCGCATTGGGGCACCTTTGAATGATGTCCGATATAAAAATCAGGGATCAATGCAATTAAATCAGAGCCTCAGGAACATAATCGATATCGCTTTTGGGCGGCGATACCAGAACTCGACGGTAGATACTTGAGAGTAATTACCCTGGAAGATAAACTTACGATACATAATGCCTTTCCAGACCGGAGGATTCAGGCCATGAAGTTAAACTACCATCCGGAAACAGATTCACTTTATATCGACTTGTCTGACCGTCCCAGCACAGAAAGTAAAGAAATATCTGAGGGGGTTGTTCTCGATTATGATGCCGATGGCAAACTCGTTGGCATTGATATCGACAACGCTAGTAATAAAGTCGAACTGAAAAAGCTCATCCTCAGCAAACTTCCCGGCAAAGTTGAAACTGCTGCTGCATAACCAGTCGTTCGAGGTGCACAAAGAACCAAAAGGGTCAGTGTCGATTGATATCAATCGACACTGACCCTTTTGGTTCCCAAAGATCATACACCTCAGCTTAGAATCGTAGCCCGGATGAAGGCCGGTGGCCGGAATCCGGGATTGCTTCCACTATCCCGCATTTTGCTGCGCTACATGCGGGCTACATATAGAGAGCGCAAGAGTTCTCTTCGATTTTGGTATACCGGGGCTGGTTTCTTCAGGCAGTGGGGTATATCACTGTTCCTTACTTCCTATGTGTCCTCTGTGCTCATTCTTTATGGCAGCGCTTCATCCCCGTAGGCAATCAGCGCATCCGCGCTTTTGTATAACGGTAATTCCTTTCTGGCGCGCACGTCTTCGGCCCAGTTCGGGTTGAGCAGGAAGGATTTAGCGCTGACGGCGATGTCGGAATCCTGTAACGCTTCGGCGGCACTGTCGTAGTCGTAAATCTTGCCGCACAGCATCAGCGGCAGATCGGTGACTTCGCGGGTAAGTTGCGCCATGGTCTGATCCGTGCCGAAGGCCTTGTCGCGGAAGTCGTAGGTAGATAGTGACAGGATGTCGATGGCTTCAAACGAAAGCAGGTTGATCAACTGCTGCCATTCCTCTTTGGTTTGAAACAGGGAAACCTCCATATCGACAATGCCCCAGTCGGAAATGCGAAAGGTGAGCAGTTTGTCGTCGGGGATGACTTCGCGCACGACCCGGATCAGTTCGCGGACGAAACGGAAGCGGTTTTCCAGCGGACCGCCGTAGTCGTCGGCGCGTTTGTTGGAATAGGAGGACAGGAACTGGTTGATGAGGTAGCCGTGGGCGCCATGCAGTTCGAAACCGTCGAAGCCGGCGGCCATGGCGCCTTTTGCCGTTTCCACGAAACCGTTGATGACGTGCTCGATGTCGAAGCGGCTCATTTCGTCGGGAACCGGGTAGGGTTCGTTGGTCAGGGGGTTGTCCTGTTTCGGCGCTATCGGGCTGGGGGCGATGGTGCGCCCGGCCGGGTTGACTTCGCGCGATGCGACGCGGCCGCAATGGAAAGCCTGGAGGATGGCCAGGGCGCCGTTGTCCTGTATTTTCCCGACCACCGGCGTCCAGGCGTCGATCTGGCGCTGGGTCAGGATGCGCGCCTGCCCGGGATAGCCCTGGCTGCTTTCGTAATCGGTGACAATGCCTTCCGTGTAGACAATGCCGGCGCCGTTCTCCGCGCGCCGCACCAGGAAATCCAGTACATCCTGTCGCGGGATGCTGTCGCCGGGCGAGGACATGCGCGTCATGGGCGCTACGGCCAGGCGGTTGCGAATGGTGTGGTGCTTGATTTTGAAGGGTGAGAATACGGTGTCTTCGCTCATGGCTTTCTCTTGATATTCGTATTGATATGATTTTCAACCGGTTCGCTGGACCAGATACAGGCCCGTCAATAGAAATCCCGCCCCGATGATCCGTGACAGGGATATGGCGTTCTCCGGAACACCCATCCAGCCGTTATGATCGATGAGGACGGCAAGCAGCATCTGGCCGACCAGGAGTGCCATCAGGGCATTGGTGGCGCCGATTCGGGGAATGGCGATCACCAGGCTGGTCACCAGCATGACGCCGATTAATCCCCCGAGGTACAGATACGGCGGCAGGGAAGCAACTTGCCTGAGCGACGGGATCTCGGGTCTCAACAGCAGCAGCAGGACCAGCACGGCGGCCAGCCCGACAACGAAGTTGGTCAGGGTGGCGTAGAAGGGGTGTTGCAGCAGCGTGCCGATACGGGCATTCATGGTGGCCTGGAACGGCGTCAGCGCCCCGACGACCAGCATCATCAGTATATACAGGAAGATTTTCATGGTGTTTCCCTTCAGTTATTGAGAACGTTCTTTAACCAGCGGCAGGAATCGTTCACGACTTCCTCGCTTTTGTCGACCATGCCGACAAAGGTGTAGAAACCGTGGATCATGCCCTCGCAGGGCTGGTGCACGGTCTCCACGCCGGCATCCCGCAAGCGTGCCGCCAGCAGATCGCCTTCATCGCGCAGGGGATCGTATTCCGCGGTGATGACACAGGCGGGCGGCAGGTCGTGCAGGTCCGCGCCCCGCAACAGTGAAAAATGGGGATGATCCGCGTCATCGGACGACGGCAGATAATGATCGATGAACCACTGCATGCCCTTGCGTGTCAGGAAATACCCTTCGGCGTTGTCCCGATAGGATTGTGTGCCCGGTTCATAATGATCGGCGACGGGATAGATTAACAGTTGTCCGCGCAGCGCCGGGCCGCCTTCGTTGCGAATACGCATAGCCACCACGGTGGCCAGGTTGCCGCCGGCGCTGTCGCCGGAGACGGCGAGTCGGGCCGCATCGCCGTTGAGGGAGGCGGCATTCTCCGACGCCCAGCGGGTTGCTGTCAGGCAGTCCTCGACCGCCGCCGGAAACTTGTGTTCCGGCGCCAGGCGGTAATCCACGGAGATGACAATGGCCCCGGACTTTTGCGACAGCAATCGGCAAATGGGTTCATGGCTGTCCAGTCCGCCCAGTACGAAACCACCGCCGTGGAAAAACATGATCATGGGAAACGGAGCGTCGCCTTTCGGCGTGAACACACGTATGCGTAAATCTCCACCGGGGCCGGGAATCGAGCTGCCCTCGATACGGCCGTCGTATTCAGGGAATGTATCCGGATCGACCATGGCGTCGGCGCGCTTGCGGGCCTCTTCCACGGACAGGGTATGCAGGGCCTCGAAGCCCATGGCTTCCACGGCGTCGAGCAGGTTCCTGACTTGCGGGTCCAGTGACATTGACTCTCTCCCGGTTAGTTATCTGCGGGCTGGTTGTGAACGGGCACGGGCAACGACGCCACCGTGGTTTCGATCCAGTCTTCCACCTCGCGCGTAATCTGCGCAGCGGTCCTGCCCTTCGGATCGACGGGCGGGCCGATGACCATGCGAATGGTGCCGGGCCATTTTTTCAGACTGTGACGCGGCCAGAAACAGCCGGAATTATGTGCCACCGGCACCACGGGATAGCCGCTCTGCGACGCCAGCATGCCGCCGCCGGGCTGGTATTTTCGGCGTTGCCCGGGGGCGGTGCGCGTGCCTTCCGGGAAGATCACGACACACAAGCCTTTATCCAGCCTGGGTTTGCCCTTGTCGACAATCTGGCGCAGGGCGCGCATGCCCGAGGCGCGATCAATGGCGATGGGTTCCATGGTGGCCAGCGCCCAGCCGTAGATGGGTATCCACAATAATTCCTTTTTCAGCACCCACACCTGTGCCGGGAATATCAATTGCAGCGCCAGCGTCTCCCAGGCGGACTGGTGTTTGCACATGATAATACAGGGGCCGTCGGGGATGTTCTCGATACCCGTCACGTCATGTCTGAGTCCGCAGGTCACGCCCAGCCACCAGAGATTGAATACCGACCACTGCGACATGATCCGGAAGCGCAGTCGGAAAGGAACCGCCAGCAGTATCAGACTGAGCGGGGCGAAGACCAGGGTGGCGAGGACGAGACCGGCATAGAACAGGAGAGAACGAAGCAGGACCATCGTCGGGAACTATGCCAGCAGTTCTTCCACGTATTCCGACAGGTTGTTGTAAACGGGAACAGTGTCCGGGATCCGGCCCGCCTCGATGTGCGACCGGCCGTAACCGGTTTTGACCAGAACGGGACTGCAGCCGGCGGCCTGTCCGGCCTCCACATCGGAATGCTTGTCGCCGATGAACGTGACGTTATCCAGGGGCACGCGCAGGCGCCGCGAGACGTCATTCAGCATGCCCGGTTTCGGCTTGCGGCATCGGCAGTCCTCGTCCTCGGCATGGGGGCAGAAGAATACCGCCTCGATAGAACCGCGGAATCTGGCTACCTGCGTGTGCATGCGCCGGTGAATGCACATGAGATCCTCAATGCTGAGTTTGTTGTGAGCCAGCCCGGCCTGGTTGGTGACGACAACGATGTGATAACCGTGGTTGCAAAGCCGGCCTATCGCTTCAAGGCTGCCCGGTATCGGCTGCCATTCCTCCTCCGATTTGATGCAGTCATCGGAGTCGTAATTGATGACGCCGTCCCGATCCAGAATGATCAGCTTCATGGCTCCACCTGCAGGCGCGAGATATCCGCAATGGACAGGAACAGATCGCCGAGCTTCTGCAGCATCGCCAGGCGGTTGGTCTTCAGTGACGGGTCTTCACACATGACCATGACATTATCAAAAAATGCGTCCACCGGCTCGCGCAATCGTGCCAGTTCGGTCAGGGCCCGCTGGTAATCCCCGGTGTCCAGGAGCGGCCGCACCGTCTTTTCGGCGGTTTCCAGGGCCCCGGCCAGTTCCTGTTCCGCCGGCTCTCGCAGGAGTTCCGGTTTGACAGCGGCGGCAGCCGTCTCGCCGCTTTGCCTGAGTATATTGCGGATGCGCTTGTTGGCGGCGGCCAGGCTTTCCGCTTCCGGCATCTGTTTGAAACGGGTCACGGCCCGGATGCGGTGGTGAAAATCCAGCGGCCGGGTGGGACGCCGATCCAGCACCGCCTCGAAGACATCCACGTGGATGCCCTCGTCCAGGTAATAACGGCGCAGCCGTTCCATGCAGAAGTCAAAGACATCGTTGACGGCGGCATCGGTCTTCAGTGATCCATCGAAATGCTTCGCGCTTTGCTTCAGGCACTGCTCCAGATCCAGATCCAGCTCGCCCTCGATGATGATACGCAGGCAGCCCAGGGCGGCGCGGCGCAGGCCGAAGGGATCGCGATCGCCGGTGGGCGCCTGGCCGATGGCGAAGATGCCGATCAGGGTATCCAGTTTTTCCGCCACGGCCAGCACCCGGCCCGTGGCCGAGGCCGGGATGGCGTCGCCGGCGAAGCGCGGCATGTATTGCTCGTCCAGGGCCAGCGCCACCTCGGGCGGCTCGCCGTTTCTTTCGGCGTAGTAACGTCCCATGACACCCTGCAGTTCCGGAAACTCGCCCACCATGTCGGTGAAGAGATCACAGCGGGCCAGCTCCGCCGCCCTTTGTACCGGTTTGCTGTCCAGTCCCAGGCTGTCTGCTATGGAGGCGGCCAGTTGGCTGATGCGCCGGGTCTTGTCCTTGAGTGTGCCCAGCTGTTTTTGAAAGACAACGTTGCCCAGTTGCGCGCGCCGATCCTCAAGCGGTACCGCGCAATCGCGCCGCCAGAAAAACGCGGCGTCGGCCAGCCGCGGCCGGATAACCCGTTCATTGCCGCGGCGGACTTCCTCCGGCTCGCGGCTGTCGATGTTGGCGACGGTAATGAAATACTGGCGTATGTTCTCACCCGTCTCGTCCGTCACCGGAAAGTATCTCTGGTGATCCTGCAGAGTGGCGATGAGGACTTCCCTGGGCAGTTCCAGGAACGCCTCGTCGAAGGAACCGGCCAGGGCCGCCGGCCATTCCACCAGTGCCGTCACCTCGTCCAGCAGATCATCCTCGATGCGGGCGTGGCCGCCCACGGCCCGGGCCGATTCCAGAACCTGTTGCAGTATGGACTGCCGTCGCTCGTTGAAGTCGACCATGACATGGCCCTTGTCGCGGAGTTTCTTCGCGTAGGTGGCGGCCGAGGTGATCCTGATCGGTTTCGGATGATGAAAGCGGTGGCCGCAGGTTTCATTACCGGCGCTGGTTCCGAGGATGTCACAGGGAACGATGTCGCGTCCCAGCAGCACCACGCTCCAGTGCACAGGGCGCACGAACTCGGCCTCGCTGTCACCCCAGCGCATGCGCCGGGCGACGGGCAGCCGCGCCAGGGCCGTGCGGATCATCTCCGGCAGCAGGTTAGCGGTATCGCGGCCTTGCTCGACAGTGCGGTACACCAGCCACTTGCCCTTGTCCGTTTCCAGGGTGTCCAGATCCGCCACGGCAGCGTTACAGGAACGGGCGAACCCTTCTGCGGCTTTGGTCGGTTTGCCGTTTTCGTCGTAGGCGGCGGAAAGCGCCGGGCCGCGTTTCTCGACTTTCTGATCCTTCTGCGCCGTGGCCAGTTTGGCGACGCCCACGGCCAGCCGCCGCGGTGTGGCGTACCAGCGTACATCGCCGTGCGCCAGCCCGTGTTTCTCCAGCCCGGCGGCAATCTCATCGGCGAACGCCGTCCCCAGCCGCTTCAACGACTTCGGCGGCAGCTCCTCGGTGCCGATTTCAATCAATAAATCTTTTTTTGACATATTTTTATCTAGCCACAGAGAGTGATAAGTGAGGAGTAAGGAGTCAGGAGTAAAACGGTGGCTTTTTCAACTCCTCGCTCCTTACTCCTTACTCCTCACTGTTTGCACAAAGGAAACCCGCGCTCTTCACGGCTGGTGTAATAGGCTTGGGCAACGGCGCGGGTCAGATCGCGGACACGCAGGATGTAGCGCTGGCGTTCCGTCACCGAAATGGCATGCCGCGCATCCAGAATATTGAAGGTATGCGAGGCCTTGAGCGCCATTTCATAGGCCGGCAGCGGCAGATTGTCCTCGATCAGCGCCGCGCTCTGTTTTTCGCATTCATCAAACCAGTCAAACAGGATGCCGGTGTCGGCCTTCTCGAAGTTGAAAGTGGACATCTCCACCTCGTTCTGGTGATAAATGTCGCCGTAGGTCAGCGTGCCGGCCGGCGTTTCCGTCCAGATCAGATCGTAGACGCTGTCCACGTCCTGCAGATACATAGCGATGCGTTCCAGGCCGTAGGTCAGTTCGCCGGACACCGGCTTGCAGTCCAGGCCGCCCACCTGCTGGAAATAGGTGAACTGGGTGATCTCCATGCCGTTCAGCCAGACTTCCCAGCCCAGCCCCCAGGCGCCCAGCGTGGGTGATTCCCAGTTGTCCTCGACGAAGCGGATGTCGTGGATCAGTGGATCGATAGCCAGTTGCTTCAGGGACTCCAGGTACCGATCCTGGATGTCCATGGGCGAGGGCTTCAGCAGTACCTGGAACTGATAATAGTGTTGCAGGCGGTTGGGGTTGTCGCCGTAACGGCCGTCGGTGGGCCGGCGCGAGGGCTGCACGTAGGCGGCGTTCCACGGTTCCGGGCCGATGGAACGCAGGAAGGTGGACGGATGAAAGGTGCCGGCGCCCACCTCCATGTCGTAAGGCTGCTGGATGACGCAGCCGCGGCCGGCCCAGTATTCCTGCAGACGTAGTATAAGTTCCTGAAAAGTCATGAGTACGGGGAGTCTTTGGTTATTGTTTGAAATGATCCCTGGCCGGCCGTATCCGGCCCGCAAGTATACCGCGTCGGTGTGATCATGTGTACGTCGTGTGGCGTGTAGCGTGAGGGGTGAGGAGTAAGGAGTGAGGAGTGTCGTCAAGCGGGAGGCTCGAAGCCAGGGTACTCCGACATCCGGGCACGTATAAACGACGCTCGGCCGATATGACGGCAACCCGACGCCGTCATGCCGGGTTCGCGTT
>JBBDSH010000032.1:0-48933 GCA_040905045.1 Gammaproteobacteria bacterium | reverse complement strand
GACGGCCGCATCCATGCGGCCGACGGTCCCACAAAGGAATGGCAGGATACTTCCACTCACATTGATAATACTGTCGCAGCAAAGAAATCCCGATAGAATATTCCCCACATTCTGTTAACCAGTTCACACATGAAGGCCATAATACTTGCGGCGGGAATCGGCAACCGGCTTGGCCCGGATGCCGGCGGACGTCCCAAATGCCTGCTCCGTTTCAACGGCGTCAGCCTGTTGTCACGTCATATCACCATACTCGCGACGTTACCGGTCACGGAAGTGCTGATCGTTACCGGTTATCGCAGCGAGGAAATCGATGGCGAACTGGCCTCAATCAACAGCGGCCTTTCCGCCACCACGATATTCAATCCGGATTACCGGTCGGGGAGCCTGATCAGCCTGTACACGGCGCGCGGGTTTGTTAATCCGGATGAGCCCTGCCTGCTCATGGACGCCGATGTGCTCTATCACAGGGACATCCTGGCACGCCTGGCATCATCATCCCATGAAAACTGCTTCCTTCTGGATCGCGATTTCATCCCCGGAGAGGAACCCGTAAAATTGTGTGTCCGTGACGGCAGACTGGTCGACTTCCGCAAACAGATAGCCACGGACCTGGTGTTCGACTACCAGGGCGAATCGGTGGGTTTCTTCAGGTTTTCCGGCGACATCATGGGGGATCTCATGCGACGCGCCGGGGAGTATCTGGACAGGCGGGACAATGAGCAACCCTATGAAGAACTGATACGGGATTGTCTGCTAGAATACCCGCAACGGTTTTCCTTTGAAGATATTACCGGCCTGCCCTGGCTGGAGATCGATTTCCCCGAAGATCTGATCCGGGCAGAGCGGGAAATCCTGCCCCGGATAGAAGGACAGTGAATCAGCACTTATGGCAACCCAACCTTCAAGCCTGACACCGGACCGCGGCAAATGCCGCCAGTTGCGGGATCTGCTGCAGTCGCCGCAACTGGAGTTCATCCTCGAAGCCCATAACGGCATATCCGCCCGCATTGTTGAACAGGCCGGCTTCCGCGGCATCTGGGCCAGCGGCCTGGCCATGTCGGCCCAGTTCGGCGTCCGCGACAGCAACGAGGCCAGCTGGACCCAGGTGGTGGAGATGCTGGAGTTCATGTCCGATGTCACCAACATACCGATACTGCTGGACGGTGATACCGGCTACGGCAATTTCAACAACATGCGGCGGCTGGTGCGGAAACTGGAACAACGCCAGGTGGCCGGCGTCTGCATCGAAGACAAGCAGTTCCCCAAGACCAACAGCTTTATCGACGGCGAGCGCCAGCCGCTGGCGGAGATCGACGAATTCAGCGGCAAGATCAAGGCCGGCAAGGACAGCCAGTCCGACGACGATTTCTGTATTGTCGCCCGGGTCGAGGCCCTGATCGCCGGCTGGGGCATGGAAGAAGCCCTGCGCCGCGCCGAGGCCTATCGCACGGCCGGCGCCGACGCCATCCTTATACACAGCAAACAGTCCCGCCCCGATGAAGTGATTGCGTTTGCCCGGGAATGGAGCAACCGCCTGCCCCTGGTCATCGTCCCGACCAAGTACTACAGCACGCCGACGGATGTTTTTCGCAAGGCCGGCGTCAGCATGGCCATCTGGGCCAATCATATGATCCGGGCGGCCGTCGCCGCCATGGAACAGGTCAGCCGCGAGATCCACGACAACGAATCGGTCTCCGGTATTGAGGACCGGATCGCCGGCGTCGATCGTATCTTCAGCCTGCAGGGGGCCGACGAACTCAGCCGCGCCCAGGATCGTTACCTGAAACCACGTACCGAGGCGCGGGCCGTCGTGCTGGCCGCCAGCCGCGGCAAACAACTGCACGAATTAACCGAGGACCGGCCCAAGGTCATGCTGTCCATAGGCGGCCGGCCTTTGCTGCAGCGCCTGGTTTCCGAATTCAAGCGCCATTCCATCAATAAAATCAGTGTGGTCGCCGGCTACAAAGCGGATACCATGCGCAATATCGGCGGTATCGACCTGCTTATCAATCCCGACCACGAGACCACCGGCGAACTGCAATCCCTGGCCTGTGCCCGCGACGTCTTTCAGGATGACATGATCATTCTTTACGGTGATCTGCTGTTCCGTGGTTATATCATTGATGACCTGCTGGATAGCGACGGCGATTGCGTGGTGGTGGTCGACTCCGCCATTGAATCCTCCCATATCAGCGGCTCACCGGATTTCGCCTACTGCTCCAGTGAGGACGATCGCTCGCTGTTTCGCCAGGATGTTTTCCTGAACCACATTTCCGAAGAAAAGGAACTGGACCTCGGCAAACCCTCCGGCCGCTGGATAGGTATGCTCAAGGTCAACCGTACCGGCAAGCAGTGGCTCAGCGATGCCCTGGATGAACTGCGCGGGCAACCGGGTTTCGATCAGCTGACGATCCCGGATCTCCTGAATCACCTCATTGGTCAGGGCAAGACGGTCAAGGTTCACTATATAAACGGCCACTGGCTGGATGTGAATACGCTGGACGATATCGACCGGGCCGGTGATTTCACCCACGGCCGGTCCTGAACCGGATTCCCTGTTCCATCGTATCACCATGATCGAAGCGGATTCCTTCATCGAACCGGCGCGGGAACTGGGATTCCGGGACTACACGGGCGTGCCCTGCTCTTTCCTGACCCCTTTCATCAACTACGTCATTAATGACGCGTCCCTGAACTATATTTCCTCCGCCAACGAGGGTGATGCCGTGGCGACGGCGGCGGGTCTGGCCCTGGGCGGTCGGCCGGCCGTGGCCATGATGCAGAACTCGGGGCTGGGCAATGCCGTCAGTCCTCTCACCTCCCTGACCTGGGTATTCCGCATCCCGGTATTATTGATCTGCACCCATCGCGGCGCTCCCGGTGTTAATGACGAACCCCAGCATGAACTCATGGGCCGCATTACCGGGGATTTGTTCGATACCATGCGGATTCCCCGGGAGATCTTTCCCTCGGAGCCGGACCTGGTCCGGCCCTGTCTGGAACGCGCCATGGAATACATGCGGAATGAACAGCGGCCCTATGCCCTGATCATGGAAAAGGGCACGGTCGCGCCCACGGCACTGCGGGCCAACAGTATCCCGTCGCGGCCGCACGGGGCTGACGAAAAAGGTTCCTTCCAGTCCCGTGCCGACCTGCCGACCCGGCGGGCGGTACTGGAACGTGTCATCGCAATGACACCACCCGGGGAAAGCATTGTCCTGGCGACTACCGGCTACACGGGCCGGGAACTGTATGCACTCGGGGATCGCGACAACCAACTCTACATGGTGGGCTCCATGGGTTGTGCCTCTTCCCTGGGACTGGGCCTGGCCATGGCGACACCGGATCGGACCGTGGTCGTGATCGACGGCGACGGCGCGGCGCTTATGCGCATGGGCAATCTCGCCACCCTGGGTACCTACGGTCCCGCCAATCTGGTGCATATTCTTCTGGATAACGGCGTGCACGATTCCACCGGCGCCCAGGCAACGGTCGGGCCTAACGTGGATTTTGCCGCCGTTGCTGCCGATTGCGGTTACGCCGCCGCCCTGCGCGGCGACGATGTTTCCGTCATAGATGAAGTGATTGCCCGCGACGACAACGGCGGACCGCGCTTCGCTCACATCCGTATAGAAAGCGGCACCATGGACAACCTGCCGCGCCCGGACATCACCCCGGAACAGGTCGCGCGCCGACTGATGCGGCATATGGGAACGGCCTTTATATGAATGTATTGCTGAATCCCGGACCCGTGAATCTCAGTGAGCGCGTCCGCGCCGCGCTGGCCGGCCCCGATCTGTGTCACCGAGAAATCGAATTCGCGCAATTGCAATCCGGTATTCGCGACAAGCTTCTTGAAGTTTACGGCCTGTCCGCCGGCGAATGGGCGGCGGTTTTACTGACCGGCTCCGGCACGGCCGCCATGGAAGCCATGCTCGGCAGCATCCCGGGCAAGGACGACAAAGTATTAATTATTGAAAACGGTGTCTACGGTGAACGCCTGACCCGCATCGCCGCCATTCATGGCATCAATCACAGTGTCATGCATTATGACTGGGGACAGACAATCGATGGCGGGGAACTGGAAGGAATATTGTCCCGGGGTGGAATTAAATACATAGCCGTAGTGCATCATGAAACCACAACCGGGCGGCTGAATGATCTGGATGCCATAGCTGTAATAGCTGAACGTTACAATGTGGACCTGCTGGTGGACGGGGTCAGCAGTTTCGGCGCCGAGGCGATGGATTTTGAAGACCGGCGCATTGCCGCCTGCGCCGGCACCGCCAATAAATGCCTGCACGGCGTACCCGGTATTTCATTCGTGATCGTGAATCGAAAGCATCTGGATAAAAATAATGCCGCAACACGGAGCCTGTATCTGGATCTGGCCACCTATCTGAAGCAACAGGATGCGGGGGGCACGCCCTTTACCCAGTCGGTGCAGACACTCTACGCCCTGGATGCGGCCCTGGATGAACACCGGGAGGAAGGCGGCTGGCGGACCCGGCGGGATGCCTACCGGCAACGCCTTGGCACGGCGCGCGCCGGCCTCATGGCCCTGGGTATTGAACCGTTACTGGAAGAGTCGGCCAGTTCCTGCGTACTGCACGCCTACCAACTGCCGGACGGCATCCCCTATCAGGAACTGCACGACAAGCTCAAGCAAGACGGCTTTATCATCTACGCCGGCCAGGGCGACTTCGCCAAATCGATATTCCGCATTTCCATGATGGGCGCCATCACCATGGAGGACGTAAAACGGTTTATCGAATCAGTCAGAAAAATAGTGAGGAGTAAGGCGTAAGGAGTGAGGTGGGACCTAACCACTGAATTCAGGGGCACCTCACTCCTCACCCCTCACTCCTTACGCCTTACTCACGCACTCTTGGCAGGGTTACCCAGGCCGGCGGCATCGAGATGCTGTTCGATGAACGAGCGTATTCCTTCCGGCGTCAGCCCGGCGTCCTCGAGCATGTCCTCCTGGGAGCCGTGCTGGATAAGCCGGTCCGGCAGACCGTAGTTGATGATCATCTGCGGCACGAGATTGGCCGCCAGCACCTCGTTGACGGCGCCGCCGGCGCCGCCCTGGATGCAGCCTTCTTCAACGGTGACCAGAAGATCATGCTCCTTTGCCATTTGCAGGATCAGTTCCTCGTCAATCGGCTTGACGAAACGCATGTTGACCACCGTGGCGTCCAGTGCCTCGCCCGCCTCCATGGACGGCGCCAACATGGTGCCGAAGGCCAGTATGGCGATACGCCGGCCGCGGCGGCGTATTTCGCCCTTACCCAGGGGCAACGCGGTCATTTCCTTTTCCACTTCCACGCCCGGGCCGGTGCCGCGCGGATAGCGCACCGCCGCCGGCTGATCCAGCATGAAGCCGGTATAGAGCATCTGCCGGCATTCGTTTTCGTCCGCCGGTATCATGACCACCATGTGCGGCAGACAGCGCAGGAAGGCAAGATCGTAACTGCCGTTGTGCGTGGGGCCATCGGCGCCCACCAGACCGGCCCGGTCGATGGCGAACAATACCGGCAACTTCTGGTTAACCACATCGTGTATCACCTGATCGTAGGCCCGCTGCAGGAAAGTGGAATAGATGGCCACCACCGGTTTCATACCCTCGCAGGCCATGCCGGCGGCCACGGCCACACTGTGCTGTTCAGCGATGGCCACATCAAAATACTTGTCCGGATGCTCCTGCTCGAAGCGGACCAGTCCGGAACCCTCCCGCATGGCCGGGGTAATGGCCACCATGCGCTTGTCCTTTTCGGCCATGTCGCAGGCCCAGTCGCCGAAGACCTTGCTGTAGCTGACACCCGAGGATTTCTTCGACTCCATGCCCTTGCTGGGATCAAAGGGCGTCACCGCGTGGTATTTCACGGGGTCTTCTTCCGCCGGGCCGTAACCCTTGCCCTTACGGGTAATTATGTGAAGGAACTGCGGCCCCTTCAGTTCCTTGATATTACTGATGGTCTCCAGCAGAGTCGGAAGGTCGTGGCCGTTGATGGGACCGATATAATTAAAACCGAATTCCTCGAACAGGGTCCCCGGGACAATAAAACCCTTGATATGTTCTTCCGCCCGGCGCGCCAGTTCCCAGGCCGGCGGCATCTTCGACAGGACTTTCTTGCCGGTGGCCCGGGCCGAGGTGTAGATCTTGCCAGACAGGAGCTGAGCGAAGCGATTCGACAGGGCCCCGACATTGGGCGAGATGGACATGTTATTGTCGTTCAGGATCACCAGCAGGTCGCTGCCGGTATCGCCGCCGTGATTCAGGGCCTCGAAGGCCAGTCCGGCGGTGAGGCCGCCGTCGCCGATAATGGCGACGGCCTTGCGACCGGACTCCAGGCGATCGCTGGCGATGGCCATGCCCAGCGCGCCGCTGATGGAAGTACTGGAATGGCCGACGCCGAAGGTATCGTATTCGCTCTCGTCCCGCTTCGGGAACGGCGCCAGACCGCCCCGCTTGCGGATGGTCTGCAGGCGGCCCTTGCGGCCGGTCAGAACCTTGTGGACATAGGCCTGGTGTCCCACATCCCAGACCAGCCGGTCCTCCGGGGTATTGTAGATGTAATGCAGGGCAATGGTCAGCTCCACGGCGCCGAGGCTGGCGGCGAAATGACCGCTGTTCCGGCTGGCCCAGTGGAGCAGGAACTCACGGATTTCCCCGGCCAGGGGCTCCAGTTGGGATTCGGGCAAGGCGCGCAGATCCGCCGGATAATTGATGCTGTCGAGGATCGGCGTGTGTAATTCCCTGGACATAATTCACCTGTCTGTATAAACCGCGTATTATCCCCACCAGTCGGACGGCATGCAATATGACGGATTGAATTCCGTTGATAATTTAGCAACAATCTTCACGCAACGGGTTTACCGGGCCGGAACTGTACATTTACAGTGCCATACTGTATCTTCTTAATCCTAGGGGTATTTTGGACAAAAGTCCTGAAAAACCGGAACCAATTCACAACAATATCGGAGTGATTTGATGGGTGTACCATTAATCCAACAATATCGTGTCGCCAAATATATACTCGGCCGGAAAATCCGGGGAGAGGAACGCTACCCACTGGTACTGATGCTGGAGCCGTTATTCCGCTGCAATCTCGCCTGTTCCGGATGCGGCAAAATCGATTACCCGGACGAAATCCTGAACAAACGCCTCAGCTATGAAGAGTGTATGGAGGCCGTCGATGAATGCGGCGCTCCGGTTGTCTCCATCGCCGGTGGTGAACCGCTTATCCATAAGGAAATGCCGCAAATCGTCCAGGGCTATATCGACAGGAAGAAATTCGTCTATCTGTGCACCAATGCCCTGTTGCTGGACAAACGCATGGACGACTATACCCCTTCACCCTACCTGACCTTTTCCATACACCTTGACGGTAACCGGGAACGGCATGATCACTCGGTCTGCCGCGAGGGTGTTTTCGACAAATGTATCGAGGTTATAAAAAAGGCGCGCGCACGGGGTTTCCGTGTAACCATCAACTGCACCCTGTTCCAGGGCGAGTCCGCCGAGGAGGTCAGCGAGTTTGTGGACATGGCCGAGGAACTGGGCGTTGAGGGCGTTACTATTTCACCTGGTTACGACTACGAACGCGCGCCGCGCCAGGACGTATTCCTGAAGCGTAAGGAAAGCAAACAGTTATTCCGTGATATTTTCAGGCTTACCAAAACCAAGCGGTATCTTTTCAACCAGTCGTCCCTGTACCTGGATTTCCTTGCCGGCAACCAGACTTATCACTGCACCCCCTGGGGCAATCCCACACGTAACGTGTTCGGCTGGCAAAAGCCCTGTTATCTCCTTGTAGGTGAAGGTTACGCCAACAGCTTCAGGGAGTTGATGGAAGAGACTGAATGGGAAAAATACGGTACCGGTAACAACCCCAAATGCGCCAACTGCATGGTCCATTGCGGTTATGAGCCGACGGCCATCGACGATACCTTCCGGCATCCTCTGAAGGCGTTGAAAGTGTCCTTGTTCGGGCCGCGTACCGACGGTCCAATGGCGCCGGAACTGCCCATAAACTATGAGGACGAGGTACCGTCCAAACCCAGGCTGGTCGCGGAGATCAAGCCCGAAACCAGCGACAGCGGCGATAAACAAAACGTTGCTTGATGGAAGCCTGTTGGCTGGCGATACCAGGGTTCGTCATCTGGCTTGTCATCCTGATGTTGCCCTGGCGGCCCTGGAGTACGCGCGAATCCCTTGACGGGCAACCTTCTCTGTCCATGCCGCTCGACGACGTTACCGTCCTTATTCCGGCGCGGAACGAGGCTGCCGTCATCGCACGCACACTGCATTCCGTAGCCTTACAGGGCCATGGCCAACGCATTATTCTGATCGATGACCAGTCAACCGATGACACCATCGTCGAGGCACGGAATACCGGGCTGAACAATCTTGACGTGCTGCGAGGCGCCCCCATGCCGGATGACTGGACCGGCAAACTCTGGGCCCTGGAACAGGGGCGCAGGCGCGTGGAAAGCGATTACATCCTGCTGCTGGACGCGGATATCGAACTGCTGCCGGGAACATTGCCGGCGTTGCTCAATAAACTCGTAACGGAGCGGTATGGGATGGTTTCACTGATGGCTTTTCTGCGCATGGAAAGTTTCTGGGAAAAGCTGCTGATGCCGGCATTCATTTATTTTTTCAAGCTGCTGTACCCGTTTCATCTCTCCAATACCGGTTCAAAATACGTCGCGGCGGCCGCGGGGGGATGCATTCTCATCGAGAGCCGGATACTGAACGATATCGGCGGATTTGAAAGCCTGAAAGAGGCACTGATAGATGACTGCATGCTTGCCCGGCGTGTCCGGGATCACGGCGCCGGAACCTGGATTGGCCTGACCCGCTCCGCCAAAAGTCACCGGCGCTACGACAACTTTGCCGTTATCCGGGACATGGTTGCCCGGACGGCTTACACCCAGCTGCATTATTCCGTACTGCTGTTGACAGTCTGTACTCTTCTTATGATTGCGGCCTTTCTTCTGCCGATAGTTGCATTCTTCTCCCTGAACCCGGTTTCCATGCCGCTCGCATTGGCGACTTTTTTAATAATGGGAGTGACTTACGTTCCGACTCTCAAATATTATGGTTTAAACCCGGCATGGGCCGCGGCCCTGCCCGTCACAGGCCTGCTCTATCTGTTAATGACCTGGAATTCCGCGTTCCGGCACTGGCGCGGAATCAGTGCCGTCTGGAAGAACCGCACATATCGACGGCAGGCATGACAACTTTTTTGGAAACAATAGTCAAAGTGTGTATGAAAAGAGAATTATCAGACCCGGACAATAACATGTTCCCCTGGTTGCAAACGGCCCGTCGGACCGGATTATTCAGTTATTCAGGCATATTCGTCATTGTCGCGCTTGTCGCAATGTCTTCACAATTGCCTGCCCAGGAAAATGCAACCACGGCCGGCACGACAATGGAAAATGGACCGGATACGGCGACAGTGCCGGCGGAGATGGAGACGGTTGCCGGTCCGGGCAGTGTTGTACAACGATTACATACGGCCCTGCTGGAAGTCATGAAAAACTCCGATGAACTGGGTTATGAAGGCCGTTATGAAAAACTGAAGCCGGTAATCAGTGCCGTATTTGACACGCCATTGATATCCAGGGTCATCCTGAGCCGTTACTGGAGGGATCTCAGCGAGACCGAGCAATCTGAGTTTATTGATCTGTTCACCAGACTGAGCACGGCGACCTATGCCTCGCGATTTGACGGGTATAACGGCGAGGAATTTACTGAAGCGGAAGTGGTTGAGCTCCAGAAAGGGCGCCAACTGATTAAAACCAGGCTTGATCGCCGGAGCAAGAAAGCGGTAACACTGGACTATCTCGTGCATCGCGATGACGGCGAATGGCGAATCATCAGCGTTATAGCCGATGGCGTAAACGATCTGTCCCTGAAGCGGGCTGAATATGCGGTAGTCATAAAAGACAAGGGATATCGTGGACTACTGCAGGAGATTCAAAGTAAAATTGACGATATGGAATCGGATTCATGAAGCCTGCGCAAACTTACCAGGTTTGTAGCCGGCAATATTCATCTACTTTAAGTCCCGGTAGAAAAGGGGTGGACAATGCATAAGGGTGCTTCTAAAAATGAGAATTTTTTCGTGAGAGCAAGAAAGCACCGCGCGCAGAACCGCAGTTTACACGAAGTAAATGAGGATTTGAGCACGGCGCTGACGCCGCTATCGCGGAAAAAGGCCATTTTTAGAAGTGCCCATAATAACAACCCTGTGTCCTGTCTATATGCAATTATACTGGTTATTTTCACCGGTATGCTTACGGGTTGCGCCACTACCAGCCAGCAAAATGCCGATACAGGGAGCCAGGTCAATGAGGATCCGCTGGAGCCGGCTAACCGGGCCTCCTTTGCATTCAATGAAAGCCTGGATCAATATTTGATGAAACCGCTGGCCAGCGGCTATGTGGCGGTCACTCCCGGACTGGTCCGTTCAGGGGTGACAAACTTTTTTAATAATCTTTCCTACCTGAATGTAATGGTTAACTCGTTCCTGCAGGGGAAAATCGATGACGGCCTGACCGACATGACCCGGTTTATATTCAACTCAACCATCGGTCTCGGCGGTCTGGTCGATGTGGCTACACCCATGGGACTGGAAAGGCACAACGAAGACACCGGGCAAACCCTGGCGGTCTGGGGCGCGAAACAGGGTCCGTATTTGTATTTGCCCATATTCGGGCCGGATACCGCCCGGGATCTTCCCAACAGAGCCACCAGTTATCTTCTCAATCCATTGACCTACGTATCCGGTACAATACTGTTTCCCGTCACCGCCCTCAACGTCATCAACCTGCGTGCCAATCTGATCGAAGCCACCAATATCCGGGATGAGGCGGCCGTGGACAGCTATACCTTTACCCGGGAGGCCTATCTGCAGCGCCGCTATTACCTTATCCACGACGGCAATCCGCCGGTGGAAGGTTATGAAGATATTTTTGATTATCCCGGCGATGAGGAAGGGCAACTGATTATTGATTAAGGCTGTACTCTCCGGCTTCCACCAGGAGGTCAATCGGTAGTGAATTCCCTGCACTGCAATACGTCTGCTATTTACGGCCCGGAAATCCACGCCAATTCCACACAATGCCGATACAAACCGTGTGATCGAGATATTACGGCGCCCTGCCGGCACTTGTGAGACACTGGTTCGGGCGATGTCAACCGGCTTTCAGCCCGGTGGATAGCAATCCACTTTTCTTATTTATATACTATAGTTATAAACGATTATTAACCCTGATTATTACGGATTCACCGGATGAGTGAAGAGATTCTGATCAATATCACCCCCCAGGAAACCCGGGTTGCGGTAGTGGAAAACGGGGTTCTCCAGGAAGTCCTGGTTGAGCGCACTCACAAGCGTGGCCTGTTGGGGAATATCTACAAGGGGCGGGTCAGTCGGGTACTGCCGGGTATGCATGCGGCCTTTATTGATATCGGCCTGGAACGAACCGGCTTTTTGCATGTTTCCGATATTCTCGAAACCTTTCAAGATGTGGATAACCGCGACAATATCAGCAGTATTCAAGATGCCGGCATAAATACTCTTTTGTCCGAGGGCAAGGAGATACTCGTTCAGGTCATCAAGGATCCGCTCGGCTCCAAGGGCGCCCGCCTGACCACCCGCATCTCCCTGCCCTCACGTTATCTGGTTTTTGTCCCTGATCAACCCAGTATAGGCGTCTCCCAACGTATCGAGGATGAGGCGGAACGTGAGCGTCTCCGGCAGATAATCCTGACGTACAAATCGGATATAAAACGCATCGCGGCAAGCGGCGACAGCAATGTTGTGATGCATTCGACACTGAAAGAAGCCGAAACCCTGACCCACGGCGGTTATATTATTCGCACGGCGGCGGAAGGTGTCTCGGAAGAAGAAATTCACAAGGACATCGCCTATCTGCACAAACTCTGGGACTCCACCCGAATACGGGCCAATAACACTTTTGCGCCATGCATCATTTACGAAGACCTGCCACTGGTAATGCGAACCATGCGTGATTTGGTTCATTCCGAGGTTGAAAAGGTCCGTATAGATTCCAAGGAAACCTTCAAGCGGGTTATGGAATTCACCAAGCATTTTATTCCGGAATTCCTGGGCCGTGTTGAGTATTACCCGGGCGAACGGCCGATCCTGGATCTCTACTCGGTAGAAGATGAAATTCAAAGAGCCCTGAACAAAAAAGTGCAGCTGAAATCCGGCGGGCATCTGATTATCGATCAAACGGAAGCCATGACCACTATCGATGTCAATACCGGAGCCTTTGTCGGCCACAGAAATCAGGAAGAAACTATTTTTAAAACCAACCTTGAAGCATCACAGGCAATTGCCCGACAATTAAGACTCCGAAACCTGGGCGGTATTATCATTATTGATTTTATTGATATGCAGGAACCGGATCATGGGCGCCAGGTTCTGCGAGCGCTTGAGAAACACCTGGAAAAAGACCACTCCAAATTCACCCTCAGTGAATTAACATCCCTGGGCCTGGTCCAGCTTACACGTAAAAGAACCCGGGAAAGCCTTGAACATGTGCTCTGTGAACCCTGTCCGACGTGTGAAGGGCGAGGCTCCATCAAAACATCTGAAACCATCTGCTATGAAATCTTCCGGGAAATTCTGCGTGAAGTCCGTCAGTTTGATGCCCAGAAACTGCTCGTGGTCGCTTCACAAGGTGTTGTCGATAAACTTATGGACGATGAATCGACCAGTCTCGCCGAACTGGAAGAGTTCATAGGCAGACCGATTACCTTCCAGGTGGAACCCAAATACACCCAGGAACAATACGACGTAGTATTGTTATAGCTGCATGTTTTGATGCCCAACCGAATTCTCAAATTCCTGTATCACTTTGCCGTTTATGCCATCGGCATTTCCGTTCTGTTCGCGGCGATTGGAGTCACAATTATACGGCTGCTTTTACCGGATATCGGTATGTACCGGGGCGAAATCGAGGCATGGGTCAGTCAATACATGGATTATCCCGTCGCTATTCGTTCTCTGGATGCACGCTGGGAAGGATGGATACCTCAACTGTATTTGACGGATATCGAATTACTTAATCAGGAAGGCACCGAAACAATAACCCGTTTTGATAACGCCCGTATCAGCATCGCGCCGATTGCAACGCTGCTACAGCGACAGATTGTACCACGACACTTGTTGGTATCCGGATTTGATCTTTCCATACTGCGCCGGCCGGATGGTTCGATCTATCTACAGGGAATATCTCTGGATGAACGCCCTTATAGCGCAGACAGGAAAAGTGAACTGGCCGAATGGCTGTTCCGTCAGAACAGGATTGAGATCAATAATGGCACGGTTGAGTGGATTGACGCGAGACATGATCAGGATCCCGTACCTTTAAAAGAAGTCCATATTTTATTACGCACAGACCGGAACCGCATCCAGCTAGAAGGGTCTGCCCGTCTGCCCGGTATATACGGGGATAGACTGAACTTTGCATTCGATGGTTACGGAAACCTTATGACTTCCGACTGGTCCGGAGACCTTTATCTCGAAGGTAAAAATATCAACCCGGACAACTGGTACAGACAATACAGGCCTTTTGAATTCAACATATCCGGCGGTGCCGCCGATATCAGGATCTGGAGTATCTGGGATAACGCGCAACTCGAGAATCTTCAGGGGCAGTTGAGATATGCCGATTTCAATGCCTCGGTCGGGGACAAGTCCCTGCATATAAATAATCTGGATTATGAGTTCCTGGGTGAACGCAAGAATGATCAGGACTGGCGTTTCAGGATAAACCTGAACGACTTAATGACAGAATACGGTGGCTGGCCGGAATCCAGGCTTGAAATAACGGCGGAACCCGTGGCAGATGGAAATAATTATAAATATTCCGCCCGCTTCAGTTATCTTAAACTGGAAGATCTTGTACCTTTGCTGGGCAACCTGTCGTTGCTCCCTGAAAGAACCCGCTCTGTCATCAAGGATATGGATATGCGGGGCGACCTGATTGACGGTGAAATTCATTATCAACCTGAAGCCGCGACAGCACAGTACTTTGGCTACGACATCCGCTTTAACAAGTTTTCCGCGCGGTCAGGCGAGAATGGAGTCCGTATCATTGAACTCTCGGGGCATACTACAGGAACTCTGGATAACGGTATTATCAACTTTCGGGATGATACGGCAAAATTACACCTGCCTGCCGTACAAAACGAGGCTATTCCAATCACTGCAATCAACGGCAACCTGGAATGGCAAAGAAATGCCGACGGATTTTCAATACATAGTCCCTTGTTGAGCCTGACCAACAGCGAGATTACGACAAGAGTGACGGGGACCGCACTGTTCGATCAGACAGCATCCCCTTTCCTGGACATGGTCGTCGAAATGGGACAGGCGGACCTGGAAAAGCTGAGAACATATGTGCCCTACACGCCCGGATTCAAGATGCGTCCATGGATGGAGAAAACCGTGCTTGGAGGCAACCTCATATCCGCCAGCGCCCTGATACGCGGTTATCTGTCCGATTTTCCGTACCGGGAAAGTAACGGCCGGTTCAAGCTGATTGCGAATATTGATAATGGCGTCTACGAATACTCCGACCAATGGCCCATAGTCGATAACCTCAATACAGAAGTTGTTATCAATGCAATGGAGTTATCCGCCCATATAAACCAGGGGAAGGTCTATGATGCCACCTTCGATAATGGGCGCGTGTTCATCCCGGATTTATTTCAGAAGCAAAAGAATATTTTTGTTGACGGGAAAGTTATCGGAAATATTGAAGACCTGAAAACATTTACGGGCCATAGCCCCCTGATAGAAGACATCAACCTGCGTGAACTGAACAAGGCGCTTTCAGATGGTCATTTTACTCTGAATCTGGACATGGAAATTCCATTCAAGACACCTGATGCAAAACCGGATATAAGCGGCAACATCGAATTTGACGGCGTTACCCTGAAGTCCGATATCAGTCGGATTGAATTGAATGACCTTTCCGGCTCTATAGACTTTACCGGCGGTTCATTCTCGGGTTCCGGTCTTACCGCCACCTTCAATGGCAGACCTGTAACTCTCAGGGCAGACGGATCCAAGGTGGGCGAGGTCTCCAATACCACCATCACTCTCTCCGGAGAAGCTGACAATTTATTTGTGGCCGATCAAATCCAGTATTACTTGCCTGAATCGCCCTTGCAGAAACAGCTTATTCTGGACAAGCTATCGGGCAGCCTGCAATGGGAGGCGACTCTTCAATATCACAAGCCGGCCGGTGAGCAGAAACTGCAGCGATCAATAGTACTGGAATCCGACCTTAAAGGAATGGCTATCGCATTACCGGAACCCCTCGGAAAAATACCGGGCTCGGAGAAACCTCTACGTGTATTCCGAAGACTGGATGATTCCGTGCCGCCGGTTATTCAGTTAACATACGGTGATGACCTGTCCGCGGAGTTGATGCTCTCTGTAGAGGACGGTATATCCACTTTACAAGACGCCCATTTCCATTTCGGATCCGGCCCCAAAACATCCACATCGGATGGTATGTATATCAGTGGAGATATAAATTCCCTGTCGGTATCGGAATGGTGGGATTTTCTTCAAGAAACGGACAGGAACAGCGCAGAACAATCTGAACTTCCACTGTATATCGATCTGGATATTGCCAATCTTCACCTTCTCAGCCAGCACTTTTCCGGCGTCAAGCTGAGTATACGCGATTCCAATGATACATGGATACTGGATACAGACAGCGAGGCGATTGCCGGACGCATCATTCTACCTGACCCTGTAACACGGAATACTTTGGCTTCAATCGATCTGGAAAGACTTCATCTTCAGCGTATTGAGCAGGACCGGCACACGGAACTGAACCCGCACGCTCTGCCCGCCCTCAGGGCCGACATTAAGGATTTCAGATACGACGGCAAGGAACTCGGGGCACTGGAACTGGCGGCGTCCCCTTCCAATGAAGGGATGGCATTCGACACGATCACATTCCTGAAACCCGGCCTGACCATACATGGCGAAGGGAAATGGGCTTCGACCGGAAACACTGTTCGATCCAGCTTTTCCATAGAAGTCCATGCCGACAAGATCGATACCATGCTCAAAACCTTCGGTTATGATGTCACTACTATCAAGAATGGCGAGACAAACCTTCTCATCCAGGCTGACTGGGATGGTACACCCATGCAGTTTTCACTGGAAAAGCTGAACGGTAATATCAGCATGCAGGTAAGAAAAGGGCAATTACTGAACGTGGAACCTGCGGCGGGCAGGCTGTTCGGTCTGCTGAGCGTACAGGCTCTGCCGCGCCGGCTGACCCTGGATTTTCGGGATCTTTTCAGCAAGGGCCTGGCATTTGATATCATTGAAGGCAATTTTGTCGTAACCAACGGTAATGCATATACCAATGATCTATTCATGCGCGGTCCTGCCGTGGATGTCACCATCAGCGGTCGAACCGGGCTTTCCGAGAAGGATTACGATCAGAGGGTAACTGTGACGCCACAGGTATCGGAAAGCCTGCCCATTGCCGGAGCCATATTCGGTCCTGTCGGTATCGGTATCGGTGCTATTTTTTATATTGCCGGAGAAATGTTTGAGTCCCTGCGAACCAATATTGACAGTCTGCTGCGCTATCAGTACACAATCACCGGCAGCTGGGAAGATCCCGTTGTCGAAAAAATCAATCCGACACAGGAAGCCAGCGGCTAAACAAGGCCACCATTCCAGTTTATTGGTTGTACGCCCATGCAATGGAAACCCAATGTCACTGTCGCGGCGATTATCAGAAAGGAAAACCGCTTTCTTCTGGTGGAGGAAAAAGCCGACGATCATATTGTCTTTAACCAGCCGGCCGGGCATCTGGAAAAAGACGAGCACCTGCTGGACGCGGTGAAGCGCGAAGTCCTGGAAGAGACGGCACGACATTTCCAGCCCGAGGTGCTGGTCGGCATCTACCTCTACCCCAATCGCTTTGTGAACGATATTACCTACCTGAGGTTTTGTTTTGCCGGCACCTGTCTCGAACCGGAACCTGGACGACTGCTGGATGAAGGAATTATCCGTACCACATGGTTGTCACGCGAGGAAATTGTCGAGAAGAATGACAAGTTACGCAGTCCCCTGGTTCTGAAATGCATTGACGATTACCTGTCAGGGAAGCAGTATTCCCTGAATATACTGGATCATTCACTTCTGTAATCTGGAATCTATTGTGAAAGTTATAGTCGGTCTGTCGGGAGGCGTGGATTCTTCCGTAACCGCCATGCTCCTGAAACAACAGGGCTATGAGGTGGAAGCGCTGTTCATGAAGAACTGGAATGAAACCGGAACAAACGGCAATTGTATGTGGGAAGGTGACGTGGAAGATGCCATGCGGGTCTGCGAACGGCTGCAGATACCGCTTAATACCGTGGATCTTTCCAGTGAGTATTGGGATTCCGTTTTCAGCAACTTTCTTGATGAGTATCGCAACGGTCGCACACCAAATCCGGATGTACTCTGCAACCAGGAAGTCAAGTTCAGAGCTTTTCTTGATGAAGCTCTGAAGCTTGGTGCTGACAGGATTGCTACCGGTCATTACGCCCGTATTGATTGTTCGGACGGCAGGTATATCCTGAAAAAGGGTGTGGACGGCAACAAGGATCAGAGCTATTTCCTTTGCCGGCTGACACAAAAACAATTATCACTGTCCCTGTTCCCGCTGGGTGAATGGAGCAAATCACGGGTCCGGGATACGGCAAGACAGGCTGGTCTGGTCACGCATGATAAAAAAGACAGTACCGGTATCTGCTTCATCGGCGAGCAATCCTTCCGCGATTTCCTGGGGCGTTATATCCCACCTCAAAAGGGCGAAATCCGGACCTCCGACGGGCGCCTGGTCGGTGAACACGACGGCGTCATCTTTTACACTCTCGGCCAGCGCCGGGGGCTGGGAATCGGCGGCGTGCAAGGTTATCCCGACGAACCTTGGTATGTGTTCGACAAGGATCTGGTAAAGAATATCCTCTATGTCGCCCAGGGGCACGATAATCCGCTACTGTTCAGTCATGGTCTGCTCATGTCCGGCATGCACTGGATAGCGGATGCTCCGCCGGCCCTGCCGGGACGTTACGCCGCGAAGACCCGTTACCGCCAGGCGGATCAGTCCTGCCGGGTTGAGGAGACAGAGGGTTCTGCTTATCGCCTTCTTTTCGATTCAGCGCAACGCGCCGTCACGCCCGGTCAGTACTCGGTACTCTATGACGATGACATCTGCCTGGGCGGCGGTGTCATAGAGTCCACCTTTCGTTAAGAGAAAGGAGTGAGGGGTAAGGAGTGAGGAGATACCGTCCTGTACGAAACCACACTGTAGTTGTCCGGCATCCAGACTTCGATAAACGGCAATATGGATACCGGATAACGGCTTCGCCATTCTCGGTATGACGGAGTGTTGTTTCACCCCACCCCTCACTCCTTACTCCTCCCTGACCCCTCACACCTTACTCTAGGACTGTCACTTAGGGCCCAAATATTGCATAATAGCGCGCCTGATGTAATCACTTGAAAACGGAGTCGTCGATGAAAGACAGTCTTGCCGCGAAAACCACGCTCAGCGTCAATAACAAGAATTACGAAATATTCGCACTGAATGCCCTGGAAGACCGTTTCAAGGTCTCACGGTTGCCCTTTTCCCTGAAAATCCTGCTGGAAAACCTGCTGCGTCACGAAGACGGCGTCAACATCACGGCGGACGATATCACCGCCATGGCTCAATGGGACGCCAAGGCCCAACCGAACCAGGAAATCGCTTTCACACCGGCCCGTGTCCTGATGCAGGATTTCACCGGTGTCCCGGCCGTTGTCGATCTGGCGGCCATGCGCGATGCCATGAACCAGCTGGGCGGTGATCCCAATAAAATCAATCCCCTCTCCCCGGCGGAACTGGTTATCGACCACTCCGTACAGGTGGATTTCTTCGGCAGCGGCGACGCCTCCCACAAGAACGCGGACATCGAATTCGAGCGCAATCAGGAACGCTATGAATTCCTGCGCTGGGGTCAGCAGGCCTTCTCCAACTTCAAGGTGGTGCCGCCTGATACCGGCATCTGTCATCAGGTCAATCTCGAATATCTCGCCCGTACGGTATTTACCAAGGAAGCCGACGGCAAACTGCAAGCCTACCCGGATACCCTGGTGGGCACCGATTCCCATACCACCATGATCAACGGCCTGGGTGTCCTGGGCTGGGGTGTGGGCGGCATTGAGGCCGAGGCGGCCATGCTGGGTCAGCCAATCACCATGCTCATCCCCCAGGTTGTCGGCTTCAGACTCAGCGGACAACTGCCGGAAGGCGCTACGGCCACCGATCTGGTCCTGACAGTGACGCAGATGCTGCGCGAGAAAGGCGTAGTGGGCAAATTTGTGGAATTCCATGGTGACGGCCTGGATCACCTGCCCCTGGCCGACCGCGCCACCATAGCCAACATGGCGCCGGAGTACGGCGCCACTTGCGGCATCTTTCCCATTGATGTCGAAACCATCAACTACCTGCGGCTTTCGGGCCGGGATGAAGAACAAATCGCGCTGGTCGAGGCCTATGCCCGCGAACAGGGCATGTGGCGGCAGGCCGGCGACAGCGAGGCGGCCTATTCCGACACCCTGAGCCTGGACATGGGCACAGTGGAACCCAGCCTGGCCGGTCCCAAACGGCCCCAGGATCGTATCGTCCTGAAGCAGGCACATACTATCATCGGCCAGCATCTGCACGAGATGCAGTGCGCCCGTGAAGGTTCGCCGGCAAACAACAGGGAGATCTCAAGACTGGAGGGCGAAGGCGGCGGCACCGGCATCGATGCCAGTATCTCGGAGAGAACCGGCAGCATCCCGGTCCGGGATGAGAACGGTCACGAATACAATCTTGATGACGGCGCCGTGGTTATTGCCGCCATTACTTCCTGCACCAACACCTCCAATCCATCCGTCATGATTGGCGCCGGGCTGGTGGCGAAGAAAGCCCGCGAACGGGGCCTGAAGGTCAAGCCCTGGGTGAAAACCAGTCTGGCACCGGGTTCACTGGTGGTCAGTGAATACCTGGAAAAGTCCGGACTGACTCGGTACCTGGATGAAATGGGATTCAACCTTGTAGGCTATGGCTGCACCACCTGTATCGGTAATTCAGGACCGTTACCCAAAGCCATCAGCGAGGCCATTAATGAGGGCGATCTCATTGTTTCCTCGGTGCTCTCCGGCAATCGCAATTTCGAAGGCCGCGTGCACCCGGAAGTCAAAATGAATTTCCTGGCATCGCCGCCACTGGTGGTTGCCTACGCCATTGCCGGAACGGTCAATCTCGATATCCTGAATGAACCTCTGGGCACCGATAAAAAAGGCAAACCGGTCTATTTCAAGGATCTGTGGCCGCATCAGAAAGAAATCAACGAGACTATCGCCGGCACCGTCGATGCGGCCATGTTCCGGCAGAGTTACGAAAATGTCTTTGCCGGTGACAGTAACTGGGCAGGTATGAAGGTGCCGGAGTCGGATCGCTATGAGTGGAACGACGCCTCCACGTATGTCCAGAATCCGCCTTATTTCAAAGGCATGAAACCGGAGCCGGGAGCCATCGAACCCATCAAGGGCGCGCGGGTACTGGCCCTGCTGGGGGACAGTATCACCACGGACCATATTTCACCGGCCGGCGCCATCAAGCCGGACAGCCCCGCCGGGCAATACCTGATTGAACACGACGTGGAACCCAGGGATTTTAATTCCTACGGCTCCCGGCGCGGCAATCATGAAGTGATGATGCGCGGCACCTTTGCCAACATCCGCCTGCGCAATCTGCTGGCGCCGGGCACCGAGGGCGGCTGGACCACCTGGCAGCCCGGTGGTGAACAAATGACCATTTTCGATGCCGCCATGAAATATCAGGAGAACAACACACCATTGCTGGTGGTGGCCGGCAAGGAATACGGTACCGGCTCATCCCGCGACTGGGCCGCCAAGGGTACGCTGTTGCTGGGTGTGCGCACGGTGATCGCCGAAAGCTTTGAACGCATCCATCGCTCCAACCTGGTGGGCATGGGCGTCCTGCCGCTGACATTTCAACCGGAAGAAAACGCCGAATCACTGGGGCTGACCGGCAAGGAGTCCTATGATATCGATGGCCTGGAGACCGGTGCCAAAGAAGTCACCGTGACAGCCACACCCGAGGACGGAAAACCAATCCGGTTCACTGCCCGTGTGCGCGTCGATACGCCGAAGGAATGGGACTATTACAACAACGGCGGCATTCTGCCGTATGTGTTGCGGCAATTGGCAGCTTGATTCGTGAGGTGTGAGGGGTAAGGGGTGCTGTTAAACACCGACCCATCGGTTGGCAGCATATCAAATATTGATACACCTCACTCCTTACTCCTCGCGCCTCACTCAAGCCCTCCGCCCGCCTCGGCCAGATAACGATCGAGCACATCCTTGACCTCCTTCATGTCCATGGTCTTGAGAATGTAGTCATTACAACCGGCCTCCGCAGCCTGATCCCGGTCTTCCTGCTTCTCCGAGCCGGTCAGTATCACGATGGGCTTCTCGAAGCCCCCGGACCGTAACTCACGCGTCGCCGTAAAACCATCCTTTTTTGGTATACGAATATCCATCAGAATCAGGTCCGGATTGAGTTCATGAGACAAGCGTACTGCCTCCTCGCCATCGGCGGCTACTACCAGTTCATAGCCGGATTCTCCCAGAACCAGCTTGATCAATTCCACCATATCCTCGTTATCTTCCGCCAGCAGGACTTTTTTCATAAGTCATCTCCCGAATGGATTGAACCGGATTATCCGCCTTTGCCGACCGGCCATTGAAAATCCGCTGCCATTACCATTTTAGACGGTATTGCCCCGATTGCGATAGAATATCCGCCTATAAATTGCTCCCGGTCACAGAATTCCAGCCACATAGAGCACAGAGTTCACGGAGAGAAACGTTGTTATTCTCACTAAAAGCGACAGAAATTCCATGTTTTATTCCTTTGCGACCTTTACAAGATCAATCCATTTAATCTTCTTTATCTCTGTGTCCCTCTGTGACCTCTGTGGCTAAATAATCAGAATTCCTGCGGGTCGCCGTTTTTGAAGACAAGAAATTCACCCTTCTCCATCCTGTTCCATTCCTCATTGTCGGTCAGCGGCTGTGAGGTGACCACGGTAACGATATCTTTCGGAGTGGTCTCCCCGCTGAAATCGACAATGGCACCGGTATCAAGCAGACGCGCCTTGCCGAATGGATGACGACGCGTAATCCAGTACAGATAATTACTGCAATAGGCATACAGGACTTGTGAATCGCTGAGAAGGAAACTGAACACGCCCAGTTCATCCAGCTCCTGTGCAAGTTTCCGAATGAAGCGCCACAAGCGACGCCGATCGGACGGCGGTTTTCTGAATTTTTTCCGGATCTGCTCCAGCATCCAGCAGAATGCATACTCGCTGTCCGTCGTTCCCACGGGAGTATAAAAGTCCAGTTTCTTCTTCTTGACGCCGCGCAACTGGCCGTTGTGTGCGAAAACCCAGCTGGCGCCCCAAAGCTTGCGTTCAAACGGATGGGTATTGGCGAGACAGACCTTGCCGCGATTGGCCTTGCGGATATGACTGATAATGACCTTGCTCTTGATGGAATGGCGCTGAATCAGTTCCGCGATCTCCGATGCAACACTGGCGCGGGGATCGTGAAAGGAACGGCTGGCCTTGCCGTCATACATACTAATGCCCCAGCCGTCCCGGTGCGGACCTGTAGCACCGCCGCGTTGCACCAGGCCGGTGAAACTGAAACAGATGTCCGTCGGGACATTGGCATTGAGGCCGAGCAATTCACACATTGAGGCGTACCTTCGCAGGGAGACCGACAGAAATATAACAGGTTTGACAGGTGAGGCGTGAGAAGTAAGGAGTGAGGGACAAGACCTGATCATCGAGCGGTAAGCTGTTACTCCTCACACCTTACGCCTTACCCCTTACTCAGAAATGATGGTAGCTCTCGACATCGAGATCGACCTCATTGCCGGCGGCGTCCAGCCAGCGTATGCCGGAACCGTCAATAATCCGGCCGATGCGGGTCAACGGGCAACCCGCTTCTGCAGCGATAGTTGGTAACAATGTTTCCTTTTCCGCAGGTACTGTAAAACACAGTTCGTAGTCATCACCGCCGGCGACGGCCATTTGCACGATTTCCCGACTGCTGAACCCGGCTCCCTCCTCACTCACCGGCAAACTGTCCAGGTCGATTTCGGCGCCGGCACCACTGGCCTTGAGGATATGCCCCATATCCCCGGCGAGACCATC
This sequence comes from Gammaproteobacteria bacterium, assembly GCA_040905045.1. Taxonomy (GTDB): domain Bacteria; phylum Pseudomonadota; class Gammaproteobacteria; order Eutrophobiales; family Eutrophobiaceae; genus JBBDSH01. The sequence continues at coordinate 25,580 of JBBDSH010000032.1, read as the reverse complement.
GGAAAGATCGATCATGGCAGCGGCCGTACCGGCAAGCGCCATACCCAGTTCCACACGTGGAATCGGCCGCAGGAGTCTTTCCAGGCAAGCCTCCGGTATGCTAACGGAATCACCACCTTGTGAATCCTGCAGGCGGCGCAAGGCCACAGCCGCCAGACCCAGTCTGCCGCTGACGTAAACGGCATCTTCCGGCCGCGCACCGTTTCTTCTGATGCCGCCACCGTCGGCTACCGTACCCATGACCTGACAGGTTATGGACAGGGGACCGCGGGTAATATCGCCGCCGACCAGACTCACATTGTATCTCCGTGCCATATTCGCAAAGCCGCCGGAAAATGAATCAAGCCAGTCCATATCCGTTTCCGGCAGTGTCAGGGACAGGGTAATCCAGCGCGGTTGCGCCGACATCGCGGCCATGTCGCTAAGATTGACAGCCAGTGATTTAACTCCGATGTCATATGCCCGGGCATCGGCAAAGAAATGTACGCCGTTGACGAGTGTATCAGTGGTTACAACCAGATCACTGTCTTTGGGAAACCTGAGGATGGCTGCATCATCCCCGATACCGCAGAGGACGGAACCATCCTCTTCAGTAAGGTGTCTGAATACCTGTTCAATCAATTCAAATTCATTTACAGGCATTATCAATCAGGAAGTTGCCGAAATGTCCTCGGATCGGATCTGCTGTGCCAGCTTGTCCAGAATACTGTTAATATATTTATGGGATTGCTCTGCTCCGAACATTCTGGCCAGTTCCACTGCTTCATTTATGATCGCCCGCCAGGGCATTTCCGGGCAATGAAGCAATTCGTAACAGCCCAGGTGAAGAACGGCCCGCTCCACCGGATCCAGGTCTTTTACCGGTCGATCCATGAGTGGCGCAATATAACCGTCGAGCATGTCCGATGCTTCCACCATCCCTTTAAATACGGTTTTAAAATACTCAATGTCCGCCTTTTTCAGCTCTGAACGATCAGCTTCAAATTCGTTGAGGATATCCTTGAAAGGCTGCTTCCCGATCTGCAACTGATAATAGGCCTGTATGATGGAACGACGCGCACGGGTGCGCGCATGGCGGGAAAAGAAGGCCCGGTTTTTATCGGTCATCATTGACCCTGTGCATAATGCTGATCATTTCCAAGGCGGTATTGGCCGCTTCCACGCCCTTGTTGTCCGTTCCTTCACCGGCGCGTGCCCATGCCTGCTGTTCGTCATCTACGGTCAATACCCCGAAAACAATCGGTTTTTCACATTCCAGCGCGACACTGGACAGGCCCCGGGCACATTCACCGGAGACGTATTCAAAATGTGCGGTGTCGCCCTTGATAACGGCCCCCAGTGCAATAATGGCATCAATGTCGTTGCGTTTGGCCAGAACTTTTGCCAACAACGGAAGCTCGAATGCACCCGGAACGCGAACCAGGGATATGGACTCCTCATGCAAGCCTTTTTGCAGCAGGGTTTCCATGCAGCCGATGACAAGCCGTTCCACGATATCCTGGTTATAACGTCCGGCAATAATCGCAACACGGCTTTCCGCGATTACTTCGGGTGTTTCGATGATTTGTATTCCGGCCATAACGATGGATTAATTGCTGATGTAATCGACGATTTCCAGACCAAAGCCCGACAGGGCATGGTAGCGTTTGGGTGAGCTCATGACGACCATTTTCTTCACGCCAAGATCGGACAGGATCTGGGAACCAAGACCAATAGTCCGGTAATCACCTTCCTTCTGATCTCTTTGACGATCGTCATCAAGAGCATCATCACCCAGGGCATGCAATCTCTGTATCAGTAATTCCTTGTCTATCTGATTGCAAAGAATAACGAGAACACCTCTCGCTTCACGAGACAGACGCTCAAGGGTGTCATCGATTTTCCAACTGCTTGGATTGAGGGTGGAACCGGTAAGATCGAACACAGGATTTTCCAGATGCACACGGACCAGCACCGGTTCATCCGTTTCCACCTCGCCTTTCACCAGAGCAAAATGCAGATCATTTTTGACATTATCCTTATAGGTGAACAGGCGAAAGTCACCGTAACGAGTCGGGAAATCCATTTCCGATATGCGTTCAATGGTTTTTTCATTTTTGATGCGATACTGGATCAGATCGGCAATGGTGCCGATCTTGAGGCCGTGCTCGGCTGCGAATTGCTCCAGATCCGGCCGCCTGGCCATACTGCCGTCTTCATTCAGGATTTCGACAATCACAGCAGCGGGCTGTAAGCCCGCCAGACGCGCCAGATCGCAGCCGGCCTCCGTATGCCCCGCCCGGGACAGTACGCCGCCCGGATGAGCCATCAGGGGGAAAACATGCCCGGGCTGCACCAGGTCATCGGGCCTGGCATTCTCGTCCGCGGCCTTGCGTATGGTGACGGCCCGGTCGGCGGCGGAAATTCCTGTGGTGATACCCTCGGCGGCCTCGATGGAAACGGTAAAATTGGTTGCCTGTTCGGAATGGATATTACGCGCCATGAGCGGCAGGTTCAGACGCCGGCAATGGTCACGGGTCAATGTCAGGCAGATAAGCCCGCGTCCGTAACGCGCCATGAAATTGATATCCTCGGCTCTGACGCTTGCGGCGGCCAGAACCAGATCGCCCTCGTTCTCACGGTCTTCATCATCCATGAGGATCACCATGCCGCCGTTGCGGATTTCTTCTATGAGTTCTTCAGTGGTATTTAACGACATGAAATCTCAATCAGTTCAGGGAATTCAAGAGGCAGGTATTATAACGCCTCGCGGCCCGCCTGTATCTATGTAATGCCTGAATACAGGCGCTCCAGATAACGGGCGATAATATCGACTTCCAGATTGACCCGGGTTCCGGAGCTGTAATCCGGAAAAATGGTTTCATCCATGGTGTGCGGAATGATATTGACATAAAAGTGGTGCTCCCGGACTTCATTAACGGTCAAACTGACGCCGTCAACACAAATGGAGCCCTTTTTGCAAATATAGCGGGACAGCTCTTCAGGTGCTTCGATAATATACCTGACAGAACGTGCATCCTCCTGCATCTCCACTATCCGGCCGACTCCGTCCGTATGCCCGCTGACCAGATGTCCACCGAGACGGTCGCTTAATTGCATGGCCTTTTCCAGGTTGACCCTGTTACCTACGGCTGCATTCCCGAATGTGGTACAGGCGAGTGTTTCCCGGGAAAGATCGGCATGAAAAATATCCCCCTGTATCGATGTAACTGTCAGGCAAACGCCGTTGACACTGATACTGTCTCCCGCTGAAATATCATCCAGTTCCGGTTTTCCGGTCTCCACGGCCAGACGTCTGTCCTCGCCCTGCTCTTCAACGGCGGTAATCCTGCCAATAGCGGTAATAATGCCGGTAAACATGATTTATTATCTTCTTATGTATCAGACTTTTCTTTATTGAGGATAAACCGTATATCACCCCCGACACGCCGCATCTCGATCAGTTTCAGCGGGATCCGATCTCCCATTGTCTGCAACGATGGCAGATGGAACAGGCCGCGGGCACCGTCGCCCATGACAACCGGTGCCTGATAGATGATTAATTCATCAATCAGTTCCTGCTCCAGCAATGCACCGGACAGGGTTGCTCCCGCCTCCACCAGGACTTCGTTGATCTGTTCCTCTCCGGCCAGATGCTGCAGCGCCCGAAGAAGAAAATCCTTCTCCGGCAACACCCTGATTTCAGCCCCGGCCGCCTGCAATGCCCGCCTCTTGTGGTCATCATCAGTGACAGTCAACACCAGAACCCGGCCGGCGTGCTTCAACATCCGGGCTTGCGGAGACATGCGTAATTGCCGATCGAGAACCACCCGCAGCGGTCCGCCGTATTGCAACTCAATCTCGCGAACATCCAGCCGCGGATCGTCCGCCAGTACGGTTCCGATGCCGGTCAGTACCGCGCAACTGCGGGCGCGCCAGTGCTGCACATCCAGCCGCGAGGCATCCGAGGTGATCCACCTGCTTTCACCGCTTGCCATGGCAGTACGTCCGTCCAGGCTCACGGCCTGTTTGCAGCGTAGCAACGGCAATCCGGCCGTCATACGACGGATAAAGCCCGTATTCAGCTGCCGCGCCTGTAACTCCAGCAGTCCACAGGCCACATGGATTCCGGCATCGGACAAAAATTGCAGACCACGACCGGCGGTTTCGGGATTCGGATCCCGCATGGCGGCGACCACACGTCCGATACCAGCCTGCACCAAGACCTCGGTGCATGGACCGGTACGGCCGCTGTGATTGCACGGTTCCAGGCTCACATAACAGGTTGCCCCGGCAGCTTGATTACCCGCCGCCTCCAGGGCACGTATTTCCGCATGCGGGCCGCCGGCGTATTCATGCCAGCCTTCCGCGATAACGATATTATTCCGGACCAGAACACAACCAACTCGTGGATTGGGGCGGGTACTGTACAGCCCTCGCCGCGCCAGCTGCACTGCGCGGCTCATAAACCGGTAATCAGCCTCCGTCCACTTCAATTGTCGTCACTGTCATTGGGCAGCAGGTTAAGCTGGCTTTCCCTGAGTTCCGGCGGCAATTCATTTTCCAGACGTTCGATTTCATCGAGGAAAGCGCGCACATCACCGAAACTCCGATACACCGAGGCGAAGCGCACGTAGGCCACCTGATCCAGGGCGCGCAATTCCTCCATGACCCATTCACCGATCCTGCGAGACTTTACCTCCCGATCACCGGCGGCGCGGAGTTTGTGTTTGACACGGGAGATGGCCACTTCGACCCGGTCCATATCCACGGGCCGTTTTTCCAGGGCACGCAGGAAGCCGCCGCGCAGCTTCTCTTCGAGAAAACGTTCGCGGCGGCCGTCGGATTTTATGATCCTCGGATAGGTGAGTTCAGCGGTTTCGTAAGTGGTAAAACGTTCCTTGCATTCGGCACACTCACGCCGGCGACGGACCTGGTCCCCGTCCCCAACCAGGCGTGAATCCACGACTCTGGTATCCGTCGCCGAGCAAAATGGGCAATGCATGGCAGCTCCCGATTAACCGTAACATAATGAAAAACAGCCTGTTTAAGCGTCTTTCCAGGCCCTGGATCGGAGGTTATTTTACCCCGCCACGGTCAGGATTCATACATCGGGAAGCGCGTGCAGAGTTCCAGGACCTCTTCCCTTGTCTCATTGATAACCGATTCATCCTCGATATTATCGATAATCCGGCATATCCATTCGGTCACCTGCTGACACTCCTGTTCACGGAAACCGCGAGTCGTGATGGAAGGTGTACCAATCCGGATACCGCTGGTCACGAACGGTTTTTGCGGGTCATTGGGCACGGCATTCTTGTTGACGGTGATATTCGCCTTATCCAGTGCCGCATCCAGCGCCTTGCCGGTAACGCCCTTGTCAATCAAGTTCACCAGAAACAGGTGATTGTCGGTCCCGCCGGAGACGATGCGAATACCTTTTTCCATGAATGTATCGGCCATGATGCGGGCATTGGCCAATATCTGTTTCTGATATTGTTTGAAGTCCGGCTGCAACGCCTCCCTGAAGGCAACCGCCTTGGCCGCAATCACATGCATCAGGGGCCCGCCCTGGTAACCGGGAAAGACCGTGAAGCTGATCTTCTTTTCTATCTCTTCATTGGCCTTCGCCATGATCAGTCCCGAACGCGGCCCGCGCAGCGTCTTGTGTGTGGTGGTTGTCGTGACGTCGGCGATTTGCACCGGGCTCGGATAGAGGCCCGTAGCGATGAGACCGGCCACGTGGGCGATATCGGCAAGCAAATACGCGCCCACCTTGTCCGCGATTTCCCGGAACCTTTGCCAGTCGACCACGCGTGAATAGGCGGAAAAGCCGGTAATGATCAGCTTTGGTTTGTGTTCCAGAGCCAGTCTCTCGGCCTCGTCGTAATCGATCTCCTCGGTTTCCGGATCGAGACCGTACTGAACAGCGTGGTAAAAACGGCCCGAGACATTAACCGAGGCGCCGTGTGTCAGATGGCCGCCATCGGCCAGAGACATGCCCATAATGGTGTCGCCGGGTTCACACAGTGCCAGATAAACGGCGCCGTTGGCCTGGGAGCCGGAATGCGGCTGCACGTTGACGTAATCGGCACCAAACAGTTCTTTCGCCCGATCAATGGCAAGCTGTTCAACCACGTCCACATGTTCACAACCACCGTAATAACGCTTGCCGGGATAACCTTCGGCGTACTTGTTGGTAAGTACGGAGCCCTGGGCTTGCAGCACGCGCGGGCTGACGTTGTTCTCGGAGGCAATCAGTTCTATATGTTCCTCCTGGCGGCGTTTCTCGCCCTGCATCGCCTGCCAGAGTTCGTCATCAAAACCAGCGATGGTCATGTCTTTGCTAAACATCGGCTTGTTCCTCTACAGATTGTTGTACGGGACGGATACAGCCCGGATCATCAACCCCGGGGCATAATGATGAGGTCACTGCCTGGCAGTCGCAGTCATCTCCTGGCGGGGAGGCAAGCACCAACTCAGAGTATCGCAGATTAGCAGATTCCCCCGCTCCTTGCCTACTCCCGCCGAAAGACACTCATTATGTTGTTGATTTATCAGCGGCCAGATTCAGGAAGTCCCTGATGGTATCCACCGGAACGGGGAAGACAATGGAGGAACTCTTCTCCCCGGCGATTTCCGTGAGGGTCGACAGATAACGTAACTGCATACTGTTGCTGTGCTGACCGAGGATCTTGGCCGCCTCCAGCAGCTTGTGCGAGGCCTGCAGTTCGCCTTCGGCATGGATAACCTTGGCGCGCCGCTCTCTTTCCGCCTCGGCCTGCCTGGCAATGGCGCGGATCATGCTTTCATCAATATCCACATGCTTGATTTCCACATTGGATACCTTGATACCCCAGGCGTCGGTCTGCTTGTCCAGATATTCCTGGATATCGTTGTTCAGCTTGTCCCTTTCCGCGAGCATTTCGTCCAGATCATGTTTACCCAGAACCGCCCGCAGGGTGGTCTGGGCCAGCTGACTGGTGGCGGCATCGAAATTCTCCACCTGGATAATGGCCCGTTCCGGATCGATGACCCGGTAATAAATGACAGCATTGACTTTGACAGACACATTATCATGAGAAATGACATCCTGACTGGGGACATCCATGACGATGGTACGCAATTCCACTCTCTCGATCTGCTGGATGAGGGGAATAATGATGATCAGCCCCGGCCCCTTGACACCGCTGAACCGTCCGAGAGTAAATACAACCGCGCGCTCGTACTCGCGCAGCACCTTGATGAACATCGGCAGAACGATGATCAGGCCGATGATAATGTAGATCATGGTCATTATTGTCATGAGTGTTCCTCCTTCAGTGGTTCGACTTGCAGGACGAGTCCGTCCATACCGGTTACTTTCGCCTTGTCCCCCGGTTGCAGATCATCATCCGACCGGGCATTCCATATCTCGCCGTGAACATAGACACGGCCGTGATCCCTGTCAATCTTTTCCATTATCTCCACGGTGCTGCCGACCAGTTGCTCCATGCCGGAGACCACCGGCTTTCTGAATGCATTGATAGCGACCCGCAGGGCAAAATAGATGAATGCCGCCGAAAGAAAGGAGACGGCAATGATCAGCGGCAATGAAACAGCCACGTCACCGCCCTCGGCATCAAACAGGATGATGGAACCGAAAACGAAGGCGATGACTCCGCCAATTCCGAGAATCCCGAAACTGGGCATGAACATCTCGCCGACCATGAAACAGATCCCCAGCAGTATCAGGCCCAGGCCGGCATAATTGATGGGCAGAACCTGCATGGCAAACAAGGCCAGGATCAGGCAGATGGCGCCGATGACGCCGGGCACAATGAAACCGGGATTGGCCAGTTCGAAGAACAGGCCGTATATGCCCAGCAGCATGAGTATATAGGCAATATTCGGATTGGTAATAATGGACAACAGCTCGGTACGCCAGTCGGGTTCGATGGTCCGCAGGGTCAAACCCTGGGTGTCGATTTGCCGATCAATACCGTTGACGTTGACGGTCCTGCCGTCGATCTTCTCCAGAAGGTCGCGCATGTCCGCAGCAATAACGTCAATGACATTTTCCTGCAGGGCTTGCTCCGAGGACAGGCTGGCCGCCTCGCGCACCGCCTTCTCCGCCCAGTCGGCATTACGGCCCCGCATCTCCGCGAGACTGCGGATATAAGCGATGGCATCGTTGACCATTTTCTTTTCCATGGCGCTACCGCCCGGCGCAGACGGTTTTTTCTCATCGCCGTCGGCCTGATCCTCGCCCCGGGGCTCCTTCTCCGCCGGCTCCATACCGGGCAGACCGCCACCACCCAGTTGTACCGGCGTCGCCGCGCCCAGGTTGGTACCCGGCGCCATGGCGGCGATGTGAGAGGCGTACAGCATATACGTGCCGGCACTGGCGGCGCGGGCACCGGGCGGAGACACGTAGATGGCCACGGGAACGGGTGATGCAATAATGTCACGGATAATGGTGCGCATGGCGGCATCAAGACCGCCGGGGGTATCCAGCTGGATAATGACCAGTTCGGCGGCGTCCTCACGCGCCGTACGCAGCCCCTGGCCGATATAATCGCTGGTGGCGGGACCGATGGCGCCATTCACTTCCAGTACCACGGCCGTGCGCATCTCATCCGCGGAGATCAGGACCGCGGACCAGACGATTAACAGCACACATGCCGGGATACGCAGGTTTGGTATTCGCATTGTCCGGTCTGCCGAGAACCTCTACTCAGGAATGATGAATCAACGCCGTGTCTGGAGCACAGTAGCAATGTTTGCGCTCAAACTGAAGCATTTTCCATAGTGATACATTATCGTCGGTGATTCAATTACCGTAATTAAAACAATCAATTAGATGCGGCACAAATTTTCCCGGCCTGTTATACTTGCCGGTTTGAACAGTACCAAACAACCCGATATGGATATATAAAAACATTTACCTGCAATAATCCATTACCAGATGACCGATAAAGATACATTCTTCAAGCGTGCAAATGAGTTGCTGGATCGCCTTGAACGGATCCTCCCCGGCGATACCAACAGCCCGTTGTTCGCTCAGGATTCTCCCAGCCACTGCTGGCGCTACCACGGCCGTCGCCGGGGACTGGAACCCATACGGCACATCAGTCCGGTGCGGCTCGACGATCTGCAGTGTGTTGATCGACAGAAATCCCGGCTGGAACAGAATACCCGCCAGTTTCTGGCCGAACTGCCGGCCAACAATGCCCTGTTGTGGGGTCCCCGCGGCACGGGCAAATCATCACTGATTAAAGCCGTCTTCAATGCCTTTCAAAAACAGCATCTGAACCTGATTGAAGTGGACCGGGATCATCTGCGCGATCTGCCCTGCCTGTGCGACTCTCTGTACGAGCAGAGCGGCCGGTTTCTGTTGTTCTGCGACGATCTTTCCTTCGAGGCGGACGATCCGGCTTACAAGGCATTGAAGGTCATCATGGATGGTTCCATGAGTCAGCCGCCCGAAAACGTGCTTATCTATGCGACATCCAATCGGCGGCATTTGATCCCGGAATACATGCAGGAAAACCGCGACAGCGCCATGGTGGACGGCGAACTGCACCTGAGCGAATCCCTGGAAGAAAAACTGTCCCTGTCCGAGCGTTTCGGCCTGTGGCTCTCCTTTCATCCCTTTACCCAGGATCAGTATCTTCAAATCGTGCATTACTGGCTGGAGAAACTGGGGGCTGTGCCGTTACAGGATCAGGAGTCACTGGACAAGGCGGCACTGAAATGGGCCCTGGAACACGGCTCCCGCAGCGGCCGCAGCGCCAATCTGTTCGCACGGGACTGGGCGGGGAAACAAAGACTGGAACATTCATGATCCATCTGGCGATCATCGGCGGCACCGGACTGACCAGGCTGGAAGAACTGGATCCCGGCCGACGCGAGGGAACGATCACCCCTTTCGGTGAACTTTCCGCCCCCCTGACTTTCGGCCGTTACGCCGGCATGGAAATCGTATTCCTGCCCCGTCACGGCGACGGTCATGTTATTCCGCCCCACCGGATAAATTATCGCGCCAATATAAGAGCGTTAAAGGATTGTGGCGTTGAACGGATCCTGGCCGTAAATGCCGTCGGCGGCATCACCGGTGAAATGACTCCCTGCCGCATTGTTATTCCCGATCAAATCATCGACTACACCTGGGGCCGAAAACACAGTTTTTTCGAGGACGGTCCCGAGGTAAGCCATATCGATTTCACCCGGCCCTATGCCGGCCCCCTCAGGGAAACACTGCTCAAAGCGGCACGGGAAGCCGGGGTTGATGTCGTTGACAGGGCCACCTACGGCGCCACACAGGGGCCGCGTCTGGAAACCGCCGCCGAGATCGATCGAATGGAAAGGGATGGCTGCGATATCGTCGGCATGACCGGCATGCCCGAGGCCGCACTGGCGCGGGAAGTGGACCTGGACTACGCCTGCATCGCCGTGGTCGTAAACTGGGCCGCAGGGAAAACAGAAAAAGAAATCACCATGGATGAGATAAAGAAGAATCTGGGCCAGGGCATGGCCGACGTCCAGCGACTGCTCCAGGCGATTATCGCCAGTCTTTAGTTTTCATGCCAACCTGAACGGATTATTGATCTCACGCAGAGGCCGAAGAGCACGCAGAGTAATAATATCTGTTTGGTATTGTAGCTCTCGGACGTTCGACGTGAGTCACAACATAACAGTTTTCGAGAAACCTCGGTGATTGATCTCGCCAAGGGCGCAAAGATCGCAAAGGAATAAGAATTTTTTTTCTTGGCGTACTTGGCGCCCTTGGCGAGATCAAATCCTGTTGCCAACAATGGCAATTATTACCTTGCATGCAGGAAGCATAAGGAGCGCAGTGCAGTAGTCAGCATTCATTCCTCTGCGTACTCCGCGGACTCTGCAAGATATAATCCATGGTTCAACGAAGCCGGATAGTCAAACAAGGTTCCCGGCACATCATAGGATTCCTGTTTTTTTCCTTGTAACTTGTGACTTGTTACTTGTAACTGCAGTTATGCCTCACTCTTCACTCTTGGTCTCATCCTCGATTCGGGTGACCTGGACAATGACACCGAAGAGTGGGTGGTCAAAATAATGCAGTTCCTTGAGCCGGATGCGGCGGCTTTCCTGCAGACGGACATAGTCGGCAAACTGGTAGGCGGGCAATCCCTGTCCCAGAGCCGTTTCGCTTTGCAAAATGGAGGGGTCCGGCGGGAAATAAGCGGTATCCACATCCAGGTGCAGGAAGTGGGTACTTCGTAACCGGATCATACCGTCGAATGACATTTCCGGTATCGCATTTACCGATGCGGTCCCCGTATCAAAGTCGTCATCTCTCGTGTTTTTATCGTTATTCCCTTCAATCTCCATGCCCGTTCCGGTCGTTTCCCGCAGGCCTTCAATATGCACATACCGCGCCTCGCTTCCGTCGAGTCCCGGCTGTTGCCAGGTTGCGTGGTACAGCGGCCGGTAACCGGCGGACAGATTCAGTACGCGATAAATACCGGCCATGTTTTTATGATCCTCCGGCAATTCCAGATAGGCGACCCGGGAAACCCGCGTGGATTCCGCATCGATATCGTCTGCCGTTTCACCTTCCCGATCCGATGGCGGCGTCATCGTTTCCCGTACCGCAGGCAATCCCTGGATCAGCTCGATGGAATTCAGATGCCCGGGGAGACCCGGGTTCGTATACCAGGATTCGCCATCGGTATCCGGACGTGTATATTCAAACACGATGACCTCGACCTGGAACCAGGATTCGGCATAAACCGGAAGAGTAATGCCCGACAGACACAGGATCAGCGCCGGTATCATAGCGTATTTCTTCATGCCGCCTGCCTCATCGCAATAGCCTCGAATAAATCGGTCAATGCCTGGATACGGTCGGACGCCTGCGGCATTTCCCTGGAAATTCGCAGTTTATCACTGCCGTCCAGCTTGTAGACCGCGGGGTTTTCCCTGATCAATTCAATAATCCTGGACGGATCCACCCGGGTTTTTTCATGGAATAACAGTCGGCCGCCCTTCTCTCCCAGATCGATCTTGCGGATACCCAGCGGCGCCGCTTGCTGCTTGAGCCGGGTAACGGCAAACAGGTTTCTTATCGGCTCCGGCAACATACCGAAACGATCGATCATTTCCTCCTGCAGGGATTCCAGTTCCTGTTCATCGGCGGCACTGGCGATACGCTTGTACATGATCAGGCGCGCCTGGACGTCAGGCAGATAATCCTCCGGTATCAGTGCGGACATATGCAGGTCCACATCGGTACCGTGATCCAGCGGCCTGTCCAGTTGCGGTTGTTTGCCGGACTTGAGAGCCTTGACAGCGCGATCCAGCATGTCCATATACAGGCCGAACCCGATCTCCTGGATCTGGCCGCTTTGATCTTCTCCCAGAATCTCTCCGGCCCCGCGTATCTCCAAATCATGAGTGGCGAGCGTAAAACCGATACCCAGTTCTTCCAGTGATTCTATTGCCTCAAGACGCTTGATTGCATCTTTCGTCATGGCACGCTGCGGCGGCACTACGAGATAGGCATAGGCGCGATGGTGTGAACGACCGACCCGTCCGCGTAACTGATAAAGCTGCGCCAGGCCGAACTTGTCCGCGCGATTGATAATAATGGTATTGGCGTTGGGAACATCAATGCCCGTCTCGATAATCGTGGAGCAGACAAGGATATTGAAACGCCTGTGATAGAAATCGAACATGATCTGCTCCAGTTCCTTCTCCGGCAACTGACCATGAGCGATCCGGACCCTGGCTTCGGGCACCAGGGCCTCTATTTCTTCAGCCTTGCTGTTGATGGTCTCGACCTTGTTATGCAGGAAATAAACCTGTCCTCCCCGCTTGATTTCACGCAGCATGGCTTCCTTAAGAAGTGCATCATTCCATTCATTAATAAAGGTTTTCACCGCCAGTCGCCGGGATGGAGGCGAGGCAATAATGGACAAATCACGCATATCCGACAATGCCATGTTCAATGTCCGCGGGATCGGTGTTGCCGTCAGTGTCAGAACATCCACTTCGGCACGCAGGGATTTGAATTTTTCCTTCTGTCGTACTCCGAAGCGATGCTCCTCGTCGATAATAACCAGTCCCAGGCGCTCAAAACGGATGTCGTCCTGCAGAAGTTTATGAGTACCTATAATTATATCCACCTTGCCTTCGGAAAGCCCTCGCAGTACCTCCGTGGTTTTTTTTCGGTCGACAAAACGGGATAAAACCTCGACACGCACCGGCCAGTCGGCGAACCGATCCTTGAAATTCTGGTAGTGTTGCTGCGCCAGAAGCGTTGTCGGAACCAGCAATGCCACTTGTCTGTTATTGTTGACTGTGATGAACGCCGCCCGCATGGCCACCTCGGTCTTGCCGAATCCGGAATCACCACAGATAAGCCGATCCATGGGGCGATTGGAACGCAGATCCTTGAGAACATCATTGATGGCATCCATCTGTCCCGGGGTTTCCTCGAAGGGAAATGCCTGTGCAAAGGACTGGTAGGCATCTTCATCGACCTGAAAGCTGTAGCCGTCACGAGCGGCACGGCGAGCATGGAGCTCCAGCAGTTCGGCGGCCACATCATAGACGCGTTCCTGCGCTTTCCGCCGGGCCTTCTCCCACTGTCCGGAACCCAGCCGGTGCAGTGGTGCGTGTTCCGGATCCATGCCGGTATAGCGGCTGATCCTGTCCAGGGAAGACACCGGGACATACAATTTGTCACCCTTGTCATACTCCAGGCAGATAAATTCCGCCGGAACATCCCCCACTTCCAGATTAGCCAGTCCCAGGTAGCGACCGACTCCGTGTTCTTCATGCACCACCGGTGCACCCGTGGTCAACTCGGTCAGATTGCGGACTACGGCCTCGGCATCCGTCTGCCTGCGTTTGCGTAACCGGCGTTGCTGTACCCGTTCACCGAATAACTGGGTTTCACTGATGACGGCGATGCGCGGTTCGTGCAGAAGCGCGCCCTCTTCCAGAGGCGCAACGGTCAGACCCAGTGAAGCATTACCGTTCAGGAATTCATGCCAGTCCGAAAAGAGTGCAGGCTGCAGATCGTTTTTACGCAGTAACTCAAGAATGGTCTCACGCCGGCCGGCCGATTCCGCCACCAGCAGGATCCGGCCATGGAAATTTTCGATGAACCGTTTCAGCAGACCAAGGGGCTCACCGGCACGGGAATCCACGGGGATCCGTGTCGGTGTGCCGGCGGCAAAATTAACCGTTCCCGCGCGATCATCGTTCCGTGCCAGTGCCCTGCTGTAAACCTGCGGAAATTTCCCGGCATGCTGCAGAAATTCCTCTATCGGGTAGAAAATTTCCTGCGGTTTCAACAAGGGCCGTTCAATATTCTCGCAGCGCTGCCGGTATCGTTCACAGGTGTCCTCCCAGAAGGTTTCGGCCGCTTCCTGAACGCCTTCATCGAGGATCACAAGTCCCCCTGAATTCATGTAATCAAAAATACTGTCAGTCTGCTCGTAAAACAGCGGCAGGTAATATTCGATACCGGCCGGGGCCAGTCCCTCACTGACATCACGATAGATGATGGAAGCGGCCGGATTGCCGCTGAAACGCTCCCGCCAGTTGGCCCGGAAGCGATTGACGGCGGCGGCATCGAGGCCGAACTCCCGGGCTGGCAGAATGCGAATACTGTCGGTCGTCTCCCGTGTCAATTGCGATTCCGGATCAAACAGGCGGATACTGTCGATTTCCGTATCGAAAAGATCAATGCGCAGGGGCCAGGCGGAACCCATGGGATAGATATCCAGAAGCGAACCGCGTATGGCGACATCACCGTGTTCCATAACCTGGGAGACAAAACGATATCCACTCTCGCTGAGCTGCAAACGGAAACGTTCCGGATCCAGCTGCTGGCCGGTACTCAGGATAAGGCTGTTGGCGCACAGATATTCCCGCGGCAGCAGTCTGTGCATGACGGTCGATATCGATGCCACCAGCACCCCCCGCTGCAAATCAGGCAGTTGTGCGAGAGTGGATAATCGCTCGGAGATAATATCCTGATACGGGGAAAACAGATCGTAGGGTAACGTTTCCCAGTCAGGAAAGGACATCAACGGAATATCGTCATCACCTGCGCCAAAAAACCGCAGTCCCTCATAGAGACGCTGCACCGCATTGGGATCCGGCGCGATCACAAGGACCGGGCCTTGTATCAGCCCCGCCGCTTCCCGGATGGCCAGCGCCTTGCTGCTGCCGTAGAGTCCGCCCCAGTAGCGTCGTTCACCGGGCTGTTCCGGCAACAGCGGCCGCAGTGGACTGACTGGATTATCCAAATCGTAACTTTGAGACATTATGAGGTTAACGGATTTTATCGGGGAGACAGTACCTCGACACAGGAATTATATTGACTGAACTCATCATAATCCCTGTGTCGAGGTACTAGCTTCAATGGCCGCAAGCGCCGCCGACGGATCCGCCGCCCGGGTTATGGGCCGGCCGATAACGAGATAATCGCTGCCGGCGGCAATGGCCTGTTCAGGGGTAACCACCCGAGCCTGGTCATCCGCGCCGCTGCCGGAGGGTCGGATGCCCGGAGTCACCAGGCAGAAATCGCTGCCGTGGATCCGGCGCAATTCCCGCGCCTCCCGCGCCGAACAGACCACACCGTCAAGCCCCGTCTCGCGTGCCAGGCCGGCCAGCCGCATGACCTGCTCTCCGGTACCGGACCCGACACCCGTCTCGCGCAGATCCTGATCATCGAGACTCGTCAGGACGGTAACACCGATCAAAAGAGGCCTGACCGGCGCCCGTTCAACCGCCTCACGGGCACTCTCCAGCATGGCCCTGCCGCCGGCGGTGTGTACGTTCAACATCCAGACACCCAGGTCAGCCGCGGCCCGGCAGGCACTGGCCACGGTGTTGGGGATATCGTGGAATTTCAAATCCAGAAACACATCGTAGCCAAGCGCAATCAGTTCTCTTACCACCGTCGGTCCGTAACGGGTGAACAATTCCTTGCCCACTTTCATGCGGCAGCGCCCGGGCTCCAGGGAACGGGCCAGTTCCAGTCCCGCCTCCTGCTCGGCAAAATCCAGCGATACGATGATGCGGGGGTCACTCACCCTGAACTCCTTGCACGGGTTTGACCGTATTCCAGTGTTTACAACCAGGACACTGCCAGTGAAGATTCCGGGCATCGAATCCGCATTGCCGACACTTGTAAACAGGATGATTTTCCAGCAAACGTCTGGTCAGATCCTTGACGGTTATCAGGTTCTCGCGTGTTTCCCCCTGTGAGCGGGAAACGGTATATTCAAGCAACCTGTCGACTCCGCGAACGGTTGGATGCTTTTTCAGTTCCGATGAAATAAAACGAATCGCCTCATCCTCGCCTTCCGACCGTGCCAGGATATCGGTGACGTACAACGCCGGTGTTATACCACCGTAATTATCCAGCAGACTTTTCACATAGACAACAAACTCATCCATTTTGTTCAGTTCACCGTAACATTGCAGCAAGGGCTCAATGATTTCCGGAATGAATTCCGGATCCTGTTGTTCCACCCGCTTGTAAAACTTGATTGCAACCCGGGGTTTGCCCTGTCTGCGGGCGATCTCCCCCTCCAGCATACTGGCACGCACACTGCGTGGATCCAGGTTCAATGCCCGGCGCAGATTGTCTCTTGCCGCTTTTTCCCTGTCGCCGGACAAATCCAGATCGGCCAGTTCGCAGTAATACTGGGCAATCACCGGTTTCAGGTCTTCGCCGGACATGAATTCCAGCCGCCGGGCTGCGGCTATTGCCTGGGGCCAGTCCTTTTCCTGCTGATAGATGTCCTGCAGCTGCTGATAGGCCTGGACAGTGTGATGCCCGCTTTCAACCAATTCCAGGAACAGGCCCTCGGCCCTGTCCAGCAGTCCCGAGCGCATATAGTCCATACCCAATTCCAGCAATGCGGTTGCACGCTGTTCATGATTGAGTGTAGGGCGTGCAATCAGGTTCTGATGAATGCGAATAGCGCGGTCCACCTCACCACGACGACGAAACAGGTTTCCCAGTGCCAGATGGGTTTCAATAGTCTCGCTGTCAACCTCCAGCATACGGATAAAAACTTCAATGGCCTTGTCCGGCTGCTCGTTGAGCACGAAATTGAGACCCTTGAAATAATCGGGATGCATGCCTGACGGCTGTCGATAATCCGCATGCCGCATGCCGCGACGGGCCGTCCACCAGCCCGTCAGTGCCGCCATGGGCAACAATGCAAGTACTATCCACAGCCAGTACTCCGGTATCATCAATGATTATCCCTGACCGGGATCACTCTCAGGTTATTCAATTCGGTTTCGTTGATCTTGATGTGCCGCTGAAGACTGGCATTTTCCCGTTTCAGCCGGAATAACCTCGGCAGGACGGATATTATGCCAAGAAGTGCCCCTATACAGACAGCACCGATAACATACATAGAGAACGGCAAACTGATACTGCCAAGATAAAAATCGAGCATGACCGGGTGATCATTCCGTAGATGGAAGGCCAGGCCGGCTACCATGACAAGGAGCACGAAACCGAGTTTTAGAATACGTGACATGGCAACTCCCGCGTTATGGCTTTCGCCTTGCTGTATAAAACACCGTCATTTTAGCCCGGAAGCCCGCGAATTACACACCCGGGCACGGCTGAATGGAGAAGCAAGCTGAATGTAGCGGGAAACCAACATCCCTGAACGCGCGATGTTATCCCGTCAGAGAGGACACGGCGGTCGGATATTGGCGATGGAAAAACCGTTTCAAAAGCAGCAATTTTTCGTCCAGGCGAGGCCCGAGCCTTTCGAAAAGCGTAGTTTATACGGCTAATAAATGAGCATTTGAGAAAGGTGAGAACGAAGCCTGGGCGGAAAAGGGCAATTTTGAAACGGTTTCTTAGTCGTCATCGCCGCCGACGGCGCTCGTTATCGGCGTCCCCCGGGTCTGGTCGACACGGTCACGCAACTGCTTGCCGGGCTTGAAATGCGGCACGTATTTCGCCGGCAGGGATACCGGCTCACCGGACTTGGGATTGCGTCCGACGCGCGGCGGCCGGTAGTGAAGGGAAAAGCTGCCGAATCCACGGATCTCGATACGCTCCCCGTTGGACAAAGTGTTGGCCATATGTTCCAGGATAGTCTTTACCGCCAGTTCCACATCCTTATAGGCTAACTGTGTTTGTCGCTTGGACAGCGATTCAATCAGTTCAGACTTTGTCATAACGCTCTGCTTTATTATGGGTTAGGAACATGCTCATGACGTTGCCTGACCGGTCCCCGGGCCGTTTACTGCTGCGCGGTATTATTCAGGAGCCAGCAGCGGCTGCGCCTTCAGCTGTTATTATCCAGATGCTCTTTGAGTAAATCACCCAGTTTGGCCCCGCTGGAAGTCTCCGGGGCATATTCCTTGACGGCGGCGGTCTCATCATCGGATTCCTTGGCCCGCACCGACACGGTTATTGTGCGTTTCTTGCGATCCACGGCGGTGATTTTCACTTCCAGTTCTTCCCCCTCCTTGACCATGGACCTTGCATCCTCCACTTTCTTGTCTATGGAAAGCTCGCTTGTCTTGAGATACGCTTCCACGCCCTCGGCCAGCAGGACGGTAACATGCTTGGCTTCGACAGTCTGCACCGTGCCCTTGACGATGCTTCCCTTCGGATGTTCAGCGACATAATTGGAGAAGGGATCTTTTTCCAGTTGCTTGATGCCCAGGGAAATCCGTTCCCTTTCCGCATCCACCGCCAGCACGACGGTTTCGAGTTCTTCTCCCTTCTGATAATTACGTATAGCCTGTTCGCCTTCATCTGTCCAGGAAACATCGGATAAATGGACCAGGCCGTCGATGCCGCCTTCCAGACCGATAAAGATGCCGAAATCGGTAATCGACTTGATGGTACCGGTTACCCGGTCGCCCTTGTTGTGCATTGCGGCGAACTGCTCCCACGGGTTGGGCTGGCACTGTTTCATGCCCAGGGAAATCCGGCGCCGTTCCTCATCGATATCCAGGATCATGACTTCCACTTCATCGCCGATATGCACCAGCTTGGACGGGTGCACATTCTTGTTGGTCCAGTCCATCTCGGAAACGTGAACCAGGCCTTCCACACCTTCTTCCAGTTCCACAAAGCAGCCGTAATCGGCGATATTGGTAACGCGGCCGCGCAGTCGGGCGCCTTCCGGAAAACGCCGGGTCAGATCCGTCCACGGATCATCGCCCATCTGCTTCAGTCCCAGGGAAACGCGATTGCGTTCGCGATCGAACTTGAGCACCTTGACATCAATCTCGTCACCGATGTTGACAATCTCACTGGGATCCTTGACCCGCTTCCAGGCCATGTCGGTGATATGCAGGAGCCCGTCAATGCCTCCAAGATCCAGGAAGGCCCCGTAATCGGTCAAATTCTTGACAACACCCTTGACCACGACACCCTCGCTGAGTTTTTCCAGCAGGGCCTGCCGCTCGGCGGAATTCTCGCTTTCCACCACGGCGCGGCGGGAAACCACAACATTGCTGCGGCGGCGATCAATCTTGATAACCTTGAATTCCAGCGGCTTGCCTTCCAGATAGGTGGTATCGCGAACCGGACGGACATCCACCAGTGAGCCGGGCAGAAAGGCGCGTACTTTGTCGACATCGACGGTAAAACCGCCCTTGACGCGTTCCGTGATAATACCGGTTACCGTTTCGTCGGCCTCATAGGCCTTTTCCAGTTGCTCCCAGGCCCGCAGGCGCTTGGCTTTTTCCCTTGACAGGCGGGTTTCGCCGAAACCGTCCTCGACGGCGTCCAGCGCCACGTCCACTTCATCACCGACGGCGACTTCCAGATCGCCCTTCTCATCGTAGAACTGGTCGATGGGGATAAAGGCCTCCGATTTGAGGCCGGCATTGACGATGACCGTATCGGGGCTGACGTCCACGACGGTCGCCGTGACGATACTGCCTGGACGCATATTGACGTCTATCTGACTCTGTTCAAATAACTCCGCAAAACTCTCGCTCATGTAATATTGCTTCCTGATTTACTGCTCCGTCCCGCCGCCAGGGCCCGTGCAGGGTTGTGGTTAATGGTTAATGACTGGTCATTATTTCTGTCTATCCGGAAAACGTTCGCGCACCAGCCCGGTCACAGTCTCAATAACCCCGGCCACATCCCGGTCGGTCGTATCAATGACAATGGCTTCCGGAGCGGGCTTCATTGGTGAAGCCTCGCGTCTGCTGTCGCGCTCGTCCCGCTCGGCTATGTCAGCCGAAAGGCGATGGAGATTAACACTAATTCCTTGTTCTATCAACTGTTTATAGCGCCTCCTGGCACGTTCCTCCGGGCTGGCGGTCAGGAACAGCTTGAGCCCGGCATCGGGAAATATGACGGTCCCCATATCCCGGCCGTCGGCAATGAGACCCGGCAGCCTGCGAAAAGCGTGCTGGCGTTCCACCAGTGCGGCTCGTACCCGGGGGAACCCCGCGATCCGGGATGCGGCACTGCCGCATTCCTCGGTACGGATACGGCCGCTCACATCCCCGCCGTCGAGAATCACGCGGATGGTGCCGGCCTCTTCGTCCTGCCGGAAATCCACGTCCAGATCCCGCGCCAGGCCGGCCAGCGCCGACTCATCGGCCATATCCATACCGTAATCCAGTGCGGCCAGGGCCAGAACCCGGTAAAGGGCGCCGCTGTCCAGCAGGTGCCAGCCCAGCCATCCGGCCAGGTACGCGCACAGGGTCCCCTTGCCGGTACCGCCGGGACCGTCCACGGTGATAACCGGGGCCTCAGGCACGCTGCGTCTCCGCCGTCACCTGCAGGCCGATGCCGTTGATACACTCGATAAATCCGGGGAAAGAAGTGTCCACATTCCTGCAATCCCGGACCCGCACCCTTCCCTGGGCCGCTGCGCCCGCCACGCTGAAAGCCATGGCAATACGATGATCACCGCGGCTGTCCACCTCGCCGCCCCGCAGGACGCCGCCGGTGATCCGCATACCGTCTTCATACGCGGCGACGTCGATTCCCAGCCCCGCCAGGCCATCGGCCATGGCCGCGATGCGATCACTCTCCTTGACGCGAAGTTCTTCCGCGCCGGATAACACTGTCTCACCGGAGGCGCAGGCGGCGGCAATAAACAGCGCCGGGAATTCGTCAATGGCGACAGGCACCAGTTCCTCCGGTATCCGGATACCGGATAGCGGCTGCTGACGCACGCGAATATCCGCCGACGGCTCCGACTGGCCGTCATCCAGCTCGGTGACATGAATATCGGCACCCATGAGCCGGAGTATGGCAATGACCGCGTCACGCGTGGGATTGATCCCGATATTCTCGAGCAGAATATCCGCGCCCGGGACAACGCAGGCCGCAACCATGAGAAAGGCGGCGGAAGAAATATCCCCCGGTATACGTATGGAACAACCCTGCAAGGGTGAAGACGTCAGCCTGATGCGTGCCCCGTCGCGCACTACGGGACAACCGAATTGCTCCAGCATGCGCTCGGTATGATCGCGGGTCACGGCCGGTTCAGTGACGGAAGTGGCCCCGTCAGCATACAGACCGGCCAGCAGTATGGCTGATTTCAACTGGGCGCTGGCCACCGGCATGACGTACTCGATACCCTTCAGCTTACGCCCGCCGTGGATGTGCAGCGGCAACGTCCCGGCTGCGCTGCACTCGATGTCCGCGCCCATGAGACGCAGGGGTTCGACCACCCGGCGCATGGGACGCTTCATCAATGAAGGATCACCGACCAGTTCCGTATCGAACGCCTGCCCCGCCAGCAGACCCGCCAACAGGCGCACGGACGTGCCGGAATTGCCCAGATCCAGAGATGCCGGCGGCGCGGCCAGTCCCCGCAGTCCGGCCCCGTGCACGGTGACCTCATGGGCGCTATTGTGATCCATCTCCACGCCCATTTGCCTGAAGGCATTCAGCGTGGCATTGGTGTCGGCACCGTCCAGAAACCCCTGTATTTGCGTACCGCCTTCGGCGATGGCGCCGAACATGAGGGCGCGATGGGAGATGGACTTGTCGCCCGGTACGCACGCCTTACCGCTCACTCGCGTGACCGGGCGGGAAATAAAATCGATTCGCTCCGCATCGCTCATCATAATCCCTGTGTTGAGGTACTACCGGCTGAACCTATTCATCGGTGTCCAGTGCGGCCTGGCCGCCGCGCCGGCGGATAAAATCATCCCGTGCCTGCCTGGCCCGGTTGAATATCTCCAGCAGGCGGGCCCCGTCGTTGCCGGCAACAGCGGCCCGGACACGGGCCAGGTGTTCCTGAAAATCATCCAGTACAGTCAGCAATGAATCCCGGTTGGCCAGACAGACATCGTGCCACATAAGCGGACTGCTGGAGGCGATACGGGTAAAATCCCGGAACCCTCCCGCGGCGAACCGGAATATCTCCTCGCGCTCTTCCATCTCGGCCAGACAATCCACCAGGGCGTAGGCCAGCATGTGCGGCAAATGACTGGTGGCGGCCAGTATACGATCATGCTGGTCTACATCCATGTTCACTACCCGGGCCCCGCACTCTTCCCACATTTGCGTAATGGCGGCAATCGCCTGTTCGTCGGTCTCTTTCACCGGCGTCAGGATAACCAGATGATCGTCAAACAGTTCGGCAAACGAGGCATCCACGCCGCTCTGTTCCGTACCGGCAATGGGATGCGCGGGCACGAACCGGCCGAAGCGTTCACCGAGGGACGCGCGGGCCGCATTCACCACGGATCCCTTGGCACTGCCCACATCAGTGATTATCGCGTCCGGCTTTAATGAATTCTGCAGCCCCTGCAACAACGATTCCGTGGTTGACAGCGGCGTCGCCAGTACGATCAGATCCGCGTCTTTCACCGCATCAGCGGTATCCAGTTGATAATCATCGATAACACCCAGTTCCAGGGCCCGCTTCAGGTTGGCTTCATGGCGACCGACACCGGTGATACGCGCGCAGGCACCGGCCCGGCGCAGCGCTCGCGCCAGCGACCCGCCGATGAGGCCTACTCCGATGATAACAACGTATTCAAATAACATATGTGCCAATGTTGATAAAAGTGAGGCGTGAGAAGTGAGGAGTGAGGAGTAAAAAAATCGGGGTTTCACTCCTCACTCCTTACTCCTCACCACTTAATTTTGCCGTGATATTTTCAGTTACCCGGCCGTCTCGGATAAAACAACCAAGTCAAATGACCGCCCGGGGGTACGAGCCCAGCAGTTTGACCAGCGAGGCCTGATCTTCCAGCTGCCTTACGGCGGCGGCGACGGCTTCGTCCTGCATATGGCCTTCCACGTCGACGAAGAAGACATAGTCCCACATGCCCCGGCGCGACGGCCGCGACTCGATGCGGGTCATATTGACATTGTTGTCGGCAAAACAGGCCAGCATCGTCAGCAGGGATCCCGGCCGGCTGGGCATGGTGAAAAGCAGCGAGGTCTTGTCCGAGCCGCTGGCCGGAATCGCTTCCCGTCCCAGCACCAGGAAACGGGTGGTGTTGTCCGGCTCATCCTCGATATTGCTGACCAGAATATTCAGTTCATAGAGTTCCGCCGCCGACTCGCCGGCAATGGCGGCCGCCCCGGCTTCCTCGCTGGCACAGCGTGCCGCCTCGGCATTGCTGCTCACGGGCTGCCGCTCCACATCCAGCAGATGATGATCCAGCCAACGCCGGCACTGGGCCAGTGACTGTTGATGGGAATAGACCTTCTTCACATCCTCCAGCCGCTCCGCCTTGCTCATAAGATGATGGTGGATGCGCAACTCCACTTCGCCGCAGATATTCAGGCCGGAATTGAGGAGCATATCCAAAGTATGATTGACCACGCCCTCAATGGAGTTTTCCACGGGCACCACACCGTACTGACAGGCACCGCTCTCGACTTCACTGAAGACCTGATCGATACCGGCATAGGCAACCGTCGTCACCGAATGGCCGAAGTGCTTCAGGGCGGCGGCCTGGGTGAATGTCCCTTCCGGACCCAGGTAGGCAATGCTCAGAGGCTGTTCCAGGGCCAGGCAGGCGGACATGATCTCGCGAAAAAGGCGGGCCAGTTCCTCGTCGGCGAGCGGTCCGTGGTTTTCGTCAATAACGCGGCGCAATACCAGCGCCTCGCGCTCGGGCCGGTAAAAGGAATCCGTCTCGCCGTCGCCGCGCTTGGTGTCCGCGACCTTTGCGGCGAGTCTGGCCCGCTCGCTGATCAACTCAATCAGCTTGCTGTCCACCTCATCGATACGTGCGCGTATGGCCTCGAGCCGGTTGTCGTCAGTCATGGGAATAACGTGTGTTGGTTTGGAACCGGATGATACACGACTTGTGAGTGAGGCGTGAGGCTTGCGCCTCACCCATAGCGCTTTTCGAAATCCCGCATGAAGTCGACCAGGGCTCTGGCGCCCTCGATGGGCATGCCGTTATACAGGCTGGCCCGCAGGCCACCGACACTGCGGTGGCCCTCCAGTGTCACCAGATCGGCCTCTTTCGCCTCGGCCAGGAAGCGCTTCTCCATATCCTCGTTCGGCAGGGTGAAGGGGACATTCATGCGCGAGCGATACCGGGGGTTGACCGGGCTGTGATAGAAATCGCTCTCATCAAGCAATTGATACATGAGACTGGAACGCTCTATGGCCATGTTCTCCATGGCCTGCACACCGCCCTGCTCCTTGATCCAGCGGAACATCAGCCCGCACAGATACCAGCTGAAGGTGGGCGGCGTGTTGTACATGCAGTTGCTGTCCCGGTGAACGGCGTAATCATAAAGGCTGGGAATACCCTCCCGGGCGTGGCCGATGAGATCGTTGCGAACGACGGCCACGGCAATACCGGAAGGGCCGAAGTTCTTCTGCGCGCCGGCGAAGATAACGCCGTACTTATCCAGCGTTATTTTCCTGCTGAGGAAATTGGAAGTCGCATCGCAGACCAGGGGAATACCGCCGCTGTCCGGATAGGCCTGGAATTCGACACCGCCGATGGTTTCATTGGAGGTGAAATACAGGTATTTGGCATTGTCACTGATTTGCCAGGTCTCAATTTCCGGAATTGTACTGAAATTATCCGCCTCGGAACTGGCCGCGATATGAATATCGGCAAAACGTTTTGCTTCCTTAATGGCCTTGCCCGACCATTGTCCGGTATGCAGGTAATCGGCGGTGTCGTTCTTGCCGAGCAGATTCAGCGGTACCATGGCAAACTGTGTGGTGGCGCCGCCCTGCAGGAACAGCACGCGGTAATCATCGGTAATGGACAGCAGCTCGCGCAGATCCGCCTCCGCCTGTTCGGCAATGGAAATAAACCCCTTGCTGCGATGGCTCATTTCGATGACCGACATGCCGGTGCCCTGCCAGTCCAGCAATTCCTCCCGTGCCTGTTCCAGAACGGCCTTGGGTAACATGGCCGGCCCGGGACCAAAGTTATAGACGCGATGATGACTCATAAAAAAACCGTACCTCTTTACTGAAATTAGAGAACCTATCTCAAAATTCTACGTGGCCGCGACCGTGGCGCTTTGGGTTCAGGGCGCGGCGCGACGAGCGTGGTGTAGCCACTGTGCTGCGCGGTGCACCTTACATCCACACATTTCGGCCGATAACAACGTCATCCCGGACCCCGATCCGGGAGCGGCTCACGCAGAATTTTGAGAC
>JBBDSH010000031.1:0-9479 GCA_040905045.1 Gammaproteobacteria bacterium | reverse complement strand
CGCCGGCGAGGTGATCGAGCGTCCCGCCTCCGTCGTCAAGGAACTGGTGGAAAACAGTCTAGACGCCGGCGCCGATCGCATCGAGATCGATATCGAAGAGGGCGGCAGCCGCCTCATACGGGTGCGTGACAACGGCTGCGGCATTCATCCGGAGGACATGTCCCTGGCACTGGCGTCCCACGCCACCAGCAAGGTACGCACCGCCTCCGATCTGGAAGCCATACGCAGCCTCGGTTTCCGGGGCGAGGCCCTGTCCAGCATCGCCTCGGTTTCCCGCTTTCGGCTTACATCCCGAATGGCGGGCGCGGAGCGGGCCTGGTCGCTTGCCCTGTCGCCGGGCGGTGAGACCGCCGAACCGGTGCCGGCCGCCCACGGCACGGGCACGACGGTGGAGGTTTCCGACCTTTTCCAGGCCGTCCCGGCCCGGCGTAAATTTCTGCGCACGGAACGTACCGAGTTCCTGCATATTCTGGAGATGGTGAAGCGACTGGCCCTGTGCCGATTCGATCTGGATATCCGCTTGCGGCACAACCGGCGGCGGATACTGCACTGCCGGCCGGCGGAACTGGACGGCGAACGCCGGATACAGGATATTCTGGGCGCCGCCTTTGCCCGCGAGGCGGCCTTTCTGGATGCGCAGGGCGGCGGCATGCGGCTGTGGGGGCGGCTGGGCGGACACGGCCAGACCCGCAACCAGTCCGACCGGCAGTACTTCTATCTCAACGGCCGCATGATCCGCGACAAACGCCTGAACCACGCTGTTCGCAAGGCCCTGGAAACTTCCATCCCGGAGGGCCGTTATCCCAGTTATGTGCTGCATCTGGAGATCGACCCCGCGGTCATCGACGTCAATGTCCATCCCACCAAACAGGAGGTGCGCTTCCGGCACGCCCGTGACGTGCATGACTTCATCCATGCCGCCGTGAACGAGACCGTGCAGAATCGCGGCGGCCGCGGCCCACAGACGGCATTGCCCGGCCTGGACCGGGGCGATGCGTCGCCGTCTCCGGCACAGGGTTATCCACTGCGGGAGATGGCGGCACTCTATCGCAATGACAGATCGGCTTCCCCGGCGTCCGCCGCCGCCGCGCACATCATCCTGGGTCGATTTATTGTGCTGCCGCTGGCGGAGCGGTTGATGATTCTGGATACGGTCGAGGCGAAGCGGGTGATTATCCGGGATCGGCTTCGCCGCGGTCTGGAGGGGGAGGGCGTCACCCCCCGGCCGTTGCTGGTGCCGGTGATAATGGAATGCACGGAAGATGATACGGCTACCCTTGAGCGGCGGCAGGCGTTGCTGGCGGATCTGGGTCTGGAACTGGAAGCGGCGGGGCCGGTGTCCCTGCGAATACGATCCATCCCCGCCGTTTTGAATCAGGCGGACATCCAGGCATTGTGCCGGGAAATGCTGGCGGCGTTAGGGCAGGACGTCGATTCAGATGGGCTTATCGACATCATGGCCCGTCACGGCAGTGCAACCGCAGCGGCCCCGGAATCCGATGACGCGGTACAACAGTTACTCCGGTCTTTGAATGAGGCCGGCATTGATCCGGCTTCCGGATCGCAAACGGGTCTCTTCCGTTGCCTGGACGAAAACGATCTGGCGCAACTGCTTCGCATTCATGGCGATTGAGCACGAACCGAAGCCGGTGATCTTCCTCATGGGGCCCACGGCCAGCGGCAAGACCGATCTGGCGGTGATGCTGCATGAGGTTCTGCCGGTGGATATCATCAGCGTCGATTCGGCCATGGTCTACCGGGGCATGGACATCGGTACGGCCAAGCCGACTGCGGATATTCTGGCCCGCGCGCCGCACCGGCTCATCGATATCTGTGATCCGGCGGAGGCCTATTCGGCCGGCCGCTTCCGCGAGGATGCCCGGGCCGCCATCCGCGACATCCACGCCCGCGGCCGCACCCCCCTGCTGGTGGGCGGCACCGGCCTGTATTTCCGCGGTCTCGAACGGGGTATATCGCGCCTGCCCGGCGCCGACCCGGCATTGCGGCAATCCCTGGAAGAGGAAGCAGATAGCGTAGGTTGGAAGAAAATGCACGAAAACTTGCAGAAGATCGACCCGGATTCGGCAACCCGCATTCATCCCAACGACCCCCAGCGCATCCAGCGGGCGCTGGAGGTGTATGAACTGACCGGGCGGCCCCTGTCGGACTGGTTTCGGTCCGGGCGCAGTGGTTCCCTGGGCATGCCGCCCGTCAAGTTGATCGTGGCGCCGGGCGAGCGCACCCGGCTGCACGAGCGCATCCGCCGGCGATTCCTGCGGATGCTGGATGACGAACTTGTGGAGGAGGTGCGTTGTCTATACGAAAGACAGGATCTCCATGCCGGGCTGCCGTCCATGCGCCTGGTGGGTTACCGTCAGGTATGGCAATATCTGGATGAGGAAATCAATCATAAGGACATGATTAATAAGGCAATTACAGCAACCCGGCAACTGGCCAAGCGGCAGATGACCTGGTTGCGGGCGGAGCAGGAGGCTGTCCGGTTTGACAGCGAGGCACCGTCGGTGCAGCGGGATGTGTTGAATTTTCTGCGCCACAGCCGCATTTTCCAATAGACTGTAATATACTTCGTGTATGTGGAGCGGCGTACACCGCTGGATGGCGGTACAACGACAAAATCAATAATAATAAGGAGAATTCATTATGAGCAAGGGGCATACGCTACAGGATCCGTTTCTGAACACCCTGCGCAAGGACCGGATCCCGGTGTCCATTTATCTGGTGAACGGAATCAAGTTGCAAGGTCACGTGGAATCATTCGATCAATTTGTCATTTTGTTAAAGAATTCCGTCAGTCAGCTTGTCTATAAACACGCGATTTCAACCATTGTCCCCGCCCGCAGTGTCAAGATGCCGCGCGCGGATGAGAATGGAGGTGAAAGCTGACACATTCTTTCGTGGTTCGCCGTCTTGAATGAAGCTGTAACCCCGGACGTCAGGGCCGTCCTGGTCCATATCGACTTTCATAATTCCCGCTTCGATGAAGAGCTGGACGAATTCGTTCTGCTCGCGGAATCATCCGGCCTTTCTCCCGTGCTCGTTATCAATGGTCAGCGGGAATTGCCGGATCCGCGTTACTTTGTCGGCAAGGGCAAGGTCGAGGAAATCCGCGATGCCGTGGTCTCCACGGATGCGGAACTGGTATTGTTCAATCACGAACTGAGCCCGGCCCAGGAACGCAATGTGGAACGCGTGACGCAATGCCGGGTTCTGGATCGGGTCGGTCTGATCCTTGATATCTTCGCGCAGCGGGCGCGCAGTTATGAAGGCAAGCTGCAGGTGGAACTGGCCCAGCTCCAGCACCTGTCGACGCGGCTGGTTCGGGGCTGGTCGCATCTGGAACGGCAGAAGGGCGGTATCGGTCTGCGGGGGCCCGGCGAAACCCAGCTGGAAACCGACCGCCGGCTGATCGGCAAACGCATCAAGACCATCAATACGCGTCTGGGCAAGGTGACGCGGCAGCGACAGCAGAGCGGTCGCCTGCGCAAGCGCAGCGGCACGCCGGTGATATCGCTGGTGGGTTATACCAACGCCGGCAAATCCACATTGTTCAATCAGCTGACCGG
Organism: Gammaproteobacteria bacterium; assembly: GCA_040905045.1. Taxonomy (GTDB): domain Bacteria; phylum Pseudomonadota; class Gammaproteobacteria; order Eutrophobiales; family Eutrophobiaceae; genus JBBDSH01. The sequence goes on along the minus strand of JBBDSH010000031.1, from coordinate 5,895 downwards.
TGCCTCCGTGTATGCGGCCGATAAACTCTTCGCCACCCTGGACCCGACCTTGCGTCGCGTGGAACTGGACGGCAACTTTCCGGTTATATTCAGTGATACGGTCGGCTTTATTCGGCACATTCCCCACGATCTGATTCAATCCTTCCACGCCACCCTGGAAGAGGTGCGCTCGGCGGATCTGCTCCTGCATGTCATTGATGTCACCGACGAGCAGCGTTATCAGCATCTGGAACAGGTTAATGAAGTCATTGAGGATATCGGTGCCGCGGCGGTGCCGCAGATTCTGGTGTTCAATAAAGTGGATGCCAACGAAGGAGCCTGCCGGGTTGAATACACCAACGGCGGCCTGCCCCGGGTCTGGATCTCGGCCGGTACGGGCGAAGGTCTGGCGGCGTTGAAGAGCGTTCTGCTGGAATGCCTGAATAACTCCGGTGAAATCCACCAACTGCGCGTACCCCCGGAGGCGGGCCGGTTTCGCGCCAGCCTGTTCCGGCAGGGGGCGGTCTGCGAGGAGCACCCGGACAATACCGGCGGCTGGGTCATGGAGATCAACCTGGACTCGCCGTCCCTGCGGCGTCTGTGCCGCGATCACAACATGGATTTATCGATGTTGCAGTGACAATCCTGTTCAGGTTTTGTGTTACCATCTGTCCGTTTTCGACAATTGAAAGTATCTGGCAATACATCTAATCCAATTCCGGAGTATCTTTAATATGGGCTGGAATGAACCACCCGGAGGCAATAAGGGCAAGGATCCGTGGGGCAATCGAGGTAAAGACGACGGGCCACCCGACCTGGATGAAATCGTCAAGAAGATGCAGGAAGGCATTGGTGGTATCTTCGGTAAAAAGCCCGGACGTGTCGGCGGCGGAGGCGGCGGCGGTTCGCCGTTGATATGGCTGCTGGTCATTATCCTCGGCCTGGGTTATCTGGTTTACGATATTACCTACTTCGTAGACCAGCAGGAACGCGGCGTGGTCATGCGTTTCGGCAAGTATGTCAAGACCATGCAGCCGGGCCTGAATATCGCCATGCCCAGCGTTATCGATACGGTCGAACAGATTAATGTCGGCCAGATCCGATCCATCAATCATCGCGCCACCATGCTCACCAAGGATGAAAATATCGTCGACGTGGAGGTGGCCGTGCAGTGGCAGATCGCGGAGCCGACCCGGTATCTGTTCAACGTGGTTGCGCCGGCCACCACCCTGCGGCAGGTGGCGGAGAGCGCCATCCGCAGCGTCATCGGGCGCAGCGAACTGGATTTCGTGCTGACGGAAGGACGCAGCGAAATCGCCCAGCGCCAGAATCAGCTGATGCAGAAGATCCTGGACGACTACGAAGCCGGGATACTGGTGGTGGGCGTGGAAATGCAGCCGGCCAAGCCGCCGGACGAAGTCAAGGAAGCCTTTGATGACGCCATCAAGGCACGTGAGGACGAACAAAGGCAGATTAACGAGGCCGAAGCCTACCGCAACGAGATCATTCCCCGCGCCCGCGGCGAAGCCGCGCGCATTCGCGAACAGGCCAACGGCTATCGGGCGCGTGTCGTCGCCGGCGCCGAAGGTCAGGCTTCGCGTTTCGAGCAGTTACTGACGGAATACGAACAGGCGCCCGCCATCACCCGGGATCGTTTGTATATCGAATCCATCGAATCCGTCCTGTCGAACTCCAGTAAAGTACTGATCGATTCGGACAGCAACAACAGCCTGATGTATCTGCCCATCGACAAGATACTGGAGCAGTCGGGACGCGTACGGACGCATAATGCCCCCGGCGACTCCAGTTCCGGATCTTCCGGCGGCAGTAGCAGCAGTTCAAGCGGCAGCGGCGGCAATCAACGCGACAACAGAAGCAGGGGGATAAGATAATCATGTTTTTCAGAGTCATACTCCCCGTTACGGTTCTCGGTATCGTCCTGTTTGCGGCGGCAACGTTTCGCATCTTCCAGTACGAACAGGCGGTGGTATTCAAGTTCGGCGAGATCCAGCAGACCGACGACCAGCCGGGTCTGCATTTCCTGGTGCCGATCATGAATACGGTAAAGAAATTCGAGGCGCGTCTTCTGAATATGGATCAGGAACCCCAGCGTTTTCTGACCGCGGAGAAGAAGGACGTTATCGTTGATTACTATGCCAAGTGGCGTATCTCCGATGTCGGCAAGTTTTACACCTCCACCCGCGGCGGCGATATCCAGTACGCCAACGGTTTGCTGGGTCAGAGAATCAACCGCGCCCTGCGTGATGAATTCGGCAAACGCACCGTCCAGGAAGTGGTGGCCGGTGAGCGCGGCGAAATCCTGGATATTGTTTCCGGAGCGACCAAGGAGCTGAACGATGAACTGGGCATAGCCGTGGTGGACGTCCGCACCAAGCGTATCGATCTGCCTGAGGAAGTCAGCAGTTCCGTCTATGCCCGCATGCGCGCGGAACGCACGCGCGTCGCCAAGGATTTTCGCGCCCGCGGTGCGGAGGCGTCGGAACGCATCAAGGCGAATGCCGACAAGGAGAGGGAAATCATTGTTGCCAATGCCGAGAAGGATGCGGAAATCATTCGCGGTGAGGGCGATGCTCGCGCCACCGAGATCTATGCTTCGGCCTTTAACAAGAATGAGGAATTCTTCAACTTCTACCGCAGCATTAATGCCTACCGGAACAGTTTCGGGGGGAATGATATTCTGCTTGTTGAGCCCAAGTCGGAATTCTTCAAGTACTTTAAAAACGCCAGGGGCAGGTGATAGTTAAAAGTTAAAAGTTGAAAGTAAAAAGGAATATGAAAGTGGAAAGTCGAATAAATACGCAGAGATTGCTGTTGCCGGTTCTGTTTCATATTATTTACTTTTCACTTTAAACTTTATACTTTCCACTTGATTTCATAATGTGGACCGATTTACTGACCGCACTGGCCCTGGTTTTTATCCTGGAAGGCATCATGCCGTTTATCAATCCCGACGGCATGCGCAAAATGTTCCTTCTGGCGGTGCAACTGAATAATTCCACTTTACGGTTTATTGGCATCAGCAGCATGCTGCTGGGACTGGTTATCCTTTATATCGTCAGGTAAGACCCATGACACGATCCAATCGATGGCTGCTGCCGGAGGGTATAGAGGAGGTTCTGCCTCCCGATGCCGAAGCACTGGAAATGCTCGGCCGCAGGATTCTCGATCAGTTTTCCGCATGGGGTTACGAACTGGTCATGCCGCCCCTCATCGAGTATCTGGAATCGCTGCTGACCGCCACCGGTGAAGACCTGGAGCTGCAAACCTTCAAGATTACGGATCAACTGACCGGCCGCATGATGGGTGTCCGTGCCGATATTACTCCACAGGTGGCACGGATCGATATCAACCGTCTGCAGCGTGAGACGCCGACGCGGCTTTGCTACATCGGAACGGTTCTGCATGCGCGTCCCCAGGGCCAGGGCAAGACGCGTGCGCCGCTGCAGCTGGGCGCCGAGTTGTACGGTCACGGCGGACCCGAGAGCGATGCCGAGATCGTGGCCTTGATGCTGAAAACCCTGCAACTGGCCGGCATCCGCAATGCCCATGTGGACTTGGGACATGTCGGCATCTATCGACATCTGGTACAACAGCTCGAGTTACCGGCGGACCGGGAACAGCTGTTATTCGATGCCCTGCAGAAGAAGGCCCGGGTCGAGATCAAAAAGGCCATCGATGAGTGGAAACTGCCCGGCAAGGCCGGCGATGCGCTGTTGAGCATGAACGATTTGCACGGCGACGCCGCGGTTCTGGCGGAAGCCCGCAAGTCACTGGGCAAGCTGGGCGGAGAAATCCTGCTGTGTATCGACAATCTGGAACAGATCGCCGAACAGACACAGAGACAGGTAAGTAATGCGCCGTTGTTTTTCGATCTGGCGGAATTGCGCGGCTATCATTACCACACCGGCATGATGTTCAGTGCCTATGTCCCGGGCCGCGGACAGGCCGTTGCCCAGGGCGGCCGCTATGACGATATCGGCAAGGCTTTCGGGCATGCCCGGCCCGCCACCGGTTTCAGCACCGATATTCGCGCGCTTTATGAATATCTGGATCCCGAGACAGAAGGAAAAGACCGGATTTTCGCGCCCGCTTCCGAGGTGCCGGGTCTGTACGAGGCCATTGAGGTGTTGCGCAGCGACGGCGAATGCGTCGTCTGCGAGTTGCCGGGACAGACGGGTGATGCGCGGGTCATGGGCTGCAGCCGGGAACTCTACCTGGACGGCGGCCGCTGGAAAGTCCGCGATATCAAGGACTGAGTCACATATTTACCGGAAATAAAGACAGCATGATTCGTAGAATCCACTTGTGACTTGTGACTTGTGACTTGTAACTTTTAACTTGTAACTGCAACAGCTATGGCAAAGAACGTTGTAATCATCGGCACCCAGTGGGGCGACGAAGGTAAGGGCAAGATCGTCGATCTGCTGACTGATCGCGTCAGTGCGGTGGTGCGTTTCCAGGGCGGGCATAACGCCGGCCACACCGTTGTCATCGACGGCAAGAAAACCGTCCTGCATTTGATCCCGTCCGGCATTTTGCGTAATAACGTGCTTTGCCTTATCGGCAACGGCGTGGTCGTGAGCCCGGCTTCCCTGATCGAGGAACTGGATATGCTGGAGAAGAACGGTTATCCGGCCCGGGATCAACTGCGCATCAGCGAGGCCTGCCCGCTGGTGCTGCCGTATCACGTACAACTGGATCAGGCCCGGGAGAAGGCTAGCGGCAAGGCCGCTATCGGCACCACCGGCCGCGGTATTGGTCCGGCCTACGAGGATAAGGTCGCCCGCCGTGCCCTCCGGGTGGGGGATCTTCTGCATCGCGAGCGATTCGCCGCCAAGCTGGGCGAGGTGCTGGATTATCACAATTTCGTTCTGAAACGTTATTACAAAAGCAAGGCGCTGGACTTTCAGGAACTGCTGGACGACGCCATGCAGGCGGTGGAAACCATCGGTCCCATGGTGACGGATGTTTCCACCCTCCTGTACGAAATCCAGGATCAGGATGGCGATATCCTGTTCGAAGGGGCGCAGGGCACGCTCCTGGATATCGATCACGGCACCTATCCCTATGTCACATCGTCCAATACCACGTCCGGCGGGGCCGCCACGGGCACCGGTGTCGGGCCCCGGCATCTCGATTATGTGCTCGGCATCACCAAGGCCTATACTACCCGCGTCGGGTCCGGACCGTTTCCCACGGAACTGTTCGACGACATGGGTGAACATCTGGCACGGCGGGGCCATGAGTTCGGCGCCACCACCGGCCGGCCGCGCCGTTGCGGCTGGTTCGATGCCGTGGCCTTGCGCCGGTCACGGCAAATCAACAGCATATCCGGTCTTTGCATTACCAAGCTGGACGTACTGGATGAGCTGGAATCGATACGCATCTGCATCGGTTACCGAATCAATGGCGAATTGCGCGACACGCCGCCGGTGGGCGCCGATGCCTTTGCCGAATGCGAACCGGTGTATGAAGAACATCCCGGCTGGCAGAGCTCCACCGTGGGCATTCGTGAATTCGAAGACTTGCCGGAGAACGCCCGGAAATATCTGACGCGTATTGAAGCGATCACGGATACCCCTGTCGATATTGTTTCTACCGGTGCCGATCGCGAGGAGACCATCATCAGGAAACACCCGTTCGATTAAGACAAAGGCTCTTCGGTAAAATCGGTGGGTATCCGGGAGGGCAATGGTGGATCTCGTCAAGCAAGTAGCCCGGATGAAGCGCAGCGGAATCCGGGAAACACACAGACATGGATCCACTTCAATATTCGCTACAGAGGATCACAGAGAGACACAGAGTATACGGAAAATCGCGTTTTTCGAGGAATCGACTGATGGTGCCGAGGAGAGGACTTGAACCTCCACGGGGTTACCCCCACTAGCACCTGAA
>JBBDSH010000030.1:22601-49637 GCA_040905045.1 Gammaproteobacteria bacterium | reverse complement strand
TCCACCTTGCAGGTACCGTAGCCGAAGAAGATATCCGGGTGGTGATTCTCGGATTCGGCCAGTTCGGCCACGTTTTTGACGAAATCAAAGGTTTCCTTGTAATCCGGGAACTTGAAGGTCTTTTTGATTTTTGTCGCGTCCTCGATGAGTTCCCAGCCGGATATATCGGCCAGGTACGTTTCGGCTTCCTCGCGGGTCAGTGGCGGTATCCCGCCTTTGCACGGCGTACAGGTTTTTGCTGTCAGCTCCGACATGACTGCCTCCTGTCGATTAACCAGGGAATTTGTTCATTACTGTAACAGACTCCCCGGACCCGGGTCATTTTTCGAACTTGTAGAGCAGATCGGCCCCGACTTCCGTGCCCTGCTGGGCTTCCACGGCCCAGCGTCTGGTAATATCGTAGCGGATGCGGACGGTGTTGATGGTTTCGAACAGGCCGATGCCGTAACTGAGATAGAGCCTGGGCGTCAGGTATTTGCCGATAATCAGGGACGCGTTTTCAACACCGGTTCCCGGCTCGGTCTGAACTTTCATTTCATCCAGGCCGAAGGTATTGGCCAGGCTGTTGGTAATAAAGCCGCTGTTCCGCAAACCCATGGACGTGGCCGCACCGATCAGGTCCGTGCCTTCTCCGGTAGAGAGGCTCGTCAGCGGCCGGCCGAAGACAATATAGGAGAGGATTTCTTCCTGATTCATGGAAGGCGTGGAAAACAAGGTTACCGTCGGATTGGCCAGGTAACCGATGACCCTGACACCGGCGGTGATATCGTCGACCTGGCGTACGGCGCGGATCCGCACTTCCGGGTTATCCAGTCTGGATTGCTGGTAAATGAGCCGGCCTTCCTCGATAGTCAGCGACTGTCCGTAGGCCGAAAACTTTCCGTTCCGTATGTTGACTTCACCGGTGGCGATGACTTCGCCCTTGCTGTTGTTTGTGATATCAAGCCGGCCGCCCGGATTGCCGGTGATACCCTGGCCCTGAATCCGGAGGTCATCACCGAAGCGTATAGCGAGGTCGGTACGCAACGGTACGGGCGGAGCCGCTTCCACCGGCGTTTCACCGTTGACCAGGATGACATCATCGGAGACCGGTGTTTTTGTGGTCATTTCATCCAGATCGATCAAGGCGCTGGTGATGAGAACATCGCCGCTGACGGAACGCTTTTTAGGTGAATAATTCAATCTCAACTGCGGCGAAGCGCTGGCCTGTATTTCCGGAAGATTGATGATCTCCGTGTTGTCCCCCGATAAATCCGCCTGAATTGCCAGTCCCCCCTCTTCCGTTTCCTCCAGTGCCGCATCAATGCGTGCCGTTCCCCCGCCGGAAGACCACTGGCCGTTAAAGCGATAACGGCCTGTTTCTGATGTGTTGCCTTGGATTTTCATATCCTGTATTGCCACACCCAGATCGGGGACATGGAAACCGGCGTCATATAACTGAAATTCACCGGAGAGTTCCGGTTTGTCCAGGGTGCCGGCGGCTTGCAGGTCAATGTTGAGTTTTCCTCTGCTGTCGGTGATGTAGGGTGTTATGGAAGCAATAAATGCCAGATCCTCGACACGACCGCTGAGACCGCCCTGCAGATCCACCTGCGAATAATCCGCCGTCCAGGGTTGTTCCAGACCGGACAGGAGCAGATTGGCGCTGATCGGCTCCGCCAGATCCGCCAGGTCCAGTCGCGCACGACCGGTCAGCTTGCCGCCGGCCAGGGTTAATTCGGCTTCCCCACCGTTAACCTGGAAGCGCTGTGTCTCCTCTTCATCGATTCGAAAATCGACATATCCCGGTGTCAGTGAGAGTGAACCGTCGCCGGCGGCCTTGCCGCTTTCCACATTCATGGCAAGTTCAAGATTAAAGGCGCCATCAACATCCAGATAAGCAGGCAACCAGTGCTTGCCCAGCGACAATGGCAGGTCACCCGCGCTCATGCGGGTGTTCCAGTGCCCGGCGTCCTGCCAGGCGCCCTGGATGCAGACATGGGCGGGTTCCCTGCGGAGGCAGAAGCTTTCCGTGCCGAGTCGATCCCTGCCAATACGGGTCACCGCGGGCTCTTGCAGTTGCCAGGTCCCATAGTCCGCGAGTGTCAAAGTCAGATCCCGGGTCCTCCCCCGCCATTGCCGGTCGCTGTAGGTCCCCTCACCATTGAGGTTTAAACGGGCGGCTTTATTGACTGCATTCAGTCTGTATTCATGCGCCGATCCGGTGCCCTTGACCCGTAACCGGAGTTCCTGCAGCCTCCAGTCGCCAAAAGCTATTTCGCTGATGTCCGTCTCGATGTCGAGGCGGCCGGAATCCTTGAGATCAATGTCCAGAATCGTGTTGAGACTGCCGGCATCCAGCCACGGGCTCTGGATATCCGCGGCGGTCAGGTTTGCCGTGATAACCGGCTGTACCGGATCGCCGGCGTAGACTCCCCTGCCCCGCACCTGGCCGGCGCCTTTGGGTATCAATGCACCCAGATCGGGAACGTTCACCTGCCAGCGCAGGTCCGAACTCTCCCGGCTCAACTCACCGGCTGCTTCCAGGAAGGCATTGCCGCTGCCCAGCCTGGCGCGCTTCAGCGTGACGGTCCCGTCGGCGAGTTCGGAATCCAGTTCCAGTGAGAATGGTTGCTGTCGAAGTCTGCCTTGAACGTTCAGTGGGTTGAGAATAAAACGGAAGTCGTCGTCCTGCCGGGTGATGACAGTCCGTCCCGCCAGTTCCAGTTCGCCGGGCCAGTCGGGCCAGTAGGTCCCGGGATTGATTCCCTTGCCTTGCCAGTCGAGATCAATCCGGATGGTTTCTTTCCAGTCGATGGTGCCGGTTGCGGTCGCGGTTCCGTCCAGCAGTGACAGGGCCAGGGGTTGAAGGTCAAGACGCCCGCGATCACCGTTGGCGTCGAGCCGCACCGACATCCCGGGCAACTGCGTGGATCGCAGTTCGCCGGTTGCATTCAGGTTGTAGTCATCCAGCCGGCCTTTTATTTCCAGTTGCCCTTGCGGTGACCGCAGGGAATGTTCCTTGTTCAGGGGCATGGACAGGTTCCGCCAGTGCGACGCCAGTTCCAGCGCGGCGGTGTCCAGGTAATCGTCAATAATCCCCTCGACGTGCAGGTTCGCCTCGCCGAAATGGAGATCCAGGCGTTTCAGGTTGATGGATTCCATGCCGGCGGAAGCGGACAGTTGCAGACGCCCTTCTTCTTCGTTGATGGAATACTGACTCTCCGTATCCAGTTGCAGGCGCTCGTCTTCCAGCCGCAGATCCAGGCGCCCGGATGGTAATGTGAAAGTTTGTTGTCGTGAGTGCAGGTTAACGGAGAGCGTCTGCCAGTTGATTTCCCCGGCGGCGCTGTATTGGTCGTCTCCCCGCCGGCCGTTGAGTGCGAAACCGATGGTTACGGGCGCATCTCCGTTTCCGCCCCGGATGTCCATATCGGGAATGACTATATCCCGGAGGAGCAGTTTGCCGTTCAGATCCAGCTCGGCAAACGTGCCCGCCGCCTGCAGCGACACGGCCGCGCGCAGATCCGGAGCCCGGTCGTCCAGCCCCCGCGGGTTGAAGGGTTGTGTCTCAAGGTCCGCCCGCCAATGCGGCTCATTCAACAGATCCATGACAGTCGCATTCAGCGTCCCGCTCACCGGCTGTTCGAATTCGGTCACTGTTTCCAGCTTGTCTTCGTCGCCATGGATGCGCGTATTGCCGGACACCACGGGCAATGTGCCGGCTTCTTCAAGGGACCAGGCCAGTGAGGCATTAATACTCAATCGCGGCTGATAATGAATCCGGCCGTCACCATGGACAGCGATATTGTCGGCAAACAGATTGAGACCGCTGAACCGGACAAGGGTGTCGTCGGCTTCAATGGCTGTGCCGAGATCATCGAGCCGGTATTGCCGGTTTTCCTTGTCGGTAAACGTCAACCGAGTGAGACGGAAATCCTTGATGGCAATGGTAACCGGCAGCGATGCACTCTCCGCCGTTGCCGGCGCCGGCGGTGTGTCTGTTTGCGCCACGGAGACACCGGCCAGGTGCAGGCGTGCAATATCGAGCCGGCCGTACAACAGCGGCAGTATCGCCATGTCCAGTTCCGTGTCCTCGATACCGATAGTTGATGCCGCCGTCTCGATACGCAGTGCCTTCAGTGTCAGGCCGCGTGCCAGTGAACCGGACGCCTCCTCCACGCGGATGCTGATGTCACTGAAACTGTTTGCCGTGGAGACGAGAAGCCTGAAACCGGAGCTGGTGCCCAGGATAACGGCCAGCCCGGTTGTTACCAGGAAAACCGCAACAAGCAGACTGTTACGCAAGCGCCTCACAGGTCCGGCCCTACCACGATATGCAGGCGTATGGGGGTATCATCACGGGATATTCCCGCGGCCACATCCAGGCGGATCAGGCCGACCGGTGTCAGCCAGCGAATACCGGCGCCGACGCTGTATTCCAGTTCATAATCATCAAGGTCATTGAAGGCGTTGCCGATATCGGTAAACACGGCGCCGCTCCATTTCTCCAGAAAGCGGTGTTCGTATTCCAGACTGCCGGTGAGCACATAACGGCCGCCCAGGACATTGCCCTGGCTGTCTCTCGGCCCCAGCGCCTCGAAGTCGAAACCGCGGACACTGTTGTCGCCGCCGGCGAAGAAGCGCAGTGACGCCGGCAGTTCATCGAAATTTGAAACGACCGTGCCGCCCACTTTGCTTCGGGCAATGATCCTGCCGTTCTCGCCCAGGGAACGAATGTACTTGCCCCGTATGTTTGCCTGCAGGAAGGACAGGTCGGAAACAACCCCTTCTACCGCGCCGCGCAGTTCCATGCCGATTCGATAACCGTTGCGGGTATAAACGGGATTGTCCGTCACCGTCTTGGTATAACCGATCCTGGGGATCAAAAGATGCGTGGCCTCTCGCGTGTCAGCCAGTTCAAAGCTTTCGTACTGATAGGTCAGTCCCAGTGTTTCGTTCCAGCCCCAGCGTTGCCTCAGATGCTGGATTCCGGTCTTGAAGGTATCGTTTTTCCTGGAATCCGTATCCTCATGGGCGATGGAACTGGTAACCCCCAGTTCCGCATCCCGGTTGCGAAAATACGGGATTAAATAGGAGCCGGTCAGGGAACTGAGTACCAGTGACAGGCGCAGATCGGTTTCAATGCGATGTCCCTTTTTGTTGAAATAACGGTTGTCCCAGGAACCCACCAGCCTCGGCCCTGTATCCGTGCCGAAACCGCCGCCAACACGATAGCTGTTGCGCGCGCGGGGTGTCAGTGAAATGGTAATCGGCACCTGTTCGTCATTCAGGTTATTGACTTCCGGCTTCACCAGGACGTCGGCGAAATAATCACTGTTGCGCAGGGCCTGGGTCAGGGCGATAAGAAGATTGGCGTCATAGGGATCGCCCCTTTGAAAGGGGAGCATTTTCTCGATGATATTCCGGGAAACAACCGTGTCTGGGATTTTGATATCGCCAAAATGATAACGATTTCCCGTATCATAACGCAGTTCTATACGCGCACTGTTTTTATTGACATTCACTCTGACAACATTTGTTTTCCATCCGGCGTCGAAATAACCCCGTTCCCCGGCGAGAGTCTCTATCTTCTTTTTACCGGATTCATAAAGGCTGTGAATAAGGGGGTCGCCTTCCTGTAGGGGAAAGTTATCAACCTGGGCGAGGAGCCGGTCATCATTCCGCCCTTCTCCCAGGATCTCCAGCGTCAGTTCCGTTACATGCGTGCGCGGACCCGGTTCGATATGGAACGAAGCACGGCGGTGTTTGCTGTTCTCATCCTCATCACTGAGTTTAGCCTCAATTTCCGGCTGGTAATAACCGCGCGCCTGAAGAGAGCTCCGGATTTCCTTCCTCGCCCGGGAAAACAGCGACTTCATCCTCGCCAGTGTCAGTTTTTCGAGTTTGTTTTGCCGGGTCAGAGTAATATCGTTGAGCAGTTTCTTTTCAAGATCGCTATCAACACCGGTTATATCGACAATGATATGGTCCGCGCCGGCAGACGTGGCCGTCAATACGAGGCACAGACAGAGGCACAGATCCAGCCAGGTTCCGGTTTTTCGGGTTTTTCTTGTTAACATCTTGGCTCGCGGGCGATTACCGTTGAAGCTGCAGGATAATATTTCATTCTGGTGTAGTCATTTCTTCAGGCTGTTAGTTCCAATTCGGTCCATGAGATATCTGTCATGTCGATTTTAACAGCAGACCGGGCGGTTGCGGGAGGATCGACTTGCCGAGGGCTATCCGGTTATCCTTGATGCCGCCGGCATTGATAACCTGAATATTGGTAATGATACAGACTTATATACAACTGGTTCCGCTCTTCTTTACGTTTATCCTGGGTATATTCCTGAGACGGATCCGTTTCGCGGAAGCGGAACATGGCCGGTTCCTGCTCAAATTCATGTTCTTTATCACTTTGCCGGCACTGGTATTCCTGAAAATTTCGCAAATAGAACTGGATGCCCAGACGCTTGTCCTGCCGCTGGCGAATATCGGCGTCAATCTGGGTTGTATGCTGGTTACCCTCTCCCTGGCGCCGGTTTTCAATGTTCAGCGGCAGACACTGGGTGCCATGCTGGTTTGCACCATGATCACCAATAATGCCTTCATGTTTCCGTTCATGTTGGCCATATACGGCGATGAAGGCTTTGCCTATGCCATCCTGTTCGATTTCGGCAATGCCCTTATCACCAGCACCCTGACCTATGCCCTGGCCTTCCGGTACGGTCCGGATGCCCATACTTCCAGGACGTTGTTCACCAAGACAATGAAATCACCCATTGTGTGGGCGTTATTTGCCGCGGTGACCGTGAATCTGCTCGTCATCCCGGTCCCGAAAGTGGTTGAGATCGTTCTGGAACCCCTGGCCGGCATGACCAATCCTCTGATCCTGATTTCCCTGGGTATTCTGTTCACACCGCGACTGAATCAACTGCGGCTGCTCTCCGCGACACTCTTTATCCGTATGGGCGTGGGCATGATGCTAGGAGTGACGGTTGCAAGGCTTTTCGGTCTCGATGATTTGGCATTTACCATAGTGGTCCTGTGCGCGGCCGCACCCATCGGTTTCAATGCCCTGACTTATTCCACGCTTGCCGGCCTGGATACTGAATTTACGTCCAGTGCGGTATCTTCTTCAATCCTCGTGGGGCTGTTTTATCTGCCGTTGCTGATGTATTTGATGACTCTGTTCTGAAAACAGATCCCGGCCTATTCAAAGTCACTCACGTTGCCGATGAATTTGCCGTTTTGCGCGCGGATAACATCGTCCCTGCTGGCTTCGGCGGTCAACGGCGGCACGCTCTTGCCGTCCGGGCCCATACTATAGAGATCGTAGTCCGAATTGATAAGTTTCATCCCCTTGTACTTGCGCGCCTGTCCACGCGTCTTTTGCAGACCGTCGGACAGGCTGAGGTATTGATAAGGATTGTTCCAGGGATCCATCGGAACGGATTCGTATATCTCGACAAGACTGATTGGGTAGCGGGAATTGGACTTGTAAAAATCATCTATCCTTTCCTGTATCTCTTCCAGTTGACTGATGACATTATCTTCCCTGGCATCGTCTATCAGGCGCAGGGCTGCCGGCACCATCAAGGTGAGCATCAGTGTCACCAGCATGACGGACATGATAAATTCCACCATCGTTATGCCGTGACAGTTTCGCGGGTGTTGTATTTCCATTCGCTGTCCTGCAATAGTCCTCAATCAGGATTAGCGGGCGACGACGACGCGCCGGCCCGTACCTGGTCGTCCTTTGTCCTGTATTTCTCGCGATTAACATGTCATTTTTCATGCCAGTTTGAATGAAACAGAATTCACTATATAAAACAATGGCTTAAATTGTATTGGCCGATACCGGGGAATGGAATTCATGGAAACTGTGTCGTCATTTTGTGACAGGGATCACAAAACTGATTTGCGTCAAGTGTTAAAAGGGCCGCCCGTCGGGCACGAAAATACCCGGAATCAGTTGGTTGCTTCGTGTAAAGAATTCAGGAATTCCAGATATCCTGCCCGGCCCCTGTTTTCCCAGGCTTCCAGGCAGGCTGTGCCGACGATGGCAATGTCGGCGATACCACGCAGTTGCCGCACATGTTCCGGCGTCTTGATGCCAAAACCCAGGGCCAGCGGCAAATTGATGACCGATCGACACCGCTGCATGTATTCCTTGAGATTTTCATCGAACTCGGTGGACCGGCCGGTGACTCCCCGCCTTGCAACGCAATAAATAAACCCGGAAGCGGTTTTGGCGATCTGCCGCAGCCGTTCTTCCGAATTCAGCGGTGTCACGATGTGAATGGGATCCAGGCCGTGGCGCGCGGCATGGCTGTCCAGATCGGCGGCCTCTTCCAGCGGCAGATCGGCGATGATATACCCGTCGCCACCGGCGCTTTCAAGACGCTTGCAGAAAGCCTCGTGCCCCATACGAAAAACGCTGTTGTAATAGCCCATGAACAGTAGAGGAAAATCAAAATCCCGGGCTGCCTGTTCGAAGAAGGCAAAATAATCATCCCGGTGCAGACCCCCATCCAGGGCCGCCTGGTTGGCGCGGATGAACATGGGGCCGTCGGCGATGGGCTCCGAGAAAGGCAGCTGCAATTCCACCAGATCGATGCCGGCTTCGGCCATGCATTCCAGCATGGCACGGTTTTCCTCCAGGGACGGATAACCGACCACGGCATGGGTCATGAGCAGCAGCGGACGCTCCTGCAGTTTATGTTTGAGGTAATCAGCCAGGGCCATGATTTAGTTGATTTGATTATTTATTAATTTAGCCACAGAGGGCTGAATTCTCTCGCCAAGACGCAGAGACGCAAAGATATATAAATTTCTGGTACTCATAAAACCCTTACTTCTTTGCGTCTTAGCGACTTTGCGAGATCAGCAGTTGTGTTTTTATTTGCTCTGTGGCTACTTGAATATACTAATCTTGTTCTTCATCAAACTGCGCGACCTTGCTGCGCAGGAAGTCCCTCCAGCGTGAATCCCCCAGGGCATCGGCGATGGTAAAGATGTCCTTGTCGCCGCGTCCGGACAGGTTGATCAGGAAGACGCTGTCCGCCGGCGCGTCAGCGGCTTCCCTGAGTGCCTGTGACAGGGCGTGGGAACTTTCCAGCGCGGCTATCAGACCTTCCTTTCTCACGGTCAGCTTGAAGGCGTCGATGACTTCCCTGTCCGTCGCCGCCTCGAAGCGCACGCGCCCGGCCTGGTGCAGATACGCCAGTATGGGGCCGATGCCGATGTAGTCCAGTCCGGCTGAAATGGAGTGGGTGTCTTCCATCTGCCCTTCCGGGTCCTGCATGAAATAGGTCTTGTATCCCTGTGCCACGCCGATCTGGCCTTGTCCCCCGGCAATACGGGCCGCGTGTTGATGACTGTCCAGGCCGTAGCCGCCGGCTTCCACACCGATCAGTTCCACGTCCGCATCATCCAGAAAGCCGGAGAAGATACCGCTGGCATTGGAGCCGCCGCCGACACAGGCAAAAACCCGGTCCGGCAGTCTGCCGATGCGATCCAGCATCTGCCGGCGCGACTCCTGGCCGATGATGGACTGGAACCAGGTCACCATCAGCGGGAACGGATGCGGGCCGCATACGGTTCCGAGAACGTAATGGGTCGTATCCATGGAAAAGGCCCAGTCGCGCATGGCGGCATTGATGGCATCCTTGAGGGTGCGCGTGCCGTCCTCCACGGCTACCACTTCCGCGCCCAGTTGTTCCATCCAGAATACGTTGGGTCGCTGGCGTTCCACATCTTCCGCGCCCATGTAGATAGTGCAGTCAAAGCCCAGTTTCGCCGCCATGGTGGCGGTGGCGACGCCATGCTGGCCGGCGCCGGTTTCGGCGATGACGCGATGCTTGTTCATGCGCTTGACCAGCAGGCCCTGTCCCATGACGTTATTGGCCTTGTGGGCGCCGGTATGATTCAAATCTTCCCGCTTGATGTAGATCTGCGCGCCGCCGCATTCCCGGGTCAGGTTTTCACACCAGGATATCGGCGTCGGCCGGCAGGAATAGGTGGACATAAGATCCACGTATTCCTGCCAGAAGGCCGGTTCCCGGTAAGCCTCGTCGAAGGCACGACTCAGTTCGGCGAGGGTCTCATGCAGGATCTCGGGAATATAGGCGCCGCCGAATTCCCCGAAGAATCCTTCCCGGCCTTTTTCAAATTCGAATAATTCCTGATACATCACTACTTTCGGTTTGATTAAACGATTCATTATCGCGGCTATCGCCGCAGGTTTCTAGCTGTGAATTCTGTTCGCCGGTCACGGGTTGTGTCTGCGAGTCCGCGACTATATGGGTTATGATGCCGGCAAACAACATTCAATAAGGATTTATCCATGCCGGATGAAAATCTGATCAAAAGCGAATTCCCCCAGGACGAGTCGCTCGTGTATCTCAATCATGCGGCGGTAGCGCCCTGGCCCGCCCGGACAGCGCAGGCCGTCGAGGAATTCGCCCGGGAAAATGTTCGATCCGGCGCTCGTAACTATCCGGCCTGGCTGGCGCGGGAAGCGCAGTTGCGGCGGCAGTGCCGGGATCTCATTAATGCCCCGGATGCGGAAGACGTTGCCTTGTTGAAGAACACCTCCGAGGCCCTGTCTGTGGTGGCCGACGGTTTGGACTGGCGCGACGGCGACAACGTCGTCATCTCCAATGAGGAATTCCCGTCCAACCGTATTCCCTGGCAGTATCAGGCCGGCAAAGGCGTGACCCTGCGCGAGGTCGACCTGCATGCGGATGATCCCGAAGCGGCCCTGATGGCGGCCTGTGACGGAAATACCCGCGTGCTGGCCATCAGTTCGGTGCAGTACGCCAGCGGACTGCGGCTGGATCTGCCGCGCCTGGGAGGATTCTGTCGCGCGCGGGATATCGTCTTCTGCATCGACGCCATCCAGAGCCTGGGGGCCCACGCGTTCGATATCGAGTCTGCGCAGGCGGACTGTGTCATGGCCGACGCCCATAAATGGATGCTGGGCCCGGAGGGCATTGCCTTGTTCTGGTGCCGGCCGCAACTGCGGGACCGGCTGACCCTGCACCAGTTCGGCTGGCATATGGTCCGGGATGCCGGGAACTTCGACAGCCGCGATGGCACGCCGGCGGATTCGGGCCGGCGCTTCGAATGCGGCAGCGCCAATATGCTGGGCATCCATGCCCTCTCCGCCAGCCTGTCCCTGTTTGCCGAGGCGGGCATGGCAAACGTGGAAAAACGCGTCCTGGACAATGTGCAGTACTTGATGGACAAACTGGCCGCCATGCCCGGTGTCGAACTTCTCACCCGCGGCGATCCCGGCCGCCTGGCCGGGATCCTGGTGTTCCGCGCCGCCGGCCGCGACAGCGCCGAATTACAGGCGGAACTGGTCAGAAATAATGTGGTTTGTGCCGCCCGGGGCGGCGGTGTCCGCTTCTCGCCGCATTTCTATACGCCCCGGGAAAAGCTGGATAAAGCACTTGAAATAGTGAGTGCAAGTATATGATTAGAATCAACTACAGAGGACACAGAGGACACAGAGGACCACAGAGAGCCTGCCCCGGACTTGATCCGGGGACACAGAGAGAATAAAAAATACAATCATTGATATCTCGCAAAGCCGCCAAGACGCAAAGAAGTAATAGCTTTGTGAGCACCAGAATCTTATCTATCTTTGCGTCCTTTGCGTCCTTTGCGTCTTGGCGAGAGAATTCATTCCTCTGTGGCTTTAAACATCAAGGGCGGGACGGAAGACGCGGTTGAAATTGGCCGTGGTGGCATTGGCGAGTTCCTCGAAAGTGATGTCCCGCAGTTCGGCGATGTGTTCAGCCACATAACGGACATAAGCCGGCTGATTCTGTTTGCCGCGATACGGCATCGGCGCCAGGTAGGGAGAGTCCGTTTCCACCAGCAATGACGCCAGCGGCACCTGTCTGGCCACCTCTTTCAAATCCCGCGCATTCCTGAAGGTGACGATCCCCGAGAACGAAATCAGGAAGTTGAGGTCCATGGCGCGTTTCGCCGTTTCCAGATCCTCGACGAAACAATGCATGACACCGCCCACTTCCCCGGCCTTTTCTTCCCTGAGGATATCAATCACATCGTCTTTCGCCTCACGGCAATGAATAATGATCGGTTTACCGATCTCGCGCGCGGCGCGGATATGGGTCCGGAAACGATCACGCTGCCATTCCAGATCCCCCTGGCTGCGGAAATAATCCAGGCCGGTTTCGCCGATGGCCACTACCCGGGGGTCAGCGGCGTTTTCCACCAGATGTGCCACATCCACCTCCCCGTTCATCTCCGTATTGGGATGGATACCGATAGAGGCGGAAATACATTCGTAGCGCTCCGCCAGGTCCAGCAACACCGGGTAATCCTGCTGCTCGACGCTGACACAAAGCATGTGGCCTACGCCGTGCTCCAGGGCGCTGGCAACGATGGCATCGGCGCCCTCCTCGCCCTCGATCATGGGAATGTGGCAATGAGAATCAACAAGTAAAGTCATAAGTTATAAGTCACAAGCGACAAGGAAATAAGGAAGGTAAAAACAAGACCGCGGATGTTACTTATAACTTGTGACTTGTTACTTGTAACTTAAATAGTATGAGTGGGCCGGTCCGACGACAACGCACCGGCCAGCTGGTTTTCGATACGCTTCTTCGTGGCACCCTTGTCCAGTTCACTGAACTGGACGCCGATGCCGGCGGTCTTGTTGCTCTGGGCGCCCTTGGGAGTGATCCAGACCACCCGGCCGGCCACCGGCAGTTTTTCCTTGCTGTCGGTCAGGGTTAGCAGCATGAACACCTCATCACCCAGTTTGTAGGGTTTGGCCGTGGGAATAAACAGGCCGCCATTCTTGATGAACGGCATATACGATGCATACAGGGCACTCTTGTCACGGATCGTGAGTGACAGAATGCCCTGTCTCGGGTCACGTCCTCCGGCTGCGCTCACTGTCGATTCCTCCCGCTACTCGCGACAGATTCTGCCAGTTGACAATGATGTCTTCCAGCAGCCCCTGCTGATTCGGATTAAACGGCCCCGTGGCCGCACGATAATTGTCAAGGACTATATCATACCATTTTAACAACTCCAGCAAATCCAGTCCCTTGGCGAGGTCATCCAGATTTTTCCGGAAGTGGCTGCCGGCAGCGGTTTCCGCCGGTGTCAGCTTTTGCCTGCCCATGATACGAATGAACACCAGCAGCCACTGCATAACCTGCACGGGTCCGTAATCCAGCCAATGGCGGGCGGTCTCGACCGGATCCGGGAGACCGGATTTTAACCGCGCCAGATCCGCCAGCAGCGAGGACTGTTTTTCCACAGTGCCGTCTTCTTCCAGATACAGGGCGGTCAACGGCCGGTTGTGGGCCATGACAAGGAGTTCAGCTGCCCTGGCCGTATCGCCGTCCAGTTGCTCAGCCAGCCATGCCTGCGCCGCATCGAATGCCGGTTCCGGGAAGTTTACCTGCTGGCAGCGGCTGCGGATGGTGACCGGCAGTTGCGACGGCCGCCGGCTGTTGAGAATGAAAATCGATTCCGGCGGCGGCTCTTCAAGCGTTTTCAGCAGGGAGTTGGCGGCGTTCCGGTTCATGGCCTCGGCCGGTTCGATAACGGCTATCTTGTAACGGCTGTACTGGCTGCTGAGATGCATGTAATCGATAAGATCACGGATGGCATCAACCCGGATCGGTTTGCCCGGCTCTTCCGGACGAATCCGGATCAAGTCGGGATGGTTACCGGATCGGTATAACAGGCAGGCGCGGCATTCCCCGCAGGCATGCTCTCCGGCCGGCCCTTCACACAGGAGTCTGCCCGCCAGTGCCTGCACGAATTCGTCGATACCCAGTCCCTCGGCGCCGGTCAGCAACAGGGCATGGGCGAGTCGTTTTTGCCCGGCGGCATCCAGGAGTTGCCGCCATTGTCGTTGTTGCCAGGGATACGGAGTCAGCGTCAACACAGCTTCAGGTTTTGTAACAGTACATGTATTTCCTGCCGTACCTGCTCTTCCGTGCGTTCGGCATCGACAACATGAATACGATTCGGCTCCGACTTCGCCAGTTCCAGGTAGCCATGGCGAACCTTTTCAAAAAAGTGCCGGGTTTCCGATTCAAAGCGGTCGGCCTTGCCGCGGTGATTGGCCCGGGACAGGCCGACGTCCACCGGTGCATCGAATAGTAATGTGATATCCGGCTTCAGCCCTGCCTGTACGTAATCTTCCAGAACGGCGATGCGTTCCGGCGGCACACCGCGACCGGCGCCCTGGTAGGCATAGGTGGCATCGGTAAAACGATCGCAGAGAACAGTCTCACCGCGTGCCAGGGCCGGCCGAATGACCTCCTGTAAATGTTGCGCGCGGGCGGAAAAAATCAGCATGAGTTCAGTGGTATCGTCGATGTTCAGCTCCCCGCCTTCCAGGAGAATGGACCGGACTGCTTCACCCACTTTCGTGCCGCCGGGCTCCCGGGTCGCCACCACGGTATGACCGGCCTTTTCCAGCAAATGCCGGATGAATTCCGCCTGGGTGGACTTGCCGACGCCTTCGATGCCTTCGAGGGTGATAAATAGGCCGGTGGTCATTTAGGGATAACTTGGTTCATTAACGTATTACGACTCACGATCTGTGGCTAGTGGCTCGTGGCTCGTGGCTTGTTGCTGCCGTTCAACTGGTAACGCCGGACGGCTTGGTTGTGTTCGGCCAGTGTACTGGAAAAGTGATGGCTGCCGTCACCCCGGGAAACGAAATACAATTCATCCCCGTCTTCCGGATGCAGTGCCGCATGAATGGAATCACGCCCCGGCGCTGCGATGGGCGTGGGCGGCAGTCCCCGGTAAACATACGTATTGTAGGGCGAGTCATAACCGAGATCGCGGCGCCGGATGTCGCCGTCAAAATCCCGGCCGAGTGCGTAAATCACGGTGGGGTCGGTCTGCAGTTTCATTCCCTTTTGCAAACGGCGCACAAAGACTCCGGCGATTCGCCCCCGCTCCTCCGGTACCGCCGTTTCCTTCTCGATGATGGAAGCCATGATCAGAGCTTCATAGGGGCTGTCATACGGCAGACCCGTATCCCTGGCCGGCCATTCCTCGGCCAGAACTGTCTCCATGGTGTGCCAGGCGCGCCGCAGGAATTCCACGTCGGTGGTGCCCCTGGGGAAATGATAGGTGTCCGGGTAAAAACGGCCCTCCGGTTCCATGCCAGGCTTGTCGATGGTGGTCATCACTGATTCGGGAGTGTATTCCTGCAAGGTTTTTTCCAGTTGCTCATGCTGTCTTATCAGCCTCAGTATCTGCCGGAAGGTGATCCCTTCCGGCAAAGTCAGGGAATACTGGATGACCTTGCCCTGTATCAGCCTCTCCAGCAAGTCCACCGGTGTCGTGCCCTGCTCCACGGCGTATTCCCCGGCATGGATACGGGTCGCCACGTCCCGCCGCCGCGCCTCGTAGATAAAATACCAGGGATGGGAAAGCCAGCCGTTGTCGCTCAGGTAGCGCCCTATCCGGCGCAGACTCATGCCGGGCTCCACCACCAGAACCTGATCCTCGTCCAGGGCCATGGGTGAATTCAGCTGTCGCTGCATATCCCGATGCAGCCACCAGACAGCCGACAGTGCCGCCAGCAGCAAGACCAGGAATGAAGTCAACAGTATCTTTTTCATGGACTGTTTATTACCCCGTCATTGATCAACTCCTGCCTGATCGTCCGGGTCACCGGGCCCGCGGGCCGGTTGTTAATCAGAAAGCTTGCCATTGGAAGGCTGCGTTGTGGGTTCCGGTGTCGTCAGACCTTGCGTATTATCAACGAACCGTTGGTTCCGCCGAACCCGAATGAATTCGACAGGATGGTTTCGACTTTCATGTAACGGGCCTCATGGGGCACATAATCCAGGTCGCATTCCGGATCCGGATTATCGAGATTGATCGTCGGCGGCACCACCTGATCGCGGAGGGCCAGCACCGAAAAGACTGCTTCAATACCACCGGCCGCGCCGAGCAGGTGACCGGTCATGGACTTGGTGGAACTCATGATCAGTTTGCGGGCATGGTCCCCGAAGATTTGTTTTACGGCGTTGCTCTCTACCACGTCACCGGCCCGGGTCGAGGTTCCGTGGGCATTGATATAATCCACTTCCGTGACATTGATGCCGGCATTGTTAAGCGCGTTCGACATGCTCAGGGCGGCACCCTCACCGGTGGGTGCCGGCAGCGTCATATGATAGGCATCGCCGCTGAGGCCGTAGCCGATGACTTCGGCGTAAATATTGGCACCTCGTCGACGGGCGTGTTCGTACTCCTCCAGAACCAGCACACCGGCGCCGTCGCTGAGCACAAAACCGTCACGGTCACGATCCCAGGGTCGGCTGGCCTTTGCCGGTTCATCGTTGCGCGTCGACAACGCCTTGGCATTGGCGAAGCCGGCCAGACCCGTGGGGCTGGAGGCCATTTCCGCCCCGCCGGCGATCATGACGTCGGCATCGCCGTACTGAATGGTGCGTGCCGCATCGCCGATATTATGAGTGCCGGTGGTGCAGGCCGTGACGATGGCGTAATTCGGTCCCTTGATGCCGTAGCGAATGGACAAATGACCGGAAATCATATTAATGATGTTGCTGGGAACATAGAAAGGCGACAGTTTACGCGGACCGCCATCCAGGAGCGTCCGGGTGCCTTTCTCAATCCCCGGCAGGCCTCCGATGCCGGAACCGATGGCCACGCCGATGCGATGGGCGTTTTCTTCGGTGACGGTAATTCCACAATCCTCAAACGCCTGTATGCCCGCTACCATGCCGTAATGGATGAAGGGATCCATCTTCCGCTGTTCCTTGGGGACAATATAGCGATCCAGCTCCAGATTCCGTATGGAACCGCCGAAGCGCACCGGGTAACCGGTGGTATCGAAATGAGTGATGGGAGCAATACCACTGATTCCCGCGAGGATATTCTTCCAGGCTTCAGAGACAGTATTCCCGACCGGCGTGACCAGTCCCAGTCCGGTGATTACAACGCGGCGCTTGCTCAAGAATTCATCCTTACGTTAAATGAAAAAGGCCGCATTACCGCTGCGGCCTTGAATTGAGTTGCTGTGCCGGCTTATTCCAGATTTGCGTTAATGTAATCAATAGCCTGCTGTACGGTTGTAATCTTTTCCGCCTCTTCATCCGGGATTTCAGTCTTGAATTCCTCTTCCAGCGCCATCACCAGTTCCACGGTATCCAGTGAATCGGCCCCCAGATCATCAACAAAGGATGCTTCGGTAGTCACTTCTTCTTCTTTTACGCCCAGTTGTTCGACGACGATTTTCTTTACGCGTTCTTCAACACTACTCATGATTAATATTACCTCCCTATCCGGTATGGGCACCGAAGTGCGAGTGTAAGTTTAGTGAAATGAAAGCAACTTGCAACCCGGATAATCATCTATCCGCAATTCTGTTTTTAAACAATCAGTTATTTACTCTTGTTCATTTATATAATCGGCTGTCAGGCCATATACATACCTCCATTTACGTTAATGGTTTCGCCGGAGATGTAACCACCCGCCTCCGAGGCGAGAAAAACAACGGTGCCGGCGACTTCCCCGGCATCGCCAAGACGGCCCAGTGCAATCTGTTTGAGCAGCGTCTGTTTCTGTTCCTGTGTCAGTGTATCGGTCATATCGGTTTTGATAAAACCCGGGGCTACAGCATTGACCGTGATGCCGCGGCTGCCCACTTCCCGGGCCAGCGAACGGGTAAATCCGATCATGCCGGCCTTGGAGGCGGCGTAATTGGTCTGCCCGGGGTTGCCGGATTCGGCGACCACAGAGGTGATATTAATGATACGGCCGGAGCGCGCCTTCATCATGCCGCGCAGGCAAAGCCGGGTAATCCTGTAAACGGAACCGAGGTTGGTATTGATGACCTCTTCCCATTCCTCGTCGTTCATGCGCAATAACAGGTTGTCGCGTGTGATCCCGGCATTATTGACGAGGATCGTCGGCGTCAGTGCATTTTCCGACAAAAAAGAGGCGAATCTTTCAACCGATGCCTTGTCGGAGACATCCAGCACGCCCCCGAGTCCTTCGACACCGTCTGAGCGGAATGCCTCGCCGATTTTTTCCGCTCCGGCTTCCGTCGTGGCGGTACCGATGACGAAAGCCCCGGCACGGCCCAGGGCGGTGGCAATGGCCCGACCGATACCCCTGCTGGCGCCGGTGACCAGCGCGGTTTGTCCATGTAACTCGATCTTCATTGCCTCCTTCCTTCCAGAGCGGTCTGCAGTGTAGCCGGATCGTTAATGGAAATGGTCACCATACTGCTGTCGATTCGCCGAATCAGGCCGGTAAGCACCTTGCCGGGCCCGCATTCGATAACGGTCCCGATGCCCTTTTCGCCCATGCGGGTTATGGTGTCAACCCAGAGCACGGGTTCATGCAACTGCCTGACCAGAGCCCGCCGGATTTCATCGGCACCGGTTCGCGCCTGTGCGTCAATATTCTGTATGACGGGAATTGTACCGTCGTGAAATTGCACGGCATCCAGGGTACGGGCAAATTCTCCGGCTGCACCCTTCATGAGCACGCAATGGGAGGGAACGCTGACCGACAGCGGCAGCGCGCGTTTGGCGCCCATTTCCCTGGCCAGTCCCACGGCCCGTTCAACGGCCTCGCGATCACCGGCGATAACCACCTGCCCCGGCGAATTATAATTGGCTACCGTGACAGTCTGTCCCTCCGACGCTTCCGCGCATACGGTTTCCACCTGTTCGTTTTCGAGGCCCAGTATGGCCGCCATCAGTCCGGCGCCGTCCGGTACCGCGGCCTGCATGACCCGTCCACGTTCGGCCACCAGTGCCACCGCATCGCTAAAGTCGACCACGCCGGCGCACACCAGGGCGGTGTATTCGCCGAGACTGTGTCCCGCCATGATCGCCGGCATGCCGCCCCCGGCACCGATCCAGCAACGCCACACAGCCACTCCGGCGGCCAGAAGTGCCGGTTGTGTACGCGTGGTTTTATTGAGTTCCGCTTCCGGCCCTTCCCGGGTCAGTTTCCACAGATCATAACGCAGGATCTCCGAGGCTTCGGCGAAGGTTTCCCTGACCACCGGATACTCCGACGCCAGTGCCGCCAGCATACCCGTGGACTGCGAGCCCTGGCCGGGAAAGACAATGGCGAATGACTGATTATTGGTCATGGAATAAAGAGTAAATACAAAATAATGATGAAAGTGTTCAGTATTCGAGCAGTACCGCACCCCAGGTGAAGCCGCCTCCGACCGCCTCCATGAGTATGCGATCGCCCGCCTTGATGCGGCCGTCCCGGACACCGATGTCCAGCGCCAGCGGTATCGACGCCGCCGAGGTATTGCCCTGCTCCTGCAACGTTACAATAACCCGTTCCATGGGCAGGCCCAGCTTTTTCGCCGTGGCGGAGATAATGCGCAGATTGGCCTGGTGCGGCACCAGCCAGTCAATGTCCGCTTTTGTCATGCCGGTTGCGGCCAGCACGTCTTCCACCATCTTGCCCATGATGTTGACGGCGAATTTGAACACTTCCCCGCCGTGCATGCGTACATACGGATCGCCCGTGGGACGGGACACACCGGACGGCACCTGCAGCATTTCCGCGTAACTGCCGTCGGCGTGGATACGGGAATGATAAATCCCGGGGCTGTCGGACGCCGAAACGACAACGGCACCGGCGCCGTCACCAAACAGAACGCAGGTTCCCCTGTCCGACCAGTCCAGTATCCTGGAATTGCAATCGGCACCTATGACCAGCGCACAACGGGCCGCGCCGGTTTTGACATATTGATCGACGATGTTTAATGCATATATGAAGCCGGAACAAACCGCCTGGATATCAAAGGCGGGACAGCCGTTGCGAAGGCCCAGCCGTGCCTGTAACAGACAGGCGGTACTGGGATAGATAAGATCCGGCGTCGAAGTGGCGAACACGATAAGGTCGATTTCCTGCGCCGTAACTCCAGCCGCTTCCAGGGCCTTGTTCGTTGCCGCTTCCGCCATGTCGCAGGTGGTTTCATCCTCTCTGGCGATGTGACGCTGTTTGATGCCGGTGCGCGCCTGAATCCATTCGTCATTGGTGTCCACCATGGCTTCCAGTTCCGCATTCGGCATGATCCTGGCAGGAAGATAGCTGCCCGTGCCGATGATCCTTGAATACATCAAACCGCAACCCTGTCCGTGAGTAATTCTTCCAGCCTGGTGCTGATTCGCTCGGGTACGTTCTTCTCCACTTCCAGTACGGCTTCCTTGACGGCATTGGCAAATGAAACCGTGTCGGCGCCGCCGTGACTCTTGATAACGATGCCCCGCAGACCGAGTAGACTGGCACCGTTATAATGCCTGGGATCGATCTTGTTCCTGATTCGTTTCAGAACCGGCAGGGATAAAACAGCCGCCATTCTGCCGTACAGGGAACCTCTGAATTCGGACTGGACATGGTGGCTTATCAGTTTGGCGGCGCCTTCACTGGCCTTGAGGGCGATATTGCCGGCAAATCCATCACAGACGATGACATCGACCTTGCCGGTAAAGATATCGTTGCCCTCCACGAATCCGGCGAAATTGAGATGACTGTTTGAAAGCAGAACCGCCGCCTGCTTGACGATTTCATTGCCCTTGATCTCTTCTTCACCGACATTCAGCAGACCGACACTCGGGTTTGGATTGTTATCCACGGCGCTGGTCAGCTCCGATCCCATCACGGCGTACTGGAACAACTGATCGGAACTCGGGTTTACATTGGCGCCCAGATCGAGAAGATGAGTATGGTTGTCAATACCCGGCATCGGCGCGCAGATAGCGGGTCGATCAATACCCGGCAGCATTTTCAGTATATAACGGGCGATTCCCATCAGGGCGCCGGTATTGCCGGCACTGATGCAGGCATGGGCGCGTCCTTCCTTGACCAGTTCAATGGCAATCCGCATGGATGAAAGTCGCTTGTTGCGAAGTGCGGAAGACGGCAACTCATGCATTTCCACGACTTCCGGCGCATGTTCCACCTGCAACCGGTCATGAGGTTCCGTTCCTTCTGCTCTGAGTCCCGCCAGGATGTCTTCTTCCCGGCCGACCAGGATCAGGGACAGCGACGGATATTGCTTCAGCGCATAGATCGCCGCCGGGATGGTCACCGACGTGCCGTGATCACCCCCCATTGCGTCGATTGCAATCTGAACAGTCAAGACGGTAGCGTCCGTGAGTCGATGCGACAGGGAAAGCAGGCTGCTCTTTCCGGCCGCTTATTCCAGTTCGTCCTTGTCTTTAAGCACCTGCTTGCCGCGATAGAAACCCTCCGGACTGACATGATGTCTGCGGTGGGTTTCGCCGGTAGATGGTTCAATAGCCAGTGTCGGTTCCCTCAGGGAGTCATGCGAACGACGCATATCACGCCTGGAGGTGGACTTTTTGCTCTTTTGAACGGCCATGGGTATATCCTCAAAATATAAAATTCAGTTACTGTTTATCGGTCTTCAAATTCTTCAGTACGGCAAACGGATTTTCCCTGCTTACCTGCAGTTCCTGCAGCAGTTCCGTTGCCGGGCACTCTTCCGGACTGTGGGCCGGCGACATGGGCAAGCCCAGCAATACTTCATCCTCTATCAAATCAGTCAGGGCAATCCGGTTTTCACTTACCTCCAATGGTTCCGTGTCCGCCGCCAGGGATCCGACATCGGTCATATCAGCCCCCCATGCGATACGGATCACTTTTTCCAGACGGATGACCATGGGCTCCAGGCAGCGCTGGCAATGTACTGCGAGTTCCGTACTGAAACCGCCGTCAATCACAACGACGTCTTCCTCTTCATTTCTGCTGAATGACAAATGAAAAGTAATCAACGCATCACGGTTGTCCACAATCGTGAGCAGGCGTTGCATATTGTCGATTCCCAGCGTTCCCTTCAGGCTTTCTGCATTATCGGCAAGCCTTGCAGGTTCGATATACTGGGGCAGGTCCGGAGACATCAGGCGGGCAAGTTTAGCCATACCCGGGTGGGCTGTCAAAAATAAACGTTATTAAACCATTGACTTGACAGTAAATTACAGCTTGTCATGATAACCGCCACATGACCGTCGCTAATGAACTCATCCTCGCCTCCTCATCCCCATATCGGCGCTCCCTGCTCGGCCGCCTGGGACTGGAATTCCGGACTGTCAGCCCGGATATCGACGAGTCGCCTCTGGCGGACGAAACACCCCGGCAACTGGTCCTGCGGCTGTCCGCGGCCAAGGCCGAGCGGGTCGCGGCAAATACCTCCGGGGCACTGGTCATCGCCTCGGATCAGGTGGCCGAACTGGATAACATCATTTTAACCAAACCGGGCAACCGTGACCGGGCGCGGGAACAGTTACGGGCGCTGTCCGGCCGGGCAATCCGCTTCCTGACCGGGATCTGCGTCCTCAACACGGAAACAGGCCGGATGCAGTCCGACTGCGTCACCATGACGGCCTCGTTCCGGGAGCTGGCCGAAGCGGAGATCGAGCGTTATCTGGAGCGGGAGCAGCCCTGGGACTGTGCCGGGGCTTTCAAGTCGGAGGCATTGGGCATTGCCCTGCTCCGTTCCATGGAAGGGCCCGACCCCACCGCATTAATCGGTTTGCCCCTCATCCGTCTGGCGGAAATGCTGCGTCAGGAAGGCCTGCCAATACCTTGAATCAACATCAAGTCTATTAGCTAAGCAATTATTTTAAATTGAAATTCATGTTTGTATATAAACGATCAGCAATGGCGCCGCCGAGGCGATCGGCAAACCGGTCGAAGTAGCTTTGCCGATAGGTGAAATCCACGACTTCCTCCTGGCCGATAACTTCCCTGGCCACGTAACCGGTACTGCCCAGGGCATCCACCAGACCCAGTTCCAGTGATTGCTCGCCTGTCCAGATCAGGCCGGAAAAGATTTCCTCATCGTCACCCCTCAATCGGTCGCCGCGTCCCTTTTTGACAATCTCAATGAACTGTTCATAAATAGTATCCAGCAGGGTATCCACATGCCTTGCTTCTTCTTCCTTCACAGGGGAGAAGGGATCCATAAAGCCCTTGTTTTCACCGGCATGCCGCAGGCGTCTCTCGATACCCAGCTTGTCGATGGCCTCAACGAAACCAAAGCCGGACATCACCACGCCGATGGAACCGACGATACTGGCCTTGTCGGCATAGATTTTCTCGGCCGCCACGGCGATGTAATAGCCGCCGGAGGCACATATATCCCGTACCACGGCATACACGGGAGTATCCGGGTATTTGTCCCGCAGACGATAGATCTCGTCATTGATGTAACCGGCCTGAGTCGGGCTGCCGCCGGGGCTGTTGATACGGATAATCACGCCGGCGGTGTTTTTGTTTTTGAAGGCGGCGCGAAGCCCGGTGATGATATTATCGGCGCTTGCCTGGGTCTCGGGGCCGATAATCCCGTTGATGTCCACTACCGCCGTGTGCTTGCCACCCAGTCCGGTGGTTGTCTCCAACTGCCAGCGATCCGACATCCATATGGCCAGGAGAACGAACAGGTACAGGGCCAGCAGGATTTTGAAAAATATGCCCCAGCGCCGGTGCCGCCGCTGTTCGACCAGCAGTTCACGGGCCACTTCACTGGCCAGCACTTGCTCAAACTGGAGGCTCGATTTGCCGCTGGTTTGCTGGTTGTCGTCTGTCATACTCGGTTCCGCCCTGGGCTCCTGCGCCGCTTGTCATCGTCAGTGTCGGGTTGTGCCTGTGTTGCAACGGTGCGATTTTAGCAGACAGTCATGGTTTCTGCGTCGGAAAAGACCGGCTTGCACGAAGGTCCGCCGGTAATTTTTGAGGGGATAGCCACAGGAAAGTTCATGACAGAAGAACCAGGAAAACATCAGCACCCGCCGGACAGGATTGTCTCAAGTTCCCGCGGCAGCGGCGCCTCCAGACTGAGCTTCGGTTGATCCAGTAACGGCGGGATCTCAACAGCGGATGCGTGCAGAAACATCCGTTTCAGCCCCAGTTGTCTGAAAATCCGGTTGCATTGCCGATTGCCGTACTTCTCATCACCCGCTACCGGGTGGCCGATGGAAGCGGCATGGACGCGTATCTGATGAGTGCGGCCGGTACCGATTTCCACCTGCACCAGACTGCTCTGTTTCCGCTTTTCCCTGAGTCTGAAGCGGCTGAAGGCGGCCTTGCCGGATTCCCGGATGGCGGAAAGGCGTTCCCCGGAACGCAGCAAATCCCTCTCCAGGGGCTGCGCTACATCGATAACCGGTTTTCCCAATGAACCGCACAACAGGGCCAGGTAACACTTTTTCAGCGTGCCGTCGCGAAAACAGTCCTGCAATGCCTTGAGATACGGCATATCCCTGGCCAGGAGCAGTACACCGGAGGTTTCCCGGTCCAGCCGATGGGCCAGCTGCAAAAATTCCTCCGTGCCGCGGAGGTGGCGCAGGATCTCGATAATACCGAAGGTCCGCCCGCTGCCGCCGTGGACGACAATCCCCGCCGGTTTGTTGATAACCAGTAAATGCTCATCTTCGTAGAGGAGGCTTTCTTTCACTCTGGTCAACAGATAATCCGGAGGGGGGGCGTCCGACGAGAGCGGTGCCTGGGGGGTCATCGGCGGGATGCGGATGTTGTCCCCCTCTTCCAGACGGTAGTCCTGGCGTATGCGCCGGCCGTTTACCCGCACCTCGCCTTTGCGCAGCATCTGGTACAGGCGTTTTTTGGGTAAGCCCTTGAAATGACTGGCCAGATAATTGTCAATCCGCCGGCCTGACTGGCCCGCTTCCACCCGGTGCTGCTGGACTGCGGTTTTTTTGTTTTGAATCCGGGACATATGGGCCATTATCGGCATTGCTGCAATATCACAACATTGCTATATTAGCATGTCTGGAAGGTCGGAAATCCGGCCCCATATTTAAGCTGGCAGCCTGCTTTGTACCCACTTGAAGCCGGGCCCGCGACGGCGGCACTCATTGTATGGCCGCGGCAGGCGGAAAATCCGAAGACAAGACAGGCGACTGCACAGGTTTTTCGTCAACACCGGTCACCAGGATCGCCCTTTAGGGCGGCAAAACGGCTCAGGCCCGGACCCGGTGTTACTGAATAGATCGGTTCCGGAGTAATCCGGGTTAAGAATACGCAGCGGCGTTCCCGTCAACCGGCCCTGAAATCGGGCGCGGTAGTCAAGACTCAGAGGAAAGGAGCGCTGCTTATACAGGACTCAGACAAATGAAAAGAATGCTGATTAACGCGACTCAGCCGGAAGAGTTGCGTGTAGCTCTAGTGGACGGACAAAGACTGTATGATCTGGATATAGAATCGACCAGGCGGGAACAAAAAAAATCCAATATCTACAAGGGCAAGATCGTCCGCATTGAGCCCAGCCTGGAAGCCGCTTTCGTCGATTACGGTTCCACGCGTCACGGCTTCCTGCCCTTCAAGGAAATCGCCCGCACCCTGTTCAAGGAGAAAGGCGGCGAACCGAAGTCGGGCCGCGCCAATATCAAGGATGAGATCGAGGTCGGCCAGGAATTCATCATCCAGGTCGAAAAGGAAGAACGCGGTAACAAGGGCGCCGCCCTGACCACGTTCGTCAGCCTGGCCGGGCGCTATCTGGTACTCATGCCCAATAATCCCCGTGCCGGAGGGGTTTCCCGCCAGATCGAGGGCGATGATCGTTCCGACGCGCGGGAGGCCATGAGTTCCCTTGAGATCCCCCAGGGCATGGGCCTCATACTGCGCACCGCCGGAGTCGGCAAGAGCTCCGAGGAATTGCAATGGGACCTGGATTACCTGCTCAATCTCTGGGAGGCCATCAAGAATTCAGCCCGAGAACGGCCGGCGCCTTTTCTTATCTATCAGGAAAGCGATGTCATTATCCGGGCAATTCGCGATTATCTGCGCACGGATGTATCCGAGATTTGGGTGGATGATCCGGAAGCCCACCAGCGCGCCAGGGAGTTCATGCAGCAGGTCATGCCGCACAACCTGGGCAAACTCAAGCTGTATAAGGAGATCGATCCCCTCTTCAACCGTTATCAGATTGAGGGGCAAATCGAGAGCGCCTTTACCAGGGAAGTGACGCTGCCTTCCGGCGGTTCCCTGCATATCGATCATACCGAGGCCCTGACCTCCATAGACATCAACTCGGCCCGTGCCACATCCGGCGAGGACATTGAGGCGACGGCACTGAACACCAACCTGGAAGCCGCCGATGAAATCGCCCGGCAATTGCGCATCCGCGACCTGGGTGGACTGATCGTCATCGATTTCATCGACATGATGAGTAATCGTAACCAGCGCGAGGTGGAGAACCGGCTGAAAGAAGCGCTGAAGATCGACCGGGCCCGTGTTCAGGTGGGACGCATTTCGCGTTTCGGCCTGCTGGAGATGTCGCGGCAACGCCTGCGTCCTTCCCTGGGTGAATCCAGTCATATGCCCTGTCCGCGCTGCAGCGGCCAGGGCAGCATCCGCAGCGTGGAATCCATGTCCCTGGCAATACTGCGGATACTGGAAGAAGAAGCGATGAAGGAAATGACCGCCAAGGTGGTGGCACGGATGCCGATCCAGGCAGCCACATTCCTGCTCAATGAAAAACGCAGTCCGCTCCGGGATATCGAGGAACGTCTGGACGTGCAATTGATCATCGTGCCCGATGAAACCCTGGAGACGCCCAATTATCGAATCGAGCGGGTCCGCCTGTCGGACAGCGCCCATGAAGCCGGCAAAAAGGCCAGTTATCACCTGGCCGGGGAAAAATCCAACGATATTGAAGAGGTTCTGAAAAGCTCGGAACCTCCGCCGGCCAGGCAACAGGCCGCAGTCAAACAAATCAAGAGAGAAGTGCCGTTCCCCTCGTCCTCGAGCACGGAACAAAGCGGCGAGAAAGGCATTCTGGCGCGTTTCATTGACGGTTTGTTCGGCGGCGCGTCCGACAAGACCGCCGGCGGCAAGGCGGAAACCGCCACCAGCCGGGACAAGCGGGACACCGGCAACGGCGGCACGCGCGGCAGTGACAGCGATGCCAAGAAAGACAAGGACGGCGGCGAACGCCGGCGGCGGTCTTCGTCCTCGCGGGGGCGTGATCGCGGTAATCAACCCGGC
>JBBDSH010000030.1:0-22501 GCA_040905045.1 Gammaproteobacteria bacterium | reverse complement strand
TCGGGTTCATCCGGATCGGGACGGCGCCGGGGTGGACGGCGCGGCGGTTCCGGCGGCGGCAAGGGCCGGCGTAATAATCCGCAACAGTCCGGCAATAACAATAGCGGAGAAACCGGCAACGCTTCCCGGGATCGGCAGGACAATCAAAAACCCTCGCAGCAGAAATCCGGTCATACGGACATCACGGAACAGAAGGATACGCCTGCCTCGCCAACGAGCACCGCTGCACAGCAGGTACCCGCCAAACAGGAAAAGCAGGAGGACCGGGAATCCGTGCAACAGAAGTCCCGTGATGACAACACCAGGGAACAAAAGGACAGCACCACTGCAGCGGCCGGGAGCGGGCAGCACGATAGCAGCCCTGACAGGCGTCCCGATCCGGTGCAGCCGCCGGCTGAAACAAGTCGGTCACCGGAGCCTCGGGAAAACGAAGCCAATCAGCCTCAAAGCGGATGGGGCGATTCCCCGGCCGAGCGACATTCGACGGCGACCGGCTCGTCGGCTCCGGTCGAGTCTGCGCGGGAACCCGGAGAAACACGGCCGGAAGAACCTTCCCAACAGAAAGCCCACGCCCCCGCCACGATGAATACCGGGGCCGAAAGCACTTCCCGGGAAGAAGATCCCGGGCAGAAAACCGCAAACGCTTCGGTGGAACCTATTCCCCGGCAAACAGAGAAATCCCTGTCCTCCGGTTCCGCGGAGCAGGAGAAGGAAGATCTGCCGCGCACCGGTACCAACAACAGCGGCACATCCTGATGATAGTAAGGAGTGAGGGGTAAGGGGTAAGGAGTGGTTACTGAGTTAATCATGGAGAAGTCGCCAGTACGCTCCTCACTCCTTACTTCTCACTCCTCACTCAGCTGTGTTCCCTGACGTCCTGGAAAATAATATCCGGCCAGCGTTCCATGGTCAGATTGAGGTTGACCATGGACGGGGCCAGATAGGTCAGATAGCCGCCGCCGTCCAGGGCAAGATGCTCCGATGCCCGGTTCCTGAACTGCTGCAGTAACTTATCGTCATCACATTTAATCCAGCGTGCTGTCGCAACAGGTATGTTGTCGTAACTGCATTCCACGCCGTATTCTTCCCGCAGGCGCCAGGCGACAACATCGAATTGCAGAACGCCCACGGCACCGACAATCAGATCGTTTCTGTCCAGGGGCCGGAATACCTGGGTCGCCCCCTCCTCACCCAGCTGGATAAGCCCTTTCAGCAGGGCTTTTGATTTCAGCGGATCCCGGAGTTGTACCCGCCGGAACAGTTCCGGGGCAAAATACGGGATACCGGTAAAGTTCAGGGTTTCTCCCTGGGAAAAGGAATCGCCCACCTGGATGGTGCCGTGGTTGTGCAGGCCGATAATATCGCCGGGCCAGGCCGTTTCCGCATGCTCCCGCTCCCCCGCCATGAATGTCAGTGCATTGGAAACCTGAATGTCCTTGCCGATGCGGCCGTGACGTATTTTCATGCCCTTCCGGTACTGACCCGAACAGATGCGCAGAAAGGCGATCCGGTCTCTATGTGCCGGATCCATATTGGCCTGTATTTTGAAAACGAAACCGCTGAATTTTTCCTCGGTCGGCTGAACCAGTCTTTCCCGTGTTTCCCGGGGCTGCGGCGGCGGCGAATACCTGGTCAGATATTGCATGAATTCCTCTATACCGAAGTTGTTCAGTGCCGTACCGAAAAAAACCGGTGTCTGTTTCCCGGACAAGTAGGCATCCAGATCGAATTCGGGACAGGCACCGCGGACGAGCTCGACTTCTTCCTTCAGTTCACTGATGTACGGTTCATACTCTTTAAGGTCGGGGTTGTCCAGGCTATGAATGATGCGGCCGTGCTTCTCCCGGTCCTGTTTTGAATACAACCGGACAGTGTCATCCACGAGGTGATAGATGCCCCGCAATCGGGATCCCATGCCGACCGGCCAGGTGACGGGAGCACAGCTGATATTGAGCTGTTCTTCTATTTCATCAAGCAACTCAACGGGTTCCTTGCCTTCCCGATCCAGCTTGTTAATGAATGTCAGTATCGGCGTGGTTCGCAGCCGGCAGACATCCATAAGCTTGATGGTCCGTTCCTCCACGCCCTTGGCAACATCGATGACCATCAGCGCTGAATCCACGGCGGTCAGGGTACGATAGGTATCCTCGGAAAAATCGGCGTGACCGGGCGTGTCGAGAAGGTTGATGACGTGATCTTCATAGAGGAACTGCATGACGGAACTGGTGATGGAAATACCACGCTCCTTCTCCATTTCCATCCAGTCGGATGTGGCATGACGGGCGGATTTGCGCGCCTTGACGGTGCCCGCCATCTGGATGGCGCCGCCGTATAACAGCAATTGTTCGGTTACCGTCGTTTTGCCCGCGTCCGGGTGTGAAATAATGGCGAAGGTACGCCGGCGTAACGTCTCTTTTTCCTGGATACTCATATAAAAAAACTGTGGATGGGAGGAAGTCAGCTTGCTTCGAGAACGACATACGCCAGTGCGTAATCGCGTTCATCCGCAATACTGAGATGACTGCGCGTAATACCATGATGCTGCAGGACTGACTGCATTGGATCGGAATATCTGATGAAAGGCCTGCCGAGTTCGTTATTATCAATACTGATGCCCTTAAGACTGACTTCGTCCCTGAATCCGGTTCCGAGCGCCTTGACCAGGGCTTCCTTGGCTGCAAAACGCTTTGCCAGAAAACTGGCCTGGCGCGGGCTGCTGTCATACCGGCGATACTCATCGTCGCTCAGTACCCGCCTGGCGAAACGTGAACCGAAACGCTCCAGGCTTTCAGATATTCGCTGGATCTCGACCAGATCAACGCCGATACCGTGGATCACGATCCTGATTCCCGCATCAGTCTTTTCATTTCGCGTACCGCTTCTTCAAGACCGGTAAATACGGCCCTGGCAATGATGCCGTGGCCGATGTTCAATTCCCTGATGCCGTCAATCGCGGCTATCGGTCCGACATTCTGATAATTAAGGCCGTGGCCGGCATTCACCTGCAGACCGGACCGCAGTCCCAGTTCCACGGCCCGGGTAATTCGTTCCAGCTCGCTTTGCCGTGTTTCTTCCCCGGACGCGTCGGCATAATGGCCCGTATGGATTTCGATGACACCGGCGCCGCAGGCGGCCGCCGCTTCAATCTGATCCGGCTCCGGGTCAATAAACAGTGATACCCGGATACCGGCATCATGGAGCCGCTTTACCGCATTCTCTATCCGCCTCGTCTGACTGACAATATCCAGCCCGCCTTCAGTCGTCAGCTCCTCGCGTTTCTCCGGTACCAGGCAGCAATATTCGGGGCCGGCCTTTTCAGCCATGGCCATCATCTTTTCCCCGGCGACCATTTCCAGGTTCATAGGGGTTTGTTTGCTCTCCTTGAGCAGGAGCACATCCCGATCCTGGATATGGCGCCGATCTTCTCTCAGATGCAGCGTTATGGAATCCGCGCCAGCCTGTTCGGCCAGTTGCGCGGCAAAGACGGGATCCGGATAACGGGTCAGGCGAGCCTGCCGGAGGGTTGCTATATGATCTATATTGACGCCTAATAACAGAGACAACATCGGTTCCTTAATAACATGTTCAACGGGGTCAGGCCGGCTGCCGGTTTTTAAGATAGGCCTTGTACAATTCCCTGCTGTGCAGCGGCCTGTTGTCCAGGTGCCGATCCAGGATGTTTCTGAGCAGGGATTTGGACTCTCTTGCTATATCCTCATCCCACACATCCTCGTTGTTCAATGCCAGCAGGGTTCTGCCGGAGATCCTGACGGCATCATGGGATGACAGTTTACTGATATCCGGCCCATGATCAAAATGATAATAGTAGACTGTTTCAGGGTGGATTTTGTCTCCGGTCAGGGTTTCCCTGTCAAGAACCAGTCCATATCCCAGGGTTTGAAGAAGACGCTTTTCAAACATTCTCAGTATCCGTCCCTCATCATCCGTCCCCGCCAGTTGCGAGAGACAGATTTCATAGGTATTGAAGAGCTGCGGGTCCGGTTCATACGGATGCAGCAGTCGCAGGAGCAGTTCGTTCAGATAAAAAGCCGGCAGCAAACGCTGCCCCGACAGTCGGTACGGTTCACCATCCGCTTCAACCCCTGTAAGCGTACCCAGTTCCGAGCGTCCGCTCCAGGCCAGATTTAGCCGGCGCATGGGTTGCAGCATTGCCCCTCGACCGCGTTTGCCCTTTTTTACTCCCCTTGCAACCAGCCCCAGACGCCCGTGGTTGAGGGAAAAAATATCCAGCAGCAGACTGGTTTCCCGGTACGGCCTGTGATGCAGGATATAGCAGGGATGCAAATCGGTTCTCATGGACATTTGGCAGTGTTATCAAGGAGTTAACAATCGGATTAGTATTTATTGACGTTATAACCCAGTTGTCTGAGTGCGTTTTCCTGTTCCGTCCATTTCCGTTTCACCTTGACCCAGGTGTTCAGATAAACCTTTTTCTGAAACAGATTCTCCATATCATGCCTTGCCTGTTCACCGGCGGACTTCAATATCTGACCGGCCTTGCCGATGACTATGGCTTTCTGTCCGGCACTCTCCACCCAGATAGTGGCATGAATCCGGATCAGGTTTTCTTCTTCCCTGAACTCGTCTGTTGTCACTGTTATTCGGTAAGGCAATTCACTCCCCAGCTTGCGGGTCAGTTTTTCACGTATGAACTCCGCCGCCAGAAAGCGCTCACTCCGATCAGTCAACTGATCCTCCGGGAAGGCAGGTGGGCCAAAGGGGAGATTCTTCACGACAACCGAATGCAATTCCTCCGTATTTTTACCTGTCTTGGCCGAAACAGGAATGATCTCGAGGAAATCAAATCTTTCCTGTAAACGGGTTATATACGGAAGCAATTCTTTTTTATCACCGACTTTGTCGATTTTGTTTATGACAAGCAGACACGGGATACGAAATTGTTCAATTTTTTCCAGCGCAAATTCATCGGCACGATTCCATTTCAGGGCTTCAACCACAAAAAGAACCAGGTCGACACGCCCGATCGTATCCAGTGCTTCCTGCATCATGTGGCGGTTCAATGCGTTGTCATAACGATTCTGTATTCCGGGTGTATCAATATAGATGATCTGGTATTGCGGGCCGGAATCCACCCCCAGTAAATGCCAGCGGGTAGTCTGGGGCTTGCGTGAAGTGATGCTGATTTTCTGGCCCAGCAACCTGTTCAAGAGTGTGGATTTTCCCACATTGGGCCTGCCCAGGATGGTCACATGACCGCAGCGAAAATCCGGCCCATCGCCCGGTTCATTATCCATATTCATGTTCGTTCCGGATGAAGCAGGTCAAGGACCTTTTGCGCCGCAGCCTGTTCGGCGTTACGTTTACTGCGGCCCTGCCCGATCACTGTATCATTCAGGCATTCAATACTGCACCGGACAGTAAAAATCCGATGATGCGGCTCGCCTTGTTCCTCGATAATCTCATAAGTCGGCAGAGGCAAATGTCTTTCCTGAAGAAATTCCTGCAGCGTGGTCTTGGGATCCTTGCCGATATCCTCCGGCTGTATGTCCTGCAGTTTTTCCTGGAAAAGACCCAGAATAAAAGCACGGCATTGGACAAGATTGGAATCCAGGTAGACGGCACCGATAACCGCCTCGAGGGTGTTGGAGAGTATGGAATCACGGCGCCAGCCCCCTGTTTTTCTTTCACCGGGACCCAGTTTCAGAACGGATCCGAGATCCAGTTGCCGTGCAATCCCGGCCAGGGTTTCACGCTTTACCAGACTGGCACGAAGCCGGGTGAGAATGCCCTCCTCGGCATACGGAAATTGTTCAAACAATGCCTCCGCAATGACAAAGCCGAGTATGGCATCACCCAGGAATTCCAGTCTCTCGTTATTGTTTTTCCCTGCACTCCGATGGGTCAGTGCCGCAGCAAGCAGTGACGTATCATGAAACTTGTAGTCTGATAGTGTATTTATAGTGACACTATCATTCACCTGCGACGGGCCCTCGCAAGGGTTTCTTTACGTCAAAGGTCAGAACCAGATCCAGATCAGAAAACAGGTCGTTCCTTGCTTCATACTGAACATGCATGATTCTCGGCTCAGTCCTGTTCTTGGGTTTGATGACTGTCACATGGTCCTTCACGTTTCTGTCATTGAAGCGATCTATGTTTGTAATCTGGATATTGCGCATGAAATACTTCCTCACATCCGACTCTGACAGTTCACTGGCGTCCGGACGGCTTACAACGGAGTCAATGGCCGACATTATCTGGAATTTTTCGTTATAAAGAGGGAATGCTCTTAACGTAAACAGGACAAGAACACCGATAAAAAACAGCACAAAGCACAATCCCCAGAAAGTAATACCGGACTGTCTGTATAAAGTTGTAGTCATCATATCTGCTCCCCTGTTGGTTAAACTTTAAATAAGTGTTCCGAATTCCAGTACAGTTACAGTCCGGCTCGAATACAGGCCGGGGTCATGGTGTTGCAGCGACTAGCGCCATGGATGAGCGCGGGACCGGGCCAGGGACGGCCCGGGGAGCGGAAACACCATGACCCCGGCCTTTCTTCCGGCCAATGTCTTGGACTCCATATTTCAACGACAACTGCACTGGAATTCGAAACATCTATTTAGGCCACCTCTACTGCAATATAGTACCAATTCGTTTCCAGCTGATTCCACCATTTTTCAAATCCCAGTTCATCCAGATCATTACCGCCTGCCCCACCAGATTTTCGTCCGGCACGAACCCCCAGTAGCGCGAATCCCTGCTGTTGTCGCGATTGTCGCCAAGAACGAAATAATGTTCCGGCGGGACAGTTGCTTCTACTTCCAGTGAGGGAGAGCCCGGGTTAACCAGAATATCATGGGCTTGTTCGCCCAGAATTTCCTTGCGCCTGGACAGACCATTATGGACGAAACCGGACCCGGACCCGTAGAATTTTCCAATGCCTTCCTGCTGCATTCGCACCCCGTTGATATATACGGTTTTATTTCGATATGCAAGATGATCGCCGGGTACTCCGATTATGCGTTTGATATAGGGAATACTGGGATCTTCGGGATAGCGGAAAACGACGATATCCCCGCGCTCCGGCTTGCCATTTTCGATAATTTTCGTGTGTATAACCGGCAAACGAATACCATAATCATATTTATTGACCAGGATAAAATCACCAATCAGCAATGTCGGCATCATGGATGCGGAAGGAATGCGAAACGGTTCAAATAAAAATGAACGCAGGATTAAAACAATCAGGAATACCGGAAAAAATGAACGGGCATATTCAGCCAGCAGGGGTTGCCCTTTTTCCGGGTCTCTCTCTCCCGCGGCCACTTTTCTTTCACGAACAGGCTGCAGAATCCAGCTGTCAAACGCCCATATGATGCCGCTGACAAAGGTTAAAAGAACCAGTAATGCAGAAAAATCAAAACTCATTTTTCCTTGCCTATGTGAAGGAGTGCCATGAATGCTGACTGGGGAATTTCGACCGAGCCGAATTGCTTCATTCGCTTCTTTCCGGCTTTTTGTTTTTCCAGAAGTTTGCGCTTTCTCGTCACATCCCCGCCATAGCACTTGGCGGTCACATTCTTGCGCAGCGCCTTTACAGTCTGTCTGGCGATGATTCTCGACCCCGTGGATGCCTGAATGGCCACGTCATACATCTGTCTCGGAATAAACTCCTTCATCTTGTCCACAAGTTCCTGGCCTCGGCGCTGAATCAGATCCCGATGAACGATATTCGAGAGCGCATCAACCCGTTCACCATTAATAAGTATATCCAGCTTCACCAGAGGGGACGCCGCATAATGCAAAAAATGATAGTCGAATGATGCATATCCGCGACTGGCTGATTTCAGCCTGTCAAAAAAGTCCATGACGACTTCGCTCAACGGCAACTGGAAGGTCAGCGATATTTGCCTGCCGAGATACTGCATTTTTTTCTGTTCTCCCCTCTTTTCCATACATAGTGTAATCACATTACCGAGATATTCCTGAGGAACCAGAATATCGGCGAGTATGACAGGTTCACGGATTTCATGGATTTTATCCGTCGGGGGCAATTTTGACGGGTTGTCGATATATAGAACCTCTCCGGAAGTGGTTTCAACTTCATAAATTACCGTCGGCGCCGTCGTTATCAGATTCAGCCCGTACTCGCGTTCCAGACGCTCCTGGATGATCTCCATATGCAACATGCCCAGAAATCCGCAACGGAACCCGAATCCAAGAGCCTGGGAATTCTCCGGCTCATAATGCAATGCAGCATCATTCAATTTCAACCTGCCCAGAGCTTCGCGCAGATCTTCATATTGACTGGAATCAACCGGGAACAGTCCCGCGAAAACCCTCGGTTTAATCTCACGGAATCCGGGCAGTCTATGTTCCGCCGGCGACTTTGCCAGTGTCAGGGTATCGCCTACCGGAGCGCCGTCGATATCCTTGATACCGGCGGAGACATAGCCTACCTCCCCGGCTTTCAGTACCTTGCCGGGAGTGCGTTTCGGCGTAAATATCCCGGTTCCTTCCACCTGATAGCTCTCGCCTCTGGACATGGCCTTGATTTTATCACCCGTCCGTACTTCGCCATCGACAATCCGGACAAGCGATATGACCCCCAGGTAATTATCAAACCATGAGTCAATGATGAGGGCGCGCAATGGTGATTCGGGCTCGCCCCGGGGCGGCGGAATCCGCTTGACAATGGCTTCAAGCAAATCCGGCAAATTTTGTCCGGTCTTGGCGCTGATATGAATGGCGTTATGGGCATCCAGTCCGATAATCTCTTCGATCTCCTGCATAACTCTTTCCGGATCAGCTGAAGGCAAATCGATTTTATTAATGACCGGGATCACCTCCAGATTATTGTCGATTGCGGTAAAGCAGTTGGCGACACTTTGCGCCTCGACACCCTGTGAAGCATCGACCACCAGCAATGCCCCTTCGCAGGCACTTAATGATCGTGAGACTTCATAGCTGAAATCCACATGCCCGGGAGTATCGATAAAATTCAGTTGATAGGTCTTGCCGTCCGCGGCCTTGTAATCAAGAGTGACACTCTGGGATTTAATGGTGATGCCTCTTTCCCGCTCCAGATCCATGGAGTCCAGTACCTGCTCCCTGAATTCGCGCTCACTCAGACCGCCGCACAATTGTATGATTCTGTCTGCCAACGTCGATTTGCCGTGATCAATATGGGCAATGATCGAAAAATTACGGATTTGATCCATCATGAATGGTGAACTCTCACGGGATACTGGATCCCGATAATTATTAAGCAAGTTATAAGTATCCCGACATTCCTCTGTGGGACACGCTGTGAATACATCCCCCGGATCAAGCCCGGGGCAGGCTCTGTACGCTCGACGGCTGCCTCTCCCGGATCAGGTCCGGGACAGGCTTTGCGGCCGACGGTCCCACAGAGGAATGTCGGGATACTTCCGGTCTCATTAATAAGTTTATACGATTATGATTTTAGCGTCCGGCCTTCGGATTGAGCAGTAAAGCGTTTCTTGTCCGAATCCCGGCCCGCTTGAAACGCGGAATTCTAACGTATCTGAGTGTTACGTGGAATGCATCTTCAGGTGTAATGGTTCAGGGCCGGCCACTGTATTGCCTGACAAACGCCATTATGGCATCAGCATCAAAACGCGATTCACAAATCTCGATACCGTTACCGACAAGCACCGGCAGGCGTGCGCCGTAACGATGAACCAAATCGCTGTCGGAATCAACATCCAGAACATGGCATGTGTAATCATGCCCGGACAAGAGAGAATCCAGTTGTGCCGTAAAATCACGGCACAACCGGCATGATTCCCGGCTGTACAGGATGAATTCGACAGTGGCTGCCGGGTTCATTCCTCCAGCTTCAGGGCGAGGAAGATGGGATTACCCCGCCGCTGGATCAGAACCGGAATGGATTTGCCTCTGGGAAGCTTTTCAACAACGTCATTAAACGTCTTGACGCTGTCTATATTCTCGTTATTTATCAACATGATAACATCACCCCGCCGGATACCGGCCTGGCTGGCCGCCCCCTGGGAAACGGATGTTACCAGAACACCCTGTTTCTCAAGCCCCAGGCTTTGACGCTGTTCACTGGTGGGGTTCTCCACCGTAATATTCAGTGCATTCTCGGCGCTCTTGTCCTGTTCCGGGGTCCGGCGCCGTTCGGCCAGCGCTGCATCTTCAGGTAACTCTGCGATGGTTATGCCAAGGGTTTTCTTCTTGCCCCGGCGAAGGATATCCACGGACACTTTCTCGTCCACTTCACTGGCACCCACAATCGGCGGCAGATCCGAGGAGAAGCTGATGTCCTTGCCGTCAAAGCGGGTGATGATATCTCCAACCTCCAGGCCGGCCTCTTCCGCCGGACTATCAGGCAGGACTTTCGCAACCAGGGCGCCATGCGGATAATCCATGTCAAATGATTCGGCCAGTTCCCGGGTGACATCCTGGATCAGGACACCCAGCCAGCCCCTGGATACATGACCTTTTTCACGCAATTGTTTGTAGACGCTTTTGACAACATCAATGGGCACAGCGAACGACAGGCCCATGAAGCCGCCGGTACGGCTGTAGATTTGCGAATTGACGCCGATGACTTCGCCATCCAGATTGAACAACGGGCCGCCTGAATTGCCGGGATTAATCGCGGCGTCCGTCTGAATAAAAGGGACATAGTTTTCATTGGGGAGACTGCGGCCTATGGCACTGATAATGCCGGTGGTGACGGAATAATCGAAACCAAATGGCGAACCGAT
The DNA here is from genome assembly GCA_040905045.1 of Gammaproteobacteria bacterium. Lineage (GTDB taxonomy): Bacteria > Pseudomonadota > Gammaproteobacteria > Eutrophobiales > Eutrophobiaceae > JBBDSH01. Next base: position 11,762 of record JBBDSH010000030.1, on the reverse strand, counting down.
GGCCAGGACCCATTCTCCAACTTCCAGATTTTCGGAAGTACCCAGGGTAACCGTCGGCAGCTTCTCGGCGTCGATCTTCAGAACGGCCAGATCACTCCGGCGATCCGTGCCTATGACTTCAGCCACAAATTCCCTGCGATCACTCATCCTCACAATGACCTCATCTGCGTCCTTGATGACATGATTGTTTGTAATTAGATAACCGTCTTCGGATATGATGAATCCCGAGCCCAGGGATGCGTAATCTTCGTTGGGAGGCCTTTTTCCTTCCGGGCCCTCGCCGAAGAATTTTTCAAAAAAATCACGAAAAGGACTGCCTTCCGGGATATTGAAATCAGGAGGCATGCTTCCGGATTTTTTGGATGTGCTGCTGATATTCACGACAGCTGCGGTGTTCTGCTTGACCAGCGGCACGAAATCCGGCAGGTCCCTGGCATCAACAGGCCGTATAGTGGTAACGAGCAGACATAAAATAACAACGAAAAATAAAGAGGGCCTAGGGATTGAAGTCATCGGTAGTATATCCGTGCAGGTTTGATGAATTTTGGTTGCCGTGTGATCAAGTTATAAGTATACCGACATTCCTCTGTGGGACACGCTGTGAATACGTCCCCCGGATTAGGATCAAGCCTGCCCCGGCCAACGAGCCGGGGTCCGGGACAGGCTATGCGGCCGACGGTCCCACAAGAGGAATGTCGGGATACTTCCGGTCTCATTAATAATTATCCGCCAGAACAGACCTGGCCATTTTCTCAACAGTTGTCCGGGGCACTTCGCCGACGGCTGTGATCTGAAAGCCGTTTTCATGTCTGGTAAAGGTGCTGATGCCGCCTCTGTTGATTGAGCCGATGGTTTCAGAAACATCATGATCCATTTTTTCGATAAACACCGATACGACAGCGATACCATCCGTATAGATAATGTGTTCCACCGGCTCCCTGCTCATGGGCATGGTCTGCGACTGGTGTGTCTTCATACTGAAGCCGTCCGGCACCCATGTCACTCGCCAACCCTTGTTTCCGGGTTTTGACGGCTTATCATTCACATCACTTTTGTACCAGGTATAATCTTTTCCTGTCAGAGCAGGCTCCAGCATGGTATCGGGAATATCATCGTGAATATCAAGCTGGGTGAAAAGGATTTGTTCAAGCATGCTGTCGTCCTGGTCACGAAGTTCCGACTTGAGAAGAAGATGGCTGTCCTGATCGATCCAGAACCTGTAACCATAGCGATATTGATCCCGTGGCATGATATTTACGGTCCAGCTGTCACGCCCGGCAATGCGATCCTGCCCGGATGTGGAGAAGGTATAATATCTCGACACGGATTCAATCGGCTGCGGCAGCTTGAAAACCAGTTTCCTGGAACGGCTTTTCTCGACCAATACGGCACGATCATCCGGGAATATGCAGGTCACGGATTCATTATTGCGGATAACTTCGCGAGCGGAACCGGTGAGTGATACCAGTCTTTGACGTTCGCCTCCGTTATCGGCTTTGTGGATGATGCGCATGGTGTCCATGGAATTCCCGTAACGGTATATAAACACTCCTTCGTAATTACGGCTCCGTGCCGCCTGCGTCATCTTGTTGATAAGTTCCTGTGCCCTGGCCGCGCCGCTTTCCGCCGATACGGTTATCGAAAGAGGCAGGCATAACAGGAAACTGACAACCTGACAGGTGAATCCGGGCCTGCATTTATTCATATCTGTCATGTGCAACAATTCTTGCATATGGCAGCATACCCTGCATACCCGCGTCCGCATGATATTCATTATAATTAATCAGGTAATTATTCAGACGGGAATTAAGACTATCTCCCCGGGCTTGAGGAACAGCGACCGGACGATTGTTCGGGGCCGAACGGGTATTGTCGATGCTGGCCGGTCGCGCGACAGGATTCTGCATTTGCCTCGCCGCCGGAATATTTGGTTGCACCGCGGCTATGGAAGGATTGCTGTTCAGTCCGGGTGTTACATCCTGGCGTTGCTGCTGTACCCCGATAATGGCTACGCTCGCAACCGAGGCGGCGATTGCCAGGCCGGCGGCGGGTTTTAAATAAGTAGAGTATTTTTTTCGAGCCGGCCTCAGGACAGTGGGCTCGTTTTGCAGTTTGTCCGAGATTGAGGCGGGGAGTTGGCGGTCCAGATGTGTCGGCAGGGATTGTCGCATTGCTTCGGTAATCAGATGATAGCGCATCCAGGTATCCCGGGCGGTCACATCCGCAAGCAACTGGTCTATAACCCCGGCGGTGTCATCTTTAAGTTCACCGTCCATAAAGGCGGACAGATCTTCTTGATTGATTTTGCTCATATCTGATTTCCCGGTCATTGAATTAGTGGTCGTAACTCGTTATCAATGGCTTCACGCGCCCTGAATATCCGCGATCGCACCGTACCTATGGGGCATTCCATTACGGCGGCGATCTCCTCATAACTCAATCCTTCCAGCTCACGCAGCATTATCGCCATGCGCAAGTCTTCCGGCAAATTTTCGATAGCCTTAATCACCGTATTCTGGATTTCTTCCGTCAATAACATACGTTCGGGCGTCGCCTGCTCCTTTAGAGCGTTGTCACCCTCGATTTGTTCAATTTCACTGATATCCTGATCCGCTTCATTGGGCCGCCGCGACTGTACCGCCAGGTAATTTTTGGCCGTATTTACGGCGATACGGTACATCCAGGTATAAAACGCACTGTCTCCCCGGAAATTCGGCAGGGCACGATAAGCCTTGATGAATGCTTCCTGTGTGACATCCATGGCATCGGCGTGGTTCCGTACGAAACGGGAAACGAGATTGATGATGCGCGACTGATATTTCAGCACCAGTATATCGAAGGCGGCCTTGTCCCCCTGCTGAACCCGTTTCACCAGTTCCTTGTCCGTTTCAGCGGCGCTCATGCCGATATTCCCGGATTGTGTATGTAGGTGCTTTTCTGCATGAAATTATCGTGACCTGTCGGGCGAACAGGCATGACCTGATACCCCGAAGCGTGTGTGAATCGTCCCGTTTTGTTATCGTGAATCCCGCTATGACGCCTGTTCTGAAAATTCCTCTGCCGGGCGATCCTGTATTTGATGCGACCGGAGCGGCCAGGTTCAATATCAATTTTTTCAATGGTTTACGCTGATATTCCGTTATATTATCCCAGTTTATGAATTCAGACCAACTCCAGCATGATGTACTGGTGATCGGCAGCGGGGCCGCCGGGCTGAGTCTGGCATTGCAACTGGCTGAATACGCCAGTGTCGCGGTCCTTTCCAAGGCCGCCCTCAGGGAAAGTGCAACCTATTATGCCCAGGGCGGTATCTCGGCGGTACTCGACACGCAGGATTCCATCGAATCACACGTTGAGGACACTCTGACCGTGGGCGCGGGCCTGTGCAAACCCGATATTGTCCAGAAAGTGGTGGAAAACGGCAGGGAAAGCATCCAGTGGCTGATCGACATCGGCGTCGATTTTACCAGGGAACCGGGTCAGGGTGTTGCAAAATTCCACCTGCACCAGGAGGGCGGGCACAGTCACCGGCGCATCATTCACGCCGCCGATTCCACCGGCAAGGCCATCGAGAGCACGCTCGAGGGCCGTGTCCGCAACCATCCGAATATCGACCTGTTCGAATTTCAGACGGCAGTGGACCTGATCACCGGCCGCCGTGTCGGTCGCGGGGGAAACCGCTGTCTCGGTGCCTATGTCTACGACCAGCGCAGCGGCAAAACCCGTGTCTTCCGCTCCCGGTTTGTGGTCCTGGCCTCCGGCGGCGCCGGCAAGGTCTACCTCTACACCAGTAATCCGGACATCGCCACCGGTGACGGCATCGCCATGGCCTGGCGTGCCGGCTGTCGCATCGCCAATATGGAATTTATCCAGTTCCATCCCACCTGCCTCTATCATCCAAAGGCGAAATCCTTCCTGATTTCCGAAGCCCTGCGCGGTGAGGGCGCGAAACTGCAGGGCCCGGACGGCGAACGTTTCATGGAGCGTTACGATGAACGCGGAGAACTGGCGCCCCGGGATGTCGTGGCCCGGGCCATAGACCACGAAATGAAGAAAATCGGCGCCGAATGCATGTATCTGGACATCAGCCACCGGGACAAGGACTTCATAATCGAACATTTTCCGACCATTTACGCACGCTGCCTCCAGTACGGTTTCGACCTGACCCGGCAGCCGGTCCCCGTCGTACCGGCGGCCCACTATACCTGCGGCGGCGTCATCATTGATGAGCTGGGGCATACGGATGTACCGGGTCTTTATGCTATTGGCGAAGTCTCATGCTCCGGACTGCACGGCGCCAACCGTATGGCCAGTAACTCGCTTCTGGAATGCGTGGTCTTCGCCCATTCAGCCTACAAGGACATCCGCCGGAAACTGGATAATGTGGAACCATCGCCGCCGCTGCCGGAATGGGACGAAAGCCGGGTCACGGATTCCGACGAGGAGGTGGTGGTTTCCCACAACTGGGACGAGATCCGCCGTTTTATGTGGGATTACGTGGGTATCGTCCGGTCCAATAAGCGTCTGCAACGGGCCAGAAACCGGATCCAGCTGCTGCAGGGGGAGATACAGGAATACTACGGCAACTTCCGTCTTACCAATGATCTGATTGAACTGCGCAATATCTCGCAGGTAGCCGCGCTGGTCATCGAGTCGGCCATGCAGCGCCGCGAAAGCCGGGGCCTGCATTATTCCCTGGATTACCCCGCCGCCGATCCCTCCGTGCCGGGCGAAGATACTATCCTGCAGTTGGAGGAGCATGCGGACCGAGCCATCTCAGACTGAGTCAAGTATGGGGTGCAAGGAGTAAGGGGTGAGGAGTATATAAGGAAGCAGACTGTTTTCACGACTCACGTCTCACTCCTCACCCCTTACTCCTCTAGAAGCTTCTTAAGGCCGGCTTCGTCCAGGATTTCGACACCCAGTTCCCGTGCCTTTGCCAGCTTGCTGCCCGGTGACTCGCCGGCCACCACATAATCCGTTTTCCCCGAGACACTGCCGGAAACCCGTGCCCCCAGGGCCTGGAGCTGTTGTTTGGCCTCGTCCCGGGTCAAACCCGACAATGTTCCCGTCAGCACGAAAGTTTTGCCCTGCAAAGGCTGATGGCCGGCCACCTTGAACTCCTTCCAGTGCATGCCTGCCTCGACGAGGCGTTCGATGATTTCGTTATTATGGGCCTCGTTGAAGAAATCGTGGACATGCCGGGCAACAACCGGGCCTACGTCCGGCACCTCCATGAGTTCCTCCAGACTCGCCCGCCGGATGGCTTCAAGACCGCCGAAATGGGCCGCCAGTGCACCGGCCGTGGCCTCCCCCACCTCGCGTATGCCCAGTGCATAAAGGAAACGATCCAGGCGCGTGGCCTTGCTTTTTTCCAGTGCCGCGAGAAGATTCTCCGACGATTTCTCCCCCATTCGTTCCAGACTCATAAGCTGCTCCTTGTCCAGATCATAGAGATCGGCCAGATTACGCACGTAGCCCTGTTCAAACAGTTGTTCCACCAGTTTCTCGCCCAGGCCCTCGATGTCCATGGCACGCCTGGAAGCGAAATGAATAATGGAACGGATGCACTGGGCGGGGCAGTAGACCCCGCCGGTGCAGCGTACTATGGCCTCGTCTTCCTCACGGACGGCGGCGGAACCGCATACCGGACAGGTATCCGGCATGGAGAACCGTTTTGCGCCTCTGGGCCGTTTTTCCTTGATGACGGCAAGGATTTCCGGGATAACATCGCCGGCACGGCGGATAATCACCGTGTCGCCTGTACGAACGTCCTTGCGATGCACCTCCTCCTCATTGTGCAGCGTGGCGTTGCTGACCGTCACGCCACCCACCGAGACCGGCTCCAGGCGGGCTACCGGCGTCAGGGCGCCGGTCCGGCCTACCTGTACCTCGATATCCAGGATTTTCGTGACTTCCTCTTCCGGAGGGAACTTGTAGGCGACGGCCCAGCGCGGTGCCCTCGACAGCACACCCAACTGTTCCTGCAGATCCAGCCGGTTGACTTTATAAACGACGCCGTCGATCTGGTACGGCAGCTCCGCGCGTCGTGCGGAAAGCTCGCGGTAATACTCCAGGCATTCCTCAATGCCGGACACAACCCGGCTTTCGGGAGAGATACGTACCCCCCACGTCTTCAATTTTTTCAGTACATCGGCCTGCGTCCGGAAGACGACAGCTTCATCCACGATACCGATGCCGTAGGCGTAGAAGGTCAACGGTCGGCGGGCGGCAATGCCGGGATCCAGTTGCCTCAGACTGCCGGCGGCGGCATTGCGCGGATTGGCAAAGATCTTGCCGCCCGCTTCTTCCTGCTGCCGGTTCATGTCCAGGAAACCCTGCATGGTCATGAAAACCTCGCCCCGCACTTCCAGCCGTGCCGGGATGGAGTTGCCGCGCAGCTTCAACGGAATGGATTTGATGGTGCGTATATTATGAGTGACATCTTCGCCCGTATTGCCGTCACCGCGGGTGGCGCCGCGCACCAGATGGCCGTTCTCATAGAGGATGCTGACGGCCAGACCATCCAGCTTGGTTTCGGCCATATACTCGATTTCTTTCTGTTCCAGGCGTTCGCGAATGCGCCTGTCGAAGGCCCGCATTTCATCCTCTTCGAAGGCATTATCCAGGGACAGCATCGGCAGGTCATGCTCAACCTCGGCAAAACCCTCAGCCGGTCTGGCGCCGACCCGCCGTGTGGGAGAATCGGGCGTGACCAGATCGGGGTACGCCTGTTCCAGTTCCGTCAGTTCCCGGAAGAGTCGATCGTACTCGGCATCCAATATTACCGGGGAATCGAGGACATAATAATGATAGTTATGTTCATCGATTTTCTCCCGCAGTTGATGAATACGCTTTCCCGCCTGTTTTTTCCCGCCCTTGTCAGCCATGGTCTTGTGCATGACCGCGCACCCTGACACGGAGCAATTCAATGTCCTCTTCCGTCAACGGCATGCGATCCTGATTCATGACACGTCCGCCGAGTGTGTCGGCCAGTTGGCCGGCGGTGTTGAGCATCAATTCGAATACCACTTCCGCATCCAGCGGGGACGGGAGTTGCATGAACAGGGACACACCACGAGTGCTGAAATCAGCCATGTTGTCCGGTTCGAAATAACCGGGCTCAAGCATATTGGCCAGATGAAACAGCGGGCGATCCGTTTTCATGTCGCCGATTCCGTAATGATGAAAAATCCGCATATCGCCGAAAACCAGGCCCAGGTTTTCCAGGGCCGCGAGCAGTTCCGGACCGCGATAGGATTCCCCCGCATCGGCCATGACATGAAGGATAAAGACTTCAGGCTGCCTGCCGCCATCGGCTTTGGCGGTTTCATCGGAACGGACGTCATTTTTGACGGGCTCATTGGCCTCATCCGCCGCTGAGACACGGTTCCTTCTCAGTGCGGCAAGGGCCGCCGAGTAGTCTTCTTCATCGCCGCGCGCGGTGATTTTCAGACCGTCCCAGGCCTGGGAATCCGCATCCGTGTCCGGCTCGTCCGGAAAGGGATCCTCACGCGATCGCATGCGTTCGCGGATGTAAAGACCGGCCAGGATGGCGATACCCAGAAGCAGGAGAAGCAAACGGAGATCGTTCATTGCTCAGTCCGCGGTGATAGCCCTGAAGTAACGCTCATGATAGCGGATGTCGAGCATCGAAACCGTGTCACCCCTGTCCGGATCAACCCCCGCAGAGCGGATCAGGCGGATGCAGCCATCTTGACCGCTTCCTCCATGTCCACGGAGACAAGACGAGAGACTCCGGCTTCCTGCATGGTCACGCCGAGAAGCTGCTGGGCTATTTCCATGGTGATCTTGTTGTGGGTAATAAACAGGAACTGTACATCATTGGCCATTTCGGCCAGAAGCCGGCTGAAACGTTCCGTATTGGTATCATCAAGCGGAGCATCCACCTCGTCGAGGATACAGAACGGTGCCGGGTTCAGCTTGAAAATGGAGAACACCAGGGCGATGGCGGTCAGGGCCTTTTCACCGCCGGACAACAGGTGAATGGTGCTGTTTTTCTTGCCGGGCGGCTGTGCCATTAAGGCGACACCGGTCTCCAGGAGATCCTCGCCGGTCATCTCCAGGTAAGCGTGTCCGCCGCCGAATAATACGGGGAAAGTCTCTTTCAGGTTAGTATTAAGAAGATCAAAGGTCTCCTTGAACCGCGTTCGGGTTTCCTTGTCGATCTTGCGAATCGCATTCTCCAGCGTGGTCAGGGCATTGTTCAGATCTTCATGCTGGCTGTCCAGATAGGTCTTGCGTTCGGTCAGTTGATTGTATTCATCAATGGCCGCCAGATTGATGGGGCCCAATCGCTGGATCTTGCGCTCCAGTGACTCGATCTTTTCCTTCCAGGCGTCCTGTTGCGCATCCTCATCCAGTTCCTGCAGCAGGGCCTCGGCGGAATGTTCGTCTGCCTGAAGCTGCTCCTCAACCGTCTGCAGGCGTATCCGGATTTCCTGGGCGCCGTAGCGGACCTTCTCCAGTTCGTTGCGGTATTCCGTCACCGCCTGTTCGGCAGTGGTGCGATCCTGTTCCCTCTGGCGTACTTTTGCATCAATGGCCCGGACTTCTTCCCGGACCTGGTTCAGCCTGCCTTCCGTCTCCATGCGCTGCGCAAGCCTGGATTCAAGATTGTCCTGCAATTCCTGCAGCGGCGCCGTGACTTTTTCCAGGTTTTCCTGCAGTTCCCGGTAGCGGCCGTTCAGATGATTGATATGGTGCTCGTTGCGTTTGATGGTCTGTTCCAGCGAGGCGCGTTGCGAACTCAGGGATTCCAGTTGCAATGCTATCTCGTGGCTCTGCTCATGGGTTTCCTGCCAGCGTGATCGGGCCTCATCCAGCAAGCGGCGATGTTGCTCGCGTTTGTCCGCCAGGTGGCTGCGTTCGGACGATAACGCCTCCTTGTCGGACTCGATGCGGGCCACCCTGGAACGGATAGTCTCCAGTTCCTCCTGCTCGGACTGTTCGCGCTCATCCAGTTCCTCCAGTTCTTCCTGTACCTGTTCCTTGCGCCGGATGACTTGCTCAAGCCTGGTATTCAGACTCGACTGGCGGGAACGCGCCTCGGAAAGTGTTTCCTGGCGGTTGTTTAATTCCCCTTCCAGGCTGTGCTGTGATTCCTCGGCGTTTTCCAGAGCCTGGCGGGCCGCATCCAGTTGCGCCCTGCAACGCTCCACCTCGGCCGTCAGCCGCGCCTCCTCCTCTTTCAGGGCCTTGATAGTCTGCTCCCGGGCAAGTATGCCGTCCTCTTCCTGTTCCGGACGATTGATACGGATCCGGTTCGGTCCCAGCCAGACGCCGTCCGGGGTGACGACCGATTCGCCGTCTGACAGATTTCTGTACACCGCGAGGGCGTCGCCCATAGTGTCGGCGATATAAACATCCCGCAGCAGATCAGCCAGCGGCGGAGCGCCGGCCACCTTGTCCAGCAGGCGCGGATACGATTTACCGGGCGCTGGAGCCGGGCTCGTGCTTTGCCCGGACAGGATTGATAAATGCCCGTGTTCCAGTTCCCCCAGCTTTTCCAGGGCCGCCGTGATGTCCTCGATATAGAAAGACTGCAGATGACGATCAAGTACGGTTTCCAGGGCGTGTGCCCACTGATCCTCAACGCTGATTTCCTCGACCAGGCGCGCCGCGTTGTCCAGTCCCAGTGACGCCAGCCATTCGCTGATTGCGGTACCGTCCTCGCCCAGGGCATCCTGCTGCAGGGATTCCAGTGATGCGATACGACCGGCCAGTTTCTGTTGTTCGGAACGAAGTTCCGCCAGTTGTTCATTCAACTGATGGACCCGGTCGCGGTTAGCCCGGACCGAATCCAGCTGCTCCTCCCGTTCGTTTCTCTGCCCCTGCAACTCCGATTGCTGCCGCTGCAACTGCCCCTCAAGTTCCGCCAGTTGCCGCTCCAGTTCTTCCTGCTCCTGACTGTCCAGCTCTTCATTCAGAACCTGACGCCGGTAGCGTATTTCCTCGAGGCTGGCTTCCAGATGGGACAGTCGCGTGTTATCCACATCGATCTGGCGTTCATAGCCGGAAATGTTTTCCTGGAACGCCTCCCATTCCGCCTGCCAGCCCTGCATGGCCTGTTCCGCCTCATTCAGCGAGTCGTAGGCCTGATTACTTTCGCTGCGCGATCCCTGCAGCCGCGGCTCCAGGGAGGCGGTTTTTTCCCTGAGCCGCTGCAGTTGCTCCTGATCCTGGGTTTGTTGCTGTTCGCCGGCACGGATGGACTCGCGAGTTTCCTGCAAGTCCGTCTCCAGCGCTGATATGCGCTCACGGGTATGCTGGATCTTCTGTTCCAGCTGGGAGATATCGCCGCCGACCTGATAATAATCGGATTGCACCTGGTTGAACGTTTCGTTGGCGCCGGTGAGTTCGTCGCGCAGCCGCTCGATATCCGATTCGGTTTTGCGTAATTCGGCCACGCCCTGCTCCAGCCGGTTTTCGTGTTCCCTGACTTTCTCCTCCCGCTGCTGTATTTCCGCTTTCAAATCACGCCAGTTCAGCGCCAGCAATTCGGCATGGGCCTGTCGCTCCTCTTTCTTCAGGACTTGATAGCGTTCGGCGGCCCGGGCCTGTCTCTGCAGATGATTCAGTTGCCGTTCCAGTTCCTCGCGAATGTCGTTCAGGCGGTCCAGGTTTTCCCTGGTATGCCGGATACGGTTTTCCGTTTCACGGCGGCGTTCCCGGTATTTGGAGATGCCGGCGGCTTCCTCGATATAGACACGCAATTCATCGGGCTTGGCTTCTATAAGGCGTGAAATCATGCCCTGCTCGATAATGGAGTAACTGCGTGGCCCCAGGCCGGTGCCCAGGAACAGGCTCTGGATGTCCTTGCGCCGGCAACGCGCACCGTTGAGCATGTAGGTGGAGACCCCCTCACGATTGATCTGCCGTTTTATGGAAATCTCGGAATAGGCGGCGTACTGCCCGCCGGCGCGGCCGTCGGAATTGTCGAATATCAACTCCACCGAGGCCTGGCCGACGGGCTGGCGGGTGTTGGAACCGTTGAAAATGACGTCGGTGAGGGAATCACCGCGCAGGTGCTTGGCCGAACTTTCACCCATGACCCAGGTAACGGCGTCAATAATGTTGGACTTGCCGCATCCATTGGGGCCGACGACTCCGGCCAGATTTCCGGGGATAACGAGGGTGGTAGGGTCGACGAAGGATTTGAATCCCGACAGCTTGATCTTGCGTAGGCGCATGAAGCGTAACAATACCGTTAACCCGGGTTTCACACAAGCGGGTTATCCGGTTGCTTCGACGAATGTGGTATCCTTCCGTTTTCCGTGAAACGAGCGTTGCGACATGCCGTCAGAACCGTCCAGAGAACTGGAAACCTTCGACAATCCGGCCCCGGAAAGAGACTATACCATCCGTATGGAAATCCCGGAGTTCACCTGCCTGTGTCCGAAGACGGGCCAGCCGGATTTCGCCACCCTGATCCTCGAGTACGTCCCGGACCGCCTGTGCGTGGAGCTCAAGTCACTGAAGTTGTACATCTGGTCCTGGCGCAATGAAGGGGTCTTCCATGAAGCAGTAACGAACCGGATGCTCGGCGACCTGGTCCGGCTCCTGGAGCCGCGTTTCCTGCGCCTGCAGGCCCGTTTCAATGTCCGCGGCGGTATCCATACCAGCATCATCGCGGAACATAGACAGGCAGGCTGGAGCCCGCCTGTTCCGGTCCCCCTGCCCTGACATGTCCGCATTCCTCGCCGGATTCAGGGCTCCGCTCGCCGGCTTTGGTCTGATAA
>JBBDSH010000029.1:43497-49843 GCA_040905045.1 Gammaproteobacteria bacterium | reverse complement strand
GCTCCGGGGCCGGATAACGCGCCTCCGGCATGACGGCTCCGGGGCCGGATAACGCTTCCCGACAGGTCGGTTCCGGTTGTCGTCATACCCACGGCTTACAGCCTGCCAAGGCAGGCTTCGAGTGTCGTTTACGAAGCCTGTCCGGCCGAAGCGACGGGAGCCGGGACAGGCCAGGCGACCGACGATCTCACAGAGGAATGTCCTGTTTAATAACCGGCGAACTTTAAATTGCCGTCATTCCGGACAAGCCCGCTTTTTGGGCGCGATCCGGAATCCAGCCGGAAGTCAGACAAAACCCGGATTCCGGCTCTTCGGCCGGGACAGGCTCTGATACGGGGCGGTACCGGCTCGGAGGCCGGCACAGGCTTCCGGAATGACGAGGACGATTCGACAATTATGTAACTCTCAACAGACGGGTTGTTTGCCCGAGACACGAAAAGCCTGTGCTCAGGAACCGGACGATAACTCTGTCGCCTGCAATTGTTCATCAAGTTGCTCTATCTTCTGTCTCAGTTCTTTTATTTGCTCTTCCCGTTCAGAGATCTCCGTTCTCAGGCGGTCATTATCACTCTGCATCGTTTCAATTTCCTGCTTGATCTCCGCTATGCGGGCACGGATATCCTCCTCCTGTGCATGTGCACCGGAGACCATGAGCATGCAGGCAAGGAATACCGGAAGGCATACCATATATAAAACTTGCGGTTTTCGTAACATTCCCGCGGGTGAAACTTCAGACATATTCGAGTCTCCTGTTTTCCTGTAATAATAAAGATATCTTGTCCGGCGGCAATGCCGGGCTGAAATAATGGCCCTGTATTTCATCACAGCCATGTTCAATCAGATAATCAACCTGTCCCCGGCTCTGTACCTTTTCGGCGACACAACGCATGCCCATGCCATGGGCCAGATCGATAATCGAACTAACGATCATCCTGCTATTATTATCCGTCTCTATACCCTCTGTAAAACTGCCGTCTATTTTCATGACATTGATATGAAACCGGCTCAGGTAACCCAGGCTGGAATAACCGGAGCCGAAATCATCCAGCGTGATCCGTATACCCATGTCACTTAAACGGTTTATCACCTTTACCATATCTTCCGGCCGTTCCATGAGCGTGCTCTCGGTAATTTCAATCTCCAGCCTGAAAGGTTCGATGGAAGTATCCGCCAGCGTCTGCTCCACGATCTCAACCAGGTCTCCGCTAAGAAACTGATACGCGGATACGTTCACTGCGACCATGGCAGGTTCAATATCCTTTTCGCACCATTCCCGGATCTGACGACAGGCGGCGTTCAGGGACCAGCGGCCGACCGGATGTATCAGGCCGGTCCTTTCAGCGACGGGGATAAATTCCGCCGGTGATATGAAAGTGCCGTCATCCTGCTGCCAGCGGATCAACGCCTCCACACCCGTCATTGAACCACTCTGGATATCCACTTTCGGCTGATAATACAGTACCAGTTTGTCGCCTTCCATATCCCTGCGCAATGCCGTTTCTATCTCCAGCTCACGGAAGACACTATCGCTCATCTTACTGGTAAAGAAGCAGAACCGGTTCCGGCCCGATTCCTTGGACTGGTACATGGCCGTATCGGCGTCCCGCAATAAATCGTCGGGCGTCAGGCCGTCGTCCGGATAGATACTGATGCCGATACTCCCTTCCACGAAGAGTTCATTGCCGCTGGATAGCCGGAAAGGCCGGCGAAGGCTTGCCAGCAAATCACGGGCAACCATGCCCGCCTCCTCCGGGTGCTTGATATTCTCGAGAACCAGCAGAAACTCGTCGCCTCCGAAACGTCCCAGTGTATCTTCGGATCGTACCCGCTCCTGCAGACGTTTTGCCGTCGCCACCAGAAGTTCATCGCCCACTGCGTGTCCGAGACCGTCGTTGATCTTCTTGAAATTGTCCAGATCCATGAACAGGATGCCAACATGTCCGCCCCGGCGTTTCGTTTGCTCTATGGCGTGTGACAAACGCAGGTCCAGCAGCAGGCGGTTGGGCAAGCCGGTAAGCGGGTCAAAGTGGGCGAGCTTTTCCAGTTCTTCCTCGCTTTTCTTAATCTGGGATATATCGCTGAAGACGCCGACATAATGGGTAGGCTTGCCGTTATTATCATAAACGCGGCTGATACTGAGCCATTCGGGATAGATTTCCCCGTTCTTGCGCCGGTTCCATATCTCACCCTGCCAGTATCCGGTTTTCTCCATTTCCTCCCACATATTCCGATAAAATTCCTCGTCCTGGTGTCCTGAGTTCAGAATCCTTGTCGTACGACCCTCCAGCTCCGGCTCGGTATAGCCGGTAATGTCCTTGAAGGCCTGGTTCACCGTCAGGATATTACCGTCAAGGTCGGTCACCACCACACCGTCTCTGGTACTTTCGAATGCCGCCGCATAAAGGCGCATCCTCTCCTCCTCCTGCCGGACCTCAGTGACATCAATCCAGGAGCCGATGATTTCTATCACGCCGGTCGTTTCAGTCCGGATCACGCGCATTTCGTCCCGGAGCCAGATGTAGTGCCCGTCCTTGTGCCGGAAACGGTATTCGTCCACGATCTTGTCTTTAACCAGTCCCTGGTTGGCAATCTCCTCCGAACGGGCTCGGTCATCGGTATGCAAATTACTCTGCCACCAGTACGCCTCCAACATTTCCTCGGGCGTGTAACCCAGGATCCGCTCGACATTGCTGCTGACCCAGGTGGCCTGGAATTCGCCATCCCGGACTTCGAATGCGTACAACACCGTCGGGTTGGCGGATAACAGATAGGAAAGCCGATTTTCGCTCTCCCTTAACGCCTCTTCAGTCTGTTTCAGATTTGTTATGTCCACATGGGAACCCAGCATCCGGACCGGATTGCCGTCTTCATCGTCCTCCCGGGTGGCCTGCCCCAGTATCCAGCGCCAGGAACCGTCCTTGTGACGGAAACGGTATTCGATGATATGTTCCTCCTTAAGTCCATTTATGTAATCCCGATAACTCTGTTTCACGCGCTCCACATCATCCGGGTGGACCCGCTTTTCCCATTCAGTGAAATCATTCCCGATTTCGTGGTCTTCGTATCCGATCTGCTTTTTCCAGGTCGGTGAATAATAGACCTCGTCGGTTACGAGGTTCCAATCGAACAAACCGACATTGCCCGATTCCACCGCCAGCTGCAGGCGTTCCTCGGTCTCGCGCCGGGTATCCTCTTCCCGCTTGCGTGCGGTGATGTCCACCAGCGTTCCCAGGTAGCCGGTCAGTTTCCCCTGCTCATCGTACAACGGGTGTCCGTCTTCCATTACCCAGACCGTCGTCCCGTCCGGCCGGTAAAATCTGAAAATCGCGCTGTAAACCAGACCCTTATTTATCAAATCTTGCCAGGCCTGGTAAATGCCTTCCCGATCCTCCGGATGCACCGACTCAATCCAGCCTTCTCCCAGACAGTCTTCTTCAGAAAGACCGCACATTTCCACCAGCCTGGGATTGACATAGGTAATCCGTCCCTTTGTATCCGCATGATAGATTCCCACCGGCGAGAGCACCGCCAGGTCGCGATAGCGTTTTTCACTGATTTCGGCCTGTTCCAGGGCACGGCCCTGCCCGGCCATGGCATGTTTGATCAGATAATAAAAAAGAACGGCGGTGATCAGTACAAAGGCTATTCCCTTGTAAGTCTGATAGGTAGTCAGGTCAATAGGTATATTATAGGAAATGATTTCGAGGACATGATCGCTGGTAAATATCCAGGCTATGCCTATTACGAGATACAGCAGTACTATCCAAAGCGCTCTGTTATTGTGTGATGAGCTGGCCACGGAGATAAACTAGATTCCATGCAGCAGGCGGTATGTGCAACGACATTTCTGCTTCATCCTGCAAACCTCCATCGTTCTGAATATTCCGGACAGGAATCGAGATTATTTTTTATATGAGGGAGTATGAAACCTGTATGTATGATTCTCAAGCAATTCCTGAGACTATTGACAAACTGTTTCCTTGAAACAAGGAAGTCCGCTCTCCACGGTGTTTCTGCTCACAGTTGACCGGCCCGGTTCTTTCGGAAAGCTGACGGCGGGCAACCCACCCGTTTCGTAAAGAAGCGGGAAAAATAGGCGGGATCGCCAAACCCCAGCGAGTAGGCGATCTCGCTCACGGTCATGGCCGTATAGATGAGGTTCCGTTTCGCTTCCAGCAGTACCCGGTCATGAACCAGTTGCAATGCGGTTCGGCCGGTCTTCTGCCGGCATATATAATTCAGTCGCGTTGATGTGATACCGAGCTCGGATGCGTACTCCTCAATGGAGAACCATTGGCGATAATGCCGTGCAACCAGTTCCAGGAACCGGCGCAGATGCCTCGCCGTTCTGTCGGTCAGAGCCCCGTCTTCGAGATATCCTGCCTCCGTCAACCGTACAGCACGAACCAGTACCAGTCCCACCAGTGCCTCCAGAGCCAGGAGACGGGCAGGCCGGTCCGAGGTAAAGTCCTCTGCAAGCGCATGAAACACCGTGTCCAGGTGACCGGCATCTTCCGCCGACAAAGAATTCAGGATGTGCGGACAATTTAAACGCTGTCCCAAATCTACTGCCGCATTGAAAAACCGCTCCAGTGCGAAATCCGGCAGTGTCACCACATGGCCGTCGATATCCTCGGAAAAGATGAAGCCGTGCACACATACGGGGGGGACCAGAACCAGGCAGGGCGGTACCGCGTCTTCTTCATGTCCATCAAGCCGGATACTCGCGCAACCACCGAGAATATACAGTATCTGGAAGAGATCGTGATGCCGGTGCGGCCGGATTTTCCAGTTATGGATGGCGCTGCGTTCGGCGATGGATTCATGATGCAGCAATTCGGGGGTCGGCCACTCGCCGCCCTCGCCGTACAGCTTATAGGTTGGAATTGCTGTCATATCCGCCATGTCACGGACCGGCCGCCGTTTGTTCCAGGGAAAGTTATGAAAAGTACAAGAATTTCTTCCCTGAGTCCATTCCCGGCATTTCGGCGAAAGGCTAAACTGTGTTATATATGCTGTATTCAAACCGCCCCGAGGGATTCCCTGTTACCCGCCTTCGGGGCAGTATTTTTAAAAGTCCATATACAATCAGAGCAGCGGGAGACCATCATGCATACACAAGTCGGTATTGTCGGGGCCGGGCCGGCCGGCCTGATGTTGTCGCACATGCTCCACCTGCAGGGCATTGATTCGGTCATCCTGGAAAACCGCAGCCGCGATTACATTGAAAAACGGGTACGGGCCGGCGTGCTGGAGCACGGCGCCATGGACCTCATCAATGAGGTCGGTGTCGGTGAACGCATGATGAAGGAAGGCATGGTCCATCACGGCATCAATCTACTTTTTGACGGCGAACTTCATCGTATCGACTTTGAAAAGCTCACCGGGCGCGGGATCATCGTTTACGGACAGCAGGAAGTGGTCAAGGACCTGGTGGCGCGGCGTCTGGAGGACGGCGGCCAGATCCTGTTCGAAGTCTCCGACGTAAGTCTGCATGATATCGATGCAGATTCCCCTTCCATCCATTTCCGCCACAATGGCGAGGACCAACAACTGACCTGCGATCTCATCGCCGGCTGCGACGGCTTCCATGGCATATGCCGACCCTCCATCCCGGAAGGTGTGCTCACCATGCATGAACATACTTTCCCGTTTGGATGGCTGGGCATCCTGGCGGAAGCGCCGCCGGCCTCGGAGGAACTGATTTATGCCTCACATGAGCGCGGCTTCGCACTACACAGCATGCGCTCCCCTACAGTTACCCGCAATTATATTCAATGCGATCCGGATGAAGACATCAACAAATGGTCCGATCAGCAAATCTGGGATGAACTGCAAAAGCGCATGGAGACCAAAGACGGGTTTCAACTTAATGAAGGGAAGATATTCGAAAAAGGCGTGACGCCCATGCGCGGCTTTGTCTGCGAACCCATGCAGTACGGCAAGCTGTATCTGGCAGGCGACTCAGCGCATATCGTCCCCCCCACCGGTGCCAAGGGCATGAACCTGGCCCTCGGTGATGTAAAGGTGCTGGCCGATGCCATTACCACCAAATATGAAACCGGTGAAACGGACAAACTGGAAAATTATTCTAATAAATGTGTCGTTCGAGTATGGCGGGCTCAACACTTCTCCTGGTTCATGACCTCCATGATGCACCCCTTCGACGCCCATGATACCTATCAGCGGCAGCTTCAGCTCTCGCAACTGCGTTATGTCGCGACATCCAAGGCGGCGGCGACGTCACTGGCGGAGAATTACGTAGGCATGCTCTGGGAAGAATAGTTACAAGTCTGTAGCCCGGATGGAGCGTAGCGGAATCCGGGTAACCGCAATCGATATCAGT
>JBBDSH010000029.1:32737-43487 GCA_040905045.1 Gammaproteobacteria bacterium | reverse complement strand
ATCTAATCAATCAGTACCCGGATGCCCCGGATTCCGCTACGCTCCATCCGGGCTACAGGCTACGACCGATACTCCTCACCCCTTACTTCTCACGCCTTACTTTTTATTGCCCAGCTGATCCTCGATATCCGATAACAGATCGGAGTTGGCGCTTTTCGCTTCATTTTTCGCCGCCTCCGCGCGCTCCCGGATACGGCGCATGTATTCGATCTGGGTCCTCATGCCGGCCCGTTCTTCCTCTTCCTCCTTCAGTTCCTCCTTGAAATCGGCCAGATCCTCTTCCAGGCGCTTGCGCAACTCTTCTTCCGCTTCCTTGTTGCTTTCCAGATCAGCCGTGTTCAAACGCCTCTGTTCCTGTATCTTGATGGTCTGCTGCTGGGTCTGGGCGACGTTGATCTTTGCCTTGTGCAGTTTCGCCTCGGCCTGCTTGATTTCAGTTTTTAGGGCATCCTGCTGATCCGATTTGGCCTTTGCCGCGGCTTGTTTCTGCTTCTCCCTGAGGGCGGCCACCTCATCCATTGCGGTTTTTTTCAGTGCTTCGGCCTCTTCCCTGGCGGTCTGTGTCTCCTTGAGAGTTTCCTGGATCTTGCGCTGATCTTCCTCCAGTTTTTCTCGTTCGCGACGCAGGCGTTCTTCATCCTCGGCCCGGGTTTTCTCGTGTTCTGACTTGTATTCCGAAATCAGCTTCTCGGCTTCTTTCTTGGCCGCAACCCTTGCCGCTTCGGCGGCGGCGCGTTCACGCTTGGCCTGTTCCAGTTCCTGGTTGTGTTTGGCGTATTCTTCGGCCATCTTCTTACGCTCCACCTCCAGCTTCTGCCGCGCCTGCATCTGGATCTTGCGCTCCAGTTCCTCCTGCTCCTTCTTGCGTTTCTTTTCCTCCTCGGCCATTTTTTGTCGCGAGGCTTCCAGTTCCTTCCTCAAGCGCTCAGCCTCACCCTTATCGTTTTTGGCGGCGGCTGCCTGTTTTTCGATACGCTCTCTCTCTTTTCCGGCTTCCTCTTCCGCCTCCTTCTTCATTTTTTCCAGCTTTTCCATTTCCTCGGTGTTGCGCGAATAAATCTCCTCCAGGCGCTTCTTCTCCGCTTCTATCCGCTTTTTGGCTTCTTCCTCGAGTTTTTTGAGTTTGCCTTCTTCCTGCTGGCGCAGCTTCTTCGCCTCTTCTTCCGCCTTCTTTTTCTCGGCCTCCAGGCGGGCGCGTTCCTGTTCCAGTTTCTTGCGTTCTTCCATGCGGGCCTTTTCCAGGGCTTCGTCCTTTCCTTCCTCCTTCGCGGATTTCTCCAGTTCCATATTGGTCCGATTAAGCTGCGTCTCCAGATAGCTCGCCTTGACTTCCGGATCCATCTTTTCCTCTGCCGCCGGTTCGGGTGCGGCATCACCGGGCGGCTTCGTTTCCGGTTTGACCGGAGACTCGGCAGATTGCGATTCCGGTACGGTTGGCTGCGGCTTCGGCACATCCGTTACATCCGTGGGATCCGCCGCCCCCGGATTATTCACCAGGCCGCCTTTCAGATAGCTGACATTAAAACCCGCGCCGGACAGCAGGAACGCTGCCGCGGAACTCCTGCCCCCTGTCTCACAATAGAGAATAAAATAGGTGTCGCGATCCAGTTTCTCATCCATCTGCATGCGCAGCATATTCAGCGGTATATGCAGGCTTCCCTCGATGGAAGAGCGCTCATGTTCATTCTGGTAGCGAATATCCAGCCATTTCGCCTTGCCGGCCTGAACCTGTTTATCCGCCTCATCGAATGCTACGGAATGGAGTGTCGGATCCCGGACGAGATCATTGAAATGCTCCTTGCTCAGACGCATTAATATCCCGTCCGTGATCATGGATACTGTGGCATTGCGGGTTGTCTCCGCGAGCAAGGCTTCTTCCCCGAAACTATCACCAGTACCCAGTTCGGCCAGCTTGATGTCCTTACTGCCTGATGACGGTGCACGCGATACCTGGCAGCGGCCCTCCTGGATAATATAATAATGTTCGCCCGGTTCTCCCTGTTTCACCACCACATCACCGGCGCTGTATTCAATGGGTTCCAGCAGTGCAAACAACTGATGGATGTTGGCGGTCGGCATTCGGTCAAAAATGTCGGACTGCAAGAGGCGGCTCATCCAGTCAACATCATCCTCGTCGCTGAGTTCGCTGACTTCCACCTCCATGCCCGAACCGTCGCCCCAGCCGCCTTCCTCCGACTTTTCCTGGTTCAGGAGCATGTATCGATCCAGTGAATCCCTGGACAGCTGCATAACAACCGATGGTACCTTGGCCACCCCGCTGAACTGGCGCGGTTGCAGCTGTGCCATGGCGTAGCGGGCCTGGTCGGTGCCGCTGGTAATGGTATTGTGAACCTGCTTGTTGGCCTGTAATTCTATCTGGCCGTCAAGGAGATAATAGGAAAAATTATCGCGGTCCCCCTGTTTGAAGATGGTGTCCTTTTTGCGAACCTTTATGATCGAGGCTTCATTGATTAGCTGATTCTGAACATCCTGCGACAGTTCGTTAACCGGTATAAGCTGCCTGATCAGGTCCGCGTATTCTTCCTTTTCGGATTTTTTCTTGTCTTCCGCCATGGGCACCCGTTTTCTGAAGTGGCTGATTTCCCCTGTCAGGAAAGAATCAGACCAGGATTTGTTTCCCGGCCGCTACCAATTTACTCTGTCTTTACCGGATTTTATTGAGTATTTTAGGAAAATCCTACAGCATTCACTAGCTTAGGCAACCTCTTTTAAATCAAACTGTTAACCCTATGGCAGAGTATCTGAACGCAACCGACCCGGTCCTGGGTCTGCCCGCCCTGCTACTGCTCCTGCTGGGGCTGTTGTGCCTGCTGATGGCCGCCGTCCATATTCGTAAACGGCGCCTGTTGCCGTTTCTGACCCAGGGTACCGCCGCCGCGTTGCTGTTGGGCGGCGCCGTCATCCTGCTGTTGCTTGAATTAAATCTACATACATATCAACGGCTTACATACGAACAGCCGATCGCGGAGCTGGCCTTTTCCCAGGTCGGCCCGCAGAGATACGAGCTCAGAATCAACGCCGCCGGCGGCGGCAGCGGCAACTATCGCCTCAACGGGGACGAGTGGCAACTTGATGCCCGCATAATGAAATGGAAGGCACCCGCCACCCTGGCAGGCCTGGACGCACGCTATCGTCTGGAACGCCTGAGCGGCCGCTACCGGGACATCAATGAACAACGGGAGCGGCCGCAGAGCGTTTACGGCCTGACCCCCGAGGAGGTCGGTCTTGACCTCTGGGCACTCCTCGGGACGCTGGCAAGGTACATCGACTGGGTCGATGCCTATTACGGCAGCGCCGCCTATCTGCCCATGGCGGACGGGGCCCGTTACGAGGTTGTACTGACACAATCGGGATTGATTGCAAGACCGTTGAACGACGAGGCCCGAAGGGCGGTGCGTGATTGGTGATTTGTGGCTCGTGGCTCGTGGCTCGTGTTTCAAATAGTATCGCACCGATATGAATCATTAATGACGAACTACTCCTTACTCCTCACCCCTTACGCCTTACTCTCCCGGGAATCTGACGCGGAAAGTCACACTTTCGCCGTCGGCGCCGTTCTCTGCTGTCACGCGTGCATTATGGTATTCACTGATCAGGCGAACGATATACAGGCCAAGACCGAGATGAGGTTGCTTGCCCGATTTCTCCCCGCGCACGGAAACCATGGAATTGAATAATTGTGTCTCCATATTCTCCGGCAATCGGGAACCGTAATTGGTGACAGCCAGTTCCCGGTATTCATTCTTGTCCGCCAGGGATAGCTCAATCGGCCGATCACCGCGGCTGAAATCCACCGCGTTGGCCACCAGCTTGTCCAGCATCTGCACGATGAGTTCCGGCGCCACGGTTTGCAGGCATTTTCCTTCGGCAACCGACAGATGGAATATCGTCTCCGGGTAAGCGCCGCGATACCCCTCGACACAGTTTTTCACCAGTTCCACCATATCAACCTGATGTTTGTCCGCGGATTGCAGGGCCTGTTCCAGGCGTGTTGCCTCGCCAAGCCGGGTCACGATCAGGTTCAGCCGTTCGATACCGTCGCGGGCGCGTTCCAGATACGTCCGTTCCTGTTCGTTCACACCCGGCGCATTAAGATGTTCCAGGGACGAGCGCACCACCGTAATGGGCGTGCGCAGTTCATGGGTCAAACGTCCGGCCATGTTTTCCAGATACTCATTATATTGTTTCAGGCGGTCCAGCACGGCGGCGTAATTTCGTGATAACTCACCAATCTCGTCCCCGGCACGGCTGGGCAGAAAGCGGCCGGTCACCCGCCCGTGTTCGTCAATAGCGGCCTCGGCATCGTCGCCCAGACGACGCAGACGGTAAGACAACCGCGCGGCGAACAACAACAGCAAGCCCGTTACCAGAACGAATACAACCAGAGTCTTGTTGAACAGGCTGGCCATGGCCCTGCGCTGGCGCATCTGTATGCCGCCGGTGGTTTCCTCCACGACCACGGCACCAAGTACATCGTCTCCGTCCCGAACCGGCGCCGCGGCGGAAACGATGACCGTTTTACCATCGGGGCTTTGGCGCCAGCGGCCCAGTGCCTGCCCCGACAGGGCGGAAGTGATCTCCCCACCCTCAAGACGGGACGCGCCGGACAGATCATCCCGGAAACGCTGATGGATGGGAGGCAATACCAGGCGATAAAACGGATTGACGGAATCGGCGTCGAATTGACGGCTCAGGGTACCCTTGCCCGCGAGTACCTGTCCGCGGTTGTCCAGCACCCAGATACGGCGGCCCTCGGTATTCACCAGATTCGCAATAATGGATTCGATCTCCGGCGACGGCTGCAGTATCCGGCCCGGCCGCCGCATGGTGTCCTCTCCCGCGGTACCGACGGCAACGGATTCACCACGGCGCTCCGTATCGTCCACATCGATAACATTAAAGCCGAGCCGTTCACCAACGGCGCTCACGGGAACGGCAATTTCCAGATTATAACCACCCGCCACCGGCTGCCAGACACCGCTTATGTTCGTTATGTAGTCGATGGATCGATACTCAAAGCCGAATTCGTCCTCCCGGGTCCTGAAATAGAAGGGCCGTATGCGTCCGGGGGCCGACGGGGAAAAATAATAGCGCCTGATTTCACCCCCCGGATCCGTAAACACCATAACGACATGATCATTCTCGAGTGCATCCGGTGCCTCCGGCCGTGGATAGACAATACGCTCATCCCTGATACGAAGCAGAATATAGAAATATTGTTGATGACGGCTGATAAGAAAGCCGAACGATAAAGGATCCGGTCTGGCTGCATCTTTTTCCGCATAGGGGATGGACCAGTCCAGATAAGACAGCCAGTCATCCGTGTAACCATCCAGTTGAATGGAATGTTCCAGCCGGTGTACGAATACGGTCCTGTCCACCGGTTCCCTGCTGATCGGAAACAATTCGGCCCGGCCGTGCAGCGGACCGGCGACGGCCCTTGCCGCATCCACCAGCGACGATTCCAGGGAATCGCGCAGGTAACGCTCCAGTTCCCGCAGATATTCGAAACCGACATAGGGTATAGCCAGAACCGCCACGGAAAGCAGCAGCAGCTTAGCCTTGATCGTGAAACGTTTCATTTTAAGTTACAAGGGGCAAGGTACAAGGTACAAGGTACAAGTTTAAAGAAAAGTCTTGGTATTGTACTCAAACAAAGTATCCCCACGAAGAGTTCATTTATCCTTCATTACTTTTTGATGATATCGAAACACAATACCAACCACAGCTTTGACGTGACTCCATACATAAAATGGCTGTCTCATCTTTTAACACTTGTTTTACTTGCGCCTTGTGCCTTGTGCCTTGTACCTTGCGCCTTGTGCCTTGTGCCTTGCATCTGTTATGACTTCCATCTGTAACCCATACCGTATACCGTATCGATATATTCAAATTCCGGATCGATGGTTTCAAATTTCCTTCGGATGCGTTTGACGTGGGAGGTGACCGTACCGTCATCGACGAAGATGCCGGCGTCGCTCATCAATTGTTCCCGGCTTTTCACGTGACCGGGATGCCTGACCAGCGAGTTGAGTATCCAGAATTCCGTCACCGTCAGAATAATGTTGTTTCCCTTCCAGTCGACACTCATGCGATCCGTGTCGATGCTCAAATCGCTGACACGGATGAGTTTGCCCCGATCCTGCTCATTCTGGAATGCCTCGATACGCCGGAACAGGGCCGCGACACGAGCCAGGATCTGGTGTATGGAAACGTCCTTGGTGAGATAGTCATCGGCGCCGAGGCGCAGGCCTGAGATGATATCGATGTCCGCATCGCGGGCTGTGAGGAAGATGATGGGCAGAGAGGAAGAAAGACCGCGCAGTTCGCGGCAGAGTTCAAAGCCTGCTTCCGAATCGTCGCCCAGGGCGATGTCGATGATGGCCAGATCCGGCAGGCGCCGCCGGAATGAGGCCATGGCCTCGTCCCTCCCGGCATAGCCGGCCACGTCATAACCTTGCTTGCGCAATGCCTCGGCGTAGTTTTCCCGGATGGCCGGTTCGTCTTCTATAAGTGAGATTTGCTTCGCCATTATTTTTAATCCCCGTGGACGTCCCTGCCTACTTTATAGAAATAATACGGCCGGGAAAGCCCCGCCGGGTGCATTTCCATATTTCCGCCATATTTCATCAGTGCTTTTCCCCCGCCATAACCGCAGCCGGCCAGATGCATGGCGTTTAATTACCGTCGACAGTCACAGAAACGGGAGAAAAATCATGAGAAAGCAGCACATTGTATTAGTCCTCACAACCCTGATGATGTTCAATCCTCCGGTGTTTGCGGAGTCCGAGACCGCGCCCGCCGACGAGGGTCACAGAGACGAGATCGGCCTGGGCATCGGCGCGCTCATCGGCGGCCTCATCGGCGGCCCTCCGGGCGCCATTATCGGAGCCGCCGGCGGCGCCTGGTACGGCAACCGCGAGGATCGGGAGGCCGTGAAGAAGGAAAACCTTGAAACGGATCTGCACAGGAAAAAGACCGAAGTCGCCTATCTCAACAATCAGCTCGAGGAACTGCGTTCCGAATTCGGCCGGGAGATGCAAAAGGTCAAGCTGGAGGATCGCCGTTCCGCGCTGGAGCAATTGAGCGAGGGGGTCTCCCTGACCGTCTACTTCCGCACCGATAGTGCCGACATCGCCGCGGACATGCGATCACGTATTAAACGCCTGGCCGGATTTCTGAACGACTATCCGGAAGTACAACTGCACCTGGAAGCGCACGCCGATCGGCGCGGATCCGAGGAATACAATCGGGAACTGAGCCGCAAGCGCGCCGACTCCGTTCGTAATGCCCTGGCGAAGGCCGGGATCGATCCGGCGCGTATTCACAGCCACGCGTATGGTGAATCGGCCGCGGAACGACCGGAAAAGGATCGGGAAGGCATGATCTTCGACCGGCGCGTCAACATCATCCTCAACCTGGATACCCAGGCCTGATGAAGCATATGTCCACGGAATTGCGGGCCGGGAGCATGCAGAAACAGAGTTCCTTTTTCACCCTCACCCTGAACTGTATCGTTGCCGGCTTTGGCGTCGGGATCCTTGTTGCTCTGCTCCTGGCCTGCATCATCACCATGCTGGCCATAATTTGATTCCTCCCTCGCGGTGTTCAGCCCGATGTTATGGTATGCAACCTCAACCAACCCGTTATATCGGTCGCAATAAAGGAGGTAAACATTTCGCCGACAGATATTCCGGACGGCTTCGCACCCCGCGCTTACCATGACGCGGAACACCGCTCTTTCCCCCGCCGGGGCGCCGCCCCCGGCGCGGGGATTCTTTTTACAGGGATCCGGCTTGACTTTGCTGTAACCAGGGACGAGAATCGCCGCCATGCAATCATTCGCTACTTCAAATTCGCCGGTCGCATTCATGCCTTTTCGCACCATTCCGTGGTGTGGATATGCACGTCTGCGTCCCGAAGTGAATGAATGAACTAACGTAAATAAAACAATCATTGATTCATGAAAAGGCCGCAGGCAAACCCTGGGGCCTTTTTTTATACCGTTTCCGGTGATGCAATGAACAGTATGCGTAACCATTATTAATGAGACAGGAAGTATCCCGACATTCCGCTGTGGGACCGTCGGCCGCATAGCCTGTCCCGGACTTGATCCGGGAGATGCGGCCATCGAGCGTACAGAGCCTGCCCCGGACTGGATCCGGGGGATGTATTCACAGCGTGTCCCACAGCGGAATGTCGGGATACTTATAACCCCCTTAATAAACCATGCCCGTTTCCATAGCCTATCTCTGCGTCATCCTTATCTGGTCGACGACGCCGCTGGCCATCCAGTGGAGTACGCAGGGCGCCGGTTTCGATTTCGCCGTGGCCAGCCGTATGTGGCTGGGCATCATCGTTGCCGCGCTGATTTGCGTACTGCTGCGCGCACGGCCGCCGCTGGATCGCAGGTCCTGCCTGACCTATCTGGCCTCGGGTCTGGGCGTTTACTTCGGCATGACGGGCGCCTACTGGTCGTCCCAGTACATACCATCCGGCTGGATATCCGTCATATTCGGCCTCGCTCCCATTTATACCAGTATCCTGGGATCACTGTTCCTGGGCGAGAAATCCGTGGGCCTGCACAAGACCGGCTCGCTGCTGCTCTGCATCCTGGGTCTGTACGTCATGTTCCGGGGCGGCACGCCGGACCGGAACAGTTTCTACGGCGTCATTGCCGTGATGCTGGGCTGCCTCGGCTACGCACTCGGTATTATCGCCATCAAGGCGGTGGGAGCGCGGATTCGCCCCTTGTTTACCATGACCGGAACCCTTGTCGTGAGCGGTATTCTGTTTACTGTCACCTGGTATCTGAACGGTGCCGTATTGCCGGCGGAGACACCCCCGCGTGCCGCGGCATCCATCGTCTATCTCGGCACGATAGGATCGGTACTGGGCTTCCTGCTTTTCTATTATGTCCTCCAGCACGTGCAGGCAACCCGCGCCGCCCTGATCACCGTTATCGCGCCGGGATGCGCCCTGGCGCTGGGCAATCTGCTGAACGCGGAACCGTTCACGCTTAAAATCATCACCGGCGCCGCCATGGTATTATGCGGCTTGCTTTTGTTTGAATTTGGCGCTGCAATAAGAAAACGCATTACACGTACAAAAACCGGGGGTTACGTTAACGACGAAACCTCCGACACCTGGAAACCGGAGAAATAAACCATGGGTGCATCGATTTCCGCTTTACTGATTAATATCGTGGTTGCGGCCGTCATCCTTTTTGGCGGCACCTGGCTGGCCAACAAGGCCCGTCCTCACGTGCGGGGCATGCTGGTCAACCGCAATCTGGACCCGATGCTGGCGACCTTTATTACCAGCATTGCCCATATCACTGCCATTATCTTTATCATTATCGCGGCATTGAGTGAACTGGGCATTCAGACCACTTCCCTGATCGCCATCGTCGGTGCCGCCGGCCTGGCCGTGGCCCTGTCCCTGCAAAGTTCCCTGTCCAGCTTCGCCGCCGGGGTCATGATTATTGCGTTCAGACCTTTCAAGGTCGGCGACTACATCGAGGCGGGTGGTACCGCCGGCATTGTCGAGGAAATCCAGATATTTTCCACGCGCATGCGTACCGGCGATAACAAGGCTGTTATTGTTCCGAATTCCGGCATCATCAACGGCAATATCATCAATTATTCCGACAAGGACACCCGCCGCGTGGATATGGTTTTCGGCATCAGCTACAACGATGACATCGGCATGGCCAAGAAAATCCTGGATGACGTGCTGAAACAGGATGAACGCATCCTGGAAGATCCCGAACCCACCATTGCCGTCTCGCAACTGGGGGACAGCAGTGTCAATCTGATCGTCCGCCCCTGGGTCAAAACCGATGACTACTGGGCGGTACTGTGGGACCTGACCGAAACCATCAAGCTGAGATTCGACAAGGAAGGCATCAACATCCCCTATCCGCAACGGGACGTGCATCTGCATCAGGTTGCCTGAATGCGATGATTGGCGGTATACGACTGCTGAGTAAAGGATGCAGACGGCGTCATGCATTTTCCGGGGTTTTCCGAAGCGGCGGCACAGATGCTGCTGGAGAGAAGCATCGCCGGTATCGGTATCGACACCCTGAGCATTGATCGCGGCGCCTCCACGGACTTTCCCGTGCATAAACTCATGCTCGGCAGCGGCAAATTCCAGATCGAGAATCTCGCCAACCTGGATGCATTACCGCCCACCGGTACCACGGCGATCATTGGCGTCCTGCCTGTCAGGGACGGCACCCAGGCCCAGGCACGCATCTTTGCCCTTTTACCCTGAAAAGAAGTAAGGAGTGAGAGGTGAGGAGTAAGGAGTAAAGCAAACTGCGGCAAGATTATAACTCCTCACGCCTGACTCCTGACTCCTCACTCATCCCTAAAATTCAGCCCGTAGCCCGGATGAAGGCCAGCGGCCGGAATCCGGGAACGGCATTGGTTTCGGTTCCCCGGATTACGCTACGCTCCATCCGGGCTACGGCTTCTTGGCCAATGAAAAGTTCAAAAGCAGCCACAGAGGACACAGAGTTCGGTAATGTTTTTCTACGTAGTACAGAAAAAACGAGGACGGGATAATAAGGATCTCGCCAAGCGCGCAAAGTTCGCAAAGAGATAAAAGTCCATGATGCCTTTGCGGGCTTGGCGAACTTAGCGAGATCCGCCATAACCCTTCCAGATACCCAATAGCCAAAACAATATTTCCAGTAATATCCTCTCTGTGACCCTCTGTGTCC